>JBBJNN010000053.1:32829-37285 GCA_037720885.1 Gemmatimonadaceae bacterium | reverse complement strand
GCGCGGGGGCCCCGACCAGTGCCACGACATCACCGTCTATTCCGAGCTCGGCCTGGCCGGCGGGGCGTGCGGCGGCTACGGGCTGCTGCTCGACATCAGCGACCCCGTGAACCCGAAGCGCCTCGACTTCGCCGCCGACACCAACTTCGCCTTCTGGCATTCGGCCACGTTCAACAATGACGCCTCCAAGGTCATCTTCACCGACGAGTGGGGGGGTGGGACGTCGGCGCGCTGCCGCGCGACAGACCCGGTGGCGTGGGGGGCCAACACCATCTTCACCATCAAGAACGGGAAGATGACGCAGCACGCGTACTACAAGCTCCCGGCGCCGCAGACCGCGCAGGAGAACTGCGTGGCGCACAACGGCTCGCTCGTGCCGGTACCGGGGCGCGACATCATGGTCCAGGGTTGGTACCAGGGCGGCGTCAGCGTGCTCGACTTCACCAATCCGGACCGCCCGACCGAGCTCGCCTTCTTCGACCGCGGTCCCCTCGACTCGGCGCGCATCTTCACTGGCGGCTCGTGGGGCGCGTACTGGTACAACGGCTACATCTACTCCTCGGAGATCGCGCGCGGGCTCGACATCCTCGAGTTCACGCCGAGCGCTCAGCTCACGAAGAACGAGATCGACGCGGCGCGCTCGGTCGTTCTGGAGGAGTTCAACCCCCAGAGCCAGCCGAAGATCGTGTGGTCGGCGACGTTCAGCCTGCCGCGCGCCTACCTCGACCAGCTCGAGCGGAGCAAGGGGCTCGGGGCCGGCCGGATCGCGCAGGCGCGGCGCGACCTCGACGCGGCCGAGCGGCTCGCGGGCACGCAGCGGCAGCAGGCGCTGACCCGGCTCGCGACCGGACTGGAGCCGCAGGCCGCGCGCGCCGGCGATGCGGCGCGCGTACGCCTGGTGGTCCAGGCGATCCGGGATCTGGCGGCGAAGGGGTAGCCCGGACTCTCTACCCGCCCTCCCCCAGCCCCGCGCGCAGCGCCGTCATCGCCCGGGTGAGCAGGCGCTCGACGCCCTTCGTCGAGATCCCCATCACCTCGGCCACCTCCGCATAGCGGAGCCCGTGCTCCCAACGGAGCGTGACGGCGAGGCGGGCACGCTCGGGGAGGGCGGCGATGGCGCGGCGGACCGCGGCCGCCGTCTCCTCCCGCTCGATCCGCGCGGCGGCATCCGGCGCCGGCGCACCCATCGCCGGCGCCGCCTCTTCCGCGCCGGCGCGCTCATCGCGGTGCCGGGTGGCGCGCGCGTTCCGGAGGTGGTTGAGCGCGCGGTTGCGCGCCGCGCCATAGAGGTACGCGCGCGCGCTGTCGCTCGGCTCCCACCGCTCGCGCCGCGTCCACACGCCGAAGAAGACGTCCTGCACCAGCTCCTCGGCCGCTTCGCGCACGCCCACGTACCCGTACACGAACTCGCACAGCGGCGCGTAGTGCGCGCGGAAGAGCGCCTCGAACGCCGCGTCGTCGAGCGTCATCGGGACCCGGCGTCCCGATGCGCTATCGCACCGGCCGCCCCGACATGTCGCGGATGGTGACGTCGCCCACGCCGAGCGCGCGGAGCGATGGCTCGATCGCCTTCCGGTCGCCGACGACGACGATCGCGAGGTTCGACGGATCCACGTAGCGCTGCGCGACGCGCTGCACGTCCGCCTGCGTCACGGCCTCGACCCGCTGCACGTAGCTGTTGTAGTAGTCCGCGGGGAGGCCGTAGAGCACGACCGGCACGATCTGCGTGGCGATGTCGCCCGTCGTCTCGAAGCGGCTCGGGAGGCCGAGCTGGAGGAGGCGCTTGGCCTTCGTCAGCTCCGCCGCTGGCACCGTGTCGCGGATGGCGGCGAGCTCCTTGAGGAACTCTACCAGCGAGGAGTCCGTCTTCGTGCCCGTCACCTCGGCCGCCGCGGTGAAGGGACCTGGCGCGCGGCGCATGTCGAAGCGGGAGCGCGCGCCGTAGCTGTAGCCGTGCGTCTCGCGGAGGTTCTGCATGAGCCGGCTGGTGAACGACCCGCCGAGGATCGTGTTCATCACCAGGATGGCGAAGTAGTCGTCCGTCGAGCGCGGTACGCCGATCGCGCCGATGCGCACGGACGACTGCGGCGCACCCGGCTTGTCCACGAGGTAGACGGTTGTACTCGTGGCACGCGGCGGCTCCCGGAACGTGGTCGCCGGCACCGTGCCCCGCTCCCACGCGCCGAAGAGCGCGGCCGCTCGGCGCTCCACGTCGTCCGGCGTCACGTCGCCGACGGCGATGAGCGTGGCGTTGTTCGGGCGGAAGTAGGTGCCGTAGAAGCGCTGGAGATCGGCGCGCGTGATCGCCCGCGTGGATCCCTCGGTGCCACCGAGCGGGCGGCCGTAGGGATGCTCGGTGCCGTAGAGGATGGAGGCGTAGGCGCGGTCGGCGATCGCGGGCGGGCGGTCGCGGAGCTGGATGAGATCGGTGAGGCGCTCCTTGCGGAGGCGCTCTAGCTCCCCCGCAGGCCAGCTCGGGCGGAGGGCGACGTCGGCGAACAGGGCGAACGCGCTGTCGAGCTGCGCGGTTGGCGTGTGGAGCAACACGCTCGTCGCGTCCCACCCGCTCCCGGCGCCGACGGAGACGCCGAGCAGTGCCTCCTGGTCGGCGATGGCGAGCGCGTTCCGTGTGGTCGTCCCCTCCTGCATCATCTCCGCGGCGAGCGAGGCGACGCCCGGCTTCCCGACCGGGTCGCCCTCGCCGCCGGTGCCGATGAGGAGGATGAAGTCGGCGATCGGCAGCTCGTGCTGCTCGACGACGACGAGCTTGAGCCCGTTCGGCAGCTCGCGCGTGGCGAGCGTGGGGAGCGCGAGCGCGGGCGGCGGCGCGAGCACCGGAGGCTTCGCGCGGTCGAGCACCGCGACACGCGAGCTGGCGAACGGGTCCTTCATCGTCGTGTCCGCCACCGCCGGTACCGCTGGCGTCGCGGGCGCCGGCGGGGGGAGGGTGATCGGGTCGGGGTTCGGCGCGCGCGTGCAGGCGGCGAGGGCAAGCAGTCCCACCACAGCCAACAGTACTCGGCCCTGTGCTCGAGTGGGGCCTTGATTCATCAAGGCCCGATGCATCCAGGCCAGTCCCCCCATAGGGCCTTGATTCATCAAGGCCCCACATCCCCCTAGCTCCCGGCTCACTGCACCACCCCCTTCACCATCAGGGTCTTCTTCCCCTCGGGCACCACGGTCAGCACGACCTTGTGCGCCCCGAGGTAGGTATTCGCGGCCGCCTTCACGGCGTCGGCGGTCACGGCATCGTAGCGGGCGGCATCCTGCCCCACGTAGTCCGGCGTGCCGGTGAAGTAGTTGTAGAGGTTGAGCAGGGACGCCTTGTCGCGCACGCTCGCGAGGCGATCGAGGAAGCGGGCGCGCAGCGTGTTGCGCGCGCGCGCGAGCTCGCGCTCGGTGATCCCGTCCTTCATCACCTTCGAGAGCTCCTCGTCCACGAGCTGCGCCATACGCGACGGCGTCTGGCCGGGGGCCGGCGTCACGTCGATCCAGAACTGGCTGGCGAGGCGGCCGGAGTTCTGGAAGGCGTTCACCTCCTGCGCCACCTGCATCTCGTAGACGAGGCGCTTGTAGAGGCGCGAGTTCTTGTCGCCGGCGAGCACGTAGGCGAGGACGTCGAGCGCGGCGTCGCCCTCCGCGAAGAACTTCGGCGTGTGCCACGCCTGGAAGAGACGCGGGAGCTGCACGCGGTCCTCGAGCACCATGAAGGAGTCGCGCTGGAGCTGGACCGGCGCCGGCTGCGGGCGCGCGGGGATATCGGGACCGCGCGGAATGGCGCCGAAGTAGCGCGCGATCCACGTCTTCACCGAGTCGCGGTCGAAGTCGCCGGCGACCACGATCGTCGCGTTGTTCGGCGCGTAGTAGGTGCGGAAGAAGGTGCGCACGTCCTCGAGCGTGGATGCGCTCAGATCGTCCATCGAGCCGATGACGGGCCACGAGTACGGATGCGTCCCGGGGTAGAGCGCTGCCTGCACCGTCTCGACGGCGCGGCCGTAGGGGACGTTGTCCACGCGCTCGCGCCGCTCGTTCTTCACGACGTCGCGCTGGAGATCGAGCTTCGGCTGGTCCATCGTGGGCAGGAGGAAGCCCATACGGTCCGCGTCGAGCCAGAGCGCGAGCGGGAGCGCGTTGGCGGGCATCTCCTCGTTGTAGTCGGTGCGATCCTCGCTCGTCGAGCCGTTGTTCTGCGCCCCGGCCGCCTCGAGCATCTGGTCGAACGCGCCGACGGGGACGTTCTGCGAGCCCATGAACATGATGTGCTCGAAGAGGTGCGCGAACCCCGTGCGCCCCTTCTGCTCGTCCCCCGAGCCCACCTTGTAATAGGTGTTGACCGCGACCATCGGCACCGAGCGATCCTCGTGGAGGATCACCTCGAGCCCATTGGGCAGCGTGTACTTCTCGGCCTTGAGCGCAGGGACCTGCTGGGTACGCGCGGCCACGGTGGTCGCGCTGG
>JBBJNN010000053.1:0-32819 GCA_037720885.1 Gemmatimonadaceae bacterium | reverse complement strand
CCCCGCCGCGACGCGGGCACTACGAGGCATGGGTCTCACGGCTCATCTCTCCTCTGGTTCTGCCGCTCGAACAGGAGCGCCATCGGTACCTTCACCGACTCACTCAGCACGTACTTCCATTCCTCCCCGCGACTTGCCGAGATGGGGCTCGTGCGGGTGGGGGAGGTGTAGGGCGTCATCCCGAGCCGCCGCGCGAGGATGGCGAGGCGGAGCATGTGAAAGGGATCGCTCACCAGTACCACCGTGTCCGCGCGCTGCGTGCGCATGAAGGCGGCGACGGCGCGCAGCGATTCGCGCGTCGTCTTCCCACGGTTCTCCGTGATGATCGCGCTCGACGGCACGCCGTGCTTCATGGCGTACTTGCGCGCCACCGCCGCCTCGCTCGTCGTGTCGCCCACGCCGGTGCCGCCAGTGACGATGAGGACGGGCGCGACACCACGATGCCACAGGTCGAGCGCATGGTCGAGCCGTGCGCGGAGCACGGGTGAGGGGCGCCCCACGTACTGCGCCGCCCCCATCACGATGATGGCCGACGCAGGCCTCGCCTGATCGCGGCGCCCCCGGAGCAGCACGGCGGCGGCGCATACGCCCCAGCCCACGAGGATGAGCGCGACCAGCGACGCCAGGATACGTGTCCGCATTGGTGTGCCGGTGCGTCTACTCCCCCGCCGCGCGCGCGCCATGAGCGGAAGCTATGAGGGCGCGCGGGTGCAGCGGAAGAGCGAGCGCGAGCCGCGCGTCGGCGCGCCCGACCCCGCGTTTGTACTCGCTCTGGTGTCATGTGCAGTGGGACAGCGCGTGGGACGCGATGAGAACAGCACGTGGAGTAGTGCGCGCGACAGCGCGTGATGGATGGTGGCCGCGAGCCGCCCGATGCGCAGCAACCTTGCTTTCGGATTTTGTTCGGTATACGCTTTGCGGCCATATGGCCGCGCTCTCTTTCACCCGCGAGGATCGCGTGAAGATCCATGAGGACGCCCCGGACGCCGAGGGCGGCGACGAGATGCTGGACATCCGGCGCGTACCGGGTGCGCCGGGCATCGAGCCGTCGGGCGTACCGGAGACCGCGTGGCGGCTGGTGCGCCGGGCCGCGGCCGCGGCGCGCGCGCCGCTCGTGGAGCTGGCCACGGTGACGCCACGGCACGACCTGTGGGATGCCGTGTGCGACCGCTGGGTCGCGCTCCCACCCGGGCTCCCGGACGGCTCGTACCTCGCGCTCGCCGCCGCGGGGAGCGGCCTGGCGCCGCTCGCGCGCGCCGGCGAGGTCGTGCTCGTGCGGGTGGATCGCGCCGCGCGCCCGCGCGCGACGGTCGTCGTGCGGTCGCCGAGCGGGGACTACGTGGCGGCGCGGGTGAGCGAGATGAGCGCGACGACGATCAAGCTCGTGCCGCTCGCGGGGCAGCTTCCGTTCGCCATCCGGCGCGACTCCTCGCTCGTCGTGGGCGTGGTGGCGCTCGCGTGGAGCGCGCCGCGCAAGCCGGCGCGGCGCGGCGTACGCCCGGATCCCGCATGACGAACGCCGGGAGCGGGGAGCACGCCGCACGCGAGCGCGTGGCCCGTGAGCGCGTGGTACGCGAGAGCGGGCCGCACGCCGCGGGCGAGCTGTCGCGGCGGCTGTACCGCGCGCTGAGCGACGAGCATCTCGTGCTCGCGATGCGCGCCGGCGACCCGCAGGCCATGGACGAGTACGTGGAGCGCCACCGCCCCCTCCTGCGCGAGCACGCGCGGCGCGCGGGCTTCGAGGGCGACGACGGCGACGAGGTGGTGCTCGCGGTGCTCGAGCAGACCGCCGCCCGTCTCTGCCGCTGGAACGTGCGCATCCCCGACTCGCTCGGCGCCTACGTCGTCCGCTCGCTCTCCAACCGCATGGCGAACGTCCGCCGCGACGCCGCCCGCCGCGACAAGGCACTCCACTCGGCCGCGAGCGATGCCGGCGAGTACGAGGAGCGTGTCGTCCTCTCCACCTGCTCGGAGAGCACGCTGCGCGCGAGCCGCGGGCCAGAGTGGGAGCCCGCGGCGACGCTCCCGCAGGCGTTGCAGAAGCTCGCGGCCGCGCTCGACCGCGGGCTCACCGAGGCGGAACGCGACCTCCTGCTCTGGGAGCGCAACCGCGTGCCGAAGCGGACGATCGCCGAATGGACGGGGATGCGCTACGAGGCGACGAAGCAGCGCATCCGCCGGCTGCGGCTCCGTCTCAAGAACGTCGCCGCCGCCTACGTGGCCGAGCTGCCGGCCGAGGAGCGCGATGCGGTGCGGCGGTTCATTGGCGCGGAGCACGAGAGCGACGACGGGCGCGACGACGGGCACACGGAGGGCGCGACCGATGCGTGACGACACCCACGACACTCATAGGCCATGACTGACGCCGACTACCCACTCACCCCCGAGGAGCGTGCGCGCTTCGACGCGGAGACGGAGCCGCTCGTGCGCCTGGTCGCCGACCTGGCCGAGCATACGCTCGACCCCCGCCGCCCTTCGGCATCGCGCTTCTACGCGTGGCTCGCCCGCGACCTGCTCGCGCGCGAGCATCCCGACGAGCGCCTCACGCCCGCGCAGCTCGAGCGGGTGCGCGAGCGCGTCGAGGCCTTCGTGCACGCGGATCGCCTGCGCATCGGGAGTGGCGGCCGGGCGCCGAGCGTGCGCGAGCCGGAAGCACCCGCGGCAACCGCGGCCCTGGCGGCGCCTGGGCTGCCCGCGTGGGGCGTGCTCGGCGCGCAGAGCGGCGCGCCCTGGCTCGAGCTGGGCGTCGCCGCGGGCGTGGGACGCGAGATCTGGGACGAGCCGTGCGAGCGGTGGGTGGACGTGCCGGAGGGCGTGCCGCCCGGACGCTACGTGGTACTCACCGTGCGCGGCGACAGCATGACGCCGCTCTTCCATTCGGGCGACGCGATCCTCGTGCGCATGTGGCCGAAGCTCGAGCGCGGCACGGTCGTCGTCGCGCGGCACCCGGACGACGGGTACGTGGTGAAGGAGGTGGGGCGGATCGGCCGGCGCGAGGTGGAGCTGCGCTCGCTCAACCGCGAGTACGCGCCGATGACGATTCCGCGCGCCGCGGAGCTGGTGCTGGGGACGGTGGTGATGCGGTGGGGAGTACACTGCGAGCCTGATCGCCTGCGAACCGTGGGCTGACGTCGCACGCGGCGCGCGGGATCATCGCTCGCCGAACGCAATGGGCAGATCGCGCCGCCCGTGAAGCACGCGAGCAATTCCCACGACGCCGGCCATCTCGCGGTAGAAGATGACATACGAGCCGACAGGGAAGCTCAGCACGCCACGTTCGATCTCATCACGTTCCCGCCCCACGCCAGGATGGGCCGCGATCAACGGCAGGAGAGAGTCGAAAGCCTCTCACGCACGTTTCCTGACCTTTCGCTGCTCTCGCCCCGCGCGCACGCGGGCGAATGCGGCAGCACCAGATACCCCCTCACCGTGCTCGAGCTGGCCGAGTCCCTCGCGCACATCACGGCGGAGCGCCTCGAGCCGAGCCTGATGCTCGGCCTCGCGCTCCTTGAGCAGCCGCAGCCCAGCGCGAACGACCTCGCTCGCGGAGGTGTAATCGCCACCCTTCACCTTCTCCTCGACGAACTGCTCGAGCTCGGTCGTCAGCGAGACGTTCATCTCCGCACTCCCCGTTGATGCTAGTCCGGAAGCTGGATGGTATAACGAAGAATGTCAATATTCGACATTGGCACTTACGCTCGGCATGACGTGGACTTCTACCCTTGGGGGGGCCCCCCCAATGAACGAAGCTACGCCGAGTCGATGGTCGAGCATCAGCGAATGGTCGCGGTCGCCATCCGCACCCTGCCGTCCCCGCTACTCTGCCAGGCTCAGGAGCGACAGCCAGAACACATCGTACGCCGCGCGCGGGTTACCCTCGGGGACGACGACCGTCGAGACCGCGAGCCCATCGACGAAGGCGACGACGACATCGGCCATGAGCCCGGCGGGGATGCGCGGCTTGAGGCCGAGGAAGGCGAAGAGCTGCTCGACCGTGTCCGTCGCCGTGGCGCGGCGGGCGCGCGCGGACTCGATCACCTCGCGGCGCACGAGCGGGCCGCGCCACTCGGCCAGCTCACTGAGGACGCGGAGGTGCCCGCGGCGCAGCTCGCCGTCGAGCCATGCCCAGAGGTCGTCGATCGCGTGGCGCGGCACCGACTCGGTGAGGGCCGAGCGCTCGCGCGCGACGAGGTTGCGGGTCATCCACTCGACGAGGCGGGCGAGGAGCGTCTCTTTGTCGTGGAAGTGGTAGTGGATGAGCCCCTTGCTCACCCCCGCTTCCTCGGCGACGTCGTGCATGGTGAGCGTGACGGCGCCGGTGGCGACGATGGCGTGCGCGGTGGCGCGGAGGATCCGCTCGCTCGCGTCGGCGCGCGGACGGCGCGTGGCGCGCGCGGCGGGCGGGTTGGGAGGCGGGAGGGGCGCGGGGAGCGTCATCGCGTCACCATCATGGCATCACCATCAGATGCATCATCTTCATCATCACAGGGTCACCGTGGTGCCGGGCGTCGGCGCGTGGACACGGTAGCCCGCGGTGCCGATGCGGCCGGCGAAGGCATCCTGCGCCGCCGGCTCGCCGTGCACGAGGTAGACGTCGCGGACGGAAGCGGGCGATCCACCCGCCACGCCGTCGAGCCAGCGCTGGAGCTCGGTGCGGTCGGCGTGCGCGCTGTAGCCGTTGAGCACCTCGACGCGCGCGCGGAGTGGCACTTCCTCGCCGAACACCTTGATCACCGGCTGCCGCTCCACGATACGGCGCCCCGTGGTGTGCTCCGCCTGGAAGCCGACGATGAGGATCGTGTTGCGCGGATCGCTCGCGCCGTGGAGCAGGTGGTGGACGATGCGCCCCGACTCCGCCATCCCCGAGGCGGCGATGATGATCATGGGGCCGTTCATCCCGTTCAGGGCCTTCGATTCCTCCGCCTTCCGCGTGTAGCGCACCTGCGTGAAGTGGAAGAGGTCCTGCACCTTCTGGATGAGGTCCTCCGTCTGGTCGAACACCTCGGGGTGCTGCGCGAACACGGTCGTCGCATCGATGGCGAGCGGGCTGTCGATGAAGATGGGGATCGCGGGGATCTCGCCGGCGCGCGCCATCTCGTGAAGGTCGTAGACGATCTCCTGCGTGCGCCCCACCGCGAAGGCGGGGATGAGGATGCGTCCGCCGTCCGCCGCGGTCTCGCGCACGACGCGGGCGAGGTGCTCGCGCGCCCCCGCCACGGTCGCGTGATCGCGGTTCCCGTAGGTGCTCTCCATGATGACGACGTCCGCGCCGCCCGCCGGTGGCTGCGGGTCGCGGATGATCGGGAGTCCCCACCGCCCGACGTCGCCGGAGAACACGATCCGCCGGGTGGTGCTCCCTTCCGTGCACTCGAGCACCACGGACGCGGAGCCGAGGATGTGCCCCGCGTCCACGTAAGTGGCGCGCACGCCTGGCACGACGTCGAACGGCTTGTTGTACGGCACGCCGACGGTGAGCTCGGCGACCTTGGCCGCGTCGCGCACGGTGTAGAGCGGCTCGACGGCGTCCTTCCCGCGCCGCGCGAGGAACTCCGCGTCCTTCTCCTGGATGTGGGCCGAGTCGGCGAGCATGATCGCGCAGAGGTCGCGCGTGGCGGCGGTCGCCCAAATGGTCTTGCCGTAGCCGCGGTTGGTGAGGAGCGGCAGCCGGCCAGCGTGGTCGATGTGCGCGTGGGAGAGCACGACGGCGTCGAGCGCGGCGGCCTTCATCGGGAGGCGCACGTTCTTCTCCTGCGACTCCCGCCGTCTGCCTTGAAAGAGCCCGCAGTCGAGCAGCACGGTCTGCCCGTTCACCCGCAGCAAGTGGCACGAGCCGGTCACTTCCCGGGCTGCACCGAAAAACTCGAGTTCCACTCTGTCCCCTCCCGGTTGTCCGACCCGCCGCGCCGCCGCGCTGTCCCGTGGCCGGCGTGTAACTTACGGCCGGCCCGGCCTCGGCATTAGGGTGCCGGCGCCCTGCTCGGATGTGTGCTTGCTCGCTCTAGCGACGCCTCCTCGTCACTCGCGACCGCGAGAGCCGCATATCGTACGTCCACTTCCGGACCTTGGCCGCCGCGAGCGTCGCCAGGTCGGCGTGGGCCGGATTCAGGAGATAGTTGCACTCTTCCGGGACAATCACCGAAGGCACTTCCGCCAGCAGCGTAGATGCGGCGCGGGCCCACGCCGTCCCCCAATCGAGCGAGATTTGCCCGGCCGGCTCCGCATCCCACCCGACGTTGGCGGCCGGATCGAACATCGTCCGGGCCGCCCACGCCGCGGGCGGGACGGTGATCTCGACGAGATAGCGGTTGAGAGGGAGGGGCTCGCCGGTGCCGAGGTGCACCACCGTTTCGAGGCACGCGAGCGCCCGCGTACCTGAGGCGTACACGAGCGGCGTGCCCTTGCGGTTCCACCGACCGCCGCTGAGCTCCGCGCCCTTGCCCGAGAGGTCACGCGCCTGGTACGTGGGGGCGTCGGTCCCGATCCGCCAGAGACGGATCGGCGCGGTCACGTGCAGCTCGCGCCGCCTGGCTGCCCGCGGGTGGCAGTGGCGAACGGGGACCTGTCTTCTCGCCTCACGCGTACGCGCCCGACTGCATCTGGGCGACCAGGTCCGACACGAGGCCGCGCCCTTCGGCGGTGTCCATGAGCGCCCCCGGCCGGCGCCCGCCGAGCGCGGGGTGCGGCCGGTCCAGCCAGTCGGCCACCCATCGGGCGGCGCTGAACCTCTCGGAGTCCCCGGACTGCCGGACGATCTCCTGCACCTGCCCCACGAGCTGCGCCATCCCGAGCGCGCGCTCGCTCTCACTGGAGCTGAGCAGCCGCTGGGCCTTCACCTTGCGATCGGCCGTCGCCCGCGACATCCCGATGGTCGCATAGAGCTTTTCCCGCGAGATCTCCATCTCCTCGGACAGCAAGGTGAGCAGCGCCGCCGGGACTCCCTGCCGCATCATCTCCACCCGCTCGATGCGACTCGCCGCATTGAGCGCACCCAGCGCGGCCTGCTTTTGGAGAACCTTCTGCATGATGCCAGTCTGTTCAGCCCGCCGCACTCCTTTTGCGCGCCTGCCTGTCGTGGCTCCCTTGACTCGCTTCGACGCCATATACCCTCCGGTTGTCACTTGATAAGATATGTTGCCTCAAATGAGCAAACAAGCCAAGGAATGCTGGCGGAGGCCCTGACCACGCCTCGTTGCCTACGGAGCGCCCGGCCTCCCCTCGAAGCCGGCGAGCTGGCGGAGAAAGAGCGCGGCGAACGGCGACCGGTGTACCTCGGCCGCATCGAGCGGGTTCTGCCACCAGAGCCCCTCGCTGTTCGCGAGCAGGATGACCGTGAGCCGCCGGTCCGGCACCTTGAGGTAGAGCGCGGAGTACGCCTGCTCCCACCACCCCGAGTGCCAGAGGAGCCGCCGCCCCTGATAGCTCTGCACGTACCACCCGATCCCGTACGGGAGCGTCGCCCCGGATGGGGTACGCGCGGGAGTCCATAGCAGCGCGCGGGCACTGTCGCCGAGCAGCCGGCCGGCGTCGAGCGCGATGTCGAACCGGGCCAGGTCCGTGACGGTCGAGAGCACGCCGCCCGCGGCGCCGTCGCCTTGCGGCGGTGGATCGGGCGAGCGGACGACCGCGCCCGCCGAGTCCACGTGATACGGTTTGGCGAGCGCCGCGGCGAGGAGGGCGGGCGCCGGGAGCGCGCGGTGGATCCGCGCCGAGCGGGTCATCCCCGCCGGGCCGAACACGTACTCCGCCACGAGATCCGAGAACGAGCGCCCCGTGACCTGCATCATGGGCCGCGACGCCCAGGAGTACGACACCGGGTTGTAGAAGAACCGCGTGCCGGGTACGCCGTTGGCCGTCATCGACATCACGTGACGGAGTGTGAGCGGCGGCGAGCCATTCGCACCGCTGCCAGCGTCGCAGGCGTAGTCGCGGAAGAAGAGGGGCGGCCCACCGCTCCGTGCCTCTGCGCAGAAGTCGGTGAATCCGTCGTAGGCCGTCATCGGCCGGTCGAGGTCGAGCTGGCCGCGCTCGACGAGCCGGAGCGCCACGACGGCGGCGAGCGGCTTGGTGACTGAGGCGATGTTGTAGGGCGTCTCCGCCGTGGCCGGAATCCGCCGCTCCACATCGGCGTAGCCGAAGCCACGCGCCACGACGACACGGCCATCGTGGACGACCGCCACGGACAGGCCGGGGATCCGAGCCGCGGTGCGCAGCGAGTCGAGGGCCGCCACGAAGCGGGTGACCTCGGCTTGGGTGAGAGCAGACGTTGGCGCTACGCGTCCCGCTGCCGAGCTCGCACGCGTGCATCCGCCGAGCAGCAGCGCGAGCGCCGCGCAGCAGGCGGCCCCACCGGCTGGCACCGTGTCGAGCTTTGCACGTTTCGATGTCTGCATGCGTGTAGCCTTCGAGATCGTGGCGAGGAAATGTAGAGGTCACGAGCGCGAGCAGCACGTTCCCGTACCATGCCTCGGTGCCTACGGGCGTCTTGACGACGCTGCTGACCATGCGCATACATTCGTGCATATATGCGCATACGAGGAGATCATGGGGAAGGGCAGGCGAGCCAGGCCGAACCCCGCCGCGCCACGAGTGGCGGGACGGAAGCCGGCGAAGAAGGCGACGAACCTGACGCTCGATCCGGAGGCCGTCGCCCGCGGAGAGCGGTTCGGCGAGCGCCACGGGACGAGTCTGTCCCGACTCGTCACCAGCTTCCTGTATTCGCTGCCGGCCGATGAGGGCGACGACACCCCACCGGAGCTGACGCCGCCCGTCCGGCGACTCTACGGTCTCGCGGCCGGTGGGACGACGGATCGCGACGCACATCGCGCGCATCTCCGCCGCAAGTACGGGGCGCGGTAGCCCGTGGCCACATCGCCCGGCTCCCGGCCGCGGCCCGCGTTCCTGGTGGATACGAACGTCATACTCGACGTCATCCTCGAGCGCCGGCCGTGGGCCGCGGATGCCGCGCTCCTGCTCGATGCCGTCGCCCGCCGGAAGGTACGAGGCTACGTCGCCGGCCACGCGGTCCCCACGGTCCACTACATCGTGGAGAAGGAAGCGGGCCGGGCAGCCGCGAACACTGGAGTGAGCGACCTCCTGCAGGTGCTCTCGGTGGTTCCTCTCGAGATGGCGGACTTCCAGCGCGCGCTCGCCATGCAGCTCAGGGACTTCGAGGACGCAGTGCAGGTCGCGGCGTGCCTCAAGGTAGGCGCCGACTACCTCGTGACGCGAAATGGGAAGGACTTCAAGGGCGCCCCGGCGGCGGTGCGGACCCCCGGCGAAGTGCTGGCCACCCTCGCCGCGCCACGATGAACGTTCTCCTCTTCGGCGCGACGGGAATGATCGGGCAGGGCGTGCTGCACGAGTGCCTCCTCGATCCGCGGGTGCGCCGTGTCGTCACCGTCGGCCGGGGCGCGACCGGGCAGACGCACCCGAAGCTCCGCGAGCTCGTGCGGAGCGACGTGTCGGACCTCGCACCGCTCGAGGCGGAGTTGCACGGCGTCGACGCCTGCGTCTTCTGCCTCGGCGTCTCCGCCGCGGGGATGTCGGAGGCCCGCTACACGACCCTCACCTACGACCTGACGCTCGCCGTGGCGCGGACGCTCGCGCCGTGGAATCCCACGATGACCTTCATCTACGTCTCGGGGATGGGCACCGACAGCACGGAGCGCGGCCGCGCGATGTGGGCGCGCGTGAAAGGGCGCACGGAGAACGCGCTGCTCGCCCTGCCGTTGGAGGCCGCCTACATGTTCCGCCCCGGGCTCATCGAGCCCCTGCCGGGCACGCGGTCGAGGACGCGGGTGTATCGCCTCGCGTACATCGCGCTCGCGCCACTCTTCCCGGTCCTCCACAAGTTCTTCCCGAACCACGTGACGACCGCCAGGCAACTCGGCCGCGCGATGCTCGCCATCGCCCGGAACGGCTACGAGCGGCCGGTGCTCGAGGTCCGCGACATCAACCGCGTTGCGCGCGGCGGCGGGTGAGCACGCACCAGGGCCGCAGCCGCGCGCGTCACTCCGTCCGGATCGCCGCGAGCGGGTCCACACGGGCGGCGCGCCGTGCCGGGATCCAGCAGGCGAGGAGCGTGACGGTGGCGAGGAGCGTCGCGACGGCGGCGTAGGTCGCCGGATCGCGCGGCGTGATGCCGAAGAGGAGACTCGCCAGCAGCCGGCTCAGCGCCAGCGCACTCGCGAGGCCCACGGCGAGGCCGACCGCCGTCATGCGCACCCCCTCG
The DNA here is from genome assembly GCA_037720885.1 of Gemmatimonadaceae bacterium. GTDB lineage: Bacteria > Gemmatimonadota > Gemmatimonadetes > Gemmatimonadales > Gemmatimonadaceae > JACMME01. The sequence continues at coordinate 22,588 of JBBJNN010000053.1, read as the reverse complement.
AGCACCACCATGCGCTGCACCCGCGCCGGCCGGGCACCCAGCGCGATCCGGATGCCGATCTCACGCGTGCGCTGCGTGACGGCGTACGAGATGACGCCGTAGAGACCGATGGCGGCGAGAACGAGTGCCATCGCCGCGAACGTCGCGAGGAGCGCCATGTTGAAGCGCTGGCGCGAGATCGAGTCGCGGAGCAGCGACTGCGCGGTGGCGACGTCCCGGAGCGGGAGCTGGCGATCCAGCGCCAGCACGCGCGCCTTGATCGGCGGCACCAGCGCCAGCGGATCGCCGCCGGGTGCCCCCTGGGCAGATGCCCGCACGACCAGGCTCGCGCGCGCGTCGGGCGCATCCAGCGGGAAGTAGATCTGGTGGCGGCTCTCGTCGCTCCCCTGCGGCCCGCCCGCGACGACGGTCGCCACCACCCCCACGACGGTGCTGTACTCGTCTCCACCCAGGCGCATGCGCTTCCCTACTGCGCTCTCGTTCGGCCAGTGCGCGCGCGCGAGCGCGTCGTTCACGATGAGCACGCGCGCCTTTGAGCCGACATCCTCACTCGTGAACGCGCGCCCCTCGCGAACGCGGATGCGCATGAGCCGGAAGTAGTCCGGCATCACGCTGTTGTAGGCGAGCGGCCGCGCCTTCTCGTCGGGGCTCAGCTCGCGCCCCTCCACCTCGATCGTCCCGAACAGCAGGCCGAGCCGCGGCGGTACCCCGGTGGCGACGGTCGCGCCCTCCACGCCGGGCACGGCGCGCACCTCGGCCAGCAGGGCGTGGTGGAACGCGCTCCGCGCCTCGGCGGTGGCGTAGCGCGACGGGGGGAGCGTCAGAGACACCGTGAGCAGGTTGCGCGGGTCGTAGCCGGTGTCCACCCGCTCGAGCCGCATCACGCTCCGCACGAGGAGCCCCGCGCCCACCAGCACCACCGCCGAGAGCGCAACCTCCGCCGCCACCAGCACGCCGCGGAAGCGGCGCCCGCTCGCCGCGCCCGCCCCACCCAGCGCGCCGGTCTTGATCAGCTCACTCACGCCGACCCTGCTCGCGTACAGCGCCGGGAGGAGGCCGAAGAGGAGCCCGGTGAGCACGGAGAGGCCGGCGCTGAACGCGAGCACCGCGGGGTCAAGCCGCACCTGGTCGAGCGACTGGAGCGTGTTCGGCCGCATGGCCACGATCACGCGCAAGCCCCACCACGCGAGCACCACACCCACCGCCCCGCCGAGCACGGCGAGCAGCGCGCTCTCGGCGAGAAACTGCCGGACGAGGCGCCCGCGGCCCGCGCCGAGCGCCACGCGCACGGCGATCTCCTTCGCGCGGGCGCCGGCCCGGGTGAGCAGCAGGTTGGCGACATTGGCGCAGGCGATGAGTAGGACAAAGCCCACGGCGCCGAGCATGATGAGCAGCGACCGCCGCGCCCCGCCCGCGCGCATCTCCTGCGGGTGCATCAGCTTCGCCGTCCAGCCGGGCCGCACGTCGCCGCGCTCGGTGGCGATGCGCGCCAACTCCCGCTCGGCCACGCTGTCCGCGACGCCGGGACGCAGGCGCGCCAGCGGCGAGCCGAAGTCCTCCTCGACGCGCGGGCGGCGCTCGGCGCGCGGCATCGGGATGGGCGTCCAGACCTCGTTCCCGCGCTGGAAGGAGACCGGGCCGTTGAAGTCGGAGGGGAGGACGCCGACGACGGTGCGCGGTGTCTCGTCCACGACGATGGTGAGGCCGATGATGTCCGCGCGCCCGCCGTAGCGCCGCCTCCAGAGGCCGGTGCCGATCGCCACCACGGGTGCGGCGCCGGCGCGTGCGTCCTCCGCCGTGAAGGCGCGGCCGACGACCGGCGCCACGCCGAGGAACGCCGTGAACCCCGGAGTGATGCGCGCGCCGCGGATGACCTCGGGCTCTCCCTCGCCGGCGAGCGTGAAATCGCGCGCGGAGTGCACCTCCACCCGCTCGAGCATCCGCGACTGCTCGCGCCAGGCGTCGAACAGCTCGCGCGACGGCGACATCATGATCCCCTGCGGCCCCAGCCGCCACGGGATGACGAGCCGTTCGGCTGCGGGGTAGGGCAGCGGCGCGAGCAGCAGATGGTGCACGACGCTGAAGATGGCCGTGTTGGCGCCGATGCCGAGCGCGAGGGTAAGCGCCGACACCGTGGTGAAGCCCGGGCTCGTCCACAGCTTGCGCGCACCATAGCGCACGTCCTGCCACAGCTCACGCATCCACTCCGCCCTCCGGGCTCGTTGCTCGAGGCTTCCATCCACCTCGCGACAGTACGCGCGCGTCCCCTCGAGGTCCCCGAACTGCCGCGTGGCTTCGGCGCGCGCCGCGTCCAGCGGCAGGCCGCCCGCCGCGAGCTCCCGCGCGCTCAGCTCCAGGTGAAACGCCAGCTCGTCGTCCACGTCGCGGACGATCTGCTGGCGGCTTCGCCAGGGGAAGCGGAAGAGGGAGCGGCGGCTCACGCGGGCTCCAGCGCGGTGCTCTCGAGCACCTTCGACACGGCGGCCGCGTACCGGCGCCAGACGCCGTCCTCGGCGCGGAGCTGGCGGCGGCCCGCGGGGGTGAGGACATAGAACTTCGCGCGGCGGTTGTTCTCCGAGAGCCCCCACTCGGCCTCGACCCAGCCGCGGCGCTCGAGGCGGTGGAGCGCCTGGTAGAGCGCCGCGTCCTCGAGGCCCAGCACGCCGTCGGTGCGCTGCCGGATCCAGCGCGAGACGGCGAAGCCGTGCATGGGTTGCCAGGAGAGCGTCTTGAGGATGAGGACGTCTACCGTTCCCTGGAGCAGATTGACCGGCGCGCGGACCATGGCGGGCTTCCCCTCACGTGGTGTGGTGAAGGGGAAGGATCAGGGGGCGCCGGCCGCGCGTCAAGCCCCCTCATCAGATGAGAGGAGCAGCCCGGCGCGGCGGGTGTATGGTGTATACGGAACAGGCGGCCGGGCGATGCCAACGCAGAGCGGCGCATTCCCGTATCTCTCTCAGGTCGGCGCATCGGCCGACAACCATCTGATCGTACGAGGAGCTGCAATGTCGAGGAAGGCGATTCCGCTGGCGCTCGTGTTCGTATCCATGCTCGCCGCGGCCGCGGCGACGACGCCCGGCACGGCGGCCGTCGAGGCGCGCCCCGTATCGGGCGCGCCGCACGCGGCCGCGGCGCGCGCCCCGGCGCGGCACCGCTTCGTCGTCGCGCCGACCGGCAACGAGGCGCGCTACCGGGTGCGCGAGCAGCTCGCGGGCGTGAGCCTGCCGAACGACGCCGTCGGCGTGACGCAGGAGGTCACCGGCTCGCTCGCCGTCGAGACGGAGGGGAAGCAGCTACGGCTCGTGCCCGGGGCATCGAAGTTCGTCGTCAACCTCGCGGGGCTGAAGAGCGACCGGGACCGGCGCGACGGCTACATCAAGCGTCGCACGCTCGTGACAGACTCCTTCCCCACGGCGGTGCTCGTTCCGACGGCGTTCACGGGGCTCACCCCGCAGGCCCTGACGCCGGGCTCGCGCACGTTCACGATGACCGGCGATCTCACCATTCGTACCGTCACGCACCCCACGACCTGGACGGTGACGGCGCGGTTCGACCGCGGCGAAGTCACCGGGAAGGCGGCGACCGCGTTCACCTTCACGGACCTCCAGCTCGTGCAGCCGCGCGTGCCGATCGTACTGAGCGTCGAGGACACGATCAAGCTGGAGTACGACTTTCGCCTGGTGCCGGACACGGCGAAGCAGCAGGGACAGCGGTAAGCGCAGGACCGGGTGCGCGTGGTGACGATGGTGACGATGGTGACGATGGTGACTATGGTGACTATGGTGACTATGGTGACTATGGTGACGATGGTGTCGACGGGGGCGTCGCGGGCCACGTGAGCGAGCCCGCGAGCCAGATGGGCGCCTCCGGTGCCGATGGTGGCGCCGCCCCGCCCCCGCCCGACGCCACGAACAAGGCGCCCGCCGACCGCACGCGCGCATACCGGGCTGGTGGGATCACCGTCGAGTGGTACGCCTCGCGCTGCATCCACAGCGCCGCCTGCATCCGCGCGCAGCCCGCGGTATTCGACCCCCGGCGGCGCCCGTGGGTGGATGTGGACGCGGCGGACGCCGCCGGCGCGGACGCGGTGGCCGACGCCGTGCTCCGCTGCCCCACGGGCGCGCTCCACTACGTGCGGCACGACGGCGGGGCCCCGGAGCCCGAGGGAGTGGCGGTGGAGCTGCGCGCAGTGCCCGGCGGGCCGTACTACGTGCGCGGGAGCGTCGAGGTGCGGAGCGACGATGGTGCCCTCATCCGGCGCGACACGCGCATGGCGCTCTGCCGCTGCGGGCGCACGCAGCACGCGCCCTTCTGCGACAACTCGCACCGCGCGCGCGAGGCGTGACCGGCGTAGGGAGCACCGCCTTCCTCACCGTGCCGGTGGTAGCCGCGGGTCCGACGACATCGCATCCGCCGAGAGTAGGCCGAGCTTGAGGGCGAAGCGGACGTAGTCGGGGCGGTGGGCAAGGCCGAGCTTCTCGTTGATCCGCTGCTTGTAGGTGTCCACCGTCTTCGGGCTGATGAAGAGCCGCTGCCCGATCTCCGGTGCGCTGTACCCTTCGGCCACGAGCCGGAGGACGTCGCGCTCGCGCTCGGTGAGCTTCTCGTACCGGGCACGCTCGTCGGCCGTCTTGTCCCCCCGCCGGAGCCCCCGCGCCAGCACGCGGCCGGCCGACGGCTGCACGTACACGTCGCCCCGCGCCACCGCGCGCACCGCGTCCACCAGCTCGCGGTCGGCGGCGCTCTTCACGAGGTAGCCGCCCGCCCCCGCCTCGAGCGCCTGCACCAGGTACTCCTCCTCGGAGTGCATAGTGAGAACGAGCACGCGCGTCGCCAGCCCCTTGGCGACGATCTCCCTGGTCGCGCTGATGCCGTCCAGCTCCGCCATGGACAGGTCCATCACGACCACGTCCGGGTTGAAGCGCTCGGCCAGCGCGACCGCCTCGCGCCCGTTCGTCGCCTCCGTCAACACGGTGATGTCTCTGGCGGACGACAGGACCGCCTTGAGACCGGCCCGAACCACGGCATGGTCGTCGGCGAGGATCACGCGAATCACGTCATTGCTCACGGTCACACCTCAGCGCCCGCCGAGTGCGCCGTGCAGCTCCTCGAAGGCGGCGAGCGCCGCGCGCAGGTCCTCGACGATCTCCGCCGCGATCACGTCCGGCTCGGGGAGGTTGGCCGAGGCCTCCAGCGCCTCGTCCTTGAGCCAGAACACGTCGAGCGAGGCCTTGTCCCGCGCCGCGAGCTCATCGTACCCGTACGAGCGCCACCGCCCTGCCGGGTTGTCTGTGTCGTGCCAGGTGGCCTGCCGGTCGTGGCGATTGGCGGGGTGATAGCAGGCGACGAAGTCGTCGAGGTCCGCTCGCTTCAGCGGGTTCGTCTTGAGCGTGAAGTGCCCGTTCGTGCGCAGGTCATATACCCACAGGCGCGACGTCTGTGGCCGGTCGCTCGCCGGCCGGCGGTCGAAGAAGAGGACGTTCGCCTTCACCCCCTGCGCGTAGAAGATCCCCGTGGGAAGGCGGAGCAGCGTGTGCACGTCGCACTCGTGTAGGAGCTTCCGCCGCACGATCTCGCCGGCACCGCCCTCGAAGAGCACGTTGTCGGGGACGACGACCGCGGCGCGCCCGCCGATCTTGAGCAGCGTCTTCACGTGCTGCACGAAGGCGAGCTGCTTGTTACTCGTGCTCGCCCAGAAGTCGTCGCGCACCACGGTGAGGTCCTGCCGCTCCTCCTCCCCGTCGGCGCCCACCATGCGCACGCTCGACTTCCGGCCGAAGGGCGGGTTGGTGAGGATGACGTCGAACCGGTCGCCGGGGTCGGCGCGGAGCGCATCGTCCACGCGCACCGCGGGCTCCACGTCTTCCCCCGCCGTGGGGCCGATGCCGTGGAGCAGGAGGTTCATCGCGCAGAGCCGAGCGACGCCGTCCACGAGCTCCACGCCGCGTACGGCCTCGAGCTTGAGGTGCCGGTTGGCTGCGCGATCGCGGCTCGGCGTGGTACGGGCGACGTAGTCGTGCGCGGCGAGGAGGAAGCCGCCGGTGCCGCACGCGGGATCGCATATCGTCTCGCCCAGGCGCGGGGCGATGCATTCGACAATGGCCTGGATGAGCGGGCGCGGCGTGAAGTACTGCCCTGCCCCGCCCTTCGTGTCCTGCGCGTTCTTCTCGAGCAGCCCTTCGTAGGCGTCGCCCTTCACGTCGGCGTCGAGCGAGAGCCACCCCTCGCGGTCGATGAGGTCCGCCACGAGGCGGCGGAGCTTCGCCGGATCCTGCACCTTGTTCTGCGCCTTCCGGAAGATGAGCCCGAGCATGCCAGGCTGCTTGCCGAGCGCTTCGAGCGTGTGGCGGTACTGCGCCTCGAGGGCGTCGCCTTCCTTCGCGAGGAGCGCGGGCCAGTCGTAGCCGGCCGGGATGACGGAGGGCTGCGACCACGGCGGCTGCGTGCGCTCGTGGGCCATCTTGAGGAAGAGCAGGTAGGTGAGCTGCTCGACGTAGTCGCCGTACGAGAGGCCGTCGTCGCGGAGGACGTTGCAGTAGTTCCAGAGCTTGGCGACGATCTGCTGGGCAGTCATGCCCCGTCCTTGTCTGGTGTGACGGTCTCCGTCTTCTCCTCGGGCGGCGGGATCTCGATGACGACCCGTCCGTCCCGCCAAGTCGCGATGGGCTGGCCCAAGAGTCGGTGGCGGCGCACGGCCTCGGCCCGGGCGCGGGCGACGGCGCAATCCAGCACCGCGCGGTCCAGCAGCAACGCGGCAATATCACGATTCGGGCGCCTGATCATGGCATCGGCTCCCCGCGGCGGTTCGTAGCGCCGCCCACAGTTGAGGATGTCGAGGTGGCCGCGGGCCGACGCCCCTGCAGACGCCGCTTCAGGTCTGCGGGCACGACAAAGTTGAAGGTGCGACCACGCTTCCGTTTCTCGAGCAGCCCGGCGCGCGCCAGCGCGAGCAGGTCGCTGCGCGCGGTCTCGTAGCTCACACCGTGCGAGACGCGATGCGATTCGACGGTGTACAGGGCATCCTGATTCTCCATCGCGTGGTTGACGAGCGCCAGTTGTCGCGGGTTCAGCTCGGCTCTGAGCCACCGCGCGCGGCGCACGAGATCGTCGGCGGCGCGAAGCTCGGCACTCTTGCGCCGCAGGTACTCGTGGAGGTCGTCGATGGCCCGGAGGAGGACGCGAAGCTGGTGGAGGATGAAGTACGTCGCGTCGTTGCCGTCAGTCTCTGTGTAGAGGAAGCTGCGCCCGTACGCCGCGCGGGCGCGCTTCAGCACGCGGGAGATCGAGACGAACTCGCACAGCCAGTAGCCGTGACGCGCCATGGACCAGTAGAAGAGCGCGCGGGCCGTGCGGCCGTTCCCGTCCACGAAGGGGTGATCGTAGGCGAGCCAGAAGTGGAGCAAGACAGCGCGGACCGCGGGCGGAATGAAGTCACCGCCGTCGCCATTCGCGAAGTCGCACATCGCGCGCAGCCGAGCGGTGAGTTGGCTCGCCGGTGGCGGCGTGTGCAGGGTCTGCCCGATCTCGTCCGAGACGACGATGTGCTCGTCAGCGCGCCGGAAGCGCCCCGCAGCTTCGGGGTCGTCGAGCGTCCCCTCCGTGAGGATCCGCTGTAGCTCGAAGACGACCTCGGGGGTGAGTGATTGGTCGAGGGCGCGGCGGACGAAGAGGAGCGCCTGGTAGTTGTTGTAGATCATGCGCTCGCTGCGGTCCCTCGGCGCGCGTCCCTCCTGGATCATCGCCTTGGCAACTTGCCGCGTGGTCGAGGCACCCTCGAGCTGGCTCGACGTGATGGCCTCCTCGACGAGGGACTTGAACAGGTACGTGTCGCGCGTCGCGGTGCCGGTGACCTGCTCGAGCTGCGCCTCCCCGCGAATACTTCCGCCCGCATCGCGGTCTACGCGGTGGAGCATCTCGAGCGCCGGGTTGGGGAGCGCGTAGACGAAGGGCTTGCCGCTCGCGGATGCGAGCGGCAACCGGCGGTAGAGACTCTGCCGCGCGAGCTTCACGGCCAGCCACGCTTCTTCTACGGTATGACCGGCCGGGGGAGCGACCTGGCGGAAGGTATCCCAGTGCCGGTACTCGCCACCCGGGGCGGGACCGATGCCATCGAGGTCGAAGATATGCGCGTAGCGGCGTACGCCGTCCGGGCTCGCCGCTACGCGCGCGACGAGCTCGTGAAGTGGTGGAGGCGAGACAGGAATCTTCATTCGACGGCTTGAAATCCTAGCTATATACTAATTCTGACAGAATTAGTATATAGCCGGAGCGGCCGGATCCCAATCCATCAGATACACCGCGACATTCACCGGCCGCGCAAAACGTTCACCGGAGCCGGGTCAGTGCGTAATTCGTTCACTCGCCGGCCTCTGGCGCGTAATCCGCTTACCCCGCTACCCGCGCTTCCTGGCGGCTCGGCGCTGGCGCCCGCCGCGACGCGAGCCATCCCCGCCCGCCGCGCGCTCGGCGCGGATGCGGTCGAGCAACACGCTCGCCGGCTCGTCCGCCGGGTCCTGCGGCACGAGCCTCCCCTCGAAGGCGCGCTTGAGGATCGCCTGCCGGAGCCTCGCGGCGCGAGCGAGCTGCACGTCGATCTCGGCGGCCGTGCGGTCCGCGACGGTGAGGTGGCGCTCGACCTCGGCGACGATGGTGCGTTGTTGTGCTACGCTCTCCGGGACTGGAAGCATTGTTGCTTCGAGGTCCCGCTGGTTGATCTTGTAAATCCCCGCTGTCGTGCGTGCGAAACCCTCGATCTGGCGGCTCACACCGATGCTGTCCCAGACGAGCCGGAGGTACGACCCGGTGATGCGTGACTCGTCAGGCCTGACGCGAATGAGCGTGTCCGGGAACGCGACCGGATCGTCGACTGGCCCGACGAGTCCACCACGCCCCACGAGTGCGCGAGACCCATTCCCGCGCGCAATCAAGAAGTCGCCCTCTCGCACCAGGTGTGGGCGCGCCTCGCTCGCTGTCCAAGCACCGATCTTCCGTTCGACGAGATCGACACGACCCGCGCGCAAGCAGGTGAGGCGGAGCACCGGGAAACCCGTGTGCGCCGTAGGCACTGACCGCCCGTTGCATAGCGGCTCAGCCAACAAGTCACCGAGAGCGACGCGAGGGTGCTGACGGATCACTTGTTCTCGAGTCGCGGCGACGTAGCGCTTCAGGTTCGCCCGCGCCCGCTCCAGCCCCGCCACCGCCGCATCGAGGTCCGACAGGTGCTCCTCGATCGCGGCGACGATGCGGCGCTGCTCGGCGAGCGGAGGGACCGGAAGCCGAATCGTCGCCAGGTTTCCGCGTGAGATACGCTTTCGCGTAGTTCCACTCTCTAACGCGGCCACTGCTGACCTGAACTGTGGGCTGTTGATCGCCCACATCAGCCACCGATGGTCCGCGCCGGCCGGTCCCGTGCGCACAATGCAGACGTCAACGACCGTGACAGATGTCTTCGGATCACCAGGGAAAATGCAGGCGCGTCCGAGTGGATCGGGCATTCGCGCGACGAGTACGTCGCCGCGGCAGAGGAAAGTGCAGCGAAGCTCCCGAGCCTTTGCACTGGTAAGGAAGCGCGCCGACTTGCTCATGTACTCACCGTCGCCTACGTCGGCTAGCTGGATGAGCCGCACGTCACCGGCTGGGTCCTGATCCTTCGACTCCACCCAATCGCCATCGCTGAATTCGCCGTCCTCTGCGATGAGATCGGTGATAGTCGCTTCTGCCCACCCGCTTGGTGGCTCGTATTCGTTCACGCCGCCACCACGTCAGTCACCTCCTCCAGCACCTTCCCCAACTTCCCGCCGAACACCCGGTGCGCCGCGCCCAGCCCGCCGCGCTGCGCGAACGGCGGGTACTCGAAGTCCTCCGGCGCGATCTCCAGGTTCGCCGCCAGGTGGTCCACCACCGCCTCCAGCCACGCCGTCTGATCCGGAGTGAACCGGCGCCCGTTCGCGTCCGTCGAGAGCGGTGGCGTCGTACGACAGCTCCTCGTCGAGCCGCTCCCAGCGCTTCGCCCGCGTCTCCCGGTCGCGCCGGTCCACCCACTGCCCCGCCTCCACGGTGGCGCCCTGCTCGCTGATCCGTGTGCGAATGCGATACACGTCGAAGTCCACGTTCACCCCGTCGGCCACCGCGGCCTCGTGCCCATACTCGGCCACCACGTTCCCGTGGAAGAAGCCGTAGGTGAGCCTGGAGGGCGTCGCGGTGAGGCCGACGAGGAAGGCGTCCCAGTACTCCACCACCTGCCGCCAGAGCGTGTAGATGCTCCGGTGCGCCTCGTCGATGAAGACGACGTCGAACGATTCGACGGGGATGCGCGGGTTGTAGACGACGGGGAGCGGGTCGCGGCGCAGCAGGTCGAGTCCGCCCGCGGCCAGCGCCGCCTCGCCGACCGAGGCCTCGTCGGCCTCCTCCGGCATCTCGGGCTCGCCCTTGAGCATGGAGTAGAGGCGCTACACCGTGCCGATGACGACGTTGGCGACGGGGTCGAGCTTGTTGCTCGTGAGGCGCTGGACGTTGTACAGCTCCGTGAACAGCCGGCCGTCGCCGGGCGTGCGGTAGCTCCCGAACTCCTTCAAGGCCTGCCGGCCGAGGTTGCCGCGGTCCACGAGGAAGAGGACGCGCCGGGCGTTGCGACAGCGGATGGAGCTGGCCGGCGACGAGCGGCATGAAGAGCGGCTCGGCGGCGATCCAACCCGCGAGTGTGTCGGGGCGGTGGAAGGCGAAGAGGTCGCGGCTCTTGGGGACGGGGTCGAGGCGGTTGGTGAAGCGGGTCTCGACGCCGGTGCTCTGGTAGAGGAAGGGAAGCGGCCGGACAGGCGCGGGGATACCGGCGGGGAGCCCGGCGCCGTACTTCTCGCTCTGAAGCTCCACTCCCGTGAGGGTGGTCCCCGCCCGCTTTGCCTCGACGACGCCGACGGCCTTCCCTTCCGCGTAGAGCAGGTAATCGGCGAACCCGTGCCCCGTTTGGAGCGGAAACTCGCGGACGGCGACGCCGGGCCCCGCCGCGAGATTCAGCGCGGCGAGGTCCTGCACCTCCCAGCCGGCTTGGGCCAGGGCGCGGTCGATGGCGAGGCGGGCGAGGGCTTCGGGGGAGGGCAGGCAGGGCAGCTCGGGAACGGGTGACGCAAGGTAAGGTCGCGCGGGGGACCGACACCAGCGTTCTTCGAGACGCAGGCGCGGTGACGTCATCGACTCCGCGCCTTTGCCCGCGCGGTGCAGGGCTGATATGATTCGATCAGGCTTGAACGGTCGAAGAGCAACGATCTCTTCGTCCCGTCTGGCCCGATTCGGGGGTCTCATCGATGAAGCGGACGACCGGTAAGAGTGCCAGCTCGAAGCGCACGACAACCAAAGGTGCCGCGCGCACAGATGGCCGATCTCAACACGCTACAGGCCGTGGCGCGGGGAAGAAGAAGGCGAAGGGCCGCACGTCGGCGGCTGCCGTCAGAGGGTCGCCCAAGGCGGCTTCGCGCGGTGCCGCGCAGCGAAAGGTGGGCCGCGACGCGACAACGCACGTCCGGGGGCTGGTGCCCGACCCCGTGCAGCCGAACGGCCCGGGCATCGAGGTGACGATCCCGACGGCGAGTGTGCGGACCGGCGCGCGCGGAGCGCGAGGGGCCGGCATGGACGAGGCGCTGGACGAAGCGGCCTATCACGTGCGTGCGCTCCGCGACCACGACCGGATCGCCGACGACTCGCAGCTACTGCCGCCGGGAGCGACGCACGTGCTCGAACGCGGCCCCGATGGAACACAGCGCCTCGTCCGAAAGCGGTTCTCGGCGATATAGCGGGTACCCGCGAACCCTGTTTCGATTCGGGGCCATAGGGGCATCAACGCCCCTGTGGCCCCGCGCCGCGCCGATCTCACGCACTTCGGATCGCTACGGTGCCCCCGGAGTCAGTAAGTGGTGGTGACGTGCAGCCCGGTGGCATCCGCACGCGTAGCGCACCCGGGTGAGCATCTTCGTCCCACCAACGGTCCGCACTACGTGGGTGACCGTGTCGGTGACAGGGGTGACCGGTGTGCCTTCCGTAGCTCCCGCGTCGCCTGTTCCCCGCCCTGCGGAGGCTGCCACGGCGCCCGCGTGAGCCGCGTGTACGCCCCGCCGCGGGCGCGCCTCCCCTTCGAACGCAATCGAATTGCGATCGAGCAAGGTGGCGACGAAGTAGCGCACCTCATCCTCGCTCGCGCTCGCCTCCGGGGACTGGCCGAGCACGGCGGCGACCCCCCGGGCGATGCCTCCGACGACCATTGGCTCGGGCGCCCTGCCCACGACGCCCGCGAGGTGTTCGCTCAGCCCCTCCAGGGATATGTGCCGTCGGTGCACGAATTTCTCGACCGACTCGCCGGCGATGGTCAGGGCGTGCCGCTCGAGTCGCGCCCCGCTCGGGGCGGCGATCCTCCGCCGAACCTCGTCGGCGATGACCTTGGGCGACAGCACTCTCGCTACGGAGGTGGCCGCGCGCACGCCGGGGATCGCGGTCGCGCGCGTGGCTGCCGGCACCGCACCGGCGAGCCACGAGCTGGGCTGCATGGAGGCGCCGGCGCCGAGGGCGATTCCGTGTCGCAGGAAGGCGGCCTTGATCGCCTCGCGGTTCGTTCCGCTATTCGCTGTCATGTCCGCCCGCACCATCGCCTGCCCGACCGCCTGGAAGAAGCGTGTCTGCTCCACCGCAGCGCGCGCCGCGTCGACGAGGAGGCCACCCGCGACCCGCGTGGCCGTCCACAGCGTCGTGGGCGTCTTCTTCGGCTGGGCGGCGAAGATGCCGCGGATCGTGTCGTAGAAGCACCCCGTGAACACCCGCGCGAAACTGTGTTCCTCCCCGGTCAGCAGCTCCGGGGGGCCGATGGTCGGGAGCGTGGTCGGGAGCTGCCAGCGGAACGTGTTGAAGGCGTGCCTCGGCTCGGACGACGGGTGCGAGGGACCGAGCGCGCGGCGTATGCCCGCGGAGAGGTCCTCCATGGTGGCCTCGACGAAGTTCGCGGTCTCCAGCGTGGGGGACGTCGCGAGCAGGGACGTGCGAGTCCGCTGGTCGGCCAGCGCCGTGAGGAGAGCGATACAATCGCCGAACGCCTCGTGGAAGGCGTTGTGCTCGGGGATGTCGCTGAGGATGAGGCTGGGCCGCAGCGCGTCCAGAATAGCGTGACCGACCTCGTGCGCCACGACATCGGTGCTCGCACCCGAGAACGTGGTAACGCCGCCGCTGGTGTGCTCGAAGAATGACAGACTGACCCGGTCATAGAACGCATTGAGCTGGACGCCGTCGTCCGGAAGGACAGGGAGCCGTTGACTCACGCCAGGCGCCCATGCGCCGAGCGGCCCGCCCACCGTCTCGTACGTCTCCACCGCGAGGAGTGCGGCCTCGCGGCACTGCCAGTAGAGAAACTCCTGTGTGCCGGGCGCATACTTCGCGGCCGGCGCCGGCGGCGGCGGGAACGCGAACCCCGCGGCGGCCGCCGGCCGGTCGGGCCGGGGCTCGACGACGCGCATGGGGACCGATGCAAGCGCGACTGGGTCGTTCGGGATGAAGTTGATGCGAGCCGACCCGACCGCCTTCTTCACCGCCGAGCGCTTGCGCGCGCCGGCAGCAGCCTGGCGACCGCCCTTCTCCGCCGACCGGGCCGTCTTCGAGCCGGCGGCCGTACGGGTGTGGGTCGCCTTCACCCGCCCGCGCTTCGCGGTCGCGGACCGCCCGCGTTTCGTCGCTCCGCGTCCCCTCTTACTCCCCCGGCGGCTCCCCGAGTTCGGCATCCATCTACCTCCGCGTAGTAGGGTGATCCAGCTTCACGAGCGCCTCCGACGACCGGACAGACGACCGGACAGAGCGTCCAGCCGGGCCTCCCGACTGCGAAGCGCCGGTCCGGATGTGGGTGTGGCGAGCCGTCTACTGCTTTTTCCCGAACTCGAAGCCGCTGACCGTGAACGTGATCCCGTACGCGGGCTTCCGCTCGCGGCGCACGATGTCGTCGAGCGTCGCCACGCCGGCGGGGAGCGCTTGCCCGACGCTCCCCTGCGTGATGTCGGTGGAGACGTCCAGCAGCGTGACGCCGGTGCCCAGCGTCGCGTGGGCGCCGGACAGGGAATACCCGAACCTGGCGAGCAGCCCGAAGAAGGGGACGCCCTTCCCCTTATCGGCCTGGAGCACCCCGAACGAGGCCCAGACAGGCGACCGGCGGGTGAGCCGGACGTTGAAGAACGCCCCCTGGTCGAAGGTCGGCGACCCGCGGCTCGAGCGGACAACTCCGTTCTCGAGCCGGAACTCGCGCCGGTCCTGAATCCGCAGGTTCACGACGGCGCCGGGGGCGAGCTCGAAGAGCGCCGTGGACTGCGGATCGATGCTGGCCGCGACCACCGGCTTGCCGTCCTTGCCGTCGGTCGGGCGCGACAGCGTCACTCCGGTCGACTTCGGCGGCTCCGCCTTCGCGGTGATCGAGAGTGCGGCAGTCATGCCGTGGTCCCCGACGTCGGCGCAAAGCGAGGTCTTGAGCGCCGCCCGCGCGGCGGCGAACTCCCTCTCCATGTCGTTCAAGCGCGAGGGGCTCACGGTGAGCGCCTTCGTGGTCACCGCGTACGTGTACAGCAGCGGGTTCGCGTGCTCGACCACGAAGTAGAGCTGGCCCCCCTGGTCAATCTCGATCGGCTGCGGCGGGCGCTGATCGATACGGGTCGCGCTCCCGGGGGCGCGGAACGACAGCCGCGACGACACATCGCCGCCGGCCGGAGTGTGATCGTAAAAGATGGTCGCGCGCTGGGCGGCTGCCCCGCTCGCCGCGGCGGTGGTCGCGACGAACCAGGATGTCAGAGCGCGCGCGACCCTGGCTCGGCGGCCGAGCGGCCGCGGGCGATCATCAGTCGAGCGCGGGAAGTGAACACGTAGTGCCATGGGCTGTCTCCGCGGTGCCGATTTCGAGGAGTGGCGAGGCTCGATGCATCGTCCATCATAGACCCGACACATGTCCGTACCGTGGCACTCCGGTCGCTTCCGCGTAGCGCGTGCGTCCCGCCGGCGTCCCCACGCCGCCGAGTACGGAGCGCGCAGGCGCTCCGCCCGCCCTACCGGAACCCCTGCCCCCGCCACACCGCGTCTAGCGTCAACCTGCTCGCCACCACCGCGTCCGCGGGCCACACCTTCTCCAGCTCATCCCCGAATCGCGATACCCCGTCGACGAGCCCCGCCTGGTTCTGGAAGTGCCACCACTCCAGCGACAGGTAGCGCGCGCGCCACTTCGAGCGCGACGGGATGGGGAGCCACCCGTTCTGACGGAGCACACGCGTGAGGCTGAAGCAGCGCGCCCGTCGCGGCCGCATTACGACCCCCGTCCCCGCCTCCCAGATCGCCGCCACCAGCTCGCGCTCGGCAATCAGCGACTCGTCGTACAGCGGGCTCGAGGGGTCCGGCGTCGCGCTCACGCAGAACACCTCCCAGCGCGGGAAGTCGTCGCTCCCGCCGTCGCGGACCACGATGTAGGGATCGTTCGCCCCCTGCATGCCAGATTTCGTGTAGAGGTCGATCGCCCGGCCGGTGTAGTGCAGACTGGTCGGGCTGCGGTCCGGCGTCACCTCGGCGTCGAGCCTGCGGAGCGCCCCCAATGACGTGATCACGCCTCCCAGCGCCTTGACCTGCGCGTACGCCGCTTGGTACGACTCAGCGAAGTCCGGACGGATCTCGAAGCCGCCGAAACCGCCGGGCACCTTGTCGGCGGGCACGACGACGACGTCAGGCCGCAATGCCGGAGCGAGCCCGGCCGGCGCCTCCACCGCCGCCAGCCACGCTGGCGGCATCGTCGCCGCGCGCGGTGTCTCCGCCGTGCCTCTCACCCCGGGCGGATGCACCAGTGCTGCTGGAATACTGATCTCCAGCGCGCCCACGCGGATACGCACGGCGTCGTCGAGGGCCGTCGTCGAAGCCGCCGTACTCGGCGCGCCAGTAAGCGCGTCCGACGATTCTGGCGCGACATCACTGCTGGCTCCGAGCGGCGCGAGCACCGCTCGCGCCTTCCGGCCACCGGCCGGCGTCAGCTCCCCGGTGTCGTCGGCCGCATCCTTCAGCTTGTCGGCCGGCAACCCCTCGCGCAGCATCGCCGCGCGTAACTGAAGCAGCTTGCCGTGGTAGTCGTCGTCCTCGTGGTCCGCCGGTGCCGGCATCTCGCCCAGGCCCTCGGCGCTCTCCAGCGCGGCAGCGCGGGAGGCGGCCGCGAACGACACGCGCTGTGGGTCCTCGATCACCGGCGCGACAGCCGCGTCGGTGCGTGGAGTGGCGAGACTCAGCAAGTCCGCGAGTCCGCGCGCACTCTCGACGCGCCGCGTCATCCGCGGGATCGTCCCGTCGGGCCGGACGCAGAAGCGCTCAAGGATCGTCTTCAGGATGGACGTGTGATCGTAGGTCTCGCGCGCCGACGCGCCGCGCTCCACCCACGGCGAGATGACGAACGCCGGCACGCGCACCCCGCGCCGCCCGAAGATCCAAGGGCTCTCCGCCGCCCGGTCATCCTGCGCTGGCGGTGGCGGCACGTGGTCGAAGAAGCCACCGTGCTCATCGTAGGTGATGATGAACAGCGTCTTCAGCCACAGGTCGTCCTTGCCCGCCCGCAGCGCCTCGTAGATCCGGCGCACCAGTCGCTGCCCACGGCGGACGTTTACCGGCGGATGGTCGTCGTTCTGGTCGCCCTTGAAGCGGATGCCGAAGTCAGGATCGATCCACGACACCGAGGGGAGCTTCCCGGCGCGCGCCCGCTTGTAGAACTCGGACATGTGGTCGATCTCGCGCACGTTCAGGAAGTAGCGCTTGAACAGGCGCAACGCCGCCGTCAGGTAGTCGCCAGCGTAGTAGTGGTGGGTGCGTCCCGCGCGGCGGAGATGGTCGAAGATTGTGTCCATCCCGTACGGGGGCGGGAAGGGCGACCGGTTCTTGGCGTCGCCGTTCGATTCCCCGGACAGCGAGTACACCCGGTTCGGCATCGTCGGCCCGGGGATGGCGCTGAACCAGTGGTCGCAGACCACGAACTCGCGGGCGAGGAAGTCATACATCGGCAGGTCGTCCGCGTTGTAGTAGCCCATGATCGCGCCGAGGTGCTTCGGGCGCGGCGAGAGCTGCGCGTAGCTGCGGACGAAGCCGTCCATGGCCCCGAGCCCTGTTGGATCCCAATTGATCTGGTCGGCGACGCACTGCCACCGGTGGCACGGGTCCGCCGGGAAGGTCGTCTTCGTGAGATGCCGGATCTCGTACGCCACGCCCTCGTGCTCGTTCTTCATCCGCGGCTGCAGGCCCTCGATGTCCGCGCGGCCGCCCTCGAGCGACAGGTAGCCGAGCATGTGGTCGAACGAGCGGTTCTCGAGCATCAGCACCACGATGTGGTCAACCTTCTCGAGGTTCTTCCGCGGGTCGGCCGCGGCCGCCGGCGCCGCCGGCGCCGCCGGCGTGGTCGCGCCCGGTCCGCCTCGGTCGAGCACTCGGGACCGAGTCGTCCTCGACTTCGCGGCCGCGGTCCGCCGCCGTGCGGGAGCCCGCGCCGCGGCGGTGGCGGTAGCCGCGGGTGTAGCCGCGGCTACCGCCACCCGGAATGCGCCGTAGTCGCCGCGACCCTCGTCCACGTCGACGGTCAGGCCGCAGACCGTCTGCTGCTTCCCCTGCTTGATGCTCCAGTCGGCGAAGCTCTTGTACCCGCGCCATCCGGTGGACTGCGCGAGCCAGCCGTACCGGGCGAGCCCGGCGCCGATCATCGCCACGCAGACGGCGCCGGAGCCGTAGACGCCGATCGTGTACGATGCGTCTGCCGTCGTGAGGGCAACGAAGGTGTCGTGGATGGCGCGGAAGTACTCGGTGACCGGCCCGCTCACATCGCCAGCCGTGGCGTCGTAGTCCACGGCGAAATAGATGGCAGTCCCCGGCGGCTGGGCGATCGTCTCCGCGGCGTACGCATGCGCAGCCTGCGCGTCGGACGCGCCGCGGTCGCGCGTGAAATACGATGCCTTCGTCGGGAATCCGTTCTCCCACACCGCCACCACGCTCAGCCCGGCATCGCCGATGGCCTCAGCCTCCTGCCGGGTGAGGTTCTTCTTCGGGTTGTTTGTGTTGTAGTACCGTGCAACGAACTCGTACCCAGCAGCGGCGAGACAGGCGAGACCGGACAGGCTGCTCCCGGCGAGATCAACTCCCTTCGACACGGATCACCTCGGGTACGATGGTTGGGTGGCGGAGCCGCGACTCAGACGTCCTGGTAGTCGCCCGGGGAGAGCTCGATCATGTCCGCCGCGGCGACCGCGGCGTTCCCGGCGTGGGCGCCTCTCGTCAGTGCGTGCGGCGCGAGGAGGGTCTGCATCCCCGTCTCCCAGTCGAGCGCGAAGATCTTGTCGTAGTACGCCGCAAGCAGTTCGCGCTCGACCCTGTAGGCCGGGGTGAGAATGTCCTGACGCAGCCTCACGAGGTCGGACACTGGCATGGAGTCCCATAGGTAGTCCGCGCCTAATGTACGACCACAATCGCCGGCCACGATACATCTGTGGCCCAGCGGCAAAATCCTACAGCGGTTGCTCCGCGGAGCGGTCTGCTGATCAGCTCGCCGTATCGTGCGCCTGCGCCGCTGATGATGCACCCTCCAATCGGCTACCGGCGGTGCTCCACCCGGAGTGGGGAATCCCACGCGACTCCCGCCTGCCATTCACGGCCTGGCACGCGACTAGCCACCCCCATCGCCTCGGCACGACACACCTACCGAGGCGACACTCATGACCCCCACCCCCCTCCTCCCCACCCGTCCCCTCGGCCGGCAGGGCCTCGCATCCTCCGCCCTCGGTCTCGGCTGCATGGGGATGTCCGAGTTCTACGGGCCGAGCGACGAGCGCGAGTCCGTCG
Source organism: Gemmatimonadaceae bacterium (assembly GCA_037720885.1). GTDB lineage: Bacteria > Gemmatimonadota > Gemmatimonadetes > Gemmatimonadales > Gemmatimonadaceae > JACMME01. The sequence goes on along the minus strand of JBBJNN010000053.1, from coordinate 3,736 downwards.
CCACCATCCACCGCGCGCTCGAGCTCGGCGTCACCCTGCTCGACACCGCCGACATGTACGGCCCCTTCACCAACGAGCAGCTCGTCGGTCGCGCCGTGCGCTCCGCGGGGGGCGGCTCGGGCGCGCGCGACCGCGCCGTCATCGCCACCAAGTTCGGCAATGTCCGCGATCCCGTCGACCCCACACGCCGCTCCATCAATGGCCGCCCCGAGTACGTCCGCCAGGCCTGCGAGGGCTCGCTCCGCCGGCTCGGCGTCGAAGCGATCGACCTCTACTACCAGCATCGCGTGGATCGCGGCACGCCCATCGAGGAGACCGTCGGCGCGATGGCCGACCTCGTCCGCGAGGGGAAGGTGCGCTACCTCGGGCTCTCCGAGGCGGCGCCGGAGACGATCCGCCGCGCGCACGCCGTCCACCCCATCTCGGCACTCCAGACCGAGTTCTCCCTCTGGTCCCGCGACCCCGAGGATGGCCTGCTCGACACCTGTCGCTCCCTCGGTATCGGCTTCGTCGCCTACAGCCCGCTCGGGCGCGGCTTCCTCACCGGACAGATCCGGCGCTTCGACGACCTCGCGGCCGACGACTTCCGCCGCGTCAACCCGCGCTTCCAGGGCGAGAACTTCGCGAAGAACCTGGACCTCGTCTCACGTGTCGAGGCCATCGCCCGCGAGAAGGGGTGCACCCCCGCACAGCTCGCGCTCGCGTGGGTGATGGCGCAAGGCAACGATATCGTCCCCATCCCCGGCACCCGCCACCGCACGCGGCTCGAGGAGAACGTGGGCGCCGCGCAGGTCGGCCTCACGGAAGGCGACATGCGCGCGATCGACGATGCGGCGCCGAGAGGCGCGGCCGCCGGCGAGCGCTATGGCGAGGGGGGAATGCGTGCGGTGAACGCCTGACACTCCTCCGCCAGGCTCATCGCGGCGTTGAGCACTACCGCGTTGGCTGGCATCAAGGTCGCAACGTTTTCCGGATGCTGGCCCCGTTGGACGCGCCGAGGTCCGCCGCTACCTTCCCTGAGGTGCGCGCGGCCCAGCGACGCGTTCCGCGCTCCCCCTTGAAGCACTCGTAGGCGAACGGAATGCACATACCTCACACGTCTGCCACGTCACCCGGCGCCGCGCTCCCGAGCCCCGCCCTCGGCGACCAGGCCCTGGACTTCGCGGTTCCCGGCGCGGTACCCGCGCGGCGGCTCGCCGATTTCCGCGGCGGGCCCGTCGTCCTCACTTTCCATCCGGGACACTGGGATCCGGCGCGCGCCGAGTACATCGCGACCTACAACCGGCTCATCGCGCGCGCGCCCGGACTCGCCGGCGCGAAGCTCCTGAGCATCGCCGGTAGTGGGCCCTGGCAGGAGCTCACCTTCGCCGACACCGCGCTCTCCATTCCCGTGATCGCCGGCGACACGAGCGAGGTCGCCCGACTCTACGGCGTGGGGAGCGCGCCCGCCGTGTTCGTGATCGACGAGGGCGGCACCATCCGCTGGCGGCACGACGCCGCCACCGACGCGCTCCCCCACCCGGACGACGTCTCGCGCGCCCTCGCCGCGCTGGCCGAGCCGCCAGACGATACGGGCGACGCGCGCGTCGCAGCGGCCGACGCGAGCAGCACGATGCGCGACGACCCACTCGTCTCGTTCGACGCGCCAGACTCCCCCGCCCCGCCCAGCGCCTGGACCCGCCGCGACTTCGTCGCCACCGCGCTCGGCGCCGCCTTCGCGCTCGCGCTCACGCCCCTCGCCGCGCGGGCCGAGCCGCTCGCGCGCACGGCCTCCGCGCCGGGAGCTGGCACAGCGATCGGGGCGCCCGCGCCCGCCACCCTCCGCGTCAACGGCCGAGACATCGCGCTCACACTCGAGCCACGCGTCACGCTCCTCGACGCCTTGCGCGAGTACGCGGGGCTCACCGGGAGCAAGAAGGGGTGCGACCACGGACAGTGCGGCGCGTGCACGGTGCACGTGAACGGCCGCCGAGTGCTCTCGTGCCTCACCTTCGCCGTGATGCAGCAGGGGAAGGAGATCACGACGATCGAGGGGCTCGCCGCCACCGCCGGCGTAACGGGTGACGCGCTGCACCCGATGCAGCAAGCTTTCCTCACGCACGACGGCTTCCAGTGCGGCTACTGCACCTCGGGGCAGATCATGTCGGCCACCGCCGTGCTGCGCGAGCCGTGGGGCCCGGACGATGACGACGTGCGCGAAGCGATGAGCGGCAACCTCTGCCGGTGCGGCGCCTACCCGGGGATCGTCGCCGCCGTCCAGTCGCAGCGCGCCGGCCAGCCCGCCCCTACCGGCGGCACGCCACGCCGCTGATGCCACGTACCAAGCGAGAGACGCGAGAGATGAAGGCATGATCTCCTTCGACTACACGGTCGCCACGGATGCCGACGCCGCGGTGCGCGCGGGCGCCGCACCGGCGACGCGCTTCGTGGCGGGCGGCACCACGCTCATCGACCTCATGAAGCTCGGCGTCGAGACGCCCGAGCACGTGGTGGACATCAACGCCCTCGCCGACCGCGACCCCGCCCTCGGCGCCGTGTCCGAGCTGCCGGGTGGCGGGCTCCGGCTCGGCGCGCTCGCACGCATGAGCGACGTCGCGTGGGATGCGCGCGTGCGAGAGCAATTTCCCATGGTGAGCCAGTCGCTCCTGCAGGCCGCGTCCGGCCAGCTTCGCAACATGGCGTCCATGGGCGGCAACATCCTCCAGCGCACGCGCTGTCCGTACTTCCGCGACACGGCCACGCCGTGCAACAAGCGCGAGCCAGGCTCCGGCTGCTCCGCCATCCGGGGCATCAACCGCGGCCATGCCATCCTCGGCACGAGCGAGATGTGCATCGCCACACACCCGTCAGACCTCGCGGTCGCGCTCGTCGCACTCGGCGCCACCGTGCGGACGCGGAACGCCGGTGCCGGGCGCACGATCCCGTTCGCTCAGTTTCATCTCCTGCCGGGCGCGCACCCCGAGCGCGAGACGGTGCTGCGCCCGGGCGAGCTGGTCACCGCGATCGACATCCCCGCGCTCCCCGCGGCGCGCCGCTCGCTCTACCTCAAGGTGCGCGACCGCGCGAGCTACGCCTTCGCCCTCGCCTCCGCCGCCGTCGCGCTCGACGTGCAGGGCGGCACGGTGCGCGACGCCCGCGTGGCGCTGGGCGGCGTGGCGACGAAGCCCTGGCGCTCGCGCGAGGCCGAGCGCGCGCTCATCGGCAAGCCGGCGACCGCGGCAACCTTCCGGGCGGCGGCCGCGGTGGCACTTCGCGGCGCGGTGCCCAGGAAGCAGAACGCCTTCAAGATCGAGCTGGCGAAGCGCACGCTCGTGCGTGCGCTCACGGAGGTGTCGGCATGATGGGCGATGTGAGAGATGACGGGATGGACGGCGTGACCGATGACGTGACGAAGGGTGCGGCAATGCACGGCGCGCCCGGTCTCGCCGCACCCGGTCTCGCCGCGCCAAGCGTGGGCACGCCGATGGACCGCGTGGACGGGCGCCTCAAGGTGACCGGCGGCGCGCGCTACACGGCCGAGATGCCGGTGCCGAACGTGGCCTACGCCGTGATGGTGACGAGCACGATTCCGAGCGGCCGCGTGCGCGCCGTGGACATCGCCGCGGCGGAGAAGGCGCCGGGCGTGCTCGCCGTCCTCACGCCGGCGAACGCGCCGCGTCTCCCCGCCCCGCCACGCCCAGCGGGCGGCCAGCCGGCGCCGCCCGCGCAGCGCGTACCGTCACTGCTCCAGGACGAC
>JBBJNN010000052.1:35563-37450 GCA_037720885.1 Gemmatimonadaceae bacterium | reverse complement strand
CCGAACGCGGGCGCGGCGACCCGGCGCGCCTCGGCCCGCGCGGCCAAGCGCACCAGAACGTCTTTCTCCCGTTCGATCTCCGTGACGTCCTCGGCCGACAGTTCCACGTCACCGGCCGGGCGCGCTGACTTCGTGCCGTCCTCACGCTCACTCATGGCGTGTCATCCTCGTTGAGTCGCGATGCGCCGGTGCATGCGCGGGTCGCTGCTCGACGCGCTCCCCACGCGTCCCCAGGCCGCCTGTCTTCTCGCACGCCCGCGCGGCAGCCGCCGCATGCGCGCCCATCACCGAGGTGCACCGGACGAAGCGACGCAATTCCGCACCCTCGGCCCCGTCCTGCGCCATAGTGTGCTCGGTCCCCACGACGCGCAGTCGCTCGCGGAGCCGCCACACCCGTTGCGCGGCGGCGGCGTAGCTCACGCCGAGCCACAGGGCGATCTCCCGAAGCGGGACATAGTTACCCACCCAGCCCAGGAGTCGCCGCTCCTCCTCCGTCAGCCCCTCGCCGAGCATGGTCGACAGTCGCTCGAGCGCTGGGGAGAGCGGTACATCCTCCCATGCCGGGCCGTAACTCGCCCGGAGGGTGTGCTGGGAGCAAGAAGAGGCGACGGCATGCTCTCCATAGCCTTCCATCGCTTCGGCGGCGCACTGGTCGCGGCGCTCGCGGCGAGTCTCTCCACGCCGCGCGTCGAGGAAATCATGGCGCAACGCGCTTACCAGATACTTGGGAAGCGACCTGGGGATGGTGGTGTCCCGGCCCGCGATCAACTCGAGCGCCGCGTCGGTGAGGCAGTCTGCCACCGCCTCTTCACGCGCCCACGCCGGTACCCCGAGCCGCCGAGCCTCGGCGGCGAGGAAGGGCCGGAAGCGCTTGATGAACTCCCGCACCGCGTCCGGCTCCCGCTCCCGCATCGCGAGGACGAGGTCATGATCGCTCAGTCCCTCCGCCTTACTGCGCGTTGTCCCCATAGGCTGCCACATCCCCCACTGTTCCCATCCACCGCGTCCGCCGCCGCGCGTCGGCCGGCACTTCTGCGGCAGGGGCCCACTGATAGGCGTCTGCCCTTGACACATGAAGAAGAGCGCGGTGAATGACCTCCGACCGGATAGCCGATAGGCCGGCGCGCTCCGTCTGGCCGACGACTGACTGCGCACACATTGCAAAGACACACGGTCGGGACTCGACACTCGGCACGCGGCTGTGGGACGGGGAGCCGCGTACCGAGGTGTACTCCCCAGCAGTGCCGAGTGCCGAGTGCCGAGTGCCGCTCCCCTTGCCTCGTACAGGGAAGCGTCCTATCTTCCCTTACGACGCAAGGGGAGAGTGCATGGCCGACACCGAGCTCAACGTCTTTCGCAGCAGCCTCGATCTCGTGATCCTCAAGGCCCTCTCGTGGGGGCCGCGCCACGGCTACGCGGTGGCCGAGTGGGTGGAGCAGGCCACCGACGCGACGGTGCTGATCGAGGAGGGCACGCTCTACCCCGCGCTCCACCGCCTCGAGCGCCGCGGGTGGGTGGAGGCCGAGTGGGGACTCTCCAATAACAACCGCCGCGCGAAGTTCTACGCGCTCACGCGTGATGGCCGCGCCCAGCTCCGCCGCGAGACGCCCACCTGGCTCCGTCACGCCGAGGCCATCGCCCGCGCCCTCCGCGCGCCGTCGCCGGGCACCGCGTGACCCGCGGCGTGGCGTGACGCGCGGCGTGGCGTGATGCGCAGCGGTATTCTCCCGCCCGGCATTCGCCGCGCGCTCCGGCTTCCACCCGGGCGCGCCGCGCGCGTCGCCCGCGACGTGGACGACGAGCTCACCTTCCACCTGGCGATGCGCGAGGAGCGACTCCGCGCTGCCGGACTCTCCGCGAGCGAATCCCGCCGCGTGGCGCGGGCGC
>JBBJNN010000052.1:0-35553 GCA_037720885.1 Gemmatimonadaceae bacterium | reverse complement strand
GCGCTTCGGCGACCTCGCCCGCGTCGCCGGCGAATGCCGCGAGATCTCCGGCGGCCGCGAGCGACGCCTCGCGCTCGCGGAGCAACTCATGTCCGTCTGGTACGACATCCGCTACGCCGTGCGCTCGCTCGCGCGCACGCCGGCCTTCACCGCCGCGGCACTTCTCACCCTCGCCCTCGGCATCGGCGCGACGACCGGTGTCTTCTCCGTCGTCTACGGCGTGCTCCTGCGCCCGCTCCCCTACCGCGCGCCCGAGCGGCTCGTGCAGCTCTGGGAGACCTCCACGCAGACGCCGGGCGACCGCAACCCGGTCTCTGTTCCCAACTACCGCGACTGGGCGGCCGAGACGCGCACGCTCGAGGCGACGCTCGCGTACGCCTTCAACCGCTTCACCGTGAGCGGCGACGGCGCGCCCGAGCAGGTGCAGGGCGTCCAGACGTGGGGCGACATGGGGCGCGTGCTCGGCGTGCGCCCGCTCCTCGGCCGCACCATCCTTCCCGAGGACGCGCGTGCCGACGTCGTGGTGCTCGGCGAGGGGATCTGGCGGCGACGCTTCGGCGCCGACCCCACCATCGTGGGGCGCGCGATCCGGATGAACGCGCGGCCCTACACCGTGGTCGGCGTGATGCCCGCGAGCTTCCGCTTCGGGCGCCCCGACGTGGAGCTCTGGGCCGCGTACTCCACCATCCTGAACGACCCGGCGTGGGGCGAGGCGCGCGGCCGCCGCTTCCAGCGCGTAATCGGCCGGCTTCGCACGGGCGCGACGCCCGAGGCTGCGGCGGCCGAAGTGGACCGGATCGCGCACCGCCTCGCCACGCAGTATCCGGATGCGAACACGGGGGGCGGCGCTACGGCCGTTCCACTCAAGGAGCAGATGGTCGGCGACATCCGCCGCTCGCTCCTCATCCTCCTCGGCGCCGTGGGGTGCGTGCTGCTCATCGCCTGTGCGAACGTCGCGCATCTGCTGCTCGCCCGCACGGCCGCGCGCGAGCGCGAGCTCGCCGTACGCGCCGCCCTCGGCGCGGGGCGCGGGCGGATCGCGCGGCAGATCATGACGGAGAGCGTGGCGCTCGCCACGGTGGGCGGCGTGGCCGGCGTCGGGCTCGCGTACGCGCTCGTCGCCCTCATCACGCGTCTGGGCGCCGACTCGCTCCCCCGTGTGGGCGACGTACGCGTGGACCCGTGGGCGCTCGCTTTCTCGGCGGCCGCGGTGCTCGTGACGGGCGTGCTCGCGGGGCTCGCCCCCGCGCTCCGCGCCGGCAGCCGCGGCATGGCGCTCGCCGCCGGCGCGGGCGCACGGTCGGCCGGCGGAGGGCCGCGCGGGCATGCGCTCCAGAACGCGCTGGTGACGACGCAGGTCGCCGCGGCGCTCGTGCTGCTCGTCTCCGCGGGACTGCTGCTGCGGAGCTACGCACGCCTCAGCAACGTGGACCCCGGCGTGGAGCCCGAGGGCGTGATGACGGCGCTCGTCGTCGCGAGCATTGACAAGTACCCGGACGCCGAGCGCCGGCGCCTCGTGTTCGGGCAGATCGTGGAGCGCGTGGCCGCGGTGCCGGGCGTGCACGCGGTGGGGCTGTGCGACTGCATGCCGCCGGACAACGTGCGGCAGAACGGGAGCACGATGATCGAGGGGCGCATCTTTCCAGAGGGGCAGACCCCGATCACGGAGCAGACGCGCGTGGACCCCGGGTACTTTGCCGCGCTCCGTGTGCCGATCCGGGCGGGTCGCGCATTCACCCCCGCCGACCGCGATGGCACGATGCCCGTGGCCGTGGTGAACGAGACGTTCGCGCGGCGCCTGCTCGCCAATGGCGGCCCGCCGGAGCGCGCGCTCGGCCAGCGCGTGTCGCTGGATGGGGAGTACTGGATGACTGTGGTGGGCGTCGCGGCCGACGTGCGCTACGCCGGGCTCGCGGAGCCCGCCGCGCCATCGCTCTACTACGCGTTCGCGCAAGACCCCTTTCCGGGGATGAACCTCTTCGTGCGCACGAGCGGCGACCCCATGGCGATCGTGCCGGCGGTAGGGCGCGCCGTGCTCGAGGTGGACCGCGACCTGCCGCTGGCGCGCGTCGCCTCGCTCGCGACAGTGGTGGGGTCGTCGCTCGCGGCCCAGCGGCTCAACACCACGCTCCTCGCGACGTTCGCGGGGTTGGCTGCCGCACTCGCGATCGTGGGGATCTACGGCGTGGTCGCGTACGGCGTGGCCCGGCGCCGGCGCGAGATGGGCGTGCGCCTCGCCCTCGGTGCGCAGCCGGCGGATGTGGTCCGCCTCGCCGTGTGGCGCGGGCTGCGCCCGGTGGGCATGGGGATCCTGATCGGCGTGGGGCTGGCCGCGCTCGGCTCCACGGTGCTCGCGCACTCCCTGTACGCGACGAGTCCGCATGATCCGGTGACGTACGCAGCGGTCGCCGCGGCGTTCGTCGCGGTGTCCACGCTCGCCGCCTACGCACCAGCCCGCCGCGCCGCGACGGCCAACCCCGTGGAGGCGCTGCGCGGGGATTGAGGGGCGAGGTGCGCCGCGACCCTACCGATTGCCGCGCGCTCACATCACTTTGGGGTGGAACGAGCGTTGGGCGGACGCTGAAAGTTCACTTGCGCGCGACCGTCGCCGCTCGGAGATTGTGCCGTATGGCGACCCCCGTGTTCGACTTCGAAACCCTCCGCCGCCTGAGCATCGCGGAGCGCTTGCAACTGGTCGAGGACCTCTGGGACTCGATCGCGCAGGACGGTCCGGACGAGGTGTTTCCGATGACCCCGGCGCTAGCAGCCGAGCTCGATCGTCGGCTCGCCGAGCACGAGCGCGACCCTAGCTCGGCGATCCCGTGGGAGCAGGTCAGGGCGGAGATCCTCGACCCCGCGCGCCGGCGCACGCCGTAGCGGCCCGTGCCCCGCCGCGCATCCGGGCGGGGGCTCGGTCGCGACCGTCGACTCGTCGTCCGATCCGCCGCGGCGCGCGAGCTCACCGAGGCCCACGACTGGTACGAAGACCAGGGCCCCGGCCTGGGGCCCGCGTTCCTGCGCGCCGCCGAGGCGGTCTTCGCCGCGGTCCGGCGCACGCCAGCGCTCTATCCCGTCGTTCGCGGACGCACGCGGCGCGCCCTGCTGCGGCGCTTTCCGTACGGCGTATTCTTCTGCGAAGAGGAAGGCGAGGTAGTCGTACTCGCGGTGGTACACTCGAGCCGGGATCCCCAGCACTGGCAGTCGCGGGCCGAGTGAGCGGGCTGCAACGGTCTTCTCGTTTGTCTTTGGAGACCGCGCTAGCTTTCGCCCCATGGTGCTAGACACAGCACACTTCAAGGCACTCATCAGTGCAGTCCTGGCAGATATCACCGAACCGGATGGATCGGCGGCTACAGGACGTTTCTCGGGACTACGCGCGGTCGACGCCAAAGTCCGCGAGGTCCAGATGGTTCTCAAGGAGGCCGACGCGATAGGACTTCTTGAGGCAATGCAGAGGGACGAGGACTTCGAGGCTAATAGCCGGCGAGTCCGCCTGGAAGCGCTCGCGAACTACTGCTCCACAGCACTCCGCTTTCTTGATGGCGGCGCATTCCAGCCGAAAAAGCGACTCTACAGAGCGCCTGATCTGACTGCGCTTGCAGGCATCCTGCCCAATCTCGAGCCTGTGATTCGGGACCGGTGGCTCGAAGCGCAGAAGTGTCAGCACGCCTCGGCGTATCTCGCCGCTGTAATCATCATGGGCAGCATACTGGAGGCTTTGCTACTGGCTCGCTGTTCGATGAGCCCAGGTACCGCGTATCAGGCGAGAGGCGCTGCGAAAAATAAAGATGGCAGCAGTCGCGCTATTCACGACTGGACATTACATCAGCTCATAGAGGTCGCGGTCGAAGTCGGTTGGCTGAAGTCGGATCGCGGAAAGTTCAGCCACGCGCTCCGTGAGTCACGCAACGTTGTACATCGCTACGAACAAACGCGGAGTGGCGCGAACTTCGACGAGCATACCTGTAAGATGAGTTGGCATGTCCTCAACGCTTCCGTCGAAGATCTCCTTGCCTCTGTCTGACCGCCAAAGAGCGCGTGTGTGGCCTGGCGGCTGGGCTGCTGCGGTCTAACGAGCCGACGGTCTACGGTCTGTCTACGGTCTATGGTACGCAGCTGCGCGACGGCATTATACGCAGCTGCGCGACGGCATTATGCTACTTCGTAGCAGCTCATTGACGCGCATACAGGACTGCTTTGTCGAACGCCTCGTGACCGTCTGCGAAGCCTGCCCTCGATAGTCGGACTCAGCAGAGCGTGAAGTGGTGAAAGTCCCGTCAGTTACCAGCAGGGTCGTTCAGTTCGCTACGGCACTCTGACAAAGCAGCACTAAGCTCTAGTACACTGTCTATACGCCGCATAGCGGCCTAACGGGACGCTGAGCCTACGCGGCTGGCAGCGGCCGACGTGGCGGATCACCCCAAGGAATCCCAAGAATGCCCGACACCGAAACGCTCGCCAAAGTCGAAGTGCTCGCCGACCTCGAGCCGCTCGTTCACGAGTTGATGGAAACGCACGAGGCGAAGCGTGTGCTCTGGTTCCCCAGCGAGCTACTCGCTCCCGCGCCCGACACCGACCCGGACCTCTACCTCCGCGAGCTGCGCGAGCGGGCACGCGGGATCGGCCTCCCGGTGCAGGTCGGGCTCGCCCTCAACCTCCTCACCGAGGAAGGGCTGCCGCACTTCCACCGCCTGCTCGCCGCATATCTCGGCAGCGACAGCTTCTGGACTCGCTGGACGAACCTCTGGACCGCGGAGGAGGACCGGCACGGTGCGGTGCTGCACGACTACTCGCGCGACAGCCGGCTCCTCGAGAATCCCGTGCTCGAGCGGATGCAGTTCGAGTACCTCAAGGCGGGGTTCGAGCCGGCGTGGGACAGGGACCCCTACCGCGTGTTCGTCTACACGACGCTGCAGGAGCGGGCGACGCAGGTGAGCCACACGAACACCGGGAAGCTGGCCGCGGAGCACGAGCCGACGATCGGGGTCGTGCTGTCGAACGTCGCGAAGGAGGAGGCGCGGCACTACACCTTCTACCGCTCGATCTTCAAGGCCGTCCTCGAGCGCGACCCCAACCGCGCGCTGGAGTCGGCCGCGGCGGTCATGCCCTCCATCGACATGCCCGGCATCAACATGCCGCACTTCCGCGAGATGGCCGACGTCGTGCGCCGCGCCGGGATCTACGGGCCGCGCGACTACCTCCGGATCGTCGAGGAGCAGATCCGCTTCTGGGCGATCGACACGATGACCGGGCTGCACGACATCGGGAAGCTCGCGCAGGAGCGGGTGCTCAGCATCCCGACCCGGCTCGGCCGCGTGGCCGACATGATGGAGACGCGGAGCCGGGCAAAGACCTTCTCGTTCGCCGTGGCGTTCTCCCGCGAGTTCCGGATGGACTGACGGGATGCACTGACGCGATGGAGTGATGGGCGGCCGGCGCCTACAGTGCCACGCCCTCGCGCCAGCGCTCGGCGATCACCGCGTGGCCGGCGGGCGTCGGGTGGACGCCATCCGCCGCCCAGTACTCCGGCGCCTGGCGCGCCGATAGCTCGTCGAACGCCCGCTGCATCGCGACGAAGGTGGCGCCCGCCCGGCGCGCCGCGCGGGCGGCGGCGGCGCGGCGCTCGCCGAACTCGGAGAGCCAGTCGTTCTTCACCACGCCCGCGCGGAGCACGAACGGCTCGACGACCACGAGTCGCACCGTGGGGAGCGCCGAGCGCGTGCGCGCGAGCAGGTCGGCGAGGCCGGTCTCGAAGTCGGCGACGGTGCCTGTGTAGCCGCGCAGCCGCTTGTGCCAGAAGTCGTTCACGCCGACGAGGACGCTGACCACATCGGGCCGGAGCGCGAGGGTATCCGCATCCCAGCGCGCGCCCAGGTCGGGCACCTTGTCGCCGCTCACGCCGCGGTTGAAGAAGCGGTACCCGCGCCCGGGGCGCGCACGGAGCAGCGCGGAGGCGACGAGCAGCGGGTAGCCGGTGCCGAGTGCCGCGGGTGTGTTGGCGGTGGTGATGGCGCGGTTACGGCCGCCGTCGGTGACCGAGTCGCCCTGGAAGAGGACGACGGGGCCCTCGGTGGGGTCCTCGGTGGGACCCACGGCCGGCGCCACGCCGCCAGCCGGCCAGGCTCGACGGGCGCCGCTCCAGCAGGCCATCCCCGCGGCGCCGCCGGCGAGCATCATGAATTCGCGTCTGGTGAAGGGGCGGGCCATGAGCGCGCGAGTGTACGCCTACCGGGGCGGCGCGGCAAGCCCCGTCACGCCGGCGCCCTTTCGCGCCGCGCCGCGCGCGACGAACGTTCGGCGGGGGCGTGCGAGGTGATGCGAGGCGATGCGACGCGAGAGGGGTGGCCGGGTCAGCGGGAAGGAGAGTAGGTGGGATGCGCCAGCCGGATGTGCGAGTGTCACTCCCGTCGTGGGTGGACGGGCTCGTGGAGTGGGAGCGCGTCTACGGGAGCGACGAGGAGCGGATGCGCCTCGCGATCGCGCTCTCGCGGGAGAACATCGCGCGGGGGACGGGGGGACCGTTCGGGGCGGCGATCTTCGAGCGAGACGGCGGGCGGCTCGTGGCGGTGGGGACGAACAGTGTCGTGCGCCTCGCCAACTGCACGCTGCATGGGGAGATGGTCGCCTTCATGATGGCGCAGGCACGACTGGGCTCCTATACGCTGGGGGCCGAGGGGATGCCGCGTCACGAGCTCGTGACGTCGTGCGAGCCGTGCGCGATGTGCCTGGGCGCGACGCTGTGGAGCGGCGTGAGCCGCCTCGTGTGGGGGGCGACGCGCGACGACGCGTGCCGGCTCGACTTCGACGAGGGCCCTGTCTTCCCCGAGTCGTATGAGTACCTCGCGCGGCGCGGTGTGGAGATCGTGCGCGGGGTGTGTCGCGAGGAGGCGCGCGCGGTGCTCGAGCTCTACCGGGCTCGTGGGGGAGAGATCTACAACGGGTGATGACCGGGCCCCGTGTGCGGCGAACTGCTCGGTCGCTGCGGTAGAGCGCTGGGCAGCCGCGGTGAGCGGCGGAGCCGGCTGGTTCCGGCGCTTGACACGTCGCCCAGGCGTACCTAGGCTTCGCGCCACCCCGGCCCAGGGTCGTCCGCCGGGGGCGGTCGGTCTCGTCCGCACTGCGTCACCCTGGTCCTTCCGTGGTGTCTTCCCCTCCGAGCCTCTGTGGCTCGGCTGCTCTCTCCGCGGGTAGGTGCTCGTGGAGCTCTGTACATTCTCGACGGAGTGATGTGATGAAGCGAATCCTGAGCGCGGCGGTGGGGATGGGCGTGCTCGTGACGGTCGGGTGCTCCGACGCGGTCAGCCCTGTGACTGCCCCCAAGGCCGCTGGCCCGTCGCTGGCGCAGAACAAGGCAGCGGATGGCAAGTGGATCGTCGTGTTCAATGACGCGGTGGCCGACGCGCCCGGGCTGGCGCAGGCGCTCGTGCAGAAGCACGGCGGGAAGCTCACCTTCGCGTACAAGAAGGCGCTCAAGGGCTTCGCGGCCGACCTCCCGGACGCCGTCGTGGAAGCAATGCGGAGTGAGCCGAGCGTGGCGTACATCGAGCCGGACCTGCCGATGTATGCCGTCGCCAGCGGGACGCAGACTGGCGCCACGTGGGGGATCTCGCGCATCGACCAGACCGACGGGCCGGCGAACAGCACGTACGATTACGAGGGGGATGGCGCGGGCGTCACGGCGTACATCATTGATACGGGGATTCTCTTCTCGCACACCGAGTTCGGCGGGCGTGCGACCTCCGGCTACGATGCGGTGGACGGCGGCTCGGCGGACGACTGCAACGGGCACGGCACGCACGTCGCCGGCACGGTGGGGGGGGCGACGTACGGCGTCGCCAAGGCGGTGACACTCGTCGCGGTGCGCGTGCTCGACTGCGGCGGTAGCGGCGCGACCTCCGGCGTGATCGCGGGCATCGACTGGGTGACGGCCAACCACGCGAGCCCGGCGGTCGCCAACATGAGCCTGGGTGGCGGCGCCTCCAGCTCGCTCGACCAGGCCGTGCGCAACTCGATCGCCTCGGCCAATGGCGGCGTGAGCTACGGCATCGCCGCCGGTAACGGCGACATCTTCGGCCGCCCGCTCGACGCCTGCACCCAGTCGCCCGCGCGCGTGACCGAGGCGCTGACCGTCGGCGCCGTGAGCTCGACCGACGCGCAGGCCTCGTGGAGCAACTACGGCACCTGCGTGGACCTCAACGCCCCCGGCGTCAGCATCACGTCGGCGTGGTACACGAGCACTACCGCCACGAACACGATCAGCGGCACCTCGATGGCGACGCCGCATGTCGTCGGTGCGTTGGCACTCTACCGCGGCGCGAACACGTCGGCGACGGCAACGGGAGCACAGACGGCGGTCCTCAACAATACGATCGCCAACACGCTCACCGGCATGATCAACGGGACGCCGAACAAGATGCTGTACACGATCGGCCTCGTCGGCGGCGGCTCGCCCCCGCCGCCCCCGCCGCCCCCGCCGGCGGACACTCCGCCGACGGCGAGCTTCACGAAGAGCTGCTCCGGCTTCACGTGCACGTTCAACGCGACCGGCTCGTCGGACGACCACGGGATCAACGGCTACAGTTGGAACTTCGGCGACGGCGCGACGGGAAGCGGCCAGACGGTGTCGCACCCCTACCAGCGGAACCGGTCGTACACCGTCACCCTGACGGTAACGGACACGGTGAATCAGTCGGGGCAGAGCTCGCAGGGCGTGAGCTGCAACAACAAGCGCTGCTCGTAACGAGCTGAGGAGTCCGCCCGCCCCGCGCGGGAGGGCGTAGCGCCGAGAGAGCCGCCCGGGTCCGCCCGGGCGGCTCTCTCGCTTCCAGTCGGTCGCGCCGCCGCCTGGCGCGCGGTAGCATGCGACCTGATGACGAACGCCCGAAGTGCCGCCGCCAGTTATGTCACTCAGTAACCTTTCATGACCGCGATGCCTGACATCAAGCTCGACGCAGCCCTTGCTGACGCGATGCTCACACTCCCTGCCGATGACGCGCTCCGCGCGGCGAACCGCGCCTTCGCCGAGCGGTTTCGCGGCGAGCACGGGGGGCGCCAGCCGGTGCACACGGTCTACGGTGGCGCGCAGCTCTTCTCGCGCGATTCCGTCCCCAAGCTCGGCGCGGCCGCGCTCCGGTCGCTCGACGCGTTCGCGCCCGACTGGCTCGCCTTCGCACGTGCTGTTGGACTGCCGGGGGCCGAGCGGTGGGACGCGTCGCCCGATCGCGCGCTCCTCCACACCGTGGTGGAGGCCGAGAGCGCCGCCGGGCGCGGCGGGAGCGGCGGCGCGTGGCTCGCGCACCGGGTGTACGAGCGCGTTGTCGAGAAGCTGCGCCGCGAGCCGGTGGAAGATTTCCGCATCGACTTCGAGGACGGCTACGGCAACCGCCCCGATGCCGAGGAGGACGGCCACGCCGCGTCGGTGGCGGCCGAGGTGGCGCGCGGGATGGAGGCGGGCACGCTCCCGCCCTTCATCGGCATCCGCATCAAGCCACTGACCGAGGAGCTGCGCGGCCGGAGCGTGCGGACGCTGCGCATCTTCCTCGCCACGCTCGTACGTGAAGCGAGCGGCCGGCTCCCGCAGAACTTCGTGCTCACGCTCCCCAAGATCACGATCGCCGAGCAGGTGGCGTACTTCGCGAGCGTGCTCGACGCGCTGGAGCCCGCGCTCGGGCTCGCGCCTGGTGCGCTCCGCTTCGAGATGATGATCGAGACCCCGCAGGTGATCCTCGATGCGCGCGGCGAGTCGGCGCTCCCCAAGATTCTCGACGCGGCGCGCGGGCGCGCGACGGCCGCGCACTTCGGCACCTACGACTACACGGCCGGCGTCAACATCACCTCGGCGCACCAGCGCATGCGTCACCCGGCGTGCGACTTCGCGCGTCACATGATGCAGGTGGCGTACGCGGGCACGGGGCTCTGGCTCTCCGATGGCTCCACAGCCGTGCTCCCGGTGCCGCCGCGCCGCGCCGCGCCGGGCGCGGCATTGAGCGCGGAGGACGAGCGCGAGAACGTGGCGAGCGTGCACCGCGCGTGGCGCCTGCACTACGACGACGTCCACGACTCCCTCGTGCGCGGCTTCTATCAGGGGTGGGACCTCCACCCGGCGCAACTCCCAACGCGCTACGCCGCGGTGTATGCCTTCTTCCTCGGCGGGCTCGACGCGGCGGGCGATCGCCTTCGCAACTTCGTGGAGAAAGCGGCGCAGGCGACGCTGGTAGGCGACACGTTCGACGACGCGGCGACGGGGCAGGGGCTCCTCAACTTCTTCCTGCGCGGAATCAACTGCGGCGCGCTCGCGGAGGAGGAGACGCTCACCCGCACGGGACTCACACTGGGCGAGCTGCGCAGCCGGAGCTTCGTGACGATCCTGCGGGGGCGAGCCGGATCGTAGAGGTCGAGGCGAGGCCAGCCCCTACCGCGCGCGGGCTACGACCGCTTCGATCAGGCCGTACGGCTCGTCTGTGGGAATGAAGATCTCGTTCGCGTTCTCCAACCCGAACGGCGAGAGATCCGCGAGCAGATGGTGCTTGTTCGGGAGCGAGAGCGCGATCTCGGCGATCTCCGGACACTGCTCGAGCACCGCGTCGCCGATCGCGTGCAGCGTGTGCTGCACCGAGCGGCTGTCGTGGTCGGCGAAGGTCTCGAGGATGAGCTGCCGCACGCCGTGCCACTGCGTGTTGTAGGCGACGTCTTCTTCCACGTAGCGCCAGATGGCGGATACGGCGGTCGCGAAGATGCGGTCGCTCGTCTCACGGAGGGTGGTGTACCGGTCCTTCAGGTAGCCCTCGAAGGCGGAGCCTGACGTCTTGAGGACGACGAGGTCGCGAATGCCACTCTCGACCGTGAGCCGCTCGCCCGGGCCATCGCGCATGCCCGTCACCCGTGCCACGCGCCGCGCGTCGCCGCCGCGCGTGAAAGCATGATCGTGCGGGCGGCCGCCGACGATCATTCGCGACCAGGCGTGCTCGGCGATCTCCACGCGCGCGCGCGACACGTGCGTGGTGGCGCCGAGGAAGTGGCGCGCGAGGGTGGCCCCGAATCGCTCGATTTCATCGAGCGGGTGCGCGTGCGCCAGCGCGTAGACCGTGTTCTTCATCGTGTCGGTGGGGAGGACGGTCGAGTTGTCCCCCGCCGAGTGCACGGCCGCGTAGTCCCCCTCGAAGCGGATGCCGACGGTAATGTCGCGGATGTCGTGCCGGTCGTGGTGGCGCGTGACCTTCACGAGGCGCACGCGCTCCTTCCCGTAGTTGTCGCGCACCAGGGTGACGGGCACGGCGTCAGCTCCCGCGGTAGGTGGAGTAGCCGAACGGGCTGAGGAGGAGGGGCACGTGATAGTGCGCCGCCCCATCGCGCACCTCGAAGACGACCGTGATCGACGGGTAGAACGCCTCCGCGCCGCGCTCGGCGAAGTAGGCGCCGGTATCGAAGACGAGGCGATATGCGCCGGCAGCGAGTGGCTCGCCGGCGGGGAGCAGCTCGCGGGCGCGCCCGTCCGCATCGGTGGCGCCCTCGGCGAGCGTGTGCGCGCCGTGCTCGCCGCAGATGCGCTCGATCACCACGCGCACGCCGGCCGCCGGCCGCCCGAGCGCGGTGTCGAGGACGTGCGTGGTGATGGCGCTCATCGGCGCTCGGCGATCACCACGGCTCGGTGCTCGGCGTGGCGGTCAGGCCCGCGGCGCGGCGCCGGGCCGCATCCGCTCGTAGACACGCGCGACGAGCGGCGTGATGAGGAGCGTGGCCGCGATGCGGAGCGGCTGCGTCAGCTTCGTCGCGATGTAGGCGGCCGTGAAGGCGCCGGCGTTCCCCGCAACGCTCTCAGTGCGCCAGCCGAACCTGATCGCCATCCAGAACGCGGCGAGCACTACGGTAAACAGGAGCAGGTAGACGGCGAGCGCGATAGGGCCGTACTCGGCCAGGATCTGCTTGAAGGTCTTTCTCACGTCGGTGACCGGGTGATGCGTGCTTCCGATCCCCGGCACGATGACACGGCGCCGAGGAGTTACGAGGGATGACGCGGAACAAGATAACTCAGCCGCGTGGCGCGGCGGATGCCGAGTGGGCGCGAAATGGGTTAGCGGACTCGGCCCGTCACGGCGCCGGAGCCGGGCGTGTGTCGAGCAGCTTGTCGAGCCGGAGCCGCGTGATCTTCCGCTGCTCCTCCGCGGCGGCGCGGAGCTCCTCGGCTGGCTCATTGCCCAGCCGGCGCGTGAGGAGGGCGAGCATCTCCCCAGCGCTCCTGCCGGTGGCGCAGACGATGAAGATGTGGCCGAAGCGCGCCTCGTACTCGCGATTGCCCTCGGCGAGCGCGGCGCGGACCTCGGCCGCGGCATCGCGCATCCCCGCCTGCTCCCCATCGGACCAGGCGCGCGACCCGGCGCCGCGCGGGGCAGCGGCCTCCCGCTCGCCGATGCGTGGGTGCGCGCGGAACGCCTCGAGCCAGTCGCCAGGCCCGAGACTCCACCAGACCTCGTCGGCCGCGGCGCGCAGCGCGTCGGCACTCGCGAAGGGGCGCCGGTCTTCCACCTGCCGCGCCCACCGCGAGGAGCCGCAGCAGGCGAGGAGCGCGGCTTCGGCTTCGGCGCGCGGGAGGGCATCGAGGCGCGCGATCGCTTCGTCGTCCCCCGCGTCGGTCACGCCGCGCCGCGCGGCGCCGGCGTGCCGAGGAGGCGGAGCCGCGCGATGCCGCCGTCGGGGTAGATGTTGAAGCGCACGTGCGAGACAGGGACGGTGCGGGCGATCTCGCGCTCGAAATGGTGGCGTGTGTGTGGCTGGAGGGCGGTACGCGGCATGAGCTCCCACCACGTGCGCGCGCCGTCGGTGAGATCATCGGTGAGATCATCGGTGAGATCACCGGACGTCGCGCCCGCTGGCTCGGCGCACCCCTCGAGCGAGCACTCGGCGGGCGCGTTCCCCTTGTAGTGGTCGGTGTCCACTTCCACGCGGTGAATGGTGCCCGTGGTGGCGAGGCGGACGATCGTCCAGTCGTGCCCGGGCCCGCGGCGGCGCTTCGTCTCCCAGCCATCGCCCATGTGCGTCGAGCGGCCGGGGAGGATGAGGTTGTTGCGGTGACCGAAGAACATGTCGCTGCAGCGTGTCACGTACGCGCCGTTCTCCATCGCGGCGAGGTCCACTTCCCCGCGCGAGCCATCCACGCGCGCCGGATCGGGGATCACGTCGCCGAACACGCGGAGGCGGGCGACGCCGCCATCGGGGAAGATGTTGAGGCGGAGGTGCGTGAACCGCCCCGGCGCGGCCACGGCGAATTCGTTGCGGCTGTCGCCCGCGAGCCGGCTCATCGGGAGCACCTCGGTCCAGATGTCCGTGCGAACAAGCTCCTCGGGCGTCGGCGTGCCGGACACTGCGCATCCGTCGAGCGAGCAGCTCTCCGGGAAATTGCCGCGGAAGAAGGACGTGTCCACGACCACACCGCGCACCACGCCGGGAAGACCGAGGCGGATGATGCACCAGTCGTAGCCGGGCGAGCGGCGGCGGCGTGTCTCCCAGCCGTCCATCCATTTGCCACGCTCGGTGTACGCGCCCTCGCGCCACTCGGCCGGCGACGCCTTGAGCAGGCCTTCCTTCGGCGCGAAGAACTCATCGTTGGCGACGAGCACGGCGCCGCCGAGTCGCTCGGCGGCGAGGTCAATGAGGTCGGTGAAAGGGTGAGGCATGGCGGGCTATATAGCGTGGATCGGGGTCGGGCGCGAACGTGGCGGCTTGCGGCTGCACGCGACTCGCAACCGCCGCCGGTTGCGAGGTGGCCAAGCGGCGCCATATTCGGCGCCGTCGGAGCGGTCGATGTACCCCCAGGGGGTCTTCCTCTGCGGCCCCGGGGTATTGATGTGTGCCACGCTAACCCGCACAGGGAGCGACCCATGAGCTCGACCACGACCGGTGCCGAGTGGACGGACGCCACACCGATGGTGGATCGTGACGGCCGTCGGACTCGCTACTATCGTCGCAAGCGCATTGATGGCCCCGGCGCGCAGTTACGGCGGAGAATGGCAGCGCAAGGGCTCCGGTGGTGCAGGCGATGTAGAGAGTGGCTGAACGCCGCGCGAGTGACGAAAAATGGCCTCTGCCGGCTGCATGAAAATGAAGCGTACCGGGAGTGGTACCAGCGCGGGGCGAACCGGGCAATCTCACAGCGTGTGCACGCCCGAAAGCGGGGCGTGAAGCCTGTGCCGCAGGTCGGGCAGCAGATGCTCCTCGAGCAATTCGAAGGTTGTTGTGCGTACTGTGATCAGCCCGCAACGACTTGGGACCATGTGATACCGGTGGCTCGAGGCGGAGAGACTTCGCCAGGCAACATTGTGCCTGCCTGCCAGTCCTGTAACAATTCGAAGCGCGATCGCGAGCTCGACGAATGGCTCAGTGCGACAGGGCGTACCATTCATGACGCACTGGGAGATGTACTTATCCTAGCCGACTGCGGTCTCTTCACCTCGTGAGGTGGAAGCCATGAGTCCCACCAAAATCGAGTGGACAAATGAGACGTGGAACCCCATGACGGGGTGCACGAAGATCTCCTCCGGCTGCGACCACTGCTACGCCTTCACGCTCGCGCACACGAAGACACGCGACGTCTACCTGAAGGGCCTTCCCGTTAAGGACACGCCCGAGAACCGCGCCGACCCGTTCGCGCCGCGCTTCTGGGAAGGCCGGCTCGACCAGCCGATCCGCTGGAAGGACCCACGGCGCATCTTCGTCAACAGTATGAGTGACGTCTTCCACGCGCACTTCACGCTGGAGATGATCCGGCGCGTGTTCGACGTCATGCATCGGGCGCCGCAGCACCAGTTCCAGGTGCTCACCAAGCGTCCCGAGCGCGCGCTGCGATACGCCGACCGGCTCGAGTGGACGCCGAACATCTGGATCGGCACCTCGATCGAGAGCGCCGACGTCGCGCACCGGGCTGACGCGCTCAGGCAGATCACCCGGGCGCGCGTGCGCTTCATCTCGGCGGAGCCACTCCTGGGACCCCTCGATGATCTCGACCTCACGGGGATCGACTGGGTGATCGGCGGTGGTGAGAGCGGACGAGGGCATCGGCGGTGCGACCCGCAGTGGGCACGCTCGCTTCGCGACCGATGCGGGGAGCGCGGGATCGCGTTCTTCTGGAAGCAGTGGGGCGGCTGGACGCCGAAGTCCGGCGGGCGGCTGCTCGACGGCCGGGAGTGGAACGAATACCCAGTCGCGTTAGAGAAGGCCGGTGCGGGCCACGTGTCGGTGGCATCGAACCACCGCACGCTGGCCGGCTACAGCTCCAGTCCGAACTGCTGATCGAGCTGCTGCTCGCGGCCCCCTTGACGACGCGCCCAGCTTGCGATCCGCTGGGCGCCCGGGTCGTCGGACGCGAACAACATTCGGTAGAGTGCGTGCCGTCCGGTCCGGTAGACGTCCTTCACGACGCCGGCATGCTTCCAGATCGTCTTGAGTTGCGCGATGTACAGGTCGGTCAGCTCCTGGCGTAGTCGCGACGAGCGGGTGTCCGTGAGTCTGGCGTCGGCGAATTGGCGCCAATCGTCAGTGCCGAAAAACTCGCTCAGAATGTTGGCGTATTTCTCACGCCGGGCGCGGTTGTACGCGCAGAGCCGAACGATGGCCATGTCGAGCGGAAAGAGCATGTAAAGGTCTACGCTCCGGTGCCCCCGCGTGCGAAGCTCGCGCACTGACTGCCACGGCCACTGTCGCGGCGCTTCGAGGTCGGCAAACACGAATGCGTAGGCATCAGGGTGCACCGCGGCCATGATCGAGGGGAGCGCCTCGTTTGCGTCCGCCCGCATGACTCGCACGTGCTCCTGGGCGATGGCGCAACCGCCGGCGGCGTAGGACCGGTCGACGCGCTCCCGAAGCGCTGCGTGGTCGCGGCGGTCAGCGTTCACGAATACCGCATGCGTGAAGTGGATGTCGCGTCGGCCGTCGGCGGTCATGTGCAGGACGCGAATCGGCGATCCACGAAACTCATCCCCGGTTCCTCGCTCTACGTTCATCCCGGGTCCCGCGAACAGGTCGATGTGCCAGCGCTCGAGCTTCCGCGAGGTCGCGCGGAGCGCGGGCGGGCCGAATGCGTCGAGGAACTGGAGCTTCTCTCGCCCCCATGGCCCGTTGTCCCGAGCGCGGAGTCGGTCTGAAGCAATGGGCGCGTGTGGCATACCTATCCGAGTGGGGGTAGTGACATAGGTTCCGGACGCGGTAAGTCACGCCGTCGGGCGCGCTGTAGGAGCAAGGTTCGGCATCCCACACCCCCGGCTGACCCCGCAGGGGGACGCGCCGGCCCGCCCGCACCCGACGTAAGAATTACGTCGCAGGGTGCACCTGCTTCGAAGAGCACGATGGGCCAGCGTCAGCCCAAGTCGCGCCATGGAACGGAGCGGCGCAGTCATACCCTCGTGCGACCGATCAGCGTGCCCGATGCCGGCTCGGCCACCTCGCCTTCGTGGAAGATGCGCGTGCCGCGCAGCCACGTCGCGCGCACGAGGCCGCGGAGGGTGAGGCCGGCGTAGGGCGTCACGGGATGCCGGTGGTGAAGCCGCGCGGGGTCCACCGTCCACTTGGCATCCGGATTCCAGAGCGCGAGGTCCGCATCCCGCCCGGCCGCAATCGCGCCCTTGCGGCCGCCAAGGCCGGTGAGCCGCGCCGGCGTCGTGCTCATCCAGCGCGCGACATCGCCCACGTCGTAGCCGCGCTCCCGCGCGCAGGTCCACACGGCGGCGAGGCCGAGCTGGAGCGAGGCGATGCCTCCCCAGGCGCGCGTGAAGTCGCCGGACTCGAGGCACTTGAGCTCCGGCGGCGCCGGGGAATGGTCGGAGGCGATCATGTCGATGTCGCGCTCCCCCAGCGCACGCCAGAGCCGCTCGCGATTCTCGCGCTCGCGGATGGGCGGCGCGCACTTGAATGCCGTCGCGCCATAGCGGATCTCCTCGGCGGCGAACGAGAGGTAATGCGGGCACGTCTCGACGGTGACCGGGAGTCCGTCGGCGCGCGCGTCGCGCAGCATAGGGAGCGCGTCAGCGCTGGCGAGATGGACGATGTGGATGCGCGTACCGAACTCGCGGCAGAGCCGGAGGGTGAGCGCGATGGCCTCGTGCTCCGCGGCGCGCGGGCGCGACCAGAGATACTCCACGTACGAGCGCGGGTCGCCCGCGCGCGTGCGCTGCGCCCCATCGATCGGGCCCGGCAGCTCGGCGTGCACCATGAGCGTCGCGCCCAGCTCGGCCAGCACCGGCATCGCCGAGCGCAGGTCGCGCTCCGTGACGTGCGGGAATTCCTCCACGCCCGAGGGAACGAGAAAGCACTTGAAGGCGAAGACGCCACCGTCCCAGAGCGCGCGCAGCTCCCCCTCGTTCCCCGGCACCACGCCGCCCAGAAAGCCCACGTCCACCGAGCACTGTGACGCGGCGGCTGCCTGCTTCGCCTGGAGCGCACGGAGCGAGGTGGTGGCGGGAACGGAGTTGAGCGGCATGTCGAGGAGCGTCGTCACGCCCCCCGCCGCCGCGGCGCGCGTTCCGGTGCGGAACCCCTCCCACTCGGCGCGCCCGGGCTCGTTCATGTGGACGTGCGTGTCCACGAGACCGGGCAGGAGCACCGCGTCGCCCCCTTCAGCGATGCGCGCTCCGGCCGGCACATCGTCGTAGCCCGCGACGGCCGTGATGACGCCACCCGTCACGTGCACGGATGCGGGACGCGTGCCGGCCAGCGTGACGACGCGGCGCGCGCGAACGACGAGGTCGGGCGGTGTGGCGGGCGCCAGCGTCATGAGCGCGGTGGCACGGCGTCGCTCCCGCCCGCGGCCGGCATCTCGACCGAGCGGGCGTCGCGCGTTAGCATCTCCGCTGCGGCCCCAGGGTGCCATGGGAGCAGCACCACACTTCGCATGTCAGCGTGGGCATCTCGTCTCCCGTCCTCCCACTGCGCCGAGCCATGATGACCGACACCGCCAGATCTTTCGAGGAACAGTACCTCGCCGAGGCGCGCCGTGCGTTGCGCCAGTACCGGAAGCTCGGCGAGGACGCCATGGCGCAGATGCGTGACGACGAGCTGCTCGCGCCGCTCGGCGAGGAGGACAACTCGGTCGCGCTGATCGTGAAGCACCTGTGGGGGAACATGCGCTCGCGGTGGCGGGACTTCCTCACCGCGGACGGCGAGAAGCCGGACCGGAACCGCGACGCGGAGTTCGAGTTGGAGCCGGGCGCGACGCGCGACACGGTGACCCGGTGGTGGGAGGAGGGGTGGCGCTGCGTCTTCGACGCGCTCGATCCGCTCGGCCCGGCGGACCTCGCGCGCACGGTGCACATTCGCGGCGAGCCGCACTCGGTGCTCCAGGCGATCAACCGGCAGGTAGCGCACTACTCCTACCACGTGGGGCAGATCGTGCTGCTGGCGAAGCACGCGCGCGGTGAGGAATGGAAGACGCTGAGCATCGCGAAGGGTGGGTCGCAGGCGTTCAACGTGGGGAAGGGGATGACGTAGGGAAGCGGGAAGCGAAGAACGGGGCGCATACCTTGGGGGGCCCCCCCAATGAACGAAGCTACGCCGGGTCGGCGCGGGAGCAGCATCAAACGGTCGCGATCGGCATCCGCCGCACGCCCCGTCGCTTCCCGCCCCCCGCTACTGTGGCGGAAGCTCCTCCTTCCGCTTCGGCTTCGCTTCCGGCTTCTTCGGCGCCTCGTCCGGCGACCGGCCCGCGGCGCGGATCGTGATCACCTTGTTCAGCATGTCGAACCAGAAGGGAGCGCCGAGCGAGACGGCGAACATCGTCACGAGGATGCCGACCGTCTTGCCGGCGAGCCGCGCGCCCCACTCGCCGGGCCCCCAATCCGGCATCCCACCCAGGTGCCAGCCGAGCGGGATGCCGAGCCCCTGGACCTGCGCGATCGACTCCTTGACGCGTTGGGCCGGCGTCGTCGTCGTGTCCACTACCGTACCGGGCGGTGGTTGCCGCGCGAACGCCTCGGCCTGCGCGACGAGCGACGCGCGGAGCGCCGTGTTCCGCGAGAGCGCGGTCGCGATCTTCACGGTATCCGCGTTCGCCACAATGGTGATGAGTGCCGCGATCACGAGCACGATCGTCTGCGAGCGCTTCTTGTACGCTGCCGACACCCGGTCCATTCCCGTGTTGAACCAGATCTCGATGTTCTCGCGCGTGCGGTCAACGTCGCCACGCGCCTCGTCCACCAGCACGAGGAGCGACCGCTTGAGCCCCCCGCCGAATGGCGCGCTCGCGATCGCTCCGCGCACATCGGCGAGCGGGTCGCGGCCGCCCACCGCGGGCGCGGCGAGGTCGAGGAGGGTGAGCGCGAAGGTGCGCGCGGGAATGTAGGACGGCGGCTTCCCCCCCTCGCAGAGCACCCGGATCAGCGGATGGTCATAGAACTCCTTCGCGAGCCCGGTCATCTGCGCCGTCGAGTTGTCCGCCACGCCGGCGCGCGCCCGCTCGCGCTCCTCCTTCTTCACATCCTGGCTGAGCAGGTCGTGGATCCCCATCGCGAGATCCTTCGCCCGCAGGTTGAGCCATCCGGCGAACAGCTCGTTCACCGCGGTACACACGAGCGCGAGCAGCAGGTAGACGAAGATCAGCCCGATCGCGATGTCGAGTATCGGTAGCCCAAACATCCCCACCTCCCTGGTCGAGGGTCATCGAGGGGCCCGCAGCCGCACCACTGGGAATAGTGACTCTTCGCCCGCCGCCGCCTCCGCATCGAGAAGCCGCGCGAGCACGCCGTCCTCCTCCGGGCCGGGGAAGAGCTTCTCCGCCGTCGGCCCGTCGTTCATCGCGAAGCCGGGCGCGAGGCGGATCTTGAGCGCGAGGTACCGTGCGCCGTAGTTGCGCGCCACGTTCCCGGCACCGCCGAGCAGGCCGCACTGCTGACGCTGCGGACGAAGCGCGGGTGTGCCCTGGAGGATCGTGCCCGTGTCGAGGAAGGTGTGCGCGCCCGGCACGAGTGTGAAGATCATCACCGTGGGCCACCTCGCGCGGTCGCTCCCCTCCCACGTGCAGGGCTTCACCACGTGCCCCTCAGGCGTCTCCGTCATCTCGTGGAGCGCGAACCAGAGCGCCGTCATCGGGTCGCGCGTGATGTCGAGCCACGCCGTGGGGCACCCGTAGTGCTGCAAGACGAGCCCGCGCTGGTAACTGGAGAGCCCGACGTGCCACGCCTTCGTGAAGCGGTCCACCGGCCGCCCCTCGGCATCGCGCACGTCCCACTGGCTTTCCCAGCCGGGGTCCGGCACCGTCGGCGCGACGGCCGGGCGCCGTCCGGTCACGGAGAGGGTCACCGTCGCCGTCGCGCCGGGTGCGGAGCCAGGTGCCGCCGCCGGGCCGGCGCGCCGCGTGGTATGCGCCGGCCCGAAGACCGTACTTGCACGGAAGAGCCAGTCGCCCACGTGGCGTACGAACCGCTCGTAGTCCGCAAGCGTCCCCACCGAGCCGTCCACTCCGCGGCCGCGGTAGAGCGCCGGCACGAGGCTCGATTGCCGCACGTCCCCGTACGGCAGCACGCCGGCGCGCGCGAGCTCCCCCCGATCCGGCATCTGGTAGTCCTGGGGCTGGCCGCGGAACCAGAGCTGCACCTTCGGCGCGACCTGCCCGGTGAGCCTACGCAGCCCGTCCACCAGCATCGCGAACGTGCTCGGCCGCTCCACCACCACCTCGGCCACCTCGAGCGCGTCGTACGCCGGCTTCACCTGCGCGCCGAACACGGGTTGGAAGAGGAGCCGGCCGAACTCGACGCCCTGCACGAGGCTGCGCATCGGCTCGTGCGCCCGGGCCTCCATGTGCGCCGCGCCGAGTCCCTCCGTCTCGCGCAGCCAGGCGCCGAGCGCGAAGCAGTGGTGGCGGATGTCGCCACCCTCGCGCCAGATCACGACGCCGTAGTTCGGGTCGAGCAGGTAGCGTTCGCTCGCGAGCCCGCGACGTGAGACGAGCAGGGAGTACTGTGTCTCCCCCGCGAAGTAGCCGGCTACGAGCGGGAGCGAGATCACGCTCAGCCCCGCGCTCGCGAAGCGCGCGGCCACCTCGCTCGGGTAGCCGAGGGACGCGAACAGCGCCGGCACCCGCTCGGGAGGGTCCGCGTGGGGGGGGAGGAGCGTGAGTAGGTCCGGCTCGTCGGGGCTGTGGATGCCGAGCTCGTTCACGCGCGGTGCCATCGCGCGGAAGTACTCCGCCCGGCGAGCGGGGTCGTGGTCGGCAGGCGCATCGAGCGGTGTGCGCGCCACGGCGTACGACGTGGCCGGCGGGAGCGCGGCGCGCCAGCGCGAGTGGGTGAGCAGCTCGAGCAGGTCGGACGGCAGCGATGCCATGGCGTCGTCCACGCCGCTCACCTGTCAGCCCCCCGCACTGTCCGCCAACCCGCACAGCTCCTCGCCCGCGGCGCCGCCCAGCGCGTCGGCGCGCTCGCGCATCGTGGCCGCCACCGGCGCCCTTCCCGACCGAACGCCTCGCGCTCGGCGACCAGCAGCGCGCGGAGCGCCACGAGCTCCATCTCCTGTCGCACGCGGTCCGCCTGCTCCACCGGTAGCGCGGGGTCGGTGATCCGCGTGATGTGCTCGATCGCGAAGGGGCCGAGTGGGTCGGTAATCACCGTCGTGCGCCTCGGCGGCGCGTCATGGGGCGGCGAAGACCGCGCGCGGCGGAGCGCCCGCCGGTCGCGCGCGGTTCTGCGCGTACGCGGCCTGGAGTTGCGGCACCAGGTTCACCCGCGCCGCGGGGGAGCGCGAGATGCCCGCGCGCGCGAGCGACGGGCCGATCAGGTCACGGTAGAACGTGCGGAACGCGGACGATTCGAATTCCTCGCCGACGATCACCACCCACTCGGGCTCCCGCACCTTCGTGGAGAGCGCGGGGCGCTGACCCGGCGCCTGCGGCGGCGCGTTGGTCCAGTCCGAGAGCACGAACCAGCGGTCGCGATGCGGCTCGACGTAGGCGCCGTTGTACTGGTCGGGCCGGAAGTGGACGATGCCGATGTCGAATCGGCGCCGGAACCTGTTCCGCAGGAGCCGGTTCGCGAGACCCGTCGCGCGGCGGGCGCCCTCGTCCGGTGGTGGCGTGCGCTCGAAGGAGAAGCAGAACATCGCGTTCCGCCCGCCTATTCCGAGATGCTCCTCGTGCGCCAGATCGCGGTAGAATCGATCGGCGCCCGCGAGCACCTCGTCGCGGGTGCGCGCGTACACCGTGCGGCGCCCCATGCGCCACTCCACGTAGCGGTCGATGGCGAAGCCCAGCTCGCCCCCGGCCGTGCCGACCATGTCGGGGCACGGCACGTGGTGGGCGAGGTCGCCCGCGGCGCGCTGCCAGATCTCCAGCGGGAGCGGCGCGCTGTAGAAGCGCTCGAGCACGCCGCGCGACTCGTGCGCCACCTCCCCGAGCTCCTCCACCTCGTTCAACTCGAGCGATGCGAGCCGCTCCACCACCGCGAGATACTCGGCCCACTTCGAGTCGCTCATCCCCTCGGGCTGCTGCCGCGCGCCGATGTCGCGGTGCCACGCCACGACCGCACGCGCGAGGACGCGCGCGAGGCGCAGGTCGGCCGCGCCGGTCGTTTCATCGTCCGTGCCGCCATCCGCATCCATGTCTGCCGCCGAGGGATCGTTCGCCTCGAAGCCCGCGCACATCCGGCACCTCCGTGGTGGAGCATCATGCCATGCAGCATGACGCCGGAGCGTCACGCCGTTCGGTCGTGCACCTCGCCGCCTGGATCGCCTCCAGTGTCGCGGTCCGTCTCGCCGCCTGTCTCGCGCCAGAAGCGCTCGAGCAGGTTGCCCGACACACGCCGGCGGTACTCCGCGGTCGAGCGCGTGTCGTCGATGGGGTGGATCTCCGCCTCGAGCACGCGTCGCGCCTCGGCCGCCGACGCGCCGCCCGCGAGCGCCTCTTCTGTCCGTGGCAGCCGTACGACGGTCGGCGCCACGCTGCCGAGCGCGATCCGCGGGCGCATGCTATCCTTCGAGCCGCCGGGTGGGCGCACCGCGGCCATCACGACCTTCGAGATCGCCTGCGCCGCGCGCGTGCCCACCTTCCGGAACCACTGCCGCCCATGGACCGGCGGAACGAGTATGGCGACGATCAGCTCATCGGGCTGGCGCACGGTCGCGCGGTAGCCCGTGTAGAATGCGGTGAGTGGCACGCGGCGCTCGCCGCCGCGCGCGCTCCGGAGCACGATCGCGGCGTCCGCGGCGGCGAGCACCGGGAGCGTATCGCCGGCGGGCGACGCGTTCGCGACGTTCCCGCCGATCGTCCCGCGATTCTGGATCTGCACGCCCCCGATCTCGCGCGCCGCCTCGGCCAGCATCGGGAGCTGCCGCGTCACGAGACGCGAGCGCGCGAGCGTCGTGTACGTGGCGAGCGCGCCGATGCGGAGCGCTCCCTCCTCGCGCACGACCCTGCCGAGGGAATGCCAGAGCGCCGAGAGGTCGATGAAGCGACGGTCGGGGAGGGTGCCGAAGTTGAGCGCGACGTAGACGTCCGTGGCGCCGGCGACCGGCACGAGCGACCCCTCGTCGCGCATCATGCGGAGCGCTTCGTCGAGCGTCGCGGGCTGGAGCAGCTCGAGCGCGGAGACGGCGGTCTTCACGCGCCGGAGCGGGCAGCGGGAACGTCGGGAACGTCGGGAACGTCACCGGCCGATGCGCCGGCCGCCGTGCGCACGGCGCGGTAGATCGCCTCGTAGCCCGTGCACCGGCAGAGATTTCCGGCGAGACCCTGGCGGACGGCGCGGAGCGAGGGGGCGCGGCCGTCCGCGCGTGGCCCGATCAGCGTCAGCGCGGTCATGATCATCCCCGGCGTGCAGATGCCGCACTGCGCGCCGCCCTCCTCGGCGAACGCGCGCTGGAGCGGGTGGTCGCCGCCCAGCCCCTCGATGGTGACGACGGTGGCGCCGCGCACCTGCGCGACGGGAACGAGACAGGCGCACACGGCTTCGTCGTTTACGAGCACGGTGCAGGCGCCGCACTCACCTTCGCCGCACCCTTCCTTCGTGCCCGTGAGCCCGCACTCCTCACGCAGTACATCGAGGAGCCGCGCCATCGGCGGGGCGGTGATGTCTATGGGCGAGCCATTGAGCGTGATACGCATGGGAGCAAATCGTGCGGTCTGTAAATTCGTGGCGCTGACGCGCATCACATGATGCGGCACGTGGCTCCACACAGCAACGGGCTCGACGGCGCGAGGAACATCCATCGCAACATTGTGGGCAGCAGTCGCGTATAAGGACCGACGCGTGTTCGGGCGCTGACACCGCGATCCGAGCTCACGTCACCCCCCAACAAGGATTAGCTGACATGAGAAAGACGATTGGCATCGCGCTCGTCGGCGCTGCGCTGCTCGGCGGCGCCGTGACCGCGTCGGCGCAGCAGGGCCAGGGTCAGGGGCAGGGCCCGGGCCGGCAGGGCGGACAGGCCCGCATGATGGAGATGATGTTCAAGGGCATCGAGCTCTCCGCCGACCAGAAGACGAAGGTGGATTCGGTGATGGCGGCCTATCGCACCCAGATGCCGCAGATGACGCCCGGCACGCCGCCGAGCGAAGAGGATCGCGCGAAGCGCCGCGAGCTGCAGACGAAGCAGCAGGCCGATGTCCGCGCCGTCCTCACGGCCGAGCAGCAGAAGACGTTCGACACGAACATGACCGAGATGCGCAACATGGGTCGTGGCGGCGGCGGTCGTCCGCCGGCGTAACCAGAGGCGCAGTCAAGTCGTAGCCAATCAGGAGAGGGGCCGGACTCAGTCCGGCCCCTCCTTGTTTCGTGCCACTCCCGCCACTCCCGCCACTCGCATGATCTCCTCGGGCACGGCCGGAATCGCGCGCACGTCGAGCCCGAGGTGGCGGATGGCGTTCACGATCGCCGGCGCCGGCCCGTCAATCGGCAGCTCGCCCACGCCCTTGGCCCCATGCGGCCCGTAGCGTGAGGGGTTCTCCATCAGCACCACATCCATCGCCGGCGTGTCGAGCGTCGTGGGGATCGTGTAGTTGGTGAGCGTCGGGTTCGCCATCCCGCCGTCGCGCATCACGACCCGCTCGATCAGCGCGTACCCCACGCCCTGCGCCGTCCCGCCCTCGATCTGCCCCTCCACCAGCACGGGGTGGATCGCCTTCCCCACATCGTGGACGCACGTGAGCTTGAGTGGGCGCACCTGGTAGGTGTCGGGGTCGAGCTCCACCTCCGCGACGTCGCACGCCCACGCGTACGTGGCGTACGCATCGCCCCGGTAGGTGTCGTCGTCCCACTTGATCCCCGACGGGCCCTCGTACTCCTTCGTCACCACGAACGGTCCGTGCTCGGCGAAGTACTCGGCCGGCGTCCGCCCGCCCAGGCGCTCCTTCATCTCCTCGGCGCAGTGCTGGAGGATGCGCCCCACCACCATGCAGGTGCGGCTCGCGACCGTGGGCCCCGAATCGGGGACCAGGGCGGTGTCGGGCTGCACGGGCTCCACGTCCTCGTAGGGGATGCCGAGCGCGTCGGCGACGATCTGCGCGTGCATCGTGCGCGTGCCCTGCCCGATCTCCGTGCTCGCGACGAGGATCTGCACGCCACGCGCGGTGAGCGCGAGCGAGGCGCGCGAGGCGAGCTTCACCTCGCCGCCGCCGGTGAAGCCGCTCCCGTGGTAGAAGAGCGCGAGCCCGATCCCGCGCGTCGTCCCGCGATAGCGCGCGCGCTTGCGCCGGTACCCCGACCGCGCGACCGCCGCGCGCAGCACCTCGAGTGCCGAGCAGTCCTCGTGCAGCACCTGCCCGGTGGAGGTGGTGTCGCCAGGCCGCATCGCGTTCCGCTCGCGCAGCGCCACCGGGTCCATGCCGAGCGCTTCGGCGATGCGCTCCATGTGCACCTCGATCGCGAACTGCGTCTGCGGTGCACCGAAGCCGCGGAAGGCGCCGTTCGGCGGGGTGTTCGTCATCATCGCCCGCCCGCGCACGCGCACGTGGTCGCAGCGGTACGGGCCGGCCGCGTGGATACCGCCGCGACTGAGCACCACGGGGCTCAGCGTCACGTAGGCGCCGCCGTCCATCACGATGTCGATGTCCATCGCGAGAAGCCGCCCGTCGCGCGCCACGCCCGTGCGGTGGCGCACGATCGCCGGATGCCGCTTCGTCGTGGCCAGCATGTCCTCCTCGCGGTCGTAGACGATCTTGACCGGGCGCCCCGCCTTGAGCGCGAGGAGTGCGGCATGGCCGGCGATCACGTTCGGGTACTCTTCCTTCCCCCCGAAGCCGCCCCCCGTCTCCGTCTGCACCACGCGGACGCGCTCGTCGCCCCAGCCGAGGAGGGACTTGAGCGCCTTGTGCACATAATACGGACACTGGATGGAGCCATACACCGTGATCCCGTCGCCCTCGGGGACGGCGATGACCCCGTTTGTCTCGATGTAGACATGCTCCTGGTGCCCCGTGCGGTACTCACCTTCGACGACGAGATCGGCCGCGGCGAACGCGGCGTCCACGTCGCCCTTGTCGATGGCCAGCTCTTTGAGGAGCACGGTAGACCGCTCCGGGTCGAACACTGGCTCCTCACGCTCGCACGCGATCGTCGCGCGCACGGCGCGCAGCCGGTCGCGGTTCGCGTGCGCGAGGAGGAGCACTGGCTCGGCCACGTGGCGGACCTCGCGCTCCACGAGGTACGGCTGGTCGTCGGTGATGAGCGCGACGACGTTGCGCCCGGGCGCGATGTCCCGGTGGTCCACGACGGTGAATTCCGCCGGGTCCATGTCGCCGAAGTCGAGCTGCACGCTGGTGACGCGCCCGCGCGGAATCTCCGTCCGCACCGTCCGCCCGTAGAGCATGCCGGGGAAGGCGAGGTCATCGATGTACTTGGCCGAGCCGGCGGTCTTCTCGCGGCCATCCTTGCGGAGGACGTTCCGGCCGACGGCGGCGAGTGGCGCAGTGCCCGACGCGCTGCCCGGTGTGGCGGGCATGTGTGCTTACGCCCCTACGCGCCGTAACAGCGCCGGCGGCAGCGCCCACACCAGCGCCGCACCGCCCGCGCGCGGGCGTCCCTCGAACTCGAGCAGGACGGCGCCTCCCTTCTTGATCGGGAGCCATGGGCCCGCGGTGCCGGTGAGGAGCCACGCGGCGAGCGAGCCCAGATGCGTCTCGTGCCCCACGATGGCGACCGGATCGCCCACCTCGGCGTGCCCGCGGAGCCAGTGCAGGAAGGTGTTGGGCTTCCCCTCCGGCGCAAGCGCGGCCACCGTCTCGATCGCCGACCGGGGAAGGCCGAACTCCTCAGCGACGATCTCCGCCGTCTGGCGCGCGCGCACGAGGGGGCTCGCCGCGAGCGCGCCGAGCGCGGGGACGGCGGCGCGGAGCCCCTCGGCCGCGCGCGCCATCTTCGCCTTCCCCTCCTTCGTGAGCGGCCGCAGCCCGTCGTCCTCCCCGGTCTGCGCGAACTCCCCCCGGTCCTCGGCGATCGCGTGCCGGATGACGAGCAGATGCATCAGGCTGTCGGGACTGCCGGGACCGTGAAGAAGAACGTGCTCCCCTCGCCGAGCCGGCTCTCCACCCAGATGCGCCCACCGTGTGCCTCGACGATCCCCTTGGCGATCGCGAGGCCGAGGCCGATGCCGCGGCGGTCGCCCCTGTTCCCCTGCCAGAAGCGGCCGAAGATGTGGGGCACCTGATCCGTGGGAATGCCGGGCCCCGTGTCGGTGACCGCGAAGCGCACCTCGCCCGACGCCCGCTCGGCGCGCAGCGTGATGTGGCCGCCGCCGGGCGTGAACTTGATGGCGTTGCCAAGGAGGTTCGAGAACACCTGCTGCACGCGCGCCGGGTCCACCAGCACGCGTGGCAGGTCGGCGGCCAACTCGCCCTCGAGCGTGAGAGCGCTCGCCGCGGCGAGCGGGCGGAGCATCTCCACGGCGTCGCCCACCACGGAGGCCACCGGCTCCGGGTGCGGGTCCACCGTCAGCCGCCCCTCATCCATGCGCCGGACGTCGAGTAGATCCTGGATCAGCCGGTTCATGCGGTCAGCCGCGCGCCGCACGATCTCCGCGTGGCGCCGCTCCATCGCCCGCTCCGACGGAATCACCTCGAGCAGGAGCTCGGCGCCCATCGTGATCGTGTTGAGCGGGTTGCGCAGATCGTGCGCGACGACGCCGAGCATCTCATCGCGGGCGCGCGTGGCGCGCTGGGCCTCGGTGAACAGGCGCGCATTCTCGATCGCGAGCGCCGCGCGGCGCGCCAGCTCCTCCGCGAGCGCGAGGTCCGTCTCGTCGTAGCGCCGTCCCGAATCCGACATGACGAGCGTGAGCACGCCGAGCCCCCCGCTCGACGAGACGATGGGCACGCTGACGAGGGAGTGCGGCTGGAGGAGGATGACGCGGAGGGTTGTCTCGCGGGTGAACGAGCTGCCCGCGAGGTCGTCGGGGACATCGCGGATGAGCACCGACTTCCCCTTCGCCAGGACGCGCGCGACCGCGTGCGCCGGCCCGATCACATCGGCCTTGAGGTGAGTCATCTCACGCTCGCGGAGGTGCACCTCCTTCGATGGGTCCGCATGCGCGAACCCTACCCGCACGCAGCTCCCGTCGCGCTCCTCGACGTCCACGGTGCAGTAGTCCGCCAGCCGCGGCACGGCGAGACGCGCGAGCGTCGCGAGCGTGGTCTGGTAATCGAAGGAGGCGCCGAGCACGCGGCTCGCATCGGCGAGGAAGGCGGCGCGGCGCTCCGACGCCTCCGCTTCCCCGCGCGCCGCCTGCTCGCGCGCGAGCTCCCGCTCCTGGTCCTCCGCGCGCTTGCGGTCGGTGATGTCGCGCACCGCCACCACGCGCACCGTCCGCCCCTGGTACTGCGACGTGCGCCCGTGGATCTCGATCGCGAAGTTGGAGCCGTCGCGCCGGACGCCGACGGCCTCGTACGGCCCCTCGTGGTCCGCGTGAACCCGCCGCGACGAGGTCTGCTGCGACTCGGGGGCGAGGAAGTCGTAGACGCTCCGCCCGACCACCTCGGGGAGCTCGTACCCGAACATCCGCGCGAGGCTCGGGTTCGCGTCGAGGATCCCCACCTCATCGTGAATGACGACCCCCTCCACCGCGGCCTCGGTGAGGCGCCGGAAGCGCTCTTCGCTCTCGCGGAGCGCCGCCTCCGTCGCCTTGCGCGCGGTGATGTCCTGCAGGAACCCGATGAAGTAGCTCGGCGCGCCCGCCGAATCGCGCACGAGGGAGACGGTGAGCTCCACCCAGACGATGCGCCCGTCCTTCCGCACGTAGCGCTTCTCGAGCGTGTACTCGGGCAGTTCGCCATCGAGCAGCCGGCTCGTGAACTCGTGGGAGGGCTCACGGTCGTCAGGGTGGGTGATCGCCTCGAGGGTGGTCGCCAGCAGCTCCTCGCGCGGGTAGCCCACGATCGCGCAGAAGCGGCGGTTCACCCGGAGCCACGCGTTCGTGAGCGAGACGTGCGCGATCCCGATGGCCGCCTGATCGAACGTCGGCCAGAAGCGCTCGTCCCGCTCCCACCGCGCGTCGTCGGTGCGCGGCGGCGGACTCGGCGCCGCCGGGCTCACGGCCGGGGTCGGAACGGGGAGCGCCGGCGTGTATTGCGGCGCAGGGCTACCCGTCCGGGCGGGCGGGAAGACCGGGGTCACGGATTCCGACGTGGGGATGCTGCTGGCCATGCTCGTCCTCCCGGGCCGGCGGGGCGTCGGGGCAGCTCGCCCATCGCACGGGGTCCGTCGGGCAGTTCGGGGAATGGTTAGCAATCTGCAACCTAATAGGTCCCGCGAACAGGGAGGGGGCGGAACTCGCGCCGCCCCTCCTCACGTCCACCCGCCGCGTCCCCCGGGTCGCGCTACCCGTCCCGCAGCGCCACCGCCGGTGGGGTGCCGGCCGCCCGCCGCGCCGGGATCCAGCTCGCCGCGACCACCGCCGCCGCGAGGAGGAGGGCGATGGCCGCGAAGGTCACCGGGTCCGAGGGAGCCACGCCGTAGAGGAGCGAGCGGAGCACGCGCGTCGCCGTGAGCGCGACGAGGAGCCCCGCCGCGCCGCCCGCGACGGCGAGCGCGACCCCCTGGCCGACGACGAGCCGTAGCACGTCGCCGCGGGTGGCGCCGAGCGCGACGCGGATGCCGATCTCGCGGGTGCGCTGCGCGACGGCGAAGGAGACCACGCCGTAGACGCCCAGGGCCGCGAGCGCGAGCGCCACCGCGCCGAAGAGCGCGAGGAGCAGTGCGCTGAACCGCGCGTAGGACATGGCGTCGGCCACGATCGCGCTCATCGTCTTCACGTCGTACACGGGGCTCGCCGGCGACAGCTCGCGGATTACCCGCCTCGCGGGTGCCGCGAGTGCGAGTGGTTCGCCGGCTGTCCGGAGGAACACCATCATCCGCCCGCGTGGGGACTGGTAGTACGAGAGGTATGCGTCGGGCTTGGGGAGCGAATCGAGCATGCCGTAGCGCACATCGCCCACCACGCCCACCACGTAAGCGGTGTCGTCCCAGAACCCGCCCTGTCCCACGCTCACCGGGCGGCCGATGGGGTCCTGGCCAGGCCAGAAGGCGTTCGCCGCCGCTTCGTTCACGATCACGACTTTCTGGACGCCGAGCCGGTCGCCGCGGGTGAAGAAGCGCCCGCGCACGACTGGCGCGCGGAGTACCGCATTCCACGTGGGCGACACCCAGTGAATGCCGATTTCCGGCTCGGTGCCTGGCGCGGCCGGTGGGCGGTCGCGCAGCCGGATCGCGGTGCCATTGCACCGGCCGGCGA
The DNA here is from genome assembly GCA_037720885.1 of Gemmatimonadaceae bacterium. Taxonomy (GTDB): domain Bacteria; phylum Gemmatimonadota; class Gemmatimonadetes; order Gemmatimonadales; family Gemmatimonadaceae; genus JACMME01. The sequence goes on along the minus strand of JBBJNN010000052.1, from coordinate 4,866 downwards.
GCGGCGCGCAATCCTGCAGCGCCACGCCCGTCACCCCGGGGAGCCCGCCGAGCCGCTCGGTCAGCTCGTCGTAGAAGGCGGGGAGCGAATCGCGCCCGACGCCTTCGGGCGTGTTGAGCCGCATCGTCAGCACGCGCTCCGCGTTCACGCCCGTGTTCACGCCGAGGAGATTGCCCAGGCTGCGGAGGGTGAGCCCGGCGCCGGCGAGGAGGACGAGGGCGAGCGCGATCTCGAGCACCGCCAGCACGTCCCGGCTCGTGACGCCGCGTGCGCCGCCCACGCTCCCGCGGGCGCCATCATCCTTGAGCGCCGCGGTGAGGGAGGGGCGCGTGGCCTGGAGCGCCGGGACGAGCCCGAAGAGGAGCCCCGTCCCGATCGCGAGCGCGGCAGCGAAGGCGAGCGCGGCGAGATCGAGCCGGATCGCCGCGAAGTTCACGGCGCCAATCCCGGCCATCTGCTGCATGCGGAGCATGGCGGCCGGTTGGAGCGTGGTGAGGAGCCGCACGCCCCACCAGGCCACGGCCACGCCGGCGAGGCCACCGGCGATGGAGAGGAGCATGCTCTCCGTGAGGAGCTGGCGCACGAGCCTCCTGCGCCCCGCGCCGATGGCCAGCCGCACGGCGATCTCGCGCTGGCGCCCCGCGGCGCGCACGAGGAAGAGGTTGGCGACGTTCGCGCAGGCGATGAGGAGCACGAGCCCCACGGCGCCGAGGAGCACGAGCAGCAGCCGGCGGACGACCGGGTCCACGCGCGTTGCATCGAGCTCGCGTGCGACGGCGCCCCAGTGCTCCGCCGTGATCTCGGGGTGCGGGTACGCTGCATCCACGCGGGCGCCGAGCTGCCGCACGACGGTCTTCGCCTGCTCCGGCGAGACGCCCGGCTTGAGGCGCGCGACGACCACATAGCTGTGGCCCCACGCCTGGTTGATCTCCTCCGCCGGCAGTGACAGCACCGGGACCCACAGCTCGGCGCGTCCCGAGAGCCCACCGAAGCCGGGCGGTGCCACGCCGACGATCGTGTAGGGGTTACCGCCCAGGTCGAGCGCACGACCGAGCACGGCCGGGTCCGCGTTGAAGCGGCGGGCCCAGAGTGCGTGGCTGAGGATCGCGACGCGTGGGCCGCCGGCGTGGCGGTCCTCATCCGGCAGGAAGTTGCGGCCGAGCGCGGGGCGGACGCCGAGCGTCGGCAGGTAGCGTGCGTTGACGATCTCGTGGTACACGCGCTCGGCCTCATCGCCCGTGCGCAGTGTGACCTGGTAATCCGTGTAGAGCGCCGGCTCCTCGTAGATCGTCTGCGCGTCGCGGAATGCCGCGAACTTGGGGTACGACCAGATCACATCGTCGCGCGCGGGGCTCGTCCCGCGCGCCGGCACGGTGAGGCTCACCTTCATGAGCCGCTCGGGGTCGTGGAAGGGGAGCGGGCGGAGGAGGAGCGCGTTCACGGCGCTGAAGATGGCCGTGTTCGCGCCGATGCCGATCGCGAGGGTGAGCACCGCAACCGTGGTGAAGCCCGGCGTACGGCGGAAGGCGCGGAGCGCGAAGCGCGTGTCCTGCCGCGCGACGTCGAAGAACCCGAGACCGGCCATGCGGCGCGTCTCCTCGTGGAGGTAGGTGGCGTTGCCGAAGCGGCGATGCGCGGCGTACCCCGCATCGGCGGGGGAGAGGGTGCCGCGCGCGGCGTGCTCCTGCTGGGTGGCGTCGAGCGCGAGGTGGAAGCGCATCTCCTCGTCGAGCTCGCGCGCGTACGCGCCAGGCCGGAAGAGCACGGCCATGCGGTGGCGGAGTGCATCGAGGAGCGACACGAGGTGCCGGTCGGGTGCGGGTCAGGCGTTCCGCATCACGCGGTCGATGGCCAGGAGCACGCGCTCGAAGCTGGAGACCTCCTGCCCGAGCTGCTTGCGGCCGGCGGCGGTGATCGTGTAGTAGCGCGCCCGGCGCCCGGTCGGCGACTCGCCCCACTTCGAGGTGACCCACCCCTGCTGCAGGAGCCGCTCGAGCGCCGGGTAGAGCGAGCCCTGCTCGACGGCGAGCACATCCTCCGAGAGCCGCTCGATGTGCTGCGCGATCGCGTACCCGTGCATTGGCTGCACCGTCAGCGTCCGCAGGATCAACATGTCGAGCGTCCCCTTGAGCAGCTCGCTCTTCGGTGAGGCCGGCCGCCTGGGCATCAGTCCCGCGCTCCGTGGCGTGATAGGTAGAAGTCCTACCCGTAATGGGTAGGTGTTCTACCTATATGGTAGTGCCGAGGCCGTGTCAACGGTGGGGCGTGTCATTCCGCAGGAGCGAGCCGCTCGGGCGACGCGTGTATGAGCTCAGCCGCTGCATGCGCCTCCGCCGACACACGCGCCCAGGCACGTTCCAGGTGATGCTCCGCGGTGAGCACGTTGCCAATGCCCGCCCGCATGCACGTCCGCCCCCGCAGCCGCGTGTGCGTCAGGTACGCCTCCCCCGAGGCGTTCACGCCGGCGACGATCGCCTCGTTCAGCCGATCGCAGCCGGCCGGATCGAAACCCGGCGGCTGTACGCGGAAGCACACGATCCCCATGGCTTGCGGCGCCGCGAGCGCGAAGTGCGGCGTTGCCTCCACCCAGGCTGCCAGCAGCGCCGCGAGCCGGCAGTGCTCGCGCAGGCGCGACACGATACCATGGCGGCCGAAGGCACGAAACGCCATCCACGCCTTCAGCGCCCGGAACCGGCGCCCCAGCTGAATGCCGTAGTCCATGTAATCCACGGCCGCCGTGCTCACCGCGCCGCCGTCGGCGGCGCCGGTATCGTCTGCGCCGTCGCGGCGGGCCGCGTCTCCACGCAGGTACTCCGGCGTGAGGGCGAACACCGCGCGGAGCACCTCTGGGCGGCGGGTGAACAGCGCGCTGAAATCGAGCGGCACGAACAGCCACTTGTGCGGGTTGACGACGACCGAGTCCGCCAGCTCCGCCCCCGCCATCGCCCACCGGCCTTCAGGGAGCACCGCGAGCGCGCCGCCGTACGCGGCGTCCACGTGCAGCCACGCCTGGTGCGACTGGCAGACGGCCGCGATGTCGGGCACTGGGTCCACGCTCGCCGTGGACGTGGTGCCGACGGTCGCCACGACGGCCATCGGCCGGTAGCCGCGACGTGCGTCCGCGTCCATGGCGTCGCGCAGGGCGCGGACGTCGAGCCGGAAGGCCGCGTCCGTGGGAACACGCACCACGTTGTCCTCGCCCAGTCCGAGCACCACCATCGCCTTCTCCACGGAGCTGTGGGCTTGCTCCGACGCGTACACGCGGAACGGCGGCATGTCCGCGCGGCCGGCGACCCCGCGCGCGCGGACCGCGCTCCCCGCCACTTCGCGGGCGGCGGCCAGCGCGTGGAGCGTCGCGACCGACGCCGTGTCGTAGACGATGCCGGTGAACGCGCGCGGAAGTGCGACCATCTCCCGGATCCAGGACAGCACGACGGTCTCGAGCTCCGTCGCCGCAGGCGACGTCTTCCAGGTCATCGCGCTCACGTTGAGCGCCGCGGCAGCGATCTCGCCGAGAAGGGCCGGCCCGTTGCTCGTGCTCCCGAAGTAGCCCAGGAACGCCGGGTGTCCCCAGTGCACGATGCCCGGCATCACGACCGCGTCGAGGTCGTCGAGGATGCGCTCCATCGGCTCGGCCGCATCCGGCATGGTCGGGGTGACGCCGGCCGTCACGTCGCCCGGAGCCACGGCGGGCACGATGGCGCGCCGCTCGATCGTCTCGCGGTAGTCGGCCACCCAGTCGGCCATACGGTGGAGGTGGGCGCGCAGCTCGGCCGGTGGCAGATCGCCGAGCGGGCCGAGGTGCCGGTCAGCCACTCCGCCTCCCGGCGAATTCGGCACACCGGTTGCCCCGCGTGATCTCATGGAGCCCATGGAGCGCATGGAACGTGACAATGGCATCACCTACATCCTGCCGATCAGGTCTCTGGTCTCGCAGGCCGCGGGTGAGCTCGGGGCCTACGTCCAGTGGCTGGCGGCGCGGGCGGAGACGATCGTCGTCGACGGGTCGCCGGCGGCGGTGTTCGCCGCACACGCGGATGCGTGGGGTGGCGTCGCCCGGCACGTGCCGCCAGATGCGGACCTCGTCACGCCCATGGGCAAGGTGGGCGGCGTACTGACCGGTGTGCGGCTCGCGTCGCACGAGCGCCTCGTGATCGCGGACGACGACGTCCGCTACGACGACGAGGCGCTGCGGCGCGTGATCCGCGCGCTCGACGATGCCGACGTCGTGCGGCCGCAGAACTACTTCCGGCCGCTGCCGTGGCACGCCCGCTGGGATACCGGCCGCTCGCTCCTCAACCGCGTCACCGGCGGCGACTGGCCCGGCACGCTCGGCGTCCGCCGCTCCGTGCTGCGGCGCACGGGCGGCTACGACGGCGCCGCCATGTTCGAGAACCTCGAGCTGGTGCGGACCGTGGTCGCCGCCGGCGGTCGCGAGGCGGTGCTCCTCGATGCGTTCGTCGCCCGCCGCCCGTCCACCGCACGCCACTTCTGGTCGCAGCGTGTGCGGCAGGCGTACGATGAGCTCGCGCGGCCGTCGCGCCTGGCCGCCCAGCTCGCGGTGCTGCCGGCGACGCTCCTGCTCGGGGCCGCCCTCGGATGGAGGGCGCTCGCCGCCGGCGCGGCGCTCGTGGTGGGGGTGGCCGAGGTCGGGCGGCGGCGCGCCGGCGGCGCGCGCGTCTTCCCAGCGAGCGCGGCCCTTCTTGCCCCCGCCTGGCTCGCCGAGCGGGCCGTGTGCAGTTGGCTCGCCGTGGGCGCCCGCGTCGTGCTCGGCGGAGTCCCGTACCGCGGCACCGTGTTGCGACATGCCGCTACGCCGATGCGGGTGCTGCGGTCGCGGCACGCGCCGGCTCGGCCACCTCCAGG
>JBBJNN010000051.1:31019-37457 GCA_037720885.1 Gemmatimonadaceae bacterium | reverse complement strand
ATACTGCACCTTGAGCATGGGCGCGGCCATCGGTGCCGCGAAGTCCTGCTCCTCGGCCATCAACGCGCGGGCCATGTCCGCGAGCTCGGCGTCGTTCCCCGCGTACGAGCCGATGTGGCGAGCGACGGCGTGGAGCGCGTGCCCGGCGCTCGTATAGTCGCCGGCGCGGTTGAGCTCCGTGGCCTCGGCCCGGGCGCGCGCGGCGTAGAGCGACGCGACCACGCGGTCCACCGCGCGGTTCCGCGGCTGGGCGTCGTTTGCCTCGTGGCTCGCCCACGTCCACGAGATCTCGGCCGGCGCCGCGGCGTACGGCCGGTCGCGGCCGGCGAGCGCGAAGCGGGCGCGCGTGATGTCGCCCTCGTGTCCGCGCGGGAACTCGATCATCACCGCGACGGTCACGTCCTGCGAGCTCACGACGTACCCGAGCTCCACCTGGAGCGACTCGTCCCCCGTCTCCGCGCCTCCGCGGCGCGTGCGGCGGAAGGTGTTGAGCACCTCGCCGTGCGCGTACGGCGGGAGCGTGATGTCGAGTGCTGCCTCGCGCAGCACGACCTCGAGCGCCTCGCCCAACTCGCTCGTGATCAGCTCCGGGATGCGGTGCGGCGCGTCGATGTAGTACGCGTGCCCGCCGCCCGCGTCGGCCATGCCGCCGAGGAGGCGCTCGTCGAAGTCGGCGCCGACGCCGAAGGTGGAGGTGGACACGCCGCGCGCGCGGAGCTCCGTCGCATGACGCGCGAGCTGCGCCCCGTCGGTGATTCCCTGGTTGGCCAGGCCGTCGGTGAGAAGGAGGCAGCGGTTCACGGTGCTGTCCCCCGCGTGGAGCGCGACCTGCTCGCACCCGGTGAGCCACCCGCCACCGAGGTTCGTGGAGCCGCGCGGCTGCACCTCGCGCAGAACCTGGAGCGCACGCCGCTTCGCCTCCGGCGTGGCCGGCGTGTTCTCGGCGACCACGTCAACGCGGTCGTCGTAGACGACGAGCGCGAAGCGGTCCTCGGCGCGCAACATCGCGAGCGAGCGCTCCGCGGCCTGACGGGCGAGCGTGATCTTGTCGCCGCTCATGGAGCCCGAGCGGTCGAGCACGAGCGCGACGTTCACCGGCGTGCGCTCTGCGCGCCGCGGCGCCTCGGGCGCGGTGAAGGAGATGGTGACGTAGCGCTTGCTGCGCGCGCCGGCGCGGATGAGGGGGCGGTCGGTCGCCACGGTGAGGGCAATCGGCTGCGTCGATGCGGACCCGTTGGTCGCTGCTGCGGGCGTTGCCGGCGTTCCCGGCGTTCCCGGCGTTCCCGGCGTTCCCGGCGTTCCCGGCGTTCCCGGCATTCCTGGCACTTCTCGTCCTGCGGTGCTCACGGCTCATTCCTCCTGAAGATGTCCCGCGCGGCTGCGAGGAGCCGCTCCACCATCTTATTCCCCTCCCGTGACAGCGGGCGCCGCACGTGCAGCTCCACATCCGGCGCGAGCGCGACGCGCTCCCATTGCGACCGCTCGCCGGAGCGGCTCGGCGCCGCGAGGTCGCCCGGCGGCGGCATCCCTGGCGCCAGTGCCGCATCCGGCGGCGCCATCGCCAGGTCCTCGCGTTCCGGATCGCCGAGCGCCCCCATGGGCATCATCGGCATGGGCCTCGCGAGTGGCGATCCCATTCGCGCCAGCTTTGGCGGTGGTACGGCGATCTCCTTCGCGCGTCCCGACAGCACGTCCCGCACGTAGTCCAGCGCCGACGATTTTCGCCCCCGCCCCTCCGGCGCGCTCACCAGCCCGGCCACGGCCGCGTCGCTCAGCGATTCCATCTGCCGGCGGATCTCGGCCAGTGGCAGGTGCTGCCGCTGGAGGCGCCTGATGAGATTCAGCCGGTCGAGGTGCGACTGGTCGTACTGCGTGGCCGGCCCACGCCCCTCGGGCGGCGGGATCAGCCCCTGCTGGATGTAGTAGCGGACAGTGCGCGGCGTGACATCCGCGAGCTCGCTGAGCTGGTTGAGGTCGAGAGGCTCCGACTCGGACGACATGGAGCGATGATAACAGTGTGACGTTACACTGTCAATACTTGAGGAGACCGGCATCAGTGACCGAGGGTCATACGGATGCTCCGGATCGAGCCGGATAACATCGGATCGCTTCGTGTGGCGAGGGAGTCTTTCGCGCCAAGTCACCAATGCATTCTTTGTGGGTGTGGCGTGAAGGCCTCGTGCGCCGAGCGGAGCGATCCGCTGTGATCCGTTGTTTCCGGAGCATCCGTATAACCTTGCGACCTTGATGCCGGCCGGCGCTTGCGGCCAGGCGCGCATGACACCTTGACCCGTTGGCCCTTCGCCGGTAGACTCCGCGGAACAATCGAAACGCCGTGGTGATTTGCCGCCTATTGCCGCCACGTAAAACAAGGTGCTAAAACGCGAGAGCCCGGCGGTCGCACCGCACGGGCTTTTTCGTCCGCTCTACACCCGCCGCCGAGGGTTCGCTCTGGCGGGCGTCGGATCGGCGTTCGCGCTGTGCGGCTCTCCTTACTCCCCACGGAGGACGTACAGGCCATGAGCGACCGCGCTGCCCCCATCGCGATCTTCTACGAGCACCCGGACTGGTTTCGTCCGCTCTTCGCCGAGCTGGATCGTCGCGGGCTGCCGTACGTGCGGCTCGACGCCGCGGCGCACGTCTACGACCCGGCGGCGCGCGAAGCTCCCTACTCCCTCGTCTTCAACCGCGCGTCCCCCTCGGCGTACCGGCGCGGCCACCGGCAGACCACCTTCCACACGCTCCACTGGCTGCGTCATCTCGAGCGCCTGGGCGTGCCGGTGGTGAATGGCGCGGGCGTGTACGAGACGGAGATCTCGAAGGCGCAGCAGCTCGACGTGCTCGAGGACCTGGGCCTTCCGTACCCGCGGGCGCGCGTGATCAACGACGCGCGAGTCGCGGCGGAGGCAGCGCGCGGGCTCCGCTTCCCCGTCATCGTGAAGGCGAACATCGGCGGGAGTGGCGCCGGGATCACGCGCTTCGACACGGAGGCGTCGCTCGCCGAGGCAGCCGGGGAGGGTACGTTGGACCTCGGCGTGGACGGCGTGGCGCTCGTGCAGGAGCTGGCGCCGCTGCGTGGTGGGCACATCACGCGCGTGGAGCTGCTGGGTGGCGCCTTCCTCTACGCCATCAACGTCTACCCGGCGGCCGGCTCCTTCGATCTCTGCCCGGCGGACGCCTGCCAGACGACGGGTGGCGCGGAGCTGGTGCGCGGCGCGTGCGCGGTGGACGCGGAGAAGACGGGGATGCGCGTGGAGGGCGTGACGCCGCCGGCGGAGATCATCGCGCAGGCCGAGCGTATCGCCAGGCGCGTGGGGCTCGACGTGGGCGGGATCGAGTACCTCGTGGATGATCGTGACGGCCGCCATTACTTCTACGACATCAACGCGCTCTCGAACTTCGTGGCCGACCCCGTGCGCGTGGTGGGCTTCGACCCGTTCGCGCGGCTGGTGGATTATCTGGAGGCGCGCGCCGGCATCACGGCTCCCGCCGAGCGAGTGGAGCGTGGCGAGCCGGCGGGGGTGGCGTGATGCGATACGGATACTGGCTACCGGTATTCGGCGGGTGGCTCCGCAACGTGCCGGACGAGGGAATGGCGGCGACGTGGGCGTACGTGAGTCGCCTCGCGCGGCGGAGCGAGGAGATCGGCTACGACCTCACGCTCATCGCCGAGCTCTTTCTCAACGACATCAAGGGGATCGAGGCGCCGGCGCTCGATGCCTGGTCCACGGCGGCGGCGCTCGCAGCGGTGACGGAGCGGCTGGAGCTGATGGTGGCGGTGCGTCCCACCTTCCATCAGCCGGCGATGCTGGCGAAGCAGGCGGCGAACATCGACCGGATCTCGGATGGCCGCCTCGCGCTCAACGTGGTGAGCTCGTGGTGGAAGGACGAGGCGCGCCGCTACGGCGTGCAGTTCGACGAGCACGACGACCGCTATGCGCGGACAGCCGAGTGGCTACAGGTGGTGGACGGGTTGTGGAGCGCGCCGCGCTTCTCCTTCGCCGGCCGCTACTACCGGGTGGACGAGACGGTGCTCGAGCCCAAGCCGGTGAGTCGCCCGGGCCGTCCGCGCCCGGTGGTCTACGCCGGCGGCGAGTCGGAGGCGGCGAAGACGCTGATCTCGCGGGACTGCGACGCCTACGTGATGCACGGCGACCCGCCGGAGCGCGTGGCGCCGAAGGTGGCGGACATGCGCCGGCGTCGTGAGGATGCGAGCACGGACCGTGAGGCACTCGGCGGGATGCCACTCGCGCCGATGCAGTTCGGCGTCGCGGGCTACGTAGTCGTGCGTGACACAGAGGCCGAGGCGCGGCGCGAGGTCGAGCGGGTGACGAACGTGTCGCCGGGCTCGCCCGGCTACGCGAACTTCCAGGATTGGGTCTCGAACACGAAGTTGGAGCAACGGCTCAGCCTGGAAGACTACTCGGTGTCGAACCGTGGGTTGCACGCGGGGCTGGTCGGCACGCCGGAGCAGGTAGCCGAGCGGGTGCGGGAGTTCGCGGAGGCGGGGGTGGATCTGCTCCTCTTGCAGTGCAGCCCGCAGCTCGAGGAGATGGAGCGGTTCGCGGAGCAGGTGATGCCGCTGGTGGGGGGGGCGGTGGGGGTGGGGTGAGAAGGTCAGCTTCACGCCGGGTGGAATGGTGAATGCTTTCTACCATTCCACCAGGAGGCACTCGTGGCACTCAACATCAAGAACCTTCAGGCCGAGCGCCTCGCTCGCCAGCTCGCACGGGCCACCGGCGAGAGCCTCACCGAGGCTGTGATCGGAGCGCTCCGCGACCGGCTCGCCAGAGTGCAGGGCTACGGCGAGGGTTTGGTTTTGGTGGCCCAGGTCGCCGAGATTCAGGCATTCGTCGCCGCCTTGCCGGACCGCGATACCCGAAAGGCGGAGGAGATACTAGGCTTCGACGACCGTGGGTTGCCGGGGTGAGGGGAGCGGTGCCGATGGCCACCGCCCCCTTGATCCCCGCTCTCCCCAGCGAGCTGGAACGTGTCAGCCCGCAGAAGCGCGCGAGTGTCGGGATCTGCCTTCGCGGCGCCGGGGCCGACTGCAGGGGATTGCTTGTGTAGGCGTGTAGATCGGGCCGTTGCGCCGGAAACATCAGTCGCGCAATATGAAGGCTGTCAGACCCGCCTCGTACGTTCCTCCCCGATCTCCAGCTCGCCCTCCGTGCGCGCCCGAATCTGCTCGGGTGCCCACCACCTCAGCCGCAGGCGCGTGACGCTGCTCTCCCGCCTCCTCTTCTCCGGACCCTTTCACGCCGGTCAGGCCGACCGCGCGCGGGGGCATGTCTGCGCCCGCGCGGCCTCGGGCGCCCGCGACCTGCTCTACGTCGTGCCGAACGGGGCGGCTGGGCGCGCCGTGCAGGCCGACCTCGTCCGCCGCTGCGGCGCGGTCTTCGGCGTGCGTGTCGTCTCCCTCGCGGCACTCCCGCGGGAGATCGAGCGCCGCGCCCGCGTCCCCTCGCCCACGGCGCTCGACCCGCTCGCCGATGAGCTCGTCGTCGAGCGCGCCATCCGCGAGGCGACCGGCGGCGCCTTCGAGGAGACGACCCCCGTCGGCGGCCTCACCGCGGGCCTGCTCCGGAACGTGGATCTGCTCGAGCGGAGCGGCGCGAGCCACGAGCAGCTCCGCGACGCGCTCGCCCGGCATGGACTCTCCACGGAGGGCGCGAGACTGCTCTCGGGCATCTGGTCCCAGCTCGCGGCCGCTCGTCGCCAGCGTGCCCGCCGGACGGCCGCGCGCTCCCGCGCGGAGTCGCTGGCCGCCGCGGCGGCGCTTCTCCGTGCCCGGCCGGCCCTGCTGACGGGGTGCGACACGGTCGTCATCGAGAACGTCTCGCTCGCCGCGCCACTCGAGCGCCAGCTCATCGCCGCCCTCGTCGCCGCCGCGCCCGGCGCCGTGGTCGCGGCCTACGAGGCGCCCCCGCAGCTCCCCGACTGCTCGGCCGCGCGCTCGCTCCGTTCCCTCCGCGACATGGCCAGCTGGAGCGAGATCGCGTGCGAGCGTACGCCGTCCCTGTTCGCCCGGGCGCTCGACGCCACCTTCGCCGAGCCGGATCCTGACTCGGAGGGTGCGCCGGCCGAGCTGCTGCCCGGCGCCCGCGTGACGGTGCTCGAGGCGGCGGGCGATGTCGGCGAGGTTCGCTTCGCGGCGCGCGTCGTGCGCCGGCACCTCCAGGCGGGGGTGGTGCCGGGAGACGTCCAGATCATCGTCCACGGCGGAGCGCGCTACCACGAGCTGGTCGGCGAGGTGTTCGGCTTCTTCGGCATTCCGGTCGCGCTCCCGCACCGGCAATCGGCGGCCGAATGTGGTGTGGGGCAGGCGTTGCTCGGGCTCCTGGAGCTGGCGATCCAGCCGGACAACCGCTCCCGCCGGGAAGCGTCCCTCGCGCTCGCGCGCATGCCGCACCTGGGCTTTGGGCCAGGGCAGTGCGA
>JBBJNN010000051.1:3570-31009 GCA_037720885.1 Gemmatimonadaceae bacterium | reverse complement strand
GACGTGGCGTGAAGGTGTTCTTGAATCTGGAAGCCGGCGTCACGCGCGGCCCCCTGGGCGTGGAAGGGTGGGCCGCGCTGGATCGCGCGCTGGTCGGCGAGCGCACGCACGCGCGCGTGACTCGGCTGCGGCAGGCACTCGGGTGGGCGGCCGAGGGGTTCGCGGCGCTCAGCCGCGCGGAGGACGCCGCGCGCCTCGCGCGGGCGATGGCGAAGGAGCTCCGCCTCACGAGCAACCTCTATTTCGCGCGGCGGCCCGCGCTGGGCGCGGCGGGCGGAGCGGACGGGGCGAGCGATGGTCCGCGCCTCCGCGCGCTCACCGAGCTGGCGATACGCGAGGACAACGAGGCGTGGGAAGCCATCGATGACGCGCTGGACTCCGTGCCCTCGCTCCTCGAGATGCAGGGCGCTCCACGCGCGTTGCGCGGCCTCCGGCTCGCGCATGCCTGGCGAGCAACGCTCGAGCGCGCACTCCAGGCGCGGAGCGTGAGTGGCCGCTTCGCGCGGCGTGATGCGGTGCGCGTCGGGGGCAGCGGGGCGGGGGCCTGCCAGCCGGCGCGGGTGACGATCGTGCTCGGGCTGATCGAGAAGCTCTTCCCGCGGCAGCCGCGGCAGGACCCGTTCCTGCGCGACGACGCGCGGCGCCTGTTGCGCGAGGAGCACGGATGGCAGCTTCCGCTCTCCGACGAGATGATGGACGAGGAGCGCGCGTGCTTCCTCCGCGCCGCGGCCTCCGCCACCGACGCGCTCTACCTCGCGTGCCCCGCGACGGACGCCGAGGGGCGGCAGGCGGTGAAGTCGTTCTTCCTCGAGGACCTCCGGCGCGCGCTCGATGCCCCGGTCGAGGTGGAGCGTGTGGGCGTCTCGGACCTCACGCCAGCCCTCGGCGACGCGGCGACCCCGGCGGAGCTCATGGCGACGGTGTCACACGACATCTGGCAGCACCTCCCCGCCGGCGCCAGGTTCGACACGCGGCGCGCCACGGCCGCGGCGGCCTACGACACACTGCGCGCGCGCCGGAGCGACTCGGACCTCGACCTGGCCGCGCTCACCGGCGCGCGGCGCCCGGTGATGCGGCCGCGGTTCAGCCGCGAGCTGTTCGCGGGGGCACCGCACGAGACACTTCTGCTCAGCGCCTCGCAGCTCGGCGCGCTCGGCCACTGCACGTACAAGCACTACGTGGACAAGGTGCTCGGGCCGGTGCCATTCGTCGCGCCCGAGCACGACCCGCTCGACCGCGGGAGCCTCGTCCACGCCGCGATCGTGCGCTGGTCGCTCGAGTTCGGCGGCTGGCAGGGCGGCGACGAGGCCGCGGCGCGCGCCGACGTGTGGCTGAGCGAGGAGGTCGGGAAATGGCCGCCGGCCAAGGCGAGAAGCTTCAGGGCGAAGCACGAAGCCAATCGCATGCGCGAGCAGTTGGCCGAGCTGCTCGGGCACGAGCGCGGACTCCTCGCGCCCAGTATGGCGCGGCCGGAGTACTCGGAGCTCGCGTTCGGCGAGGAGCTGCGGGAGTCCGGGCTGCGCGACCCGGCGTCCGTCACCGAGATGTTCGATCTCCCGGTGCGCACGGCCACGGGCGAGCTGGTGGTGCATCTCCGCGGCTCGATCGACCGCGTGGACATCATCGAGCGCGGCGGCCGACGCTACGGCGTCGCGTATGACTACAAGACGGGGAAGAGCTCGAAGTACCACGCCCGGGCGATGTGGCAGGGGCACGACCTGCAGCTCCGGCTCTACCTCCTCGCGCTCGAGCACTTCTGGGGCGTGGTCCCGGTAGGTGCGCTCTACCTCGGCTTCGGCGACCGCGTGCGGCGTGGGAGTGTGCACGCAGATTTCGCTGATGCGATCCCCGGGATCGCGTCGGCGCCGGAGAAGGAAGTCCGGCGGCTCGACGCCACGGCGTGGGAGGGGTTCGTGCGGGAGACGCCGGCGCTGATCGGCCAGCTCGTGGATCGCCTCGTGCAGCTCGACATCGTCGCCGAGCCGCGCGATGGCGACTGCGGGTTCTGCGAGCTCGGCGCGGTCTGCCGGTTCGATCCGCACGGGCTCGAGATGGTCGATGCGTGAGCGCTTGCGGCGCCCGGAGCCGACCCCGGAGCAGGAGCGCGCGGTGCGGCTGCGGCGCCCGCTCGTCGCGCTCTCGGCGGGCGCCGGGTCGGGGAAGACGTCGGTGCTGGTGGACCGCTTCATCGCGCTGGTGGAGGAGGGCGTGTCGCCGCTCGCGATTCTCGCGGTGACCTTCACCGACAAGGCGGCGGCCGAGATGAAGGAGCGGATCGTCGCTCGCTTCCGCGAGCGTGGTGAAGACGCGAACCGCCGGCGGGCCGAGGCGGCCTACATCTCGACGATTCACGGGTTCTGTGCGCGCATCCTCCGCGAGAATCCGCTCGCCGCGCGGCTCGATCCGGCGTTCGGGGTGATGGACGACCTGACGCGCGGCATCTTCTTCGACGACCAGCTCGACGCGCTCTACGAGGACGACTGGTTCGGGGGCTGCCTGGAGCTGTTCGCCGACAAGGGGGAGAGCGGCCGCCCGGTATTGTTCGAGCTGATCCAGGACTGCGCGTTCGCGGCCGACGAGTTCGGCCGCCGCGCGCCGGAGGAGGCGTCGTACGATGTGGAGCAGCATGTGGCAGCGGCCATGGCGCGCGTCGATGCCTACTGGCGGGGAGGGCTCTCCCGCGTCGTCCCACGCCTGCTCGAATGGCGACAGGAGATTGCCGCTCTCCACGTGAGTGGGCCCGCGAGCATCGGGCATCACACGCAGCTCTGCGCCCTGCTCGCGGGCCTGGCGGACGCTGGCGCTATTGATCGGACATTCGCCGAGACGTTCTGCGGAACGACCGGCTTCACGCGCGGCGCGGGGAAGAACGAGCGGATCGCGGAGGTGCGCGAGGCGTTGCAGGATGCGCGAAAGGTGCTCAGCGAATACGCGAAGTACGACCCCGTGCGGGAGGAGGCTCTGGAGCGCGAGCATCTCGCGCCGCTCAAGACGGGGATCTACGCGAAGGCCGCGAAGCTCCGTGAGGCGTACGACCGCTTCAAGCGCCAGCGCTCGCTCCTCGACTACGAGGACATGCAGAGCCGCGCGCTCGCGCTCCTCGACGTGCCGGACGTGCGCGCCGAGTACAGCGGGCGGTTCGAGCACATCCTGCTCGACGAGGCGCAGGACACGAACGACGTGCAGATGCGCCTCATCGAGCGGCTGCGTGGCGAGCGGACGAGCCTGTTCGCCGTGGGCGACGTGAAGCAATCCATCTACGGCTTCCGCGGCGCGGACGTCGCGCTGTTCGACCAGATCTGTCGCGACGCCGAGAAAGACGGGGGCCGCCTCACCCTCGCTGACAACTTTCGCTCGCGCGAGGAGGTGATCGCGCTGGTGAACGAGGCCGGCGCGCGGCTGTGGGGCGGCGATAGCGAATCGCTGGTGTTCGAGCCGCTGCGCGCGGCGTACCCGTACGACAACTCGTACGAGGGTGCGGAGCCGCGCGTTCACCTCCACCTCCTGATGAAGGAAGAAGTGCCGCGGGATGACGGCGGCGAGGAGGAGGACGAGACGGCCGGCGAGGTGCGCGAGCGGGAAGCCCGCCTCGTCGCGCGCGAGATTCGCGCGATGGTGGACGGCGTGGTGGATGGCGTGGTGGATGGCGTGGTGGATGGCGCCGCCGGCGGGCCGCCGCTCACCGTGCTCGACCCACGCACGAAGGCATACCGGCCGGCACGCTATGGCGACGTCGCCATTCTCGCGCGCTCGCGGACGCACTTCCCGGTGTACGAGCGCGCCCTGGCGCTGGCCGGGATCCCGTTCGTGAAGGACGGCGGCCGCGGCTTCTTCCAGGGGCGTGAGGTGAGCGACGTGCTGCACGCCACGCGCGTGCTCGCCAATCCGCTCGACGACCTGGCGCTCCTCGCCACGCTGCGCTCGCCGATGTTCGGCTGGACGGACGACGATGTGCTGCGGCTGCGGCGCGAGGCTGGGGAGCGCCACCTCTGGCGCGCGCTGTCGCGGGGCTTCCGGCCCGCCGACGTGCGCTCGATGCCGGAGGCGTACGCGGTGCTGGCCGGACTCCGCGCGTACGCGGGCACGCTCGCGCCGGCGGAGCTACTGGAGCTCCTGCTCGAGCGGACGGCGTACCGCGCCGCGCTCTTCCAGATGCCGCGTGGACGCGCGCAGGTGGCGAACGTCAACAAGCTTGTCGAGTTCGCGCGGGCGAGCGCGCGGGTGGACGGCCCGTCGCTCGGCCGGTTCGTGGACCGAGCGGCGAAGGCGCGCGAGTACATGGTGAACGAGACGGACGCCGCGCTCGCCTCGACGGGGGAGGACGTCGTCATCCTCTCCACGATCCACGGCGCGAAGGGGCTCGAGTGGCCGGTCGTGATCCTTCCAGCGCTCGACACCGACTTCGCCCGCGTGCGGGGCGGCTCGATGTACAGCGCGCCGGACGGAGTTCTCTGCGTCGCGCCGAAGGGGGAGGATGGCAAGACCCTCAAGCCCTTCTCGAGCGCTGCGGTCCGCGACCGCATGGCGGCGCGCGAGGAGGCGGAAGCGCGCCGGCTCCTCTACGTGGCGCTCACGCGCGCCCGCGAGCGGCTCGTGCTCAGCGGGCTCGTGGCATACCCAAAGGAAGGTGTGTGGAAGGACGGCCCGTTCAAGCGACCGGTTCACTGGCTGGCGCAGGCGCTCGGCATCGCCGAGCATGGGGGCGGCGAGCAGGATACCGCGCTCGGCGCCGCGCGACTGCGAGTGGGGTTCGTGGATGGTGCCGGTGAGCCGGAGCTCCCCGGCGCGCTGGAGGCGCGCGTGCTCGGCGCCGTCCGCGAGCGAGTGCGGCGCGCCGAGCCGGCTCGCTGGCCGGGGGTGAATGAGGAGGCGCGGCGGTGCGGGGAATCGTCGGTAGACGCAGTGCTGGCGAACGTAGGTGGCGCCGCGGCGGGTGGCGCGCTCGCCATTACCACGGTCACGCAGCTCACCTACTTCTACCGCTGCCCGCTGGTCTTCTACTTCGACCTCGTGCTGCAGGTGAAGGAGCACTCGCACTCGCGCCGAAAGGCGGCGGCGGTCGGCGGGGAGTCGCTATCGGCGCTCGCGCTGGGGACGGCGGTGCACGCGCTGCTCGAGCGCGCGGACCTCGCCGCGGAGCCCGGCGCGGAGGCGCGGCGGCTGGTGGGCGCGGACGGTGACCTGCCAGGCGGCAACCTGCCCGAGAGCGACCGGACGAAGGTGGAGCGCATGCTTGCCGCGGTGCTGCGCGACCCACTGATCGACCGTGCGCGGCGGGCCATCCGATTGGAGCGCGAGTACCCGTTCTACCTGAACGTGGGTGGAACGCTGGTGCACGGCGTCATCGACCTCGTCTTCACGGACGCCGAGGGGCGGGGTGTGGTCGTGGACTACAAGTCGAACGATCTGCGGGGGCCGGACCGTGTGAACGTACTCACGCGCTACTACCGGCCGCAGATCGAGCTGTACGCGCTCGCGGCGAAGCGCGCCGGGCTCACCGAGCCCACGGAGGCGACGCTCTACTTTCTCAACAAGGCCGAAGCGCGTGCCCTCCCGCTCGACGAGCGTCGCCTCGACGAAGTAGAGGGATCGGCGGCAGATGCGCTCGCTCGCGTCTCGCGAGGCGCGTGGGACACGGAGCCGGGCGAGAAGTGCCGGAACTGCGGCTACCGGAAGCGCGGCTACTGCGAGGTAGGGAAGCGGTGGGTGGGGTGACGCGAGGGGCGCCGAAGCGGAGCGTGCGGGCGCGGAGCGCCGGGCTGCGGAGCGCGCCCAAGGTCCAGCGCTGGATCGATCTGCTCGCCGCGCTCCTGTCGCGGCGCTTCCCGGCCGCCTTCGACGACCTCGCCCGCGACGTCCCCGCGTATCGCTCGGGGCAGAAAAAGGGCGCGCTGAGCCGGATGTTCGAGCGCGACAAGGACGAGCTGCGGGCGTTCGGCGTGCCGATCGAGAGCGTGCCGATGGCGGAAGGCGAGCAGACCGGGTACCGGCTCCGCGGCACCAACTTCTACCTCCCGTACCTCGCGGTCGCTGCCGGTCGAGGGGGTGGGCGAGGAGCGCGCGGTGCGTCGAAGGGCGGGGGCTACAGCGCCCTCGCGCCGCTCGCCTTCGAGCCCGACGAGCTGGCAGCGGTGGCCGACGCGAGCGCGCGCGTGTGCATCCTTGGCGACCCGATGCTGCGCGCCGACGCCGAGAGCGCGATGCGGAAGCTCGCCTTCGACCTCCCGGTGGACGCGGCGAAGGGAAGCGAGGGGGAGCGGATCGTCCCGTCGCGCGACCGGGTGGACCCGGCGCTCTTCGTTGCGCTGGGCCGCGCGCTGACCGACCGGAAGCGCGTGCGCTTCGACTACCGCGCGATGGCGAGCGATGCGACGAGCCGGCGGAGCGTGGAGCCGTACGGACTCTTCTTCCTCAGCGCGCACTGGTACCTCGCCGGGCACGACCGCGATCGCGACGGCCTCCGCAACTTCCGCCTGAGTCGCATGGCCGGCGCGGAGGTGAACGCGGCGCGATCGCAGACGCCGGACTACGAGATCCCGGCAGACTTCCGCCTCCGCGACCACGCGCGGTCGCGCCAGCCTTGGGAGCTGGGCGGCCAGGACGCGGGGGAGGCGGTAGTCGAGTTTCGCGCCGACACCGGGGCGGTGCGCGGCGCCGCGAAGCTCGGCGAGGCGATTGCCGGGGAGCCGAACCGGCGACGGTTCGTGGTGCGCCGTCCGGACGCCTTCGCGCGTTGGCTGCTCTCCTTCGCCGGAGGCGCTGTGCCCGTGTCGCCGCCGGCATTGGTGGACGAATACCGGGAGCTGGCGAGGCGGACACTTTCCGTCTACGCGGGCGCCGACAGCAACTCGGAATGAGTCACGACGCCGCGGCCCAGCTCCGCCGTCTCCTCCACCTGATCCCCAAGCTCGCCGACGGCGAGGCGCTCTCGCTGCGCGCGGTGGGCGCGCTCGCCGGGACGGACGCCGACACCGTGCTCCGCGACATCCAGTCGCTCTCGGCGCGCTTCGGCGACGAGCCGGGCGGCTTCGTGGAGGGGGTGGAGATCTACCTGGAGGTTGAGCGCGTCTCGCTCCGCGCGAGCCACTTCGCGCGCCCGATGCGGCTCACCGCGCCGGAGCTGTGCGCGCTCGAGCTGGGGCTCGCCATGATGCGGGCCGAACGGCCGCCGGAGGAGCACGGCGCTATTGATCGAGCACGCGAGCGGCTCCGGGCGGCGCTGGCCAGGCTGCCCGGCGCCGAGATCGCCGACGACCTCCGCCACGCGAGCCTCGGCGCTGGCGGCGATGCGCGGCACCTCGCGGCACTCCGGCGCGGCGTGCGTGCGCGGCGGAAGGTGCGACTCGCCTACCGGAAGGCCGACTCGAGCGAGACGAGTGAGCGCGTCGTGTGCCCGTACGGGCTCGTCGCGGCGCGTGGGTCGTGGTACGTGTTCGGCCGGTGCGAGCGGAGCGACGCCGTCCGCATCTTCCGGCTCGACCGGATCGAGGGTGTGGACGCGCTGGACGACGCGTTCGAGCCGCCGCCGGCCCTGGAGCTCGACAGCGTGATCCGCGAGGGGAAGGTCTTTCGGGCCGAGGAGCCGGGCACGCTCCGCGTGCGCTACGCGCCGCGCATCGCGCGGTGGGTCGCCGAGCGCGAGGGCGCGCCGCTCGACGCGGATGGGTCGCTCACTTTGGAGCACCCGCTGGCCGACGCGGAGTGGGCGGTGCGGCACGTGCTCCAGTATGGGCCAGATGCAGAGGTGCTGGCGCCGGCGAGTGTGCGCGATGCGATGCGTGAGCGGCTCGAGGCGTTGTGCAGCGAGGCGGCGACCTCGTGACCCGCCGCCATCTCGTCACCGTCTGGAATCCATCGTACGCGTCGAACGCGATCGAGGAGCACCTCGGCGTGCTCCTGCACTTCGCCGGCCGGTACGATCAGGGAAGCGCTGATGACGATGCGCTCTACGTGTGGTGGGGAAAGGTCCGCTCGCCCAACCGGCAGCAGCCGCAGGCCCACGCGCAGGAGATCCGTGAGATCGGGCGCGAGGTCGCCGCAGACGCGGACGCCGAGACGCACCTGTACCTCACCGACTACCAGTCGCTCTACGTGGGGCACCTCGCGGAGGTAGTCGAGGGGGAGCTTCCTGCGAGCGAGGCGGCGCACGTGCCGCCGTATTACGGGCGCGAGCAGCTCGCCTGCGACTTCTGGTTCCGGCTCGAGGACATCCGCCGGCTCGTGTCGGACGACCTCCTCGGCGTGATCGCGGAGACGAAGAAGCTGCGGAACGTGCACTACGCCGACCGTCCGGTGTCGCTGTACGGCGGGATGGTGGACCTCCCGCTCGTCGTGACGCGGCCGGATGGTGAGCGTTTCTTCGATGCGGGAGAGTCCGACGCGCTCACCGACGGCCGGCTGTGGGCGGAGTTCGACGCTGCCGGATCGGGCACCGGTGTAGCGGCGACCGAGCGCGAGCTGCGGGACAATCTGTTCGGCGAGGCGGCGTGGTCGGCGCTCGAGCCTGTGGCCCGTACGTTCATCGCCACGGGGGAGAAGGTGTTCCGGGATCATCGCGGCGACCCCGCCTTCGACTTCGCGCCAGCGCTCGGCTCCTTCGCCAAGGCGCTCGAGGTCCAGTGCAACGCGGCGCTGCGGCGCGGGCTGGCGAAGGCGAAGCCGGCGGCGCGGCTGGCCAACATCGACGGCCGCACGGTGGACGTTCGCGACGCGCGCGCGCTCACGCTCGGCCAGCTCGCGCGGGCGATCGGCGGGGAGCGGGCGCTGAACGCGGCGCTGTCGGGTGGCCTGGAGCACGGCGGGTGGTTCGCCGGCCAGCTCCCCGCGATCCTCGACGCGTTCGCCCAAGTGCGCAACCCCGCGACGCACGAAGCGCGGCTCGACCGCCGCACGGCGACGCAGTGGCGCGACCGGCTGCTGGGTGTGGGGTGCCAGGGGGTGTTGGTGGAGCTGGCGCTCGTGCGGGGGAAGTGACGGCGGGACCGTCAGCGGGCGGCGCTAGATTCGGACGCACTTTCACCACTCATCTTCAATGACCGAACGCTCCACTCATTCAGCTCACACTCCCGCGCCGCACGGCAACAGTTATGTCGTACCGGATACCCGCATCGTCGGCGGCGAGTACCCCGGCGCGCTCGACCGCGACGCGGCGCTCGGGAAGATCCGCGCGATCTTGGACGCCGGCGTGACGCTGTTCATCGACCTCACCGAGGGCCACGAGCTCGATCCGTACGAGCCGATGCTCCGCGAGGAGGCGGCCGCGCGCGGGCTCGACATCGAGTACGTGCGCCTGCCGGTCCGCGACCTCGGCGTGCCCGACGCGGCGCACATGATGCGCGTGCTCGATCTGCTGGACGGAGCCGAGCGGGCGGGGCGCGGGGCGTACGTGCACTGCTGGGGTGGTGTGGGGCGCACGGGGACGGTGATCGGCTGCTGGCTCGCGCGGCGCGGGATGAGCGGGGACGCAGCGCTCGCCGAAGTGGCGCGGCTCTTCGGCGGCACCACGAAGGGGAAGGGAGGGTGGCAGCGCTCGCCCGAGACGCAGGCGCAGTGCGACTTCGTGCGTGGGTGGCCGGATGAGGAAGCGCGGCGACGGCGTTCGGCGCTCGGCAGCGGCGGCCGTCGCACGCGCGAGCACTTCCGCGGCTGCCTACTCGGCGGTGCGGTAGGGGACGCGCTCGGCGCGCCGGTGGAGTTCGTGTCGCTGGCGCAGATCCGCTCGCGCTACGGGCCGGAGGGTATCAGGGACTTTGACGAAGCGTACGGGCGCGTGGGCGCGATCACGGACGACACGCAGATGACGCTGTTCACCGCGGAGGGGCTGCTGCGGGCGGAGTACCGCGGGCGGCAGCGGGGCGTGGACGTACCGCCGCCGACCATCTGGCACGCCTACCACCGCTGGCTGCTGACACAGGGTGAGCGGTCGAAGTGGAAATGGGAGGGCGGGCCGGAGCGTGACGGGTGGCTGATCGGCGTGCGCGCGTTGCACGCACGGCGCGCCCCAGGTACCACGTGCCTGGCCGCGCTTCGCGGCGATGTGATGGGCACGCCGGACCGGCCGCTGAACGACAGCAAGGGGTGCGGCGGCGTGATGCGCGTGGCGCCGGTGGGGCTCGCGTCGGCCAGCGCAGAGGCGGTGTTCCGGATGGGGTGCGAGGTCGCCGCGCTCACGCACGGGCACCCGAGCGGCTTCCTCGCCGCCGGGTGCCTGGCGCTCATCGTTCACCAGATCATCGCCGGGCTGTCACTCGACGACGCGGCGCGGGCGGCACTCGAGCGGGTGCGGCACGAGCCGGCGCACGAGGAGACGGCGCGGGCTTTAGAGGGCGCCCTCCGTGCCGCGCGCGCGAGTTCGCCGACGGCCGAGACCGTCGAGGGGTTGGGCGCCGGTTGGGTGGCGGAGGAGGCGCTTGGGATCGCCGTGTACGCCGCGCTTGCGGCGGATGGGAGCTTCGAGGATGGCGTCCGGCTCGCGGTCAATCACACGGGAGACAGCGACAGCACGGGGGCGATCGCCGGCAACATCCTCGGTGCGCTGCTCGGCGCGGGCGCGATCCCGGAGCGGTGGCGGGAGGGGGTAGAGCTGAGAACGGAGATCGAGACGCTGGCGGACGATCTGCTCGTCGGATTCCGGGATGACGAGGAGTGGTGGGAGAAGTACCCGGGGTGGTGACGAGCGCGAGTCGCGCAACGGCGGCAGCCGGGAGGATCAGACCGCGGCCGTGGGCGACGGTGCGGAGTCGCTCCTCGGGGGCGCGTGGCCGGCGGGGGTCGGCAGGCCGACGAGCTCCCGCAGCTTGGCCCGCATCAGCTCCCGGCGGGCGTCGTTGAACGCGATGAAGTTCGTGAAGGACAAATCGATGTCCCCCACCGACTGGGCGCGCGCCCCGCGCGGCTGGCTGCAGGTAGCCGCGCGCACGTCGCCGCCTGCACCGTCGCAGGCAGCCTAATGGGTCCGGGTCCGAATGACCGATCCGAAGGAGGCGGTTGGCGGACACGTGCATTTTGTCCTTTCTAGAAGGACAAAATAGAGATATATTGTCCGTATGACAGGGACGGTATCCCGAGACCTCCTCCGGGTGAAGCTGGCCGAGGCGCTGACTGCCCGGCTCGTTCCTCTGACGCCACGCGACGTCCGGGTTCCCAGGATCGCGGGCAAGGCGTTCGCCGTCATCGGCGTCCGACGGGGAGGCAAGACGTCGTTCCTGCACCGCCGGATGGCGGATCGCATCGCCAGCGGGCGCCCCCGCGAGTCCCAACTGCTGGTCGGGCTCGAGGACGAGCGCCTCGTGGGGATGACGGCCGCGGATCTCGGGTGGCTGCTCGATGAACATGCCCGGCAGTTCCCCGCGATCCGCGCCAACGGCGCGCTCTCCCTCTATCTCGACGAGGTG
Organism: Gemmatimonadaceae bacterium; assembly: GCA_037720885.1. GTDB lineage: Bacteria > Gemmatimonadota > Gemmatimonadetes > Gemmatimonadales > Gemmatimonadaceae > JACMME01. The sequence continues at coordinate 19,616 of JBBJNN010000051.1, read as the reverse complement.
CAGGTGGTGCCCGGGTGGGAGACCCTGGTGCGCCGGCTCGTGGATGCGGGTGACGTCGAGGTGTTCGTCTCGGGGTCCTCCGCCAAGCTCCTCAGCCGCGAGGTCGCCACCTCCCTGCGGGGGCGTGCGATGGAAGTGCTGGTGCACCCGTTCTCGTTCCGGGAGGCACTCCGCCACGCCGGGGTGGAGCCGGAGGGCGCCTGGGACCGGCTCGGGCCGCCGGAACGCGCGGCGCTCGACGCGCGGCTGCGCCGCTACCTCGACGAAGGCGGCTTCCCCGAGGCTCAGCAGACAGAGCGGCGTGACCGCCTGGCGCTCCTGTCTGGGTACGTCGATGTCATGGTGCTCCGTGACGTGATCGAGCGGCACGCGATCACGAACCCGACGGCGTTGCGGTGGCTGCAGCGGCACCTCCTGTCTACTCCGGGTGGCAGCTTCAGCGTCAAGAAGCTGTACGACGACCTGCGGTCGCAGGGCGTGCCCGTCGCCAAGGACACGCTGCACGCCTACCTCGACCACCTGCAGGATGCCTTCCTCGTGCGCACCATCAGCATGCACAGTGCGTCCGAGCGCCAGCGGATGGTCAACCCGCGGAAGGTGTACCCGGTGGACTCCGGCCTCATTCCCCTGTACGAGCGCGCCGGTCGAGAGCACCGGGGGCGCGCCCTCGAGACCGCGGTGCTCCTGGAGCTCGAGCGGCGCGAGTACGCCGTGGACTGGCTACGCACGCGCGATGGGTGGGAGGTGGACTTCTTCGCGCAACGGGCCGGGGAGTCGCCGCTCCTGGTGCAGGTGAGCCTCGACACGGCGGCCGACGAGACCTGGGAGCGCGAAGTGCGGGCCCTAGCGGCCGCATCGAGCGAGCACGCTGGGGCAATGGCCGTTCTGGTCACTCTCGACGCGTCCCCGCCGGCGCGGGCCCTGCCCGCTCCGCTCCAGTGGCGGGCCGCCGCCCAGTGGCTGCTGGAGGAGTAGAATGTCCACCGTTTCCTCCGTGCCTACCACAAGAATCGGCGCCTGTCGGACAAGCAGCGGCGGGGCGTGCAGAACATCCTGGAGCGGGCGTACCCGCACAATCTGGCGGCGGAGCTGAATCGGTGGTCGCGAGGGTCTGGTGGTTGAGGACGCGCGGTGCCCGTCAGGCCCGCGCGTCGAGGGCGAGCACGTTTCCCGTGGCGCCGTAGCGCAGCAGGCGCTCGTCGCATGTCACCAGCCGCGCCCCGCGCGAGCGCGCGGTCGCGATCAGGAAGCGGTCGGCCGGGTCCGCGTGGTCGTCCAGGCCGGGGAGGTCTACGCTCGCTACCGCGACATCCATGGTGAGCGGGAGCACACGCGCACCGGGGGGCTGCTGTGCCGCAGCGAGCCAGTCGCCGAGCGGGCGCGCGAGGACGAGGCGCCGCTTGTGGACGAGCAGCGCCAGCTCCCAGGCCGAGACAGCGGAGGCCAGCAGCCGCTCGTCGCGCGCGGCGCGCTCGATCTCCTTCAGCACGCGCGGGTGGACGCGCTTCGGTACGTTATTCACCGCCCAGACCCAGACATGCGTGTCGAGCAGGAGTGGCTCCGCCCCGTCGTCAGTCTTCAAGTGCTTCCCACTTCACGTCGAGCGGCGAGATGAGGTCGCCCTCGTACAGGATCGACCCCTTGAGGCGGCCGACGAAAGGCCTCGGCTCTTCCTCCGCCGGCGCCGCCACAATGCGCACCACCGGCTTCCCGTGCTTCGTGACGACGAGGGGCTCGCCGGTCGCGGCTACCTCATCCATGAGCTTGAGGCAGCGGGCCTTGAAGGTCGAGGCGGGGACGCGCTTCATGGAGACACTCCGAAATTGGTCATATAAATATGACCACAATCGCGATACCTGACAAGCCGCTTGAGTCTCCGAATGGTGCGGGTTCGCGCTCCGCAAACCACATCCATACTACCGGCGCCGTCGGGAACTCATGGGAGGCGGATGAGTCTCGGATCGAACTGGAATGGTTCTGGGGAGCCGATCCGCACGCTACCGAAATCTGGGTGGGCAGGGTTCGGGATGTAGTTGCTTGCGGGCGCGAGGAGTGCGCTTGGCACCCGGAGCACGGCCGAACGCTGCTCGGCCGCCCACGCATCGCCGATCGCCTGGACCTCCAGCGGCGCGGGTGACCGCTGCCACGCGGCTGGTAGATCGCGGGCGGGGACCGTCTCGACGAGGCTCTGGAGGAAGCTCACCGTGACGAAGGAGTACGACGGGAGGAACTGGCTGGCCTGCAGGTGGACGAGGACTTCGAGCACGGCCAACGCAGGCGAGTCAGAGGCGTAGGCAACTGAGACGCCGGGGCTGTTCCAGCGGCTGCCGTAGAGACGGGCCCCCTCTCCGGTGAAGGCAGAGTCGGCGTACCGGGTCTTCACCAGCCGCCAGGCGGTGATCATCCCTTGTCCGCTTGTCACTCTCGCGTCGCTTTACCGGCTATGTCCTACGTCGGGATGCCGTGCTCGAGTCGTCCAATCAGGTTCTCGACCTCACGCGCGCCGACGTCGGTCGTGGCCAGCTCGAGCGGCGCCATGCCGCCCAGGGCGGGCTGCTCGGCGGAGAGCCAGGTCCGGGCGGCGTCGACGTCGCCCTCGAAGAGCGCGAGCGCCCGGCCGAACACCCGGGATGCGCGAAGGAGGCGGTCCGATTCGTCGGGGTCGAGCCTCCCCTCTTCCTTCCGGCGCGCCAGCGTGCGCGGGGGAATCTGGGCGAGCTCGGCGAGCACGCGAGCCGGCAGGGCTGTGTTCCGTCGGAGGCGCTCGAAGGCTCCGTAGGTGAAGCCACGGCGAATCTTGGCGTCGAGCTCGAGCGGCTCGTACGTGCGCAGGCCGAGGAGGGCGACGTAGTAGTGTCCGCCCCCTCGGCCGGAGCGCATACGCGCTCGAAGCTCGACGAGATCAGCCGACAACTCGGGCGGAGCAGTCATGTGCCTGGAATGCATGGTGCCATATGGCACAATGTACCATGCCAGACGGCTACAGTACAGGGAGGCTCGTAAGGCGGTCACACCGGCTCTGTCTTCCCCTCCTTCTCCCTCGCCACCTTCCGCCGCCACGCCCGCCCGGCCGCGATCATCCCCGCGTACGCCTCCATGATCCCGTCCAGCGGCCCCCCGGACAGCGCGGTCCGCACGTTGACGATCGCCTCCTCCTGCGTGAGTGACCCGTCGCCCGCATAGACGATCGTCCAGTACGCGATCTCGTCCGGCAGACCGTACTCCCGCCGCAGGACGTCGTTGTAGATCACCCACGGCGCGCGCATGTTGCCGCGGATGTGCCCGTCGGCGATCATCATGCCCCCCGGCGCTCGTAGAGCGTTTCGAGCGAGAGCAGGCGAATGCGCTCATCGGTCGCGGTCCTGGCGACGAACGCCTCCGTGAATCCCGCCGCCGAGAAGTACACGTGTCCCGCGGACTTCTTCGGCGAGAGCGCGTCCTTCGCCCACCCCTGCCCAGACGCGCTGAGGGCCTCGAGGTCGCGCATCAGGTCCGCGTGCACGCCCGCGTCCACTGGGCGTGAGGACCACTTCACCTCGCCGGTGAGGATTCGGCCGTCGTCGAGCCGCGCGACGATGTCCACCTCGATCGGCCGCCGGGTGCGGTCCTTCCCCTCCCAGCGCGCCCACTGCACCGCCCCCGCGAGTCCCCATGCCTCGTGGTGGCGCGTGAATGCCTCGCGGCAGATGCGCTCGAATACCTTCCCCATATAGTCGTCGAGGTACGGCGCGACGCGCCGAACCCAGACCTGTCGCGCGCTCGCAGGGCCGCCGGTCTCGAGCCGGCTCCTGTTCGGCTGCACGAAGCGGTACCAGAAGCGCACCCCCATGTCCGCGATCCGGTGCTGCCAGGCGGCCTTCTCGTGCACGTCGAAGTTCCGTTCGCGCTCGATGAGCTCCAGCGCCTCCAGTACGGCGACTCGCCGCACCGCGTTCGCCCTGTCGCCCAAGCCCGCCGCCTGCACGATCTCCTCGAGCTCCGTCTTCCCCCCGGCGATCGCGGCCAGGAGCGCTCGATATTCGGCCGGCTCGCGGATCCCTTTCTCCTGCTCGATGATCCGGTCGAGTTGGAGGTGCACCTCGCCGCGCGGCGAGAGCAGGCTCTCGACCACGCGGTCGGCGAGGGGCTCCCCGGGTTGAATTGTCGCTAGAAAGCGCGGCGTGCCACCGAAGATCCCGTAGACGAGCGCCGCCTCGCGCGGGTCGCGCTGCCAGCGGTCGGGCACCATCGCGGCCGTGTCGTAATAGTCGAACGGCCGGAGGCGCGCCGCCCACGTCCAGCGGCCGTAGAGAGGACTGTCACCCCCCTCGAGCCGCTCCATCGTCGCCACCTCGGAGCCGCAGAGGACGAGCATGAGCGGGCGACCGCGCAGCTCCCGGTCCCACACGGCCACCAGGTGCGAGACGATGTCATCGTCCTTCGCCATGAGGTACTGGAACTCATCCAGCACCACGATGAACGGCTCATCGGTCGCCAGGTCGGCGAGGAGGCGGAAGATGGTGCGCCAACTCGGGTAGTTCGCCGGCTCGGTGTCTACCTCATCCGTGACCACCGTCCGCAGCTCCCGGAGCAGCTCCTGGCGGTTGAGCTCTGCCGTGGTGTCAGCGGCCAGGAAGTAGAAGTGGCGCCGCCCCCGCCACGCGTGGTCGAGGAGGTAGGTCTTCCCGACCCGCCGGCGCCCGTACACGAGCGCGAGCACTGGCGCGCCCCGTTCGGCCAGTTGATGCAGCTCGCCAAGCTCGGCTTCCCGGTTCACGAGCGCGGGCCGGGAAGGAATCGCTTTTCCCGCCGATCTCCGATTGCTGGATGGAGTGGCTGGCACAGCCGGGGCGGGTGAAGGAAGGCGCAAGGAGTACTGCCGTATGGACCGTATGCAGTATGTAGTTCGTATGTTACATATGCAACAGCAGCGCTGCTGGCATGCTCTGGCCCGATGACGAACTGCGGCTGTGGGAGGGTGAGGAGTAGGTGCCCGCACCTCCTGCGGTCCTTCAACCGCTCAGCATACGCTGACTGTCCCACCTGCCACACTTGGCGCCGTCTTGCGCCGGTGGGCACCTCTGCCTATTGTAGTTGTACAACCATGGTGTACAACAGCAAGAGGCCCGTGCGAAAAGCATCGAAGCGCCCGGACCGGCCGGTCATGATCTCCGATGCCCGCCGGCAACTATTTCAGCTCTTCGACCGGGTCACGCTCGGCGAAGGCCAGGTCGTGCGGATCGCGCGAAAGGGACGCGGCACTCGCGTTATGCTCGTGCGTGAGGAGTATGTCGAGGGGCTGGAGGCGACCGTCGAGGCGCTCACGCGGCGACTCCAAGGGGCTCCAAGGGCCGCCGAGCCGCCGTTCTCCCTGATCGGGAGCGCGACGCTGAACGTGCCGGCAGACGAGGTGCTCCGGGCGAGCCGCGCCCGGCAGGGCGAGCTCGCCGCGGCGAAGCTCCGCACGCTCGCGGGGTAGACGAGCGCCGTGCCGGAGGCCGCAGTGACGGATGCACACGCCCTCATCTGGGCCGCCACCGGCCAACTCAAGCGGCTCGGGCGGGTGGCGCGCCGGTTTTACGAGCGCGTGAACGACCGCCGGGCACTGCTCTATGTCCCCACCATTGCGCTCGTCGAGATTGGCGAGGCGCATCACGCGGGTCATTTCTCGCTCGGCATGCCGTTCGACCACTGGCTGACTCGGCTACTTGGCTCTGGCCAGTACGTCGCCGCCGATCTGACCCCAGAAGTCGTTGCCCGTGCCCAGCAGCTCTTCGCCATCCCGGAGCGCGGAGACCGATTGATCGCCGCCACGGCTTCCGTCCTCGATCTCCCGCTGATCACGCGCGACGAGAGCATCTCCGACGCTGCGGCGGTCGACTGCCTCTGGTAGGTGCCCGCGCCGCTTCGGCGGGCCAACGTCGCCCCGCCGCGCCGCGTAGATTGGGGATCGGAGACGCTCGCCTCCGCACTCCCCTCCGCTCACACCCGAGCTCCGCCATGCAACATCGCTCAACCGCCCCACGCTTCCTCGCCCTGGCACTCGTCGCGACGGCCACTGCCGCCGCGGTCCGCGCACACGCCCAGACGTCGACTGCGACGACGCGGACGGTCTCGACGCGGCCGGCACCCAATGCCACGGCCGCGCCTACCGACCCGACGGGGAAGAAGATCCTCACCCTCGCCGACTACGGGCGCTGGAAGCGCATCACCTCCACCGCGCTCTCCGCCGACGGCAAGTGGATCACCTACGCGTACCAGCCGAACGAGGGGGACGCGACGCTCTACGTGAAGCAGTTCGACGGCGACAAGATGTACACCATCCCCATCGGCTCGGCCCCGGCCGGCGGGCGCGGGGGTGGCGGCGGGGGCGATGGCGGCACGGGCGGGGGCGGCGGCCCGGCCTTCTCGGACGACGGGAAGTTTGTGGGCTACTACGTGAACCCGCCGGCGCCGCCCACCGGTGGGCGCGGGCGCGGCGCACCGGGCGGCGGCGGCGGACGCGGGCAGGCGCCCTTCGTCGCGGTTGGCGCCACCACCCCTCGGCCGCCGGCGCGGCGCTTCGAGCTGCTCGACCTCGCGACGGGCGCCAAGTTCCCAGTCCCCAACGCGGCGACCTTCCGGTTCGCCAAGGGCGGCAAGTGGCTCGCCGTCCGCGTGAATCGCCCGGCGGGCGATACCACGCGCCAGGGCGGCGACCTCGTGCTCCGCGAGCTCGCCACCGCCGTCACCCGCAACATCGGCAACGTCAACCTCTACGACTTCGACGACGCCGGCCGCTTCCTCGCCTACACGGTGGATGCGGGCGATCGCATCGGGAACGGCGTCTACCTCGTCGACCTCGCCACTGGCGGGACGCGGCCCCTGAACACGGCCACGCTCGACTTCGACCAGCTCATCTGGAGCGACGCCGGCACCAACCTCGCCGTGCTCCGCGGCGAGAAAGTCCGCGACACGCGACCACAGAGCCGGCCCGACCCGCGGCAGCAGCCCGACTCCACGCGCCCCGACAGCACGGCGCCCCCGCGCCGCACGACGGAGAGCACGCCCGCCCGCCGGCAGAAGGACAACGTCCTCCTCGCCTGGATGGATCTGGGCGCGCCCAAGCCGCGCTCCCTCGAGTACGATCCGGCCAAGGATGAGGGCTTCCCGCGCGACATGGTGCTCAGCGAGTTCTCCCCACCGCGGTGGAGCAAGGATGGCTCGCGCATCTTCGTCGGCATCAAGGAGCAGGAGCCGGAGCTACCGCGCACCGACGAGCCGCAGGCCAACGTGGATGTGTGGCACTGGAAGGACCCGGAGCCGCAGTCGCAGCAGGTCGTCCGCCTCCAGCAGGAGCGCCGTTCCACCTACCCGGCCGCCATCCTCGTCGCCACGAACCGCTTCGTCCGCTTCGGCGACAACGAGATGCGCGGCGTACAGCCCACGGCCAACGGGAAGTGGGGGATCGGCCGCTTCGACGCGCCCTACCGGGGCGAGGTCGCCTGGGGGGGGAGCCGAGCGGATGTGTACCGCGTGAACACGGCGACGGGCGAGCGCACGCTCGTCGAGAAGGGACTCACCCGCACCATGGGCACCTCCCCCGACAGCCGGTATTTTCTCTACCTCAAGGACAAGCACGTCTTCGCCTACAACCTCGAGACGGGGAAGAAGTCCGACCTCGATGAAGGCGAGAAGATCTCCTGGCTGGACATGGAGGACGACCACCCCTACGAGATCCCCACCTACGGCGTCGCCGGCTGGTCGAAGGACGGCCGCTCCGTGCTGCTCAACCACAAGTACGACATCTGGCAGATGCCGCTCGACGGTGGCAAGGCGATCAACCTGACCGGCGGCGTCGGCGAAGCACAGAAGATCCGCTTCCGCCTCGTGCGACTCGACCGCGCAGGCGGTGGCGGCGGGCGCGGCGGCGGCGGCCGCGGTGGGTTTGGTGGCGGCGGTGACGACGAGGACACCGGCGTGGACCTCACCCGGCCGCTCACCCTCTCGGCCTACGGCGACCTGACGAAGAAGAGCGGCTACTGGCAGGTGACGCCGGGCCGGGCGCCGACGCCGCTCATCTACGCCGACAAGCAGATCGGCGCCGCGCAGAAGGCGGAGAAAGCAGATCGCGTGATCTTCACCGAGCAGACCTTCAACGAGTTCCCCGACCTCTGGACGAGCACGACCGCGTTCGCCGCGCCGAAGAAGCTCACCGATGCCAACCCCCAGCTCTCGGAATACGCGTGGGCGAAGGGGAAGGTGCTCGTGGACTACACGAACTCGAAGGGGCAGAAGCTCCAGGGGACGCTCACGCTCCCGGCGAACTACGAGCCTGGCAAGAAGTACCCGATGCTCGTGTACTTCTACGAGATCATGTCGAACACGCACCACAACTTCTCCGCGCCGGCGTTCGACGACCGGCCGCAGAACTCCACCTACACGAGCGACGGCTACCTCTACTTCCAGCCCGACGTCGTCTACGAGACGGGCAAGCCCGGCTCCTCCGCCCTCGACTGCGTGACGAGCGCGGTGAAGAAGGTGATCGAGCTGGGCTACGCCGACCCCGCGCACATCGGGCTGCAGGGACATAGCTGGGGGGGGTACCAGTCGTCCTTCATCGTGACGCAGACGGACATGTTCGCCGCCGTCGTCACGGGCGCGCCGCCGACGAACCTCGTGAGCTTCTACGGCGAGACGTACCCCGGCACGGGGACGCTCCAGCAGGGGATCATCGAGGTCGGGCAGGTCCGCATGGGCACGAACCCCTGGGAGTCGCACGACCTGTTCGAGAACCAGTCGCCGATCTTCCACGTGCGGAACATCAAGACGCCCTTCATGATCCTGCACGGCACCGCCGACAACGCGGTGGACTGGCACCAGGGGCTCGAGTTCTACGGCGCCGCGCGCCGCTGGGGGAAGCAGGTGATCTTCCTCTCCTACCCCGACGAGCCGCACCACCTGTCGCGGCGGGAGAACCAGAAGGACTTCCAGATCCGCATGAAGCAGTACTTCGACCACTACCTCAAGGGCACGCCGGAGCCGAAGTGGATGAAGGAAGGCGTACCGCAGACGAGGAAGGGGATGCCGATCGAGTAGGCACTCGGCACTCGGGACTCGGCACTCATCCGTATGACCATGCGTCCTTGATGCCGACCATGGTCAGGAGAAAAGATGTGATGCCGCAGACCCAGGACGACTCGATCAGCAGGGAGCGGATCATCGCCGCCGAACGGGCGATCCGCCCCCACGTCCGCCGCACGCCGATTGCCGAGGTGGACGGCGCCGAGCTGGGGCTAGGAGGCGAGGGAGTGCGGGTGACGCTCAAGCTCGAGCTGCTCCAGCATGCGGGCTCGTTCAAGACGCGCGGCGCGTTCACCCATCTGCTCCTGCGTGACGTCCCGGACGCGGGCGTCGTCGCGGCCTCCGGCGGCAACCATGGCGCGGCGGTCGCGTACGCTGCCAAGATGCGCGGTATCCCGGCGACGGTCTTCGTGCCGGGGATCTCGTCCCCGGCGAAGGTGGAGCGGATCCGGGGCTACGGCGCGCACCTCGTGATTGGCGGAGAGCGCTACGACGACGCGCTCGCGGCGAGCGTCGAGTGGGCCGCGCGCACCGGCGCGATGCCGGTGCACGCCTTCGACGAGGACGAGACGCTCTGCGGGCAGGGGACGCTCGCCCTCGAGCTCGAGGAGCAGGCCCCCGATCTCGACACCGTGCTCGTCGCGGTGGGGGGTGGCGGGTTGATCGGCGGGATGGCGGCGTGGTACGCCGGGCGGGTGAAGGTCGTGGGCGTCGAGCCCGAGGCGGCGCCCACGTTGACGCGCGCGCTCGAGGCGGGGCACCCCGTGGACGCGCCGGCGGGCGGGATCGCCGCCGACTCGCTCGCGCCGCGCCGGGTGGGTGAGCGCGCGTTCCCGATCGCGCGGCGGTACGTGGATCACGTGGTGCTCGTGACCGACGACGCGATTCGCGAGGCGCAGGAGGCGCTCTGGCGTCTTCTCCGCGTCGTGGCCGAGCCGGGTGGTGCGGCGGCGTTCGCGGCGGTGCTGTCGGGGCGCTACCGGCCGCGGGCCGGTGAGCGTGTGGGCGTAGTAGTGAGTGGTGGGAACACGGTGGCGGTGGAGTTCGATCGCCAGGCGGCGCCCGCGCCGGGCGCTTCCGTCAGCGCTCCAGCACCAGGATCGTGAACGAGCCCGGGATCATCGGCGGGCGGGGACGCGGGCGGTCGGCGGTGGGGGCGGGCGCCTCGCCGTAGCGCGCGGTCGCCGTGTAGAGGCGGTGCGTGCGCTCGTCGAGCACGATCGTGCGCGCGCCGCGCTGCGTCGGCACGGTGCCGACCACCGTGAAGCGGTCCGGCGCGTCCTCGTGCACCACCGTCAGCGTCCCCTCGCCGTTCGAGGAGAAGGCGAGCTGCGTGGCGGGGTCGAAGGCCGCGCCGTCGCTCCCCTCGCCGATCGGGAGCGTCTTCACCAGGCGGCCCGTGCGCGTGTCCACCACCGCCATGAGCTTGTTCGAGCACACCGCGAAGAGGCGCGCGTGCGCGCGGTCGAAGGCGAGCCCCGTGGGCTCCTCGCACGGCGCGAGCGGCCAGCGCGCCCGGACGGCGAGCGTGCGCGCGTCGAACTTCACGAGCTCGCCCGTGTCCTCGATGTTGACGAAGACGCTCCCCTCGCCGTCGGCCCGCGCGAACTCCGGCTTCCCGCCGAGCGGAATGGTGCCGAGCACGGAATCCGTCGCCGCGTCAATGGCCGTGGCGCTCGCGCTCCCGCCGTTGAAGGTGAAGACGCGCCGCGTCACCGGCTCGTAGAGGATCGCGTCGGGGTTCCGGCCGGTGACCTTGATCGTGCTCTTCGTCGCGAGCGTCTTGAGGTCGAATACGGTCACCGATGAGTCCCGGCCATTGCTCGTCCAGCCGCGGCCGAGCGCGGGCGCGAGCGCGATCCCGTGGACGCCCGGCGTGTTCGGGATGTCGCCCACCACCGAATCGCGGTCGGCGTCGAGCACCACCACGTGCGTCGCGTGCGACACGTACACGCGGTGCGCGGCCGTATCCACGGCGAGGTAGTCCCACCCGCCCTCGCCGCCGGCGGCGATCTGCTTCGCCACGTGGTACTGCGCGCTCTGCTTCTGCGCTTTCTTCGCGGCGGGTGTTCGCTGCTGCGCGCGGGCAGCCGGCAGGGGCGCGAGGAGAAGGGCGGCTACGGCGACGGTGCCGGCGAGGGTGACGATCGCGACGAGCGGTGTGCTGGCGATGCGAGCGAGGCGGGTACGCATGGCGGGCTCCCTGTACTCCGGGTAGAGGTGCGCGGACACCGTGGGATATGTGCCTCCGTGACGCGTCCGCGCTAGCGGGCGCCGAGCCAACGGTCGAGCCGGTTGCGTGGGTGCGCGTGCGTGTAGCGCACCACCGTGAGCCCCGACAGCGTCCCCACGCCGGCGCCGAGCGCGACGTCGCTCGCCCAGTGCTTGTCGTCGTACATGCGGGCCAGGCCCACCATCCCCGCGCTCCCGTACGCGACCGCGCCCACCAGCCACGCCATGCGGCCCGGCCGCCGCTCGCGCACCTCGGCCGCGACCACGCTGGCGAGCGCGAACGCGGCGCTCGTGTGGCCGGACGGGAACGACGTCCGCCCACCGGTCGAGAAGCCGGTGCCGAGCGAGAACTCGTCGGCGTCGAGGCGGTCGAGGTAGGGGCGCTGGCGGCCGGCCACGCCCTTGATCAGCGCGGTGACGCCGCCGCTCAACACCACGGCCTCCGTCGCGTGGAGGCCCACGTCCGTGAGCGCTCGCGCGTGCGTGGCGCGACCCACGCCATACGCCCCGGCCGCGAGGATGAGGGAGCCAGGGTCGCCAAGCGAGTTGAACACGCTGGCACCAGCGCGCAGCCCACCGTTCCGCTGCGGCCATGGATCGCGGAACTCCTCGGCGATCGCCTGATCGAGGGGGAGGAGCGCCGCCGTGGCGAGCACGATACCGGCGGCCGCGCGCACCTCGTGCCGCGTGAAGAGCGGCCCCGGGCGACGGGTGGCCGCCGCACGAGCGCTGTCGGCGGCACGAGCGCTGTCGGCGGCACGAGCGCTGTCGGCGGCACGAGCGCTGTCGGCGCGGGTCTGCGCGCGGCAGGGTGCGGTGCTCGTGGTGGCCGCGAGCGCGGCGACCAGAGTGAGCGCGAGGTGCCGCGCGGTGATGAGGCGCGTGATGAGACGTGTCACGGGAGCGTGTAGCCTCGCCCGCGGATTGCCACGAGCAGCGTGGGGACGACGTAGAGCGTGATCGGCGTGGAGAGCGCGAGCCCGCCGATCACCGCGAGTGCCAGCGGCCGCTGCAGCTCGCTCCCGGCGCCCAGGCCGAGCGCGAGCGGGAGCAGCCCGAACAACGTGCAGAGCGTGGTCATGAGGATGGGGCGCAGGCGCACCCGCGCCGCGTCGCGGATCGCCGGCTCGAGCGCCAGGCCATCCGTGCGCATGCGGTGACGCGTGAAGTCGAGCAGGATGATGCCGTTCTTGACGACGAGCCCCACGAGCAGCACGAGCCCCATGAGCGCGGCGACGTTGAGCGTCGCACCGGTGAGCAGCAGGAGCGCCATCGCCCCCGCGAACGAGAGGGGTGCCGCGAGCAGCACGACGAGCGGTTCCACGAACGACTGGAACTGGATCACCATCACGGCGATCACGCTCGCGCCCGCGAGCCCGAGCACGAGGAGCAGCGCGCGGAACGCCTCCTGCTGCCCGGCGTACTGCCCGCCCAGCTCCATGCGCACGCCGGCCGGCACCGGGTGCTCGGCGAGCACGCGCTTCACGTCGCTCATGATCGGGCCGAGCGCGCGGCCGCTCACGTCCGCGGTCATCGCGATCATCTGCTGCTGGTTCTCGCGCAGCAGCTCGGCCCGCGTCTCCGTGGGCTGGAAGGTGGCGAGCGTCGCGAGCGGCGCCGCCGCGCCCGTCTCCGGGGAGACGATGGGCAGCGCGCTGAGCAGCGCGGGATCGAAGCGCACGGAGTCCGGCGCGCGCGCGCGAACGGCGATCGAACGGTCCTCCAGGCGGATGTCCCCCGCGGGCACGCCGAGGAGGGCACCACTCACCGCGTCGCTCACCTGCGCGGGCGTGAGGCCAATGCGATTCGCCTCCGCCGCATTCACCGTCATCGCCAGCTCGGCGCTCGGCTCGCTCACGCCGTCGTACACATCCTCGAGCCCCTCGATCTCCGCGAGCGCGGGCCCCACGCCGTGGGCGTACGCCTCGAGCGCCGCGAGGTCGGTGCCGAAGAGCCGGATCTCGACCGGCGCCGCCGCGCCGGCGAGATCGTTGATCACGTCCGAGAGGATCTGCACGAACTCGACGCGCATCCGCGGTACCGCGGACTCCAGCTTCACGCGCACGTCGTCGATGATCTCGAAGCTCGAGCGGTCGCGCGCGCCCGGCGCCCGGAGGCGGACGACGATGTCGCCCGTGTTCTGCTCCGTGGCGAAGAGGCCGAGCTCCGCGCCCGTCCGCCGCGCCGTGCCGGAGACCTCCGGCGTCGCGGCCAGGATGCGCTCCACGACGTGGAGCTGGCGGTCCGTCTCGACCAGCGCAGTGCCGCCGGGCGTCACGTAGTCGAGCACGAAGGCGCCCTCGTCCATCTCGGGGAGGAAGCCGGTCGCCACGGCGCGGTGCAGTCCGTAGCCGGCGGCGACGAGGAGCACCGCCCCGGCGACCGCCACGCGCGTGTGATGGAGCACCGCGCCGAGCGAGCGCTCGTAGTGCCCGGAGAGCGCGTCCACGCCGCGGCCGATGCGCGCAAGCACACCGCGGCGTGGTGTGGTGCCGGGCGTCTCCCCTGCCGATTCGCGCGCCGCGTCGTGCGCCATATCCTCCGCCGTGAGGAACTGCCGGGCGAGGAGCGGAATGACGGTGAGCGCCAGCACGAGCGAGACGAGGACGGCGATGGTGAGCGTGATGGACAGCGCGTGGAAGAACTGCCCGACCACGCCGGTGAGGAGGCCAAGCGGGAGGAAGACGACGACGGTGGTGAGCGTGGACGTCGTCACCGGCCAGATCAGCTCCTGCACCGCCTCGCGGATGGCGACCTCGCGACTCGGCGTGAGCCGGAGGTGGCGCACGATGTTCTCGGTGACGACGACCGCGTCGTCGATCACGAGACCGATGGCGATCGCCATGGCGCCGAGCGTCATCAGGTTGAAGGTCTGGCCGGCGAGGCGCATGACGAAGACCGTGATCGCCATCGTCAGCGGGATGGCGGAAGCACTGATCGCCGTGATGCGCGCGTGGCGGAGGAAGACGAGCAGCACGAGCACCGCGAGCCCGGCGCCAATGAGCATTGCGTCGCGCACGGAGCGCACGGCATCGCGCACGAGGGCGGCCTGATCGTACACCGGCGTGAGGCGCACGCCCGGCGGGAGCGAGCGAGCGAGCGATTGCGCGAGGTGCTCCACAGAATCCGCGATGGCGAGCGTGCTGCCGCCGAGCTGCCGCGTGATGCCGATGAGTGCCGCGGGGCGACCATCGCCGGCGACGATGCGCACGTGGTCCTCCGTGCCCTCCACCACCGTGGCCAGGTCGCGCACGCGGAGCCCGCGCCCCACGACGACGTTCGCGATGTCGCTCGTGGCGTGCGCCTCCTGCGCGGCGACGATGAGGTATTGCTTGTAATTCTCGGGCACGCGCCCCACGGCGCTCACGCTCGTCGCCGCGCGCACGGCCGCGGCGAGGTCCTCGTACGTCATGCCCTGCGCGGCGAGGCGCGCCGGGTCGGCGACGATCTCCACCTCGCGCACGTCGCTCCCCTGCACGTCCACGCGTCCCACGCCGGGCACGCGCGAGAGGAGCGGGCGGATCTGGTAGCGCGCGATGTCGTAGAGCGTCGCCGGGTCGCCACCCTCCAGGTTGTAGGAGAGGATAGGGAAGAGCGACGGCGTGAGCCGCTCCACCTCGATGTCGAGCTCCGGCGGCAGGTCGGCGCGCGCCTGGTTCACGCGCGCCTGCACCTGCTGGAGCGCGTACGGCATGTCGGTGTTCGGCGCGAAGGTGACGTTCACCTCGCTCGCGCCACGGATGGAGCGCGACTGCACGCGCGTCACCCCGGGCACGATGCCCACCGCTTCCTCGATGGGGCGCGTGATCGCGAACAGCACCTGCCGGGCACCGAGGGCGGAGCCCTGCGCGACGATGGTGATGCGGGAGAAGGCGAGCTCGGGGTAGATGGCCGACGGGAGCCGGAACGCGGCCCAGATGCCAGCCGCGCTGAGCAGCGCGACCACGAGGTAGACGAATCGCCGCTGCTCGGCGAGGAGTGCGAAGAGGGAGCCGCGGCGCGCGTCGCTCACGGCTTCGCGGCCGGCGCGAGGGGAACGATCTTCGCGCTGTCTTCCACGCCGTACGCGCCGTAGGTCACCACGCGCTCGCCGGCGGCGAGCCCTTCCGTGATCTCGACGACCGCGCCCGCGCGAGCGCCCACGGTGACGGGGCGCTCGTGCGCAATTCCGCCCGTGTCCACTACGAACACCTTGAACCCTTCCCCGTCCGGCACCAGCGCTTCGGCCGGCACGGTGATCGCGCCGGGGCGCGTGGCGACGGCGATCTCGCCGGAGACTGTCTCCCCGATGCGGAGCGCGCGCGCCGTGGCGGGGGCGCGCACCCGCACGGCCACACTACGCGACGCGGCGTCCACGGCGCCCGCCACCCCGACCACCTGTCCCGTGCCGAGCGCTTCGCCGGCGGCGCTCTGTCCCGCGCGCTGACTGGCGCTCAGCGCAACGCGCGCGCCGGGCCGCACGCGTGCGGCGTCTGTGGGGGTGACGTTGAGGATGATGTCGAGTGCCGAGGGGTCGGCGAGCTCCACGAGTGATTGCCCCGCGTCCACGGAGGCGCCGATCGTCGCCGTCATGCTCGTGATGACACCGGCTATTGGCGCGCGGAGCACGGCGAGCTGCGCCTGCCGCCGTGCGGCGACGGCGTCCGCCCGCGTGCGCGCCAGCTCGGCCGCGGCCTGCTCCACATCCTTCCGTGGCGCCACCCCCTCCCGCAGCAGGCGCTCCTGCCGGTCGTGCGCCTTCGGGTGGCGCAGGCGGCCGAAGCGGCGGTCGA
>JBBJNN010000051.1:0-3560 GCA_037720885.1 Gemmatimonadaceae bacterium | reverse complement strand
CCTGCGGCGCGGCCTGGAGCGCGGCGTCGGCGCTCTGGGCGGCGGCCTCGAACGCCGTCGCCTCGAGCTCCACGAGCGGCTGCCCCGCGCGCACGCGCTGCCCGGTCGCCACGTACACGCGCACCACGCGCGTGGGGCCGGCCGCGCCGAGCGTGGCGGCGTGGCCCGCGCGCGCGACGACGCTGCCGATGGCGGAGAGGCTCTCCGTGAAGGGCTGCGCCGCGGCGACCGCCGTACGCGCACTGATCGTCGGTTGCGCGGGCGCCTCGTCCTCCTCGCCCGCGTCGTGCGCGCACGCGGTGGCGATGACCGCGGTCGCGACCGCGAGCAGGGTAAGGCGCGGGAGCGTGCGGAGCGCGAGTGGGGGGAGGATCGTCACGGAGCGGTCGCGGCGGGAGTGAGCGTGAGCACGCGGAGTGTCGCGGTGGCGATCCAGGCGGCGGCGAGGTCGTCCACGTATTGGGAGAGCACCTCGCGTGCGTTACGCTGCGCCTCGAGCACCGTGGCGATGGGGGCGGCGCCCTCGCGGTACGCGGTGAGCGACATCGTGGCCACGCGGTTGGCGCTGACGACGAGCCCCTGGTCGCGCGCCACCTTCTGCAGCGCGACACGCCGCTCGCGATCGGCGCGCGCGATCTGATTGCGGCTCTCGAGCCGCGCGAGGGCCAGCTCGGCGCGCGCGCGCGCGGCCTCGGCCTCCGCCTGGGCCACGGGGCCGCGGTTGCGGTCGAGGAAGGGCAGCGGGAGCGCGAAGAAGACCGTGGGCAGGATGCCGCGCGCGTCGCCGGAGGGATCGCCCGTGTCGAAGCCGGCGCTCACGCTCGGTCCGGCGAAGATGCCGCGCCGCTGCGCGAGTGTCGCGAGCCGCGCGGATTCCACGGCGGCCTCCGCCGCGATGACGCGGAGTGGCGTGGCCAGTGGGGCGAGCGCGGCGGCCGGGGCACTCGCCGCGAAGGTCGCGCCGGCACCCTCCGGCGGCTCGGGGTCGCCCGGTGGCATGAGCGAGTCGGTGAGAGAGACGGAGATGTCGTCGTCGGAGAGGCCGATCACCATCTGCAGGTCGAGGAGCGTGGCAATGAGCTCGAGCGAGTCCGAGGCTGCGACGTTCGCCTGCTGCCCCGCGTTCACCGTCGCGAGCTCCACGTCGAGATCGCTCGCGTCCCCGGCGTCGCGGCGGGCGGCAGCCATGCGGCGCAGGCTGTCGGCGTCCTGCGCCGTCCGGCGCGACAGCTCTGCGCGGGCGCGCGCCGCGAGCGCGCGGGTGTAGGTGGTGTCTGCCTCCAGCGCCGCGGCCGCCCGCTCGAACTGGAAGCGGTAGCGCGCCGCGTCGCGCCCGGCGGCGGCGGAGCGGATGCGGCTCGAGCGGAGGCCGGGGAGATCGAGCGGCAGCTCGACGGCCACGTGATACTGCGGCGCGTCCTTGCTGTAGCCGGCGGCGAGCACGGGGTTCTGGAAAGCGCGCGCGCCGACGAGAAGTGCCGCAGCCGCGGCGGTGTCGGCGCGTGCGACGCCCAGGCGTGCGCCGCGTGCGAGCGCGGCCGCGACGGCCTGCGCTCGGCTGAGCGGTGCTCGCGTCGCCTGGCCAGCGAGCGCGCTGGCCGGGTAGGCGAGGGCGAGGATGAGTGCGGCGGTGGAGCGCATGGCGGGGATGGTGATGGTGGTGGGCTGCCGGAATGTACTCGCCGTGCGCCCACCTCCCCCGCCGGCGCCGAGCCCCGCTAGCTCACAGTGGGGAATCCCAGGTTCTTGCCGCGGAGGTGTGGGGCGGGCCAGCGCGCGGTGACCACCTTGCCGCGCGTATAGAACTTCACGCCCTCGCCGCCGTGCACGTGCGCGTCGCCGAAGAGCGAGTCCTTCCAGCCGCCGAAGGAGAAGTACGCCATGGGCACCGGGATCGGAACGTTGATGCCGACCATGCCGACGCGGATCTCGTTCTGGAAGCGGCGCGCGGCGCCGCCGTCGTTCGTGAAGATGGCGACGCCATTCGCGTAGGGGTTGTCGTTGACGAGCGACACGGCCTCGTCGTACGTGCCCACGCGGACGACGGAGAGCACGGGCCCGAACAGCTCCTCGCGGTAGATCGCCATGTCGGGGCGCACGTGGTCGAAGAGGCAGGGGCCGAGGAAGAAGCCGTCCTCCCGGCCGGCGACGGCGACGTCGCGACCATCGGCGACGAGCGTCGCACCCGCTTCCACCCCCTCGTTCACGAAGCGCGTCACGCGCTCGAGCTGCTGCCTGGTGACGAGCGGCCCCATGTCGCTGCCGGGTGTCATCCCGTCGCCCACGTGAATCGCGCGCATCCGCTCCTGCACGAGGGGGAGCACGCGGTCGGCCGCGTCGCCCACCGTCACCATCACGGAGATCGCCATGCACCGCTGGCCGGCCGAGCCGAACGCGGCGTTCACGGCGGAGTCGGCGGCGAGCTCCATGTCGGCGTCGGGGAGCACGACCATGTGGTTCTTGGCACCCCCGAGCGCCTGCACGCGCTTCCCGTGCCGGGTGCCCGTCTCGTAGATGTAGCGCGCGATGGGGGTGGAGCCGACGAAGCTCACCGCGGCGATGTCGGGGTGCTCGAGGATGCGATCCACGGCCGCCTTGTCGCCGTGCACCACGTTGAACACGCCATCCGGGAGCCCGGCCTCCTTCCACAGCTCGGCCACCATCAGCGACACTGACGGGTCCTTCTCCGATGGCTTGAGGACGAAGGTGTTTCCGGCCGCGATCGCGAGCGGGTACATCCACATCGGCACCATCACGGGGAAGTTGAACGGCGTGATCCCGGAGACGACGCCGAGGGGCTGGCGGATGGAGTAGCTATCCACGCCGGATGAGACGCCCTCGGCGAACTCGCCCTTGATGAGGTGTGGGATGCCGCATGCGAACTCGACGACCTCGAGCCCGCGCTGCACCTCGCCGCGCGCGTCGGCGAGCACCTTCCCGTGCTCGCGGACGATGCACCGCGCCAGCTCGTCGGCGTGCGCGTTGACGAGCTCGCGGAAGCGGAAGAGGATGGTCGCTCTCCGCCCGAGGGCCGACCGGCTCCAGTCGCCGAAGGCGCCCGCGGCGGCAGCGACGGCGCGGTCCACGTCGCTGGCCGAGGCGAAGGGAACGCGGGCGGTGGGCGCGCCGGTGGCCGGGTTGTAGAGCGTGCCGTGGCGCTCGGACTCTCCGGCGTCGCGCCGGCCGCCGATCCAGTGCTCCACCATGGAGAGCGTGGGTGCGGCGTGTGCGCCGTGCAGGGGGGGCATCGTCAGCTCGGACTGTGTCATCGCGCTCATCGCTCGCTCCGGCGGGGGACGTCCCGCGCAACATAGCACGGGGCCGGGGGGAGAGGAACGCGGGCGACCTACCCCGCCCCCGCCAGCCGCTCCACATCCTCCGGCGTGTCCACATCGAGCGCGGCGCCCGGCATCGCCACGCGCGTCACCGCCGCGCCCCGTGCGCGGAGCCAGCGGCCGGCGCCGCCGTCGCCGGTGAACGCGAGCAGCTCGCCCAGGTGCTCGCGCCCGATCACCGCCGGTACGCCCACCGTGCCCGCGTATTCCGCCGCGACGATGCGG
>JBBJNN010000050.1:32329-37657 GCA_037720885.1 Gemmatimonadaceae bacterium | reverse complement strand
ACGGGCTGCAGCGTCGCGCGAAACCGCACGAAGTCGCGCGCGCTGAGGAGGTGCAGCGTGCCACGCATCGCCGTCGCGCGAACGACCTGACGATCGCGGACGAGCCCCAGGAGCTGGTCGCGCTCGAAGCCCCGTACGCGCGACCAGAGTCCGACAAACGGTGGGCGCGCGAGCTGCGCCTGCAAGCCCACCAGGCGCTCCGTGGCCTCGAGCGGCGTCACAGCATGCCGCTCGAGGAGCATCTGTCGCGCGAGCGTGGCGCGGTTCAGCTCGCGGACAGTGACGGTCACCCGCGCTTCGCCGGCGCCGGCGGCAGCTCGGGGGCCGCGGTGCCGTTTCCGGATACCGAATCGAGAATGCCACCCCGCGTCACGAGCTGCGCGGCGAGCACCGTCTGGATCACGCTCGTGATGTTGTTCGCGGTGGATTCCGGGGCGCCCTTCCCGTCCCCACCCGACGAGATCGTCACCAGCTTCGCCTCGGCTAGCGCCTGGGCAATGACCGGGGCGATCTGCGGGAGCATCTCGATCTGCCGGTAACGGAAGTAGGCCTCGCCGCCGGCCTGGATCGCGGCGTTCACCTTCTGGATGCTCTCCGCGGTCGCGGCCGCCACCGTCCTGATGCGAATCGCTTCCGCTTCGGCCATCGCCTCCGCCTCGATGCGCACGCGCCCCGCATCCGCCCGCGCCTGCGCGATCTGCGTGGCGTCGAGCTCCGAGGTGCGCTGAACCGCTAGCGCGTCCTGCTTCTTCGCCTCGGCCTGCGCGATGAGCGCGGCATTCGCGGCGCGCGTCTGTTCCAGCTCGCGCTGCTTGTCCGAGATCATCCGTTCGGCGTCGAGCTGGGCTTCCTTCGCCCGGCGCGTCTGCAGCGCGGCTACGATCTCCGCGTTCGCCTGCGCCTCGGCCGCTGACTGGCGGCGGCGCGCCTCGGCCACCTCGGACTGCACGACCTTGATGTTCAGCGAGTTGAAGATGAGGCCGAGATCGGTGAGCTCGCGCGAGCAAGCCTTCCGGATGATGATCGCGAGCGGATCGTCGTCCTCCTCCACCGCCTGGATCGCCGTCGCGGCCGACTGCACGACCAACTGACCCGGGAGCGCCAGGCCCGAGCCGAGCTGGTGGCCAGTGGCGGGCGGCATGAGGGTCGGCGCCGTCTTCGCGGAGAAGAGCTGATCGTGCGTGAGGAGGTTGATGGCACGCCGGCCGGAGCTGGAGAGGAGATCAATGAGGATGTTCTCCTGCTCCGCGGCCGGCTTGGAGAAGAAGCGGTTCGCGCCCGTCTTGATGAGCTGGTCGCTGTCCCCGACCGAGACGATCGCGCTCGCCAGAATGCGCACCTTGATCGGACGCGGAATCCCCGCGTCGTCCAGGTCCGCCGTCTGGTCCGTGATGTCGAGATCCACGTTGATCGCCTTGCTCGAGAGCGTGGTCCCCGTGGTGAGGAGCGGGATCTCCTTCGACTTCCCGGGCCCGCGGTAGATGACCGTGCCTCCGTGCAGCCAGCTCACCATGCGGATGGTGCCGGCCTCCACGTTCCGGAGGAACGACGCAACGATGGCCGGAATGATGACGAGTACGCCGAGCAATATCGCTGCTATGGTGATGTAGCCGTCCATCTGGGTACCCTCGATGTAGGGGTGGCCGGTCGCCTCGGGTGGCGCCCGGACTACTGCGGACGTGACTCGTGCTACGGGCGGAGAAAGGAGACGGTGCAGCGGTTCCGCGCGCCGTCCACATCCTCCACGCGGAGGCGGTCGCCGCGGCGCACGCGTACCCCCGCCGAGCGATCCTCGGTCCGCAGCGTGCCGAGGAGCTGAACGACCTGGCCGTCGAGGTCCACGGCGACCATCCCCTGCCCATTCTTGTCGAAACTCGTCACAGCCTCCACCTCGTCGGCAATGACGCTCTCCAGGCTGAGCGCGGGCGCGGAGGCGAAACGGAACGCGAAGTTCCAGAGCGGCGAGACGAGGAGCCGCTCGAAGAGGATGCCGCCGGCAAGGGCGGCCGCCAGAAGGAGAGGGCCACCGAGCACGCCTCGCGCGAGCGAGCCCGTGGCGCCGAGCCCGACGAGTACGCTGAACATCACACGGGGCGAGATGAGCGACCAGAGCACGCGCGATGCGCCCGCGTGCGAGGCCGTGTGCGCCCCGTGGCTCTCGCCGTGATGGGAATCGCCGTGGTGAGCGGGCACGCCACCATTGTGCGCACCGGCGTGGTGGCCGCCGTGATGCGCGCCCGCGTGGTGCGCGCCGTGGTGCCCGCCGACATGATGCCCGCCACCGTGCGCGTCGGCGTGGCCGTGATGACCGCCGTGCGCATCATGGCCCTGGTGCGAGAGCCCGCTGAGCGCCATCACGCCCAGGCCGGAGCCCCCGAGGATCAGACTGAAGGTATAGAAATCCATGTGTGTCCTGCGCCGCGGTTTGGCGGCGACTCGCTACGTGACGCGCCCCCGGAACGGGCATCCGTCCGGGGGCGTGTTGCTCACCGACCGGGCGACCGTTACGGCTTCGGCAGCTGGAGCATGGGCATCGCGCCTCCCGTGACCTGCGGCATCTGTCCGTTCCAGCGCTTGGCCATCTCGTACTGCACGAGATTCGGCGTGATGCTCCGCGCCAGCAGCTCGTTCGCCTTCGCCTGCGCCTCGGCCTCGGCCGTGATCGCCTTCGCGCGGCCGGCGGCCTTGATCGAGTCGCCGCGCGCCTGGAACTCGTTCTTCTGCAGCTCGTTCTGCGCGGTGAGCGCCTGCTGCTGCATCACGTTCTTCTGGTTGATCGCCTCCACCACGCTCGGCGGCGCGCGGAGCTCGTTGATCGTGAATTGCTTCACCTCGATCCCGTAAGGAGAGAGGCGCTTCTCCAGCAGCCCCTGCGCGCGGGCCACCACTTCCGCCTTCTTCGGCCCGATGATGTCGGCGATCGCTTCCGAGCCCACCACTTCCTGGAGCGCCTGCCGGATCGCCTGCTTCACATAGCTGTGCTGGATCGTCGCGATGTCTGTCCGGAAAGTCTGGTAGAGCTGCGGAACTCGCAGCGGATTCAGCTCGAACGACATGGAGACGTCGAGCGACACGGGCTGCCCTTCCACCGAGTTGACGTTGAGCTCGTCGTTCGTCGGCGACCCCTCGCTCACCGTCTTCGTCAGCTCGAGCGTCTGCATGAAGGTCGGGTATTCCTCGATTCCGGTGGTCAGCGGGTTCCGCATGTGCAGGCCCGGCGGCAAGGCCTTCGCGTCCACGCCACCGCCAGCACGGTGAATGATGATCCCCACGTGGCCGGGGTTGATGTAGGTGACCAGGGAGGGCAGCAGCACGAGCAGCACGAGCAGCACCGCGGCGGCGCCGGCGAGCCGCATCAGCTTGTTGCCACGCACGCCGGTACCATCGTCGAACCGTGTAGAGCCGAGCCGGTCCCTCACCGAGCTAGCCATCGAACGCCTCCTTGTAGCAGTCGGGGCAGATCTGTTCGCCGCTGGGGAGTCGCACGAGGTCACTTTCCTCGTGCGCCCCGTGGGCGGCGCAGACCGCGCCTGCCGCACGCTCGATCCGCTTGCGATTCTGCGTTTGGCGGAGCCGCACCCCGACCGGGGTGAATTGCGTCACGACATAAAAAAGGAGGGCAGCCCCCGTCGCCAGCAGCGCGACGAACAGCACACCCTCGAGAATGATTGCCATCATGTGTCGCCTCCACTACGGGGTGGAGGACCCCCCGGTTTCGACGATCCGGTGAGGGACGGCGCCGGGGCCGCTCCCGTTCCTGGATGTTATGGTGGGAGAACAGGTTGCGCAACGAGCGCCCTGTCAGACGCACCAGGGCGCTGCGCGCGGAGCGGCGCACCACCGACTACGACGACCGCGTGCTCCGACGCACCCGCCAGCAACCGAGCGCGGGAGGCCGCCGCATTGGCGTCGTGGCGTCCGCCTTGCAACAGCGCGAGTTTCCGGCGTACCGTAGACCGACCGTTCATGGTCGCGACGCGGCCGCCGCACCCGGGAGGGGAAAATGGCGCAGATCAAGGTGGAGCAGAAGCGTGGTGGGCTGGGGTGGCTCTGGATAGTGCTGGCGCTGGTCGTGATCGCGGTGCTGGCGTGGTACTTCCTGAGCCGGCCAGATGCCGCCGCGCCAACCACGAATGGTATGCTGACGCCGGCCGCGCGCGCGCTGGCCAGCGTGGCTGGCGATGCGCACGACCATCTCGCCGCACCGCTCGCCGCGTAGCGACAGCGGCACGGCGGTTCATTCGCGTAGCGGCACACTGACGAGGGAGGAGACGATGGGAAAGCGGAACGATACACGCGGCGTACGCGACCAGGCGGGCGTCGGGCCCGACGCGGGGCAGACCCGGCACCTCGTGCCGCTCAAGGAGGTCAAGGACTTCCGGATCGCGTCGGGCGAGCCCGACATCCGTGGGTGGGATGTCTACACCTCGACCGGGCGCGAGCTTGGCGAGGTGGACGACCTGCTCATTGACCCCACACGCAACGAGGTCGTGATGCTCGACATCGACCTCAAGGGAACAGATCGCCATTCGCTCGCGCCGCTGCGCGCGGCCTGGATCGATCGCGAGCACAAGCGCGTGGTCCTCAACAGCGCCGAGTTCCGGTCGGACGCGGACGTGCCGACGCTCGGCCGCAGCGGGCCGCTGACGGAGTCCGAGACGCGGGAGTTCAGCGACCGCTATGGTCGCGCCTACGGCGATCGCGGTTGGGACCGCGACGATGAGTACAGCATCCGCCGGCCGACCGAAGATCTTCGCTTCCGCCGACGCCCGGACTCTGACGCGGCGGCGGACGTCGCGGCCGGTACGACCGCGGCCGCCACCCCCACCGCGGGCAGGGTGGAGCACGCCGCCGATCAGGCGGCCGATCGCGCCACGGGCGATCGCGCCGACGCCGATCGTCGCGCTCGCGAGGTGATCGCGCACCGCCGCGATGCGAACGCAGACGCCGCCGCTCGTACCGCGGGGCTCACGCCCGGGCGCTCCTACGATGTCCGCTATCCCGCGGAAGCGGAACGAGCGTCGGGCGCATCCGAGACGCGGTCGCTCGCGAACACGCCATCGCTCGCGGACACGCAACCGCTCGTGGTGGAGGAGACCATCGTGCGGCGCCGTGTCGTGGACCCGAGCGAGCTCTCCGCCGCGGACCGCGAGCGGTTGGCACGCGATGCCAAGCGAGGCTCCGACGCCGACTGATCCGATGAGCGTCGCGGCGGCTGGTGCCGCGATCGGTACCGCGGCTAGTGCCGCGGTCGGCGCCGCGGCGCTCCTCATGCTCGCCGCGTGCGCGCCGGCCGCGCGCGGTGCCGGAGGCGCGGCGGGCCGCCCC
>JBBJNN010000050.1:0-32319 GCA_037720885.1 Gemmatimonadaceae bacterium | reverse complement strand
TGTGTGGACGACGGCCGCCGCGTAGCCGACGCCCATCGCGTGCGCGCGATCACGGCACGGCGGTTCACGCATGCGGAACTGTGGCGCGCCATCGATCCGGTGCTCGCCTCCCCGTCGCTCCGCACCGAGGAGATCGGGCGCTCGGTGCTCGACCGCCCGATCCGCGCCGTCACCTTCGGCGAGGGTGGTACGACCGTGCTCCTCTGGTCGCAGATGCACGGCGACGAAGCGACGGCGACGATGGCGCTCGCGGACATCATCACCTTCTTCGCGCGCGCGGACGGCGATCCGTTGCGCGAGCGGCTGCGCCGCGCTCTCACGATCACGATGGTGCCGATGCTCAATCCAGACGGCGCCGAGCTATTCCAGCGCGAGAACGCCTACGGGGTGGACATCAACCGGGATGCGCGCCGCCTCGCTACTCCCGAAGCGCGCGCGCTCAAGGCGCTCCGCGAGCGCGTGCGCCCCGACTTCGGATTCAATCTCCACGATCAGGGCGCACGTACGCTCGCCGGAGCGCGGGGCCCGCAGGTGGGCATCGCGCTCCTGGCCCCGCCCACGGGCGAGCGCGGCGGCTACGATCCCACACGCCAACGGGCGCGCCTCGTCGCCGCGACGATCGCACGCGTGGTGCAACACGAGATTCCGGGGCGGGTCGCGAAGTACGATGACGCCTTCAACCCGCGCGCGTTCGGCGACTTGATGCAGGCGTGGGGCACGAGCACGGTACTCATCGAGAGCGGCGCACTCCCCGATGACCCCGAGAAGCAGCGCCTCCGCACGATCAACGTGATCGCCATCCTCTCGGCGCTCGACGCGATCGCGACTGGCAGCTACCGCACCGCGTCGGAATCGGCGTACGACGCGCTTCCGTACAACCGGAGCGGCGCGAGCGACATGGTGGTCCGCGGCGGACAGGTCGTGCTCGAGGGGCAGCCTCCCGTGCCGCTCGACTTCGCGCTGTCGTACGAGGATGCGGTGTCTCGTACGGGCCTACGCCTGCGCGATGTGGGAGACCTGGGCGACGTCGTCGCGCTCGACACGGTGGATGCGCGGGGCCTCTTCATTCACCCCGAGCCCCCGATGCTCGCCGGCGGTGGGCGCGTGTTCCGGCTGGGGAGCCCGGCGGCGCTCACGCTCCGGCGCGGGGCCGGGCGCGAGAGCGAGGTCGTTCGCCGCATCGGCGCGCCATAACGCATGCAGAGGAGGCACGGGGCCATGGAACTCCGCCCGCCTCGACGCGTACGGAGAGCGTGGCGGCCGACGCGCCGGTACCTACCCTCCCTTCCTTCTTCACGCCCCTGCCGAATGACCATGACGACGCGGACCGGCCACCCGATCGCCGTGCTATCGGCTGTCGGACTCTTCGCGCGGCTCACGCTTCTCGTGCCCGCGACGATCCACGCGCAGAACCCCGCGTCCTCCACCATCGAGGAAGGCAAGCGCCTCTTCGACGCGAAACGGTACGCGGACGCCCGCGCCAACCTGCTCCCGATCGCCAAGGCGAACCCGGACGATGCGGCCGCGTCCTACTGGCTCGGGCGATCGCTCTATGAGGAGGGGAACTGGGGGGAAGCGAGCAAGTGGCTGGAGAAGGCGGTCAAGAAGCAGAGTGGGATCTCGGACTACCATCTCTGGTACGCGGCCGCGCTCGGCGCGCAGGCGGAGCGGGCGAACCCCCTCAAGCAGGCGTCGCTCGCAGGAAAGATCAAAGGGGAGCTGCAACGCGCGGTCGCGCTCGACGCGACCAACTTGGACGCGCGGGTCGGCCTGATCAGCTTCTACATTGGCGCTCCCGGCGTCATGGGTGGGAGCAGGGACAAGGCGCGCGAGCAGGCCCGCGAGATCAAGAACCGCGCACCCTACCTCGGCGGCTTCCAGATGGCGCGCGTCGCGTTGGACGGCAAGGACAGCACCGCCGCGGCGCGGGAGTACGCCGAACTGGTGCGCGCCTTCCCCGACTCGATCACGCCCTACACCGCGCTCTTCAACATGCTGCTCGCGCGCAATCAGGCGGATTCGGCGATGGCGACGATCGACCGCCTCGTCGAGCACCACCCGAACTACATGGTGGCGAAGTACGCGACCGGCCGCATTGCGGCCGTGACGGGGAAATACATGGAGCGCGGCGAGGCGGCGCTCAAAGCCTACCTGAGCCACACCCCCACCGGCAACGAGCCATCACTCGCCGCCGCGCACTGGCGTCTCGGCATGATCCGCGAGAAGCAGGGGAAAAAAGACGAGGCGCGCGCCGAGTACGAAACGGCCGTGAAGATGGACCCGAAGCTCAAGGGCGCACAGGAGTCGCTGAAGGCGCTGAAGTAGCGGTTAGCGGGACGCGCTGACCCGGATTGCGGCGGAAGGGTGAGAGTGATCCACCGCTCCGCCGCGATCGTGTCGTTCGGGGGGGCCCCCCAAGGAAGGGGCCGTTTCGCTACCTGCCGTCACGTGCTGACGTTCGCCTTCCCCTCCAGCTCGTCGGCGATGCGCGAGGCCTCGTAGATCTTGCGCAGCGCCTCGATGATGCCGCGTGAGTGGACACTCACCGAGCGCGCGACCTCGTCGGTGAAGATGAAGCGGTTCGGGAGCGACTCGATGTTGCCATCGAAGATCAGCCCCACGATCTCCGCGTTCCGGTTGATCACCGGGCTGCCGGAATTGCCGCCAATGATGTCGTTTGTCGAGACGAAGTTGAACGGCGTCGTCATGTCGAGGCGGTCACGCCGCGTCGCCCAGCGACCCGGCACGCGGAAGGGCTCCTTGTTGTCGAACTCCGCCGAGCGGCCGAACAGACCGAAGAACGTCGTCTTGGCGGGCGCCATCGTGCCATTCATCGGGTAGCCCTTCACCACGCCGTCGGAAATTCGAAGCGTGAACGTGGCATCGGGCGGAAGCGTCTTGCCGTACGCGGCGTAGATCGCCCGCCCCACCTTCTCCGCGTTCGCGGAGGCGACGGCCTCGAGCCGGGCGACGTGTGCGGCCTGCGCGCGCCCGAGCGGCTCGATCTTCCGCGCGACGATGATGAGCGGGTCGGTGGACGCGGCAACCGCGGCGGCGCCACCCTCCACCAGTGCGCGCCGCGCCTGCACGTCCGCGAGCTTGGTGCCGGCTATCAACGCCTCGGCCGCGACCTCCGGGCTGCGGCCGCCGAGCACTGCTTGAAGGAACGGGTCGTTGGCGGGAAGCTCCTTCCTCGCGGCGGTAAGCTGCGCGGCGAGGAGAAGCTTCTCGAGCTCGGGGTCGAACTGCGCGGCACTCAGCACGGTCGCCTTGACCGTCTCGATCCCGCGGCCGCGATACTGCGGAAGGCGTAGCGAGTCGGCCATCGCGCTCTGCGCCGGGAGGCGGACGATTCCACCGGCGAGATTGAGGAGGCTGGAGCCGCCGAAGCCATACCAGCGCGCCTGCTTGGCGAAGCTCGCCAGCTCGCGCTGCGAGGTGGCGATCGCGTCCCAGGCTCCGCCGTACTGCGCGCGCAGCGTCGGATTGGCCGCGATGCGCGCGCGGAAGTCACGCTCGAACGCCGCCTTCCGCGCCATGATCGCGGAGTCGACCAGCCCAGCTCGATACCCCGTTACCGCCTTCTTCGAGTTCTCGAGACCGAAGATCTGGTTCTCCCATTGCCGCTTCGCTTCCTCGTTCTTCGAGGAGAGCTCGCGCAGGATCGCGAGCTGGCGGTCGTAGCCGGCGAGCGTCGCCGGATAGCTGACGTCGCGCAGGTACTCCATCTGCGCCATCGTGGCGAGGCGACCGGTGGACCCCGGGTTGCCCGTCACGAAGACGAGCTCGCCCTCGTCGGCACCGCGCGCGCTCCACTTGAGGTAGTCCTTCGGCTGCATCGGGGCATTGTTCTCGTACACGCGGAGGAACGTCATGTCGAGGTCGTAGCGCGGGTACGTGAAGTTATCCGGATCGCCGCCGAAGAAGGATATCTCTTCCTCCGGCGCCATCACGAGCCGCACGTCGTCGAAGCGCTTGTAGCGGTAGAGCGAGTACATGCCGCCCTGGTAGAACGTCACCATCTCGCAGCGCAGCTTCGTCGCCTCGGCACACTCACTCACGAGCTCGGCGACCGCGGCGGTGCGCTGATCCACCTGCTGGGCAGCGGTCCTGCCCGTGATCTTCGAGCGCACGCGTGCGGTCACATCTTCAATGGACTGGAGCTGATCGGCCCACAGGCCGGGGCACTTCTTCTCATCGGCCAGTGTGGCGGCGACGAACCCCGTCCGCTGGTAGTTCGTGTCCCGCGGCGAGGCGGCCGAGATGCACGAGCGGCCGCAATGGTGATTCGTCATCACCAGCGCGCGCGACGAGACGAAGGAGGCCGAGCAGCCGGGGATCCGGACCGCCGCGAGGCGAACGTGGTCGAGCCACGCCGCGTCGGGGGCGAAGTCGTACGCGCGCTTCCAGTAGTCGAGCGGCGGCGCGTCGAACGTCCACATGGTACCGAACTCCTTGATCGGAGCGCCGGGCGCGGCCGGCGTCGCGGCCGGCGCGGAGCGGCGGGGAGTCGCCGTTACCTGCGCCGCGACGGGGAGTGCTCCGGCGACGGCGGCCGCGAGTGCGGCGGCGGAGAGTGCGACGGTCCCGAAGAGGCCCGCGAGGCCCGTCCGGGCCACATGGCGGAAAGTGGGTGCCAGCATGGTTCTCCCGATGGTACGAAAGACGCTACGGTGACGGATTCGTTACGATTCCAAGGTATCGCGCGTGTGGCCAGCGCGGCAGCGGCCCCGGCCGCTTCCAGCAGGCATCACGATTCCTTCACAGACGAACCTCACGCTCATGTCCGAACGCCGCCACAAGGCGCGCGGCCACTTCGATTTTCTCACCGACGCGTTGTACGCGACGCTTCGGGCGCTCGGCCGGCGCGCCATGGGATTTTACACGGCGTTCGGCATCTTCCTCGTGGTGGGAATCGTCGTTGCGGTCGCCGGAACGTTCGCGTTCGCGAAGCTGGCGGGGGATGTCCGGAGCGGGAGCACACAGGCGTTCGACGATTCGGTCATGACGTGGCTGGGCACGCATCGCATCGCGTGGGTGGAGCGATCCCTCCTCGAGATCACGGCCCTGGGCACGGGGCTCGTCGTGCTGACGATCGTCGGGGTCGCCGCGCTCTTCCTCGCGCTCACCCAGCATCGCTACTCCGCGTTCCTCCTCCTGCTCGCCACGGGTGGCGGGATCGTGCTCAACAGCATCCTCAAGCTGACCTTCGCGCGCCCTCGTCCGCAGGCGTTCACCTGGGTGACGCACGCGTCCTCCTCGTCATTCCCCTCGGGCCACGCGATGAGCTCGGCCATCGTCTACTTCACGGTGGCGTATCTCGCGGCACGGTTGGAGCCGCGCGTCTGGCAACGCGCGCTGACGATGTTCGTCGCCCTCGCGCTCGTGGCCCTCATCTGCATCAGTCGCCTCTATCTTGGCGTCCACTATCCGTCGGACGTGCTGGCGGGGGTGATCATCGGGCTGGCGTGGGCGGGCTTCTGCATGGCCGGGCTGGAAGCCGCGCGCGTACTGAGCGAGCGGTTCCGCCAGCCAATGGAGGACGCCGAGCGCGACCTGTCTACAGCGGAGCGTCGCGCCGCCGGGCTCACCGAGTAGGGGGTGCGACGCGACGTGGAGTCCTCGGCGACGGCGCCCGTGCCCGTCGATCCCGGGCGCGTGGCGCCGCACGTGCGGTGGCGCTGGGTGTGGGGCGGTCTCGCCGCCGCGATGGCGCTCGGCCTCCTCTTCGCGCTGGCGTTGCGGAACGCCGGCGACTGGAATGCGGGGCTCTCATGGGAGCACGCGATCATGCGGCGCATCGACCCGCGTCTCCCGCGGCCGCTCGATGCGCTCTTCCTGATCGTCCCCTGGATCGGCACGAACTGGACGCTCCTACCGATCGTCCTCGTGGTCGCCGCGTGGCTGCGGTTCCGCCGGCACCGAGGGGACCTCGCACTCCACCTGCTCGTGGTGGGGCTCGGGAGCTGGACGCTGAACCAGGTGCCGAAAGCGCTCTTCGGCCGCGAGCGGCCGGAGCTGTGGGAGCACCGTGGGCAGTTCGGGCAGGCGTCCTTCCCGAGCGGCCACGCGATCGCGAGCATCACGGTGCTCGTCACGGCCGCGGTGCTCCTCCATCGCGAGCGCGGATGGCGGTGGCCCATCGTGACCGTCGTTGGCATCATCCTGATCACGCTCTATTCGCGGATCTACCTTGGCGTTCACTGGCCCGGGGACGTGGTGGCGGGGGGTGTGATGGGTGTCGTCTGGCTCGCGGCCACGCTGCGTGCATTTCCGCCAGTGCCGCGCGCGGCGGTTGACCGCGCGAGCCAGAACCGCTACCGTGGCACCGTGTAGTACACCTTGGTAGGTCCGCAGCACCCGCCGCAGACGTCGTACTCTCCGCACCGCCGTTCACGCTCCACCCGCTCCCTGCCGCACCGTTGCCTCACCGACGCGGCGTTCGTCCTGCTCTCGCGCTCGCGCACCGATCCCACGCTCCGTGGATGGTGCCGCGCTTCACGGTCTTCTCGAACATCCAGCCTGAATGCGCGATACACGCCCCGAGTGTGCCCGGCTGCTGCGTCGCGCCATCGTGCGGGCGCTCGTATGCGCCGGCGTAGCGCTCGGGCCGACGAAAGCGGTAGCCCAGCGGGCGGCGGCCGACAGCGCGGTCGCACCCGCGCGGCGAAGGGCGCCGTTCGCGATGTTCAGCCAGTCGGCTCAGCAGATCCGCGACTCGCTCGTCGCGATGGCGCGCGCGCAGATCGGGGCGAGGTACGTACTCGGCGGTGAGTCGCCGGATGGTGGCTTCGATTGCAGTGGGCTCGTCCGCTACCTGATGACCGCGATGCAGGTGACGCTCCCGCGCACCGCCGCGCAGCAGGCGACCGCGGGGATCGCGGTCGAGAAGGATCTCACCTCCCTCCGGCCCGGCGATCTGCTCACCTTCGGGAAAGGCGCGCGCGCATCGCACATCGGGATCTACGTGGGAGATGGGCGCTTCGTCCACGCGAGCAGTGCCGCGGGACGGGTCGTGGAGAGCAACGTGCTGCGACCCCGTTCGCGCCTGATCAAGCCGTGGCGCGGCGTGCGCCGGCTCGTGATCCCGGTAGACAGCACGGCGGCGGGCAGCACGGGATAGCGGTTGGCAGCGCGGGACGCGCTGATTCGCTCGGCGGGGGATGCGCTGATACAGATCGCGGCGGAATGGTGATGAGGAATCACCGCTCCGCCGCGATCGTGTTCTTCGGGGGGGGCCCCCCAAAGGTAGTGGCGCTCGGTTCACGTAGTCGGTTCAGGGCACCGACAGGAACCACGCCCTTGTACGCGGAAAGTCCAACCGGCTCAGCGAATCCGCGATCACCGCGGCGGTGCCGGTCGAGTCGGGCGCCACGAGCCCCGGTGGGCGCTGCCGCGTCGAGCGCAGCGCGGCCGCCGTCACCCGCCCCGTTTCGCTGAGGCTCGCGCAGAGGAGTGCGCCGCGCGCCTGCGGATCGGTGAGCGTGAACGGACCGTAGGTCACGAGATTTCCGAGCGAATAGGCGACGAGCGCATCGCCGTGCCACTCCGCCGCGCGCATCACGTGCGGGCCGTGGCCCACCACCAGATCGGCGCCGGCGTCGGCCGCCGCGCGCGCGAACGCCACCGGGTTTCCACGGTCGATGCCGAGGAACAGCTCGGTCGTGTCACGCGTTCGTAGAGCACCAGGCCCTTCGGCGCCCATGTGCATCGTGACGACCACGCGCGCGAACCGCTCCGCCGCCCGCCCGACGTGTCGGCGCACGGCAGCGAGATCGCGCGGGTCTGGCCCACCCGAGGTGCTGAAGCCGAGGAAGGCGACGGTGTCGCCACGGGAGGTGGCGACGGGGGTGGCGATGGTGTCGTACCCCGTGACGTGGATGCCGGCGGCCTCGAGGTGAGCGAGTGTCGCACGGAGTCCGTCGGGGCCCGCGTCGCGGGCATGGTTGTTCGCGACGTTGCCGACGACCTGCGCGGGACGCGCGACGACGCGACGCAAGGCACGCGCGGCGGCGACCGGCTGGCGGAAGGCGTAGCAGTTGCTCGACCCGCGGCGGCACTTACGCTCCGACACCCGGCCGGCGCCGATGGCACCTTCCACGTTGAGGAGAATGATGTCGGCGTCTCGGGCAAGAGGGCGGAGCGGAGCGAGCAGCGAGTCCGCGGGAGGCAACGCGCGGATCGGGACGCGGAGCTTCTTCGCCGCCGCGCGCGCCCATGTGGTGTCCAAATTCGTGCCGAGTGTCACGTCGCCGCCAGCGCAGACGCGAACGGCCGGCTGCGCCGGCGCGCGTGCGGGAGCCAGTGTCGGCAGCACGATGGTCAGCGTGCCGAGTATCGCACGTCGTAACCCGCTGGCGCCGACGCGGTTGCATCGGGCGATCGAATTGGGTCCCATGCAATCGTCCCGCGCCTCCGCAGTTGAGCCCCCACATCTGACGGAAAGCCCTTTCTCGATGGGGAAGAAGGCACAGCGTTTGCACGCGATTGGCGCGCCGTTTTTCCCTTAGCGAACTCCATCAGATCGTCGAGCGGGAATCGTAGCGCGGCGTGCTCCCCTTTAGGAAGCACCGCCGATCCGGCGCGCGCCCGTCGCGGGTGCCATCCGTCGTGCACCGCGTTCGGCGCGCGCTCTGTACTGTAACGTACCATCATCATGTAGGGGACCATGCGTAGTGATACCATCGCAGCGAACGCACGCACCGCCTCGACGACATCGCATTGCCCGCTCATCGTGCACAGTCACCTCCGATGGGATTGGGTCTGGCAGCGCCCGCAGCAGCTCCTGTCGCGGCTGGCGACGCACGCCGCGGTGCTGTTCGTCGAAGAGCCGGTCTTTCTCGATGACGTTGACGCCCCCTCCTTCGCGCTCTCCACGCCCATGCCCGGTGTGACGCGCGCGATCCCGCAGCTTCCGGCCCGGCTGCGCGACAACGCGGATGCGGCGCTCGAGGCGGTGCGCGCGACGCTCGAGCGCGCGCTCGTTGCGGAGCCCGAGCTCGTGGGCCGCTTCCGCGATCCGGTGCAGTGGTTCTACACGCCGATGCCGGCGCCCGTGATGCTCGGCGCCTTCGGCGAGCGCGGCGTGGTCTACGATTGCATGGACGAGCTGTCCAAGTTCCGCTTCGCGCCGAAGGAGCTGCTCGACCGTGAGGGGATGCTGCTCGCACGTGCCGACGTCGTCTTCACCGGCGGTTACAAGCTCTACGAGTCGAAGGCGCGCCACCACGACAATGTGCACTTCTTCGGCTGCGGTGTGGATGCGGCCCACTTCGCTCGCGCCCGGGCCGCCGGCACCGCGCTCCCCGACGATGTCGCCACCCTGACGCATCCGGTGCTCGGGTATTTCGGCGTCATCGATGAGCGCCTCGACTACGATCTACTCCGCGCCGTCGCCGAGGCCCTGCCGGAAGCGCAGCTCGTGATGGTCGGGCCGATGGCGAAGGTGGATCCCCGCGAGCTGCCGCACGCCGCGAACGTGCACTGGCTCGGCCAGCGCGCGTACGAGCAGCTGCCGGCGTACGTGAAGGCATTCGACGTCTGCCTCATGCCCTTCGCGCTCAACGAGGCGACTGAATACATCAATCCGACCAAGACGCTCGAGTACATGGCTGCTGCCAAGCCGATCGTCTCGACCGCGGTCGCCGACGTGATTCGCAACTTCACGCCGGTCGTGCGCGTCGCCGGCTCGACGAGCGAATTTATCGCTGCCGTGCGTACCGCGCTCGACTCGCTGGACCCGGAGCGGATCGCAGCCGGGGTCGAGCAGGCGCAGCGTGCGTCCTGGGAGTCGATCGTCGGGGAGATGCGGCGACTCATTGCTGACGCGGTCGCGCCGGCCTTCACCGCTATACCCACAGTCGCCGCGCGCGAGGCGAAGCGCGGTACCGCGCGGCGCTCGGTCGAGACCGCGGAGGCCACGGCCGGTGATTGAGTCATGGGGATGGCGGGACACTTTGCCGGCGGGCCGGCGGGCGGCGGACGCGGTGCGATGATCGAGGCGCACACGGCCCCTCCCGCGTTGGAGATGTGGGCGGGGCTCGAGTGCACCGTCAATCGCGTCGGAAACCGCTTCCACGACCAGGTCGAGCGCTCGGGGCACGCGCGGCGTCCGGAAGATCTCGAGCACTTCGCCGCGCTTGGGCTCCGGACGCTGCGATATCCGGTGCTCTGGGAGCAGGTGTGTCCGGAGCTAGGCGCACCGTACGACTGGCGCTGCGCGGATGAGCGCCTCACGCGTCTCCGCGCGCTGGGAATCGAGCCGATCGTCGGATTGGTGCATCACGGAAGCGGCCCGCGGGGCACGAACCTGGTGGACCCGGCCTTCCCGCGCGAGCTGGCGCGGTTCGCGGGTGCGGTCGCGGAGCGGTACCCGTGGCTACGCCGCTTCACGCCCGCGAATGAGCCGCTCACCACGGCGCGATTCAGCGGGCTGTATGGCCACTGGTTTCCACATGGGCAGAGCGCGCTCACGTTCGCGCGCGCGTTCCTCACACAGTGCCGTGGCGTCGCCCAGGCGATGCGGGCGATTCGCGAGGTCATCCCCGACGCGCAGCTCGTGCAGACGGAAGACCTGGGGATGGCGCGCTCCACGGCGCTCCTCGCGTATCAGGCCGACTTCGAGAACGAGCGCCGGTGGCTCACCTTCGATGCCCTCTGTGGCCGGCTCGACCGTCACCACGCAATGTGGGACTACTTCCGATGGCTCGGGGTCGACGCGGCCGAGATGGAGTCATTGCTCGCCGAGCCGTGCCCGCCGAGCGTGATGGGGATCAATTACTATCTCACCAGCGAGCGGTTCCTCGACGAGCGGCTGGAGCGCTACCCGCCGCACGCCTACGGCGGCAACGACCGCCACGAGTACGCGGACGTCGAGGCTGTACGGGTATGTGCCGAGGGGGTAGGCGGCGCGCGTGAGCTGCTTGCGCAAGCCTGGGAGCGCTACGGACTCCCGCTCGCGGTGACGGAGGCACATCTCGGCTGCACGCGGGAGGAGCAGCTTCGATGGCTTCGTGACGTGTGGGAGGACGCGCTGGCACTCCGCGCGGCCGGTGTCGACGTCCGCGCCGTCACGGCGTGGTCGCTGCTCGGTACCTACGATTGGGCGAGCCTCATGACGCGCGACGAGGGGCGCTACGAGCCCGGCGTCTTCGACGTGCGCGCACCGAGCCCGCGGCCGACAGCACTCGCCGCGATGGTGCGCGGGTTGGCGACGACCGGCCGCCACGACCATCCGGTGCTCGCCTCGCCCGGCTGGTGGCGCACGGACCGCCGGCTGCTGTACCCCGCCGTCACCGGTCCCGGCCGTTCCCCGCGGCGTACCACACTCTCGAGTGCGAACGAGTCGGCCGCCGACGCCGCCCCGATTCTCATCACCGGAGCCGCCGGAACGCTTGGCCGGGCTTTCGTTCGAATCTGCGCCGAGCGCGGACTTGATTGTGTAGCGCTCGGGCACGGAGAGCTCGACCTGGCCGACGCACACGCGCTCGATGCGGCACTCGGCCGGCACGCGCCGTGGGCCGTGGTGAACGCGGCCGGCTTCGTGCGCGTGGATGACGCCGAACGGGAGCGCGATGCGTGCTTCC
This sequence comes from Gemmatimonadaceae bacterium, assembly GCA_037720885.1. GTDB lineage: Bacteria > Gemmatimonadota > Gemmatimonadetes > Gemmatimonadales > Gemmatimonadaceae > JACMME01. The sequence continues at coordinate 20,734 of JBBJNN010000050.1, read as the reverse complement.
GCGCCAACGTAGACGGCGCCGCGTACGCGGCCGAAGCGTGCGCGCGCCACGGGATCCCGCTCGTCACGTTCTCGTCCGATCTGGTCTTCGACGGTGAGCAGTCGGAGCCGTACGTCGAGAGCGATGCCCCTCGCCCGCTCAACGTATACGGGGCGACCAAGGCCGAGGCCGAGCGACGGGTGCTGGGAGCGCACGCCGGGGCGCTCGTGGTGCGAACGAGCGCGTTCTTCGGCCCGTGGGACGAGCACAATTTCGTGGTGCGCGTGCTGCGCGATCTCGCGCGCGGCTGCCCGATCGCGGCGGCCGACGACGCCACCGTCTCGCCGACGTACGTACCCGACCTGGTCAACGCGTGCCTCGACCTGTTGGTGGACGGCGAGCACGGGGTGTGGCATCTGGCGAACGAGGGCGCGATCACCTGGGTGGAGCTGGCCCGGCGCGTGGCGGTTGGCGCGGGGCTCGATGCAGGGCTCGTGCGCGCGACGGGGACGCGCGCGCTGGGCCTCGCCGCGCGGCGGCCGCTCTATACCGTGCTCGCGAGCGAGCGCGGGACCATTCTTCCCTCGCTCGACGATGCGCTCGGACGCTTTCTCCACGAGCACCGGGTGGCAGCGCGCGCCGAGCGGTTCGAGCTGGTCGGTTCGGCGAGCGCGTACGATGGCGAGAGGTAACCCCTCGCGGTGAGTGGCCGGCCACTCATCCGGGCGGGCATAGCAGCACGCCGGCGGGCCGCAGTAGGCACGAGAAGTACAGCGAAGCAGCAGCGACAGACCGAAAGTTCGACAGCACGATTCACCGAGAACGGGGGACGCAGTGGAGAAGAAAATCGTCATCGTCGGCGCCGGCCCGACCGGCCTCGGCGCGGGCTACCGGCTGCAGGAATTGGGGTACCGCAACTTCACGATCCTCGAGGCACGCGACAAGGTCGGCGGCCTCGCGTCGAGCGAGACGAGCCCCAACGGGTTCACCTACGACATCGGCGGGCACGTGCTCTTCTCGCACTACGAGTACTTCGACCGCCTGTTCGACAAGTTGATGGGCGACGATTACCAGGAGCTGCGGCGCGAGGCGTGGATCTGGATGTGCGACCGGTTTCTCCCCTACCCTTTCCAGAACAACATCCGCTACCTCCCGCGCGAGGTCGTGCTGGAGTGCCTGTTGGGGCTGATCGAAGCGCAGAAGCAGCCGCTGGACGCCAGCCGGTTCTGCAACTTCGAGGATCTGATCCAGGGCGTGTTCGGGAGCGGCATCGCGAAGCACTTCATGATGCCCTACAACTTCAAGGTGTGGGCCCATCCGCCGTGCATGATGAACAAGGAGTGGATCGGCGAGCGCGTGTCGGTGGTGGACATCAAGAAGGTGCTGGCGAACGTGATCCTCGACCGCGACGACGATCGGTGGGGACCGAACTCGACCTTCAAGTATCCTCGCTATGGCGGCACCGGCGGGCTGTTCGAGCGCGTGGTACCCTACGTGAAGGAGCACCTCCGCCTCTCGACCCCCGCCGTACGTGTGGACCCCGACCGGAAGGAGGTCGTGCTTGCGGATGGGTCGCGCGAATCGTACGACCTGCTGCTCTCCACGTTGCCGATGGACAAGCTCGTCGCCTCGATGCGCGAGCAGGCACCGGAGGCGGTGACCGCGCAGGCCGAGCGGTTGCGGCACAGCGGTTCGTACATCGTGGGCGTGGGGATCCGGCAGCCGAGCCCGTCGAACAAGTGCTGGATGTACTTCCCCGAGGATAACGCGCCATTTTACCGGCTCACGTATCTCTCGAATTACTCGCCCGAAGTCGTTCCCGACGCGGCGACGCACTACTCGCTGCTGGCCGAGATCTCGAAGTCGGAGCTCAAGCCAGTGTGCGGGAGCACGGTGGTGGAGGAAACCGTCCGCGGGCTCGTGAACACGAAGATGATCAGCGAGCGGGACCGCGATGACATCGTGGACACGCACGTGATCGAGCGCGACTACACCTACCCCATCCCGAGCCTCGAGCGCGACGAGGCGCTCCGCGTGGTGCATCCCTACCTCGAGTCGCAGGACATCTACTCGCGCGGGCGCTTCGGGGCGTGGCGCTACGAGGTGGGGAACATGGACCACTCCGTGGCGCAGGGCGTGGAGTGGGTGAACCGCGCGGTGCTCGGCGACCGGGAGAACGAGCTCACGTATCACGCCAAGCGCGGCTGCTGACGAGGTGAGTTGACTCGGCGCGTGGCGCGGCTACCTTCGGCCGCGTCCGTGCGCCTCCTCTCCGCCGCCCTCGCTGCCGCGTCGCTGTACGCGGCCATCTCGCTTCTGGTCGCCTGCGCAGGTGCGGCGAGGGCGCCTTCGCTGAGTGCGCGGCCGGTGCGCGTGCTGGTCTACAACATTCACGCGGGCAAGGATGCGGCCGGCGCCGACAACCTCGAGCGCGTGGCCGGCATGGTGCGCGACTCGGCGGCGGACCTCGTCCTCTTACAGGAAGTGGACAGCGCGACCGAGCGCTCGGGGCGCGTGGACCAGGTGGCCGAGCTGCGCCGGCTCACTGGCTATCATGGCGCCTTTGGCAACGCGCTCGCCTTTCAGGGGGGCGGCTACGGGATCGCGATCCTGTCGCGCTGGCCGATCGTGCGCGACACGCTCTTCCGGCTTCCGGTAGCGCCGGCGCAGGAGCGAGCTGGTGGGTCGTACGAGCCGCGTGGCGCGTTGTACGCGACCGTCGCCCGCGGGCGAGACACGCTCCACGTCGTGAACACCCATCTGGACCCGTCGGGAGACGACGGCTACCGGCGGCAGGAAGCCGCGGCGATCGTCGGCATTCTCTCGCGCGCGGCGCGCAGTGCGGACGCGGGGAACGCGACGCTATTCGGGGGGGACCTCAACTCCACGCCGGAGAGCGCGATCCACGCGACCTTCGCGTCCACAGCGCTCCGTGATGCGTGGGAGGGGTGTGGCGTGGGAGACGCCTTCACCTACCCGGAGACGCGACCCGTCAAGCGCATCGATTATCTATGGGTCTCGGCCGGCGTGCGGTGCGCGAGCGCGCGCGTTCTCGCGTCGACCATTTCCGATCACCGGCCCGTGCTGTTCACCCTGGAGATTCCGACACGTCGGTAGGGGGTAGGGCGACGAACGGGCGGCGGGAGTCCTGGTAATTCCCCCGCCGCCCGTACCGTCAAGCGGCTGCGTCAGCCGAAGAGCTTCTTCGCGTAGTGCTTGAGCATGTCGGGGTCCATGTCCGGCCCGAACGGCGCGGTGAGCTGCGGCTCGGCGTCGAGGTCGGGCGGTGTAGCCCCTTCCGGCGGCCCGTCTACTACCTCCAGCTCCTGACCGTCCTCCGGATGCGGACCGTTCCAGATCTGCGCCATCTCGCGGTAGTCATCCGGGCTAAAGCGAAAGAGGATGCGGTGCAGCCCCTTCGCCTCGTGCGTCCGCGCCTCGGGGAACGCCTTGTTGCTGATGTCGGGGATCGGGAGCAACCCGCCGACGTTCACCCCGGTGAGCTTCTCCAGCGCCTTGGCGTAGGCGACGATGTGCACGCCGCCACGGACGAGCAGGTAGCCGATCATCTGCCGGGCGACCGGATCGTCCACCATCTCGTAGACGCGGATCTTGTTGGCGCGCGCGCCGCACTCGAGAAAGAAGTTGTGGAGCATGTCGAGCTTCACGTTCCCGCTCGAGAAGACGTTCATCCCCGTCCACGGCGCACCCATCGAGTCCACGGGAAGCGCCGTCTGCCCGCTGGCGATGAAGTGGTAGGTGTTGCGGGCGTCGGTGGCGTCGGCGAGCGGCGTGGCGGACGGATCATTCCCGCGTGTCGTCGTGCCGGTCAGGAGCATGTTGATCGTGTACGAGACGAGCTCGATGTGCCCGTACTCTTCGGCGGCGATGTTGGCGACCAAGTCGTAGAACGGCCGCATCTGCTTCCGGCCGCGGAAGTTGAACGACTGGAACGTGTAGTTCATCAGCGTGGACATCTCACCGAACTTGCCGCCGAGCAGCTCTTGCACCGCCGCCGCGGAGTTGGGCGACGGGTTCTCTGGTTGGGGAAGCTCGATAGCGAGCTTGTCGATGCGAAGGATCACAGGAAGGTCTCTCCGTGCGCCGCCGGGCGGGCCCGGCTGGCGTGGCAGTAATGAACGGCCGCCGCGCGTGAGTGATTTCGCGGAGCCGAGCGGCTTCGCCGCGGTGGCGCGCACTGGCGGCAAGGCGTATGCCGAATGGAGCGACCACGTGCAGGATGTCCGAGACGGAGGGGTGATCGCATGGGAGACGAAGGAAGAGACAGAGGAAGTGCGGGCTCGCGCCTGGTGCCGACACGGCGGGCAGGCGTGGTACTGGGCATCGGACTCGGCGGCTTCGCCGACGGCATTGCGCTCCACCAGATCGCGCAATGGCACAGCATGGGCTCGGCACGCGTCCCGCCGGTCACGATGGAGGCGATGCGCCAGAACATGCGGTGGGACGGGCTCTTCCACGCGGCTGTATGGCTCATCACGATCGCCGGCGTCTTCATGCTCCTGGCAGACGCCCGGCGCGGCGCGGCGCTTCCCCGACCCGCGACGCTCGGCGGCCAGATGCTGCTCGGGTGGGGCCTGTTCAATCTCGTGGAGGGGTTGGTGGACCACCACGCGCTCGCGCTCCATCACGTGCGTGATCTGCCCGCGCACGTCCCTGCGTACGATTGGGCCTTCCTCCTTGTGGGCGGCGTGCTGTTCATCGCAGTCGGCTGGCTCGCGTCCCGCGCCCACCTCAGCGCCGCGCCAGGCCGGCGCCCCTAAGCGCGCCCAGGCGCCCCTAGCCGAACGGGCGCGCGCGGGCGAAGCTTCGTCGCTCGTGCGAGACGGCGCCCCACGGATGAGGGCGCCGCGCACGTCGGACCCCAGTCTACTGTCTTCCATGCGTCACTCCTCGCTCGTCCTCACGCTGGCCGTCCTCACGGCCGGCGCCTCTGCCACCCGCGCGCAGAGCTTTGCGTCCGCCACGCGCCGCGGCGCGGACGATCCGCCTACAGGCAGTACGCGCCTGCTTCGCATGCCGACCGTCAGCACGAATCACATCGCGTTCGCCTACGCGTCCAACCTGTGGGTCGTGGAGCGCGCGGGCGGGGCGGCACGGCGGCTGACCTCCTTCCAGGGCGAGACGTCCAACCCGCAGTTCTCTCCTGACGGCCGGCTCATCGCCTTCAGCGCGGACTACGGCGGGAACACGGACGTCTACCTCGTGCCCGTAGAAGGCGGCCAGCCGAAGCGGCTGACGTGGCACCCGGCGCCGGATCAGGTGCAGGGGTGGACGCCGGATGGGAAGTCGATCGTCTTTGCGACGACGCGCGCCACGGCCGCGCCGTCCGCCGCGCCGCGCTTCTGGACGATCCCCGCGGCTGGCGGCGTCGAGGAACCCATGCCGATGCCCCGCGCGTACCAAGGGAAGATCTCGCCCGATGGCAAGCGCATCGCCTATCGGATGCCGAGCTCGTGGGACGAGGAGCGCCGCAACTATCGCGGCGGGCAGAACCGGGCGATCTGGATCATGGACCTCGCCTCGCACGCGGTGGAGACGCCGCCGTGGACGGACTCGAAGGAGATGGACCCGGTCTGGGTGGGCGACGTCGTCTACTTCCTCTCCGACCGCGACGGCGTGTCGAACGTCTGGTCGTACGCCTCGAGCGGGAAGAAGCTGACGCAGGTGACGAAGTTCACCGACTTCGACGTGAAGGCGCTCGACGCGGGCGGTGGCTCGCTCGTCTTCGAGCAGGGCGGCTACGTGCACGAGCTCGATCCGGCCACGGGCCGCGAGCGCATGATCCCGATCACGGCGGCGGGCGACTTCCCGTGGATGATGCCGCAGTGGAAGGACGTCTCCGCCCGGATCACGAGCCTCGCGCTCTCGGCCACCGGGCGACGGGCGGCGGTGGAGGCGCGCGGCGAGATCTTCACGATCCCCGCCGAGAAGGGGGACGTGCGCAATCTGACGAACTCGAGCGGCTCGGCGGAGATCGCGCCGGCGTGGGCGCCGGACGGGCGCTCCGTCTCGTACTTCAGCGATAAGAGCGGTGAGTACAAGCTCTACATCGCATCGCAGGACGGGCTGACTCCGGCGCGCGAGATCGCGATCCCGGAGCCGAGCCGCTTCTTCGCGCCGGCGTGGTCGCCGAACGGGCGGCGGATCTCCTTCCAGGATACGCACTACAATCTCTGGATGGTGGACGTGGCGAGCGGGCAGGCGAAGATCGCCGACACCGACCCGTACTACAACGCCGATCGCTCCATCGTGCCGGTCTGGAGCCCCGACTCCCGGTGGGTCGCGTACCCCAAGCACCTGCCGTCGCTCTTCCGCGCGATCTTCCTCTACAACGTGGAGACGGGCGAGAAGAAGCAGATAACCGACGGCCTGGCCGATGCGACCTCGCCGGCGTGGGACGCGAGCGGGAAGTACCTCTGGTTCTTCGGCTCGACGAATTACGGACTGAACTCGTCGGTGCTCGACATGTCGGCGTACGACCACCCGACCACGCGTGGGCTCTACCTGACCGTGCTGTCGAAGGCGGACCCGTCGCCTCTCCTGCCGGAGAGCGACGAGGAGGCCGCGCGCGCCGGTGCGGCGCCGCGCGAGCCGGGCCGCGACTTCCCGCCGCGCCCTGACAGTGACACGACGCCCGTGCCGCGGGCGCGGCCGGACAGTGGCGCCCGCGCCGCCGCGCAGGGTGACAGCGGGCGAGCGAGCGGCTCGATGAATCAGGGTCCAGCCGCCGCGGCGCGGCCGGTTCGGATCGACTTCGACGGCATCCAGAATCGCATCATCGCGGTGCAGGACGTGGCCGAGCGCGATTACTCGCAGCTGCATGCGGGGCCGGCCGGGACGGTGTTCTTCGTCGAGCCCATCCCGCAAACGGGAACGGGCGGCGCGCCTGGCGGCGGTCGAGGCGGGGGCGGTGGTGGGGGCGGCACGTTGCACCGGTATCAGCTCAGCACGCGCCGTGCGACGCCGTTCGCGCAGGGTGTCGCGCAGTTCGTGGTGAGCGCGGACGGACGGAAGTTGCTGTATCGCGGCGCGGGGGGGGGCGGTGGTGCCGGCGGTGGCGGTGGTGGCGGTGGTGGCGGTGTCGCGCTGTTCCTCGTGGATGCGGACCGGCAGCCGCCGCAGGCCGGGCAGGGGCGGCTCAACGCGGCGCTCCGCGCCTACGTGGATCCCAAGGCGGAGTTCACGCAGATCTTCAACGAGGGGTGGCGCAACCAGCGCAACAACCTGTACGTGAAGAACCTGCACGGCACCGACTGGCCGGCGATGAAGAAGATGTACGAGCCATTGCTGCCGCACGTGATGCACCGCGCGGATCTCAACTACCTGCTCGACAACATGGGCGCGGAGATCGCCATCGGGCACTCGTACGTGCGCGGCGGCGAGATGCCCGAGGTTCCGCAGTCGAGCGCCGGTCTCCTGGGCGCGGACTTCGCCGTGGACGGCGGGCGCTACCGGATCGCCCGGATCTACGACACGGAGGCGTGGAACCCCGAGCTGCGCGCGCCACTGGCGATGCCAGGCGTGAACGTGAAAGCGGGCGATTACATCGTCGCGATCAACGGGGTGGAGCTCCGCGCGCCGGACAACATTTTCCGGCTGCTCGACGGGACGGCGAACCGACAGACCGTGCTCGCGGTCAACTCGCGGCCGGCGATGGAGGGCGCGCGGCAGGTGACGGTGATCCCGGTCGCGAACGAGCAGGGGCTGCGGACGCGCGCGTGGGTGGAGCGCAACCGCCGTGTCGTGGACTCGCTATCGGGCGGGCAGCTCGCATACGTGTACCTGCCGAACACCGGACAGCCCGGCTACACGAGCTTCAACCGCTACTACTTCGCGCAGCAGGACCGGAAGGGGGCGGTGATCGACGAGCGTTATAACGGCGGCGGCTCCGCGGCGGACTACATCGTGGATCTGCTCGGCCGCTCCTTCGACGGGTACTTCAACAATCCGGCGGGCGAGCGGGTACCGTTCACGAGCCCGGCTTCGGGGATCTGGGGGCCGAAGGTGATGATCATCAACGAAATGGCCGGCTCCGGCGGCGACCTCATGCCGTACATGTTCAAGCACCGGAAGCTCGGCCCACTCGTCGGCAAGCGCACGTGGGGTGGTCTGGTCGCGACGAGCGACACGCCGCCGTTCGTGGACGGTGGGTCCATGATCGCGCCACGCTTCGGCTTCATCGGCTACGACGGCAAGTTCGCGGTGGAGAACGAAGGCGTCGCGCCCGACATCGACGTCGAGAACTGGCCGAAGGATGTGATCGCCGGCCACGATCCGCAGCTCGAGCGGGCGGTGCAGGAGGCGATGCGCCTGCTGAAGGAGCACCCATCGAACCGGATGATGACGGAGCCGGCGTCCCCGACGTGGGGGAAGCGGACGAAGCCGTAGTGGCTCGCACCGGACGACGCACGACCGCCGCCGCGACGCTCCTGTTCGCGGCGGCGGTCGCGTTCCCGCTCCCGGCGCAGACCACCGCCATCCGCTTCGGCACGCTGGTGGACGGTACGGGACGCGTGCTCAAGGATGCCGTCGTCGTCGTGCAGGGCGATCGGATTACCGCGGTGGGAACGGGCGCGGCGGCGGTGCCGCGGGGCGCGACGCTCATTGATCTGCGCCGCTACACCGGGATCCCCGGACTCATCGACGCGCACACGCACATGACCTACTACTGGGATCGCGCGGCGGGGACGCAGCCGTGGACCCAGCAGGGGCAACGGCGGAGCGCAGTGACGGTTTTCCTCGCGGCGGAGAACGCGCGCCGCACGCTCGAGACGGGCGTGACCACGGTCCGCGACCTCGGCGCGTCCGAGTACGCGGACATCGCGATGCGCGACCTCATCAATCGCGGCGCCATGCCTGGCCCGCGCATGCTCGTCGCCGGCTACGGGCTCTCGCGCCTCCGCACGCCGCCGCGCGCGGGCTCGCCACCCACCGTGCCCCGCGGGCGTATCGCCGACATCTCCGAGATCCCAGCGGCGGTGAAGGCGCAGGCCGATGCCGGTGCGGACGTCATCAAGATGTACGGTTCGACCGGCAGCGGCGCGGACGTCACCGGACGGCAGACCTTCTCCGCCGACGAGATGAAGGCGGCGGTGGACGCGGCCCACGCGCTCGGCAAGCGGATCGCCATCCACTCGTACGGGCCCGACGGTGGGCGCGACGCCGTGCTCGCGGGTGCCGAGACGTTGGAGCACGCCATTGACCTGGACGACCCGACGCTCGCCGAGATGGCGCGACGTGGGACGATCTATGTGCCGACGATCGACCACAACCGCTACTACGCCGAGTACCGGGAGCAGTTCGGCTACACGGCCGAGCAGGTGGCAGCGCTGGATTCCTTCCGCCTGCGGAACCTCGAGACGGCGCGCCGCGCCGTGAAGGCGGGTGTGCGGATGGCGATGGGCTCGGACGCCGTATTCACGATGTTCGGGCAGAACACGCGAGAATTGCGCTGGCTGGTGGAGGCCGGGTTGACGCCGGCGCAGGCGCTCGCCGCCGCGACCACGCATGGCGCGCTCGCGCTCGGGATGGAGAAGAGCCTAGGCGCCATCGCGCCTGGCTATTACGCCGACATCGTTGCCGTCGAGGGTGATCCCCTCGCCGACATCAGCGTCGTGATCGAGAAGGTGCGATGGGTGATGAAGGGCGGCGCGGTCATGGTGGGCCGGAAGTGAGCCTGTCAATGATCCGGGCACGCTCGCTGGTCGCGGCGCTGGCGCTCATCGCCGCATGCCGGCCCGGTGGGCCCGGTGGCGGGCCAGCGTCGCGTGCCGAGATGGCGCCGCAGGCTGCGGTGGGCGGGACGGTGTACGAGGTCTACGCCGTCCGCTATGGCACGCTCCCGAGCTTCGCCGTCCGCAGCCTGGTCGCCGGCGCGGACAGCGCGCGACGGATGGACGTCGCGCTCGCCGTATGGCTCCTACGCGGCGGAGGACGCACCGTGCTCGTGGACGCCGGCTTCTACCGTGACAAGTTCATCCGCCGGTGGACGCCCACGGACTACGTGCGGCCGTCCGAGGCGATATCCGCGCTCGGCCTGAAGCCAGAGGATGTGACGGACGTGGTCGTCACCCACATCCACTGGGATCACCTGGATGGGCTCGACCTCTTCCCGAAGGCGCGCGTGTGGATTCAGCGTGCCGAGTACGAGTACTACGTGGGTGAGGGTGGCGCGGTGCGGAACGCGGGGATCGACCCGGAGGATGCCACGATGCTCGCAGCGCTCCACGCGGCGGGGCGCGTGATGCTCGTGGATGGCGACGCGCGCGAGATCCTCCCCGGCATCACGGCGTACACCGGCGGGCGGCACACCTTCGCCTCGCAGTACGTGGGCGCGCGGACGCGCGCGGGGGTGGTGGTGCTCGCCTCGGACAACGCCTATCTCTACGAGAACCTCGAGCGCGGAGTGGCCATCGCGCAGACGTTCAGTGCCGAGGAGAATCTCGCGGCGCAAGCTCGTATGACCACGATCGCAACGAGCCCTCGCCTCATCGTCCCCGGGCATGATCCGGCGGTATTCGAGCGGTTCCCGGCGGCCGCAGCCCGCGCGGCTCGCATCGACTGACGGGGGGAAGAGCGCGGGCAGCTGGCCGGCGCGGCTCCTGCGGCGGGAGGCGCGAACGCATATCTTCCGTCACCGCACACCGAGTGGGAGGAATGCGATGGTCGCCGCGCATGTCGCCGTAATACACGCGATCGCCAACGCCACGAAGGCGACCGGGGCGATCGTTCAGGTCGACGCCGGCAACTTCATGGCGATCCTCAAGCGCGCGGAGCGCCCCGTGGTCGTCGTGGCGCGCGGTGGGGTGTTGACGAAACACTATCGCTACCTCACCAGCTACAAGGGGCTCGCCTTCTACACGAAGTCCGAGCAGGCGATCGTGCTGCCGAACCACGTCGAGATTGTCGAGGCGCAGAAGATCTGGATCCCGGACATGTAGGCACGGGGCGCGGCCACGCGTTCCTCGCGCGCGACTCGTGCGCCTCACCCTGGAGGGCCGAGCGATGGTCAAGGCGATGTTCTTCCTGTACCGCCGCGCCGATCTCAGCGACGAGGCGTTCCGGGGGTACAGCCAGGACGTGCACGTGCTCCTCGTGTCGCGCGTGCCGGGGCTCCGGCGTTATATCGTCAACCATACGATGCTCAACCCGAGCGACGCCGCCAACGCGTGCGACGCGGTCGCCGAGCTGTGGTTCGACTCCATCGAGGCCTTCCAGACGGCGCTCGCATCGCCCGAGGGCGAGGCCGCGCTGAAGGACCAGGCGAACTACCTCGACCTCGCTCGCACGCACGTGCTCTTCGTGAACGAGCTGCACGCGCTGTAGGAGCGCAGCGCCGCCTCACTGCCCGCTCCCTGTTCGCTTGTGGGACACCCTATCCCACATCCGGGCAGAAACCGGGAGAACCGGGTCCGCGTATGGACCCGCAAGACGTGCGTGGACAACGGGTTGTCAGAGCGTCACTAGCGGCACGGTCCTCGCCTTTCTCCTCGTTGGCCGATCCCCATCCGCCGCATTGCACAGAGGACTTCATTGGACATCAAGCGCACCACTCCCAAGAGCAAGCGCAAGTACATCTACGGCGGCGTGGGTGTCGCGGCGGTCGCGCTGCTCACCGTCTACATTCGCACGCTGGAGCCCGCGGCACCGACGGTCGAGCGTGCGACGCTCATGATCGACACCGTGAAACGTGGGCGGATGGTGCGGCAGGTGCGCGGACCAGGCACGCTCGTGCCCGAGCAGATCCGCTGGGTGTCGGCGGTGACGGCCGGGCGCGTCGAGCAGATTCCGCTGCGCCCGGGCGCGACGGTGACGCTCGAAACACCGATCATGGAGCTCAGCAACCCCGACGTGCAGCTCCAGGCCCTCGACGCGCAGCGGCAGCTCGCGAGCGCGGAAGCCGATCTCGTGAGCCTGCGCACCAACCTCGAGACGCAGCGCCTCAACCAGCAGGTCGCGGTCAACACGGCGCGCACGCAGTACCAGGAAGCCGCGCGCAACGCCACGACGTTCGAGGCGCTCGGCGCGAAGAATCTGGCCTCCCCGATGGAGCTGCAACGGGCGAAGGAGAGCGCGGCGGAGCTCAAGGAGCGCGTCGAGATCGAGATGCAGCGGCTCAAGGTGATGCAGTCGGCGGTGGAGCTACAGCTCACGCTCCAGAGGGCGAACGTGGAGCGGATGCGCGCGGTGTCGCAATTCCAGCAGAACCGCGTGGCGTCGATGAAGGTGAAGGCGGGCGCCTCCGGTGCACTCCTCGAGATGAACTGGGAAGTCGGACAGTGGGCGAACGCGGGGGCCATCCTCGCTAAGATCGCCGAGCCGGGGCGGCTCAAGGCGGTGCTCCGCGTGCCCGAGACGCAGGCGAGGGACGTGACCGTCGGGCAGCCTTCCTCCATCGACACGCACAACGGTGTGGTCGCCGGGCGTGTCATACGTATTGATCCCGCACCCGTGAATGGGACGGTCACCGTGGAGGTGGCACTCGAAGGGGAGCTCCCTCGCGGCGCCCGCCCCGACCTGAGCGTTGACGGAACGATCGAGATCGAGCGGCTGGACGACGTGATGTACGTGGGCCGTCCGGCCTACGGGCAGGCGGAGAGCACCGTGGGCCTGTTCAAGTTGGAGCCCGACGGGAAGTACGCGACCCGCGTCAACGTGAAGCTTGGCCGCTCCTCGGTGAACACGATCGAGGTCGTGCAGGGGCTGGCGACGAAGGAGCACGTGATCATCTCCGACATGTCCGCCTATGACCAGTTCAACCGCGTGCGGCTGCGGTGAGCCGCACGCGCCGCCGGCGCGCCGCTGACACCAAGCGGCCGCCGCGTCCGTACTCGTCCGCATACCGCCGCCGGACCACTCTCACCACCCTCACCCGGACCCCATGGCAACGCAACCCTCCTCGCAGCGCGACGCCCAGGACCTGCAGCTCGACACGAAGGGTCGGATGAAGGACGGCACCCAGCCGCTCATTCGCCTCGAGGGGATCAAGAAGGTCTTCTTCACCGACGAGGTGGAGACGCACGCCCTCGCCGACGTCCACCTGGAGATCAAGCCAGGAGAATACGTCGCGATCGCCGGCCCGTCGGGGTGCGGCAAGACGACGCTCCTCTCCATCCTCGGCCTGCTCGACTCGCCGACCGACGGCCAGTACCTGCTCGACGGCGAGCCGGTTGCGCAGCTCACGGCCGCGGACCGCGCGCGCGTTCGCAACCGGCAGATCGGCTTCATCTTCCAGGCGTTCAACCTGATCGGCGACCTCACCGTCTACGAGAACGTCGAGCTCCCACTCACCTACCGCGGCATGGATGCGGCCGAGCGGAAGCGGCGCGTACACGAGGCGCTCGAGCGCGTGGGGATGTCGCACCGCATGAAGCATTACCCGTCGCAGCTCTCCGGCGGTCAGCAGCAGCGCGTCGCGGTATCACGCGCCGTCGCCGGCAGCCCGCTGATCCTCCTCGCGGACGAGCCCACGGGAAACCTGGACTCCACGAACGGCGAGGCGGTGATGGAGCTCCTCCGCGAGCTGCACCGCGGCGGCGCGACGATCTGCATGGTCACCCACGACGCGCGCTACGCACTCCACGCAGACCGCTCGATCCACCTGTTCGACGGCCGCGTGGTGCAGGAGACGACGGACGTGGCATAACATCGGGACTCGGCACTCGGCACTCGGCATCACAGCCGAGTCGCTAACGCCGAGCGTCGAGCGCCGGTAACAACACCGTCCACGCAGGGGGTGGGGACGAGGGCGACATTGTCCCCTCGGACCCGCCCCCTGTTCGTTCCCGGACGCCGTTCGGAAGAGATGCATCACCGTCCACGCGCGAGCACCCCCATGAATCAGCTCCTCCTCGACCTCCGCTACGCCGTCCGCACGCTGCGAAAGAGCCCGGGCTTCACGCTCGTCGCGGCGCTCACGCTCGCCCTCGGGATTGGCGCGAACACGGCCATCTTCTCCGTCGTCAATGCGGTGCTTCTCCGCCCGCTCCCGTACGGCGAGCCGGAGCGGCTGGTGATGGCGTACGGCAAGCACACGCAGATCGGGCGCGAGGTCGCCTCCATGCCGGACTTCCTCGACTGGCGCGCCGAGTCGCGCGGGTTCGAGGCGCTCGCCGCGCGCGCCGGCGCGAGCTACAACCTCACCGGCACGGGGGAGCCCGAACGCCTCACGGGCGCCCGCATCACCGCCAACTTCTTCCGCACGCTGCGCGTCACCCCCGCGCTCGGCCGCGCGTTCCTCCCCGAGGAGGAGACCCGCGCCGGGAGCCGGGTCGCGATCCTCAGCTACGGCTTCTGGCAGCAGCGCTTCGGCGCGCGGCCCAGCATTATTGGCGAGACGATCGCGCTGAGCGGCCTCCCGTTCACAGTCGTCGGCATCGCGCCGCGTGACTTCCGCGCGGGTCCCGAGGCCGACGTCTGGACGCCGCTCGTCACCGACACGACGCTCGGCCGCCGCTCCGACTTCCTCACGGTCATTGGTCGCCTCAAGCCCGGCGTCACGATCGAGCGCGCGCAGGGTGAGCTCGTGAGCCTCATGGCGCGACTCGCCGAGCAGTACCCACAGACGAACGTGGGGTGGAGCGCCGAGCTGGTGCCACTGAAAGACGAGATCGTGGGGAACGTCCGCGCGGCGCTCCTCGTCTTCATGGGCGCCGTCGGGCTCGTCCTGCTCATTGCCTGCGCGAACGTCGCGAACCTCACGCTCGCCCGCGCGGCAGTGCGCTCGCGCGAGATTGCCATCCGCTCGGCGCTTGGCGCGGGTCGCGGGCGCCTCGTGCGCCAACTGCTCACCGAGAGCCTGCTCCTCGCCCTCCTCGGCGGCGCGCTCGGGCTCGTGCTCGCGCTCTGGGGAACGGACGCGCTCCGCACCGCGCGACCGGCGCTCATCCCGCGCCTCGACGAGGTGGGGCTCGACGCCCGCGTGCTGGGCTTCACCCTGCTTGCCTCGCTCGCGACGGGCGCGCTCTTTGGCGTTGTCCCCGCGCTCCAGCTCGCGCGCGGGGACCTCCAGAGCTCGCTCCGCAGCGGCGGACGCACAATGAGCGGCGGCACCGGGCTCGCCAGCCTGCGCGGGCTGCTTGTCCTCGGCGAGGTGGCGCTCTCGCTCATGCTGCTCGTCGGCGCGGGGCTGTTGCTGCGGAGCTTCGACCGCCTGCAACGTGAGGACCCGGGCTTCGACCCGCGGAACGTCCTCACTGTATCCGTCGGCCTTCCCCGTGCACGGTATCCGCAGCTGCCGGTACAGACGGCGTTCTGGGCGCGACTCGAGGAGCAGATGGCGCGCGTGCCCGGCGTGCAGGCGGTAGGACTCACGTCTGCGCCACCGCTCGCCGGCTCGGCGTACCTGTCGTTCCTCATCGATGGCCGGCCGGTGCCTGCGCCCGAGGCCGTGCAGGATGTGCAGCCCTTCGTCGCGACTCCCGGCCTGTTCCGCGTGCTGCGCATCCCCCTGCTCCACGGACGCGCGTTCGCCGAGTCGGATGCGACCGGCGCGCCACGCGTGGCGGTCGTGAACCGCGAGATGGCGCGCCGGTACTGGCCGAACGCGAGCCCCATCGGGTCGCGGATCACGCTCGGCAACCCTGCCGACAGCACATCGTGGGTGACGGTCGTCGGCGTGGTGGGCGACACGCGGCAGGAGCGGCTCAACGAGAAGCCGTATCCGCAGATGTACACGCCCCTCGCGCAGAGTGGCGGGCGCTTCATGGTGCTCGCGGCGCGGACATCCGGCTCGGGAGCGGCAGGCGATCCGCTCGCCC
Source organism: Gemmatimonadaceae bacterium (assembly GCA_037720885.1). GTDB lineage: Bacteria > Gemmatimonadota > Gemmatimonadetes > Gemmatimonadales > Gemmatimonadaceae > JACMME01. The sequence goes on along the minus strand of JBBJNN010000050.1, from coordinate 4,976 downwards.
TCGCTGGTGCAGTGCGCCAGGCGGTGAAGGCGCTCGACGCGGAGCTGCCGCTCTATGACGTGATGTCGCTCGAGGAGCGCGTCTCGCGCTCCGTCGCGCAGCCGAGAATCAGCATGGTGCTGCTCGCCATCTTCGCCGGCGCGGCGATGGTGCTCGCCGCCCTCGGCATCTACGGCCTCATGTCGTTCTCGGTCGCGCAGCGCACGCGGGAGATCGGTCTGCGCATGGCGCTCGGTGCGCGCCCGGAGCGCGTGCTGGCGCTCGTCGTCCGGCAGGGGATGACCCCCGCGCTCGCCGGGATCGCCGTGGGGCTCCTCGGCGCCTGGGCGGCGAGTCGCGTGATCGCCACCCTCCTCTACGGGGTCAGCGCGACCGACCCGGCGACCTATGGTGGCGTCGCGCTCTTTCTGGCGCTCGTGGCGCTCGTGGCCACCTACGTGCCGGCGCGCCGAGCGGCGCGAGTGGATCCGCTCGTGGCGATGCGAAGCGAATAAAGCACGACTCTCCGACCTGGCGGGCATCACATGACCTCGTTGCTGCAAGACATCCGCTACGCGCTCCGCACGCTCGGCGGCTCCCGCGCATTCGTTGCCGGCGCGGTCCTCACGCTCGCCCTGGGGATCGGGGCGACCGTGGCCGTGTTCACACTCGTGAACGGCGTGTTGCTCCGGCCGCTGCCATACGGCGACCCGGCGCGGATCGCGCTCATCTGGACGAAGGGTGAGAGCCTGTGGTCGGGGTCGGACAAGCTCCCACTGTCCGCCGCGAACTTTCTCGACATCCGCGAGCAGACCAGCACCTTCGAGCGGGTGGCGGCCTTCCGGGCGTGGCCATACAGCGTGAGCGAGGTCGCGGAGCCGGAGCAGGTGACCGGCGCGCGGGTGTCAGCCGCGCTCTTCCCCGTGCTCGCCGTGCGTCCCTTGCTCGGGCGCGTGTTCACGGCCGACGAGGAGCGCGTCGGTGCGCCGCGCGTGGCCGTGCTGAGCTACGGGCTCTGGCAGCGGAAGTACGGTGGCTCGCCCGCGATCCTCGGGCGGCAGGTGACGCTCGGCGGCGAGCGCCATACGGTGGTTGGTGTGATGCCGCGGGGCTTCGCCTTCCCGCGCGGGGCCGAGCTGCCGGCCGGACTTCAGTTCGGCGCGCGGACGGAGGTGTGGACGCCGCTCGTGTTCACGGCGGAGGATGCCCGCAACCGCGGCACGCAGAATCTCGCCGGGATCGGTCGCCTGAAGCCGGGTGTCTCGCAGGCGCAAGCGCAGAGCGACCTCGCGGCGATCGCGAAGCGGCTCGCCCCCGTCTTCCCGCCCTTCGCGCAGAAGGGGAGCATCGCGGCCGTCCCCATGCGCGAGCAGGCCACCGCGGGCGCGCGCTCCGGGCTCCTCGTGCTCATGGGCGCGGTGAGCTTCGTGCTTCTCATCGCCTGCACGAACGTTGCGAGCCTGCTCGTGGGCCGCACGTCGGCGCGGCGGCGGGAGCTCGCCGTGCGCGCGGCGCTCGGCGCGAGCCGCGGGCGACTCATCCGGCAGCTCGTCACCGAAGACCTGATGCTCGCGCTCGCGGGCGCGGCGCTTGGCGCGCTCCTCGCGCTCTGGGCGAAGGACGCGATGCTCTCGCTCGTGCCCGGCGATCTTCCGCGCGCCGATGACGTGGCGCTCGACTGGCGCGTGCTCGCGGTGACGCTCGTCATCGCGCTCGGCGCGGGCGCCACGTTCGGCGTGCTCACCGGGCTCCATGCCGCTGGCGGTGATCTCGCGCCGACGCTCCACGGTCTCAGCGGCCGCACGACCGCCGGTCTCTCGCGCCGGCGCTCGCGCCAGGCGCTCGTCGCGGTGGAGGTCGCGCTCTCCCTCACACTCCTCATCGGTGCGGGACTGCTCGGGGCGAGCTTCCTCCGGCTCGGGCGCGTGTCTCCCGGCTTCGAGCCGCGTCACGCGCTGAACGCCGAGCTCCTGATTCCGCTCGGCTCCGAATTCAATCCGGCCCGCGACGGCGCGCGCTGGTCCGCGGTCTTCACGGACTACACCGAGCGGCTCGGACGCATCCCGGGCGTTCGGGCGGCGGGCGGCGTGAGCTCCCTCCCACTCACCGGCGCGGTGGAGTCCGCGGGCTTCTACGTGGGCGGGCAACCCAAGCCCGCGCCCGGCCAGGCGCCGGAAGCGGAATATTCGATCGTCACCCCGGACTACTTTCGCGCGATGGGCGTCGCGCTGCTCCGCGGGCGGTCATTCACCGCGGGGGACCGCGCGAAGAGCGCGCCAGTGGCCATGATCAACGCCACGCTCGCGCGGAAGTTCTGGCCGGGCCAGGACCCGGTAGGGCAGCGCATCGGCTTCGGCTTCGAGGAGAACGTGTGGCGCGAGATCGTGGGCGTCGTCGGCGACGTGAAGCAGACGTCGCTCGAGGCCGAGAGCGCGCCAGCGATGTTCCTGCCGGAGACGCAGTTCCCTTACCCCTTCATGTCGCTCGTCGTGCGCGCGGACGGCGCCGGTGACCCCGCGGCGCTCCTCCCCGCCATGCGACGCGAGCTGCGCGCGGTGGATCCGGGGCTCGCCCTGAGCGGGGTGCGATCACTGGGCTCGGTGTTCGCGGAATCCATGGCGCAGCGCCGCTTCTCACTCGTCCTCCTCGGCTGCTTCGCGGGGATGGCCGTCGCGCTCGCGGTCGTCGGGCTCTACAGTGTGATCTCGCTCAGCGTCGCGCAGCGCGCGCGCGAGATCGGCGTGCGCATGGCGCTCGGTGCCCGCCCGCGCGACGCGCTCGGCCTCGTGCTCGGCGAGGGTGCGCGGGTGGTGGGAGCCGGGTTGGTGCTCGGCCTCGTCGCGGCGATCCCGCTCGCGCGGGTGTTGCGCAGCCAGCTCTTCCAGGTGAGCACGCTCGACCCGTGGGTCTACGCGGCGGTCTCCGCGCTGCTCGTCATCGTCGCCTTCGCGGCGAGCTACATCCCGGCACGGAGAGCAGCGCGCGTGGATCCGGCCGTCGTGCTGCGGGCGGAGTAAGCGTCCGTCCCCGGGACGCCGCGTCCCGCAATCGGTCACGCGCGCGCGGGCGACCCGCATCGCGCAACCGGATATATTGTTGGCGCGTAGCGTGTTGCGGCGTGGCGGCGCCTGGCACGGACCTTCCGTTACCGCTCGCGTCGTGACCTTCGACTCTCACCCCACGCGCCGAGCTCGTCGCACATGGCTACGCATACCGAAACTCGAGGGGCGCCGTCAGAGCACGGTGCACACCTTCACAGCCATTCTGCCATGATCTCACTGCGCAACATCGAGAAATCGTACGAGACGGGGGCGGGCCGGACGTTCGTGCTACGGCGCATCACCTTCGACGTGAAGGCCGGCGAATTCGTCTCCGTGATGGGCCCGTCGGGCGCGGGGAAGTCCACGCTCCTCTCCATCCTCGGGATGCTCGACGGGGCGTGGACGGGGGAGTTCTACTTCCACGACCACCCCGTGCACAAAATGAGCACGAAGGACCGCGTCGCGCTGAACAAGCAGTACATCGGCTTCGTGTTCCAGCAGTACCACCTGCTCGACGATCTCACGGTCTCCGAGAATCTCGACATCCCGCTCTCCTACCGGAACATCAAGAAGAGCGAGCGTGAAGCGACCGTTGCCGACGTGCTCGACCGCTTCCACATCGTCGGGAAGAAGGACCTGTACCCGCGGCAGCTCTCCGGTGGCCAGCAGCAGCTCGTGGCGGTGGCGCGCGCGGTCGTGGCCGCACCGAAGCTGATCCTCGCCGATGAGCCGACGGGCAACCTGCACTCGGAGCAGGGGCGCGAGATCATGGAGTTGTTCAAGAAGCTCAACCGCGATGGCACGACGATCATCCAGGTCACGCATTCCGACGTGAACGCGAGCTTCAGCGACCGCGTGATCAACCTGAAGGATGGGTGGCTGGCGACGTAAACTCGGCACTCGGCACTCGGCACTCGGCACTCGCGGCGCCAATGCTCTCCGACCCGACGGCACCGCGACGCACCACCTTCCAGCCACGTGGCCTGATGCTCCAGGATCTCCGCTCCGCCCTCCGCACGCTCGCCAAGAGCCCCGGCTTCACCGCGGTCGTGGTGCTCACGCTGGCGCTCGGCATCGGGGTGAACACGGCGGTCTTCTCCGTCGTGAACGCCGCACTCCTCCGCCCACTCCCGGTCGAGCGCCCCGAGGAGCTCGTGCGCGTGTTCACGAGCGAGTCATCGCCGCCGGGCGCGCCGCAGCGGCGCTACGGCGCCACCTCTTACCCGGATTACCTCGATCTCCGCGCGCGCACCGATGCGTTCGCGGGCATGGTGACGTACATTCCCATCACGCTCTCGCTCATCTCGGGGGACGCGGTCGGCGAGACGCGCACCGGCGGGCTCGCCGTTTCGGCCAACTACTTCGCGGTGCTCGGTGTGCGGCCCGCCCTCGGCCGCGCCTTCGCCGCCGATGAGGAAGTGGCCGGCGCGGCGAGCACGGTGGCGGTGATCAGCGATGCGCTCTGGCGCACGAGATTCGGCGGCGACCGCGGCGTGATCGGGCGCACCGTCACGCTCGCGAAGCAGCCGTTCGTGATCATTGGCGTCGCGCCGGCCGGTTTCGTCGGCACGGTGATCGGGCCGGCCACCGAGATCTGGTTCCCGATCGGTGCGCACCCGCTCGTCCAGCCGGGCCGCGATTGGCTCCGCGAGCGCAACGCGCGGTTCCTGCCGGTACTGGCGCGTCTTGCACCAGGTGCGACGCTCGCGCGCGCGCAGGGCTCGCTCGATGCGGCCGCCCGCGAGCTGAGCGAGACGTATGCTGCCTCGAGCTCCGGGCGAGCGTTCACCGCCGCACCGTCCGGCACGATGCTCGACGCGGCGATGCGGGAGCAGGGCCCCGTGATGGGCATCGCGGCCACACTCATGACGCTCGTCGCGCTCGTCCTGCTCGTCGCGTGCGCGAACATCGCGAACATGCTCCTCGCGCGCGCCTCGCGCCACCCGGAGCGCGTCG
>JBBJNN010000049.1:32977-37733 GCA_037720885.1 Gemmatimonadaceae bacterium | reverse complement strand
GGGGGTGGCGGCGCCGGCACGGTGCGGGACTCGAGGGCGCATGCGGCCGGTGCCGCGGCGGTGCTGTTCGCGGCGTTCGATTCCATACCGGGCACCATGCGGACCGCCGCGTTCGGCGGGCGCATGGGCATGGCGCCGCCCACCGCCGCTGCTGGCACCCCGGCGCTGGCGGGCGCGATGGTCACGAATGCCGCCGCGGCGAGGCTCTTCGGCAAGCCGCTCGACCAGCTCACGGTCGGGACCGCCGGGCCACCGGTGAGCGCGAGCTGGAGCTACGAGTGGCGCATGTCCAGGACGCCGGCGCGCAATGTCATCGCGATCCTCCCCGGCTCCGATCCGGCGCGCGCCAACGAGTATGTCCTCGTCGGTGCGCACAACGATCACGTCGGCACGAACGCGGCGGCGGTGGATCACGATTCACTGCGCGCCGTGAACACGGTGACCCGCCGGCAGGGCACGAACGACCCCGTGTGCCGGCCCACCGCGGCGCAGCAGCGCCAGATCGATTCGCTCATCGCCCGCGCACGCAGCATCCGCCCGCCGCGGCGCGACTCGATCATGAACGGCGCGGACGATGATGGCTCCGGTACCGTAGTGCTGCTCGAGATCGCCGAACGGTTCGCCACGGAGAAGCCCGCCCGCTCGATCATCTTCATCTCGCACCAGGGCGAGGAGGGTGGACTCCTCGGCTCCCGGTGGTTCACGGAGCACCCCACGGTGCCGCTCACGGCGATCGTCGCCGCGCACAACATGGACATGGTCGGCAAGGGCCGCGTCGAGCAGGTGAAGTTCGGCGGACCAACGTCCATCCAGATGCTCGGCTCGCGCCGGCTCTCGCGCGAGTTCGGCGACATCATTGACTCGGTCAACGCCACGCGCGCCGAGACGATGGCGATCGACAAGACGTGGGATGTCACGGCCAATCCCATGAACCGTTTCTGCCGCAGCGACCAGGTGAACTACGTGCGCCACGATGTGCCGGTGACGTACTTCTCGCTGGGCTACGCGCAGGATTATCACCAACCGACGGACGAGCCACAGTACATCGACTACGAGCACGCCGCCCGGGTCGGACGGTTCGTACACGACATCATGTGGGCGATCGCCAATCGGAGGGACAGACCGGCGATCGCGGGGCCCGACCCCAGCTACCCGTCGTGCCGCTGACTCCAACCCCCGACCGCCTCGGCCAAACGGGGCTCACGGCCGTGGTCGCGCCCCTCCTCGGATCGCCGCTCAGCCGCGCATCCAGTGGCAGGTGTACCCGCCCGGGTGCTTCCGCAAGTAATCCTGATGGTACGCCTCCGCACTGTACCAGGTCGCCGCGGCTACGATCTCCGTCGTGATCAGCTTCTTCCACTTACCGGACGCCTGCACCCGCGCCTTCACGCGCTCGGCAATCTCCCGCTGCTCGGGCGAGGTGTAGAAGATCGCCGACCGATACTGCGTGCCGACGTCATTGCCCTGGCGGTTGAGCGTGGTCGGGTCGTGCAGCTTGAAGAACCACTGCTCGAGCAGCGTCTCGAAGCCGAGGATCATCGGGTCGAACGTGACACGAATCGACTCGGCGTGCCCCGACTTGCTGTCGTGCGTGTCATGGTACGTCGGGTTCTCGAGCCAGCCGCCGGTGTACCCCACGTCCGTGTCGAGGACGCCGGGAACCACGCGCAGGATCTCTTCCACACCCCAGAAACAGCCGCCGGCGAGCACGGCGATTTCGGTCTGCCTGCCCGCGGCGACGGGTGTCTCCGAGGCGACAGGCGTGCCCGCGGCGGTGTGTACATTGCTCGTCGTAGTGTGCTCTGTGCTCATGAGGTTTCCTCGTTCCGTGTCAGTCCGACTGTCCGTAGTGAAGAGCTACCGCGCCGCCATCACGTCCGCAACTCTCCGGGCACCCGCAGACGGCATGACGCCCACCCGTATGAACGCTCGCAGGTGGCGGGGCGTTCGACACTCGCCGCTTGCCCGGTGCCGCCGCCGACTGTACACTCGGCGCATGGCCGACCCGCTCCGCCGCGACCGCCCGCTCACCGTCGAGGAGTACTTCGCCTTCGAGGAGGCAAGTCCCGTCCGGCACGAGTACGTGGATGGGGAGATCTACGCCATGTCCGGGGCGACGCGGCGACACAGCCGGATCGCCGGGAACGTGTCCGCCCACCTCTGGGCCACCGCACGCGGCGGGCCGTGCCGCATGCATCAGAGCGGGGTGAAGCTGCGGATCGGCAGGATCATCTACTACCCTGACGTGATGGTCGCCTGCGGCGCCGAGCCCGACGACGAGCGGATCGAGGACGCGCCGTGTCTGGCGGTCGAGGTGCTCTCGCCGTCCACCGAGTCGACCGACCGGCGCGAGAAGCTCATGGTCTACCGGGGCGTCGCGAGCCTCGGCACCTATCTCATCATTGACCAGGAGCGTCGTCTGGTCGAGCGCTACTGGCGCGACGCCAGTGGCGGCTGGCAACACGCGATGCTCGAGGACGAAGGCGACGTGCCGCTCCCGTGTCCTGGTCCCGCGCTCGCGCTGACGCTCGACGAGATCTACGACGGCGTCGAACTACCACCGCTCGACGAGGTCCTGCGCCTCCGCGAGGCGGCAGCAGCGTACGCGTAACCCCCCATCCGAATGAACTCCTCGACCGGTAGACGCGTCCTCCTGGCGATGCTCCTCCTGGCGTGCCCCGCGCTCGCGGCCGCGCAGGGCCGCTCCGTCAACTGGCCAGTGTACGGCGGCGGAACGGACAACACCCACTACTCCACGCTCGCCCAGATCACGCCCGCGAACGTCGCGCGCCTCGAGGTTGCCTGGACCTACGAGACGCACGACGAATTTCCGGGCTCGGAGATGCAGGCGAACCCGATCGTCGTGGACGGCGTGCTCTACGCGACGACGCCGAAGCTGCGCGTCATCGCGCTCGACGCGGCGACGGGGCGCGAGCTCTGGAGCTTCGACGCGAATGGCGGCCGGCCGCCCACGTCCCGGTTTCGGCATCGTGGCGTCGTCGTCACCGGCGACCGCGTGCTCTTCAACTATCGCAACAAGCTCTGGGCGCTCGACCGGAAGACCGGTCTGCCGATTCGCTCCTTCGGCGTCGATGGCTCGGTGGATCTCCGCGAGGGGCTGGGCCGGCCCATCGCCAGCGTCACGGTCAGCGCGAGCTCGCCGGGCGTGGTGTTCGAGGGCCTGCTCATCATCGGGAGCACGGTACCGGAGGCCCTGCCCTCGTCGCCCGGCGACATCCGCGCCTACGACGTCAAGACGGGTGCGCTGCGCTGGACCTTCCACACCATTCCACGCCCCGGTGAGTTCGGCCACGACACGTGGCCTCCGGAGGCCTACAAGATCTCGGGCGGAGCGAATGCGTGGGCGGGTGTCACGGTCGACACACGCCGCGCCATCGTCTTCGCCGCCACGGGCTCGGCGTCGTTCGACTTCTACGGAGCGAACCGGCACGGCGACAATCTGTTCGCCAACACCCTGCTCGCGCTCGACGCGCGCACGGGTCGGCGCATCTGGCATTTCCAGGGGGTCAAGCACGACCTGTGGGACTGGGACTTCCCCGCCGCGCCAACGCTCGTCACCGTGCGGCGCGACGGACGCCGGGTAGACGCGGTCGCGCAGATCACGAAGTCGGGCCACGTCTACGTCTTCGAGCGCGCGACCGGGAAGCCGCTCTTCCCGATCGAGTACCGGAAGGTTCCGCCGTCATCCCTCGATGGCGAGCGCGCCGCGGAAACGCAGCCGCTCCCGGTGAAGCCTCCGCCGTTCGTGCGACAGACGCTCACCGAGAGCATGTTGACGACGCGCACGCCAGAGGCGCATGCGGCGGTGCTCGAGACGTTCCGCAAGTACAAGAGCGGACTGTTCGAGCCGCCGAGTCTCGCGGGGAACATCATCTTCCCCGGCGTGGATGGTGGGGGTGAATGGGGTGGGCCGGCGTTCGATCCCGAGACCGGCCTGCTCTACGTGAACGCGAACGAGATGCCCTGGCTTCAGCGGCTGGTACCGCGGAGCGACAAGTCGCTCTATGGCTCGAACTGCGCGAGCTGCCATGGCGACGACCTGCGAGGATCGCCGGCTGCCCCATCGCTCGTGGACATTGCCAGCCGGCGCACGCGCGAGCAGATGACCGAGGTGATACGGCACGGCACCGGGCGCATGCCGGCGTTCGCCGGGGCGCTCGACGACAACGCGATCAAGGCGCTGGCCAACTTCCTGATCACCGGGCACGATGTCGCCGACACCGCCGCGCGCAATCCGAACTACCAGAAGTATCGAAGCACAGGGCTGACGCTCTGGCTCGACCCGGACAGCTTGCCGCCAATCACGCCGCCCTGGGGCACGCTCAACGCGATCGACCTGAACGAGGGGACGATCCGCTGGACGATCCCGTTCGGCGAGTACCCGAAGCTCGCGGCGCAGGGGCTGACGAATACGGGGACGGACAACTACGGCGGCGCGGTCGTCACCGCCAATGGGCTGTTGTTCATCGGCGCGACGACGTACGACAACAAGTTCCACGTCTACGACAAGCGCACCGGCACGCTGCTCTGGGAGACGACGCTCCCCGCCGCGGGGAACGCGACGCCGTCCGTCTACATGGTGAACGGACGGCAGTACGTCGTCATCGCCTGCGGCGGCGGGAAGAACGACGCGCCGTCCGGCGGGACGTACGTCGCCTTCGCGCTCCCGTCGCCCGCGCCCGGCGGCCGCGCCCCGCGGCGATAGCGGGGCGGCCGGGGCGACGTCAGCCGCCGG
>JBBJNN010000049.1:0-32877 GCA_037720885.1 Gemmatimonadaceae bacterium | reverse complement strand
GGCAGCGTCAGCCGCCGGGGCAGCGTCAGCCGCCGGGGCAGCGTCAGCCGCCGGGGCAGCGTCAGCCGCCGGGATGGTACGTCCGCTTCGTGTGGCCCTCGAGCTGCGAGCGGTAGAAGTACACGTCCCGCAGGCTACCCGTGCTGTAGCGCCCCGCCTGGTCATTGAAGTGCGGCGACCTCGGATCGCCGCTCTCCCCGCCAGCGGTGACGGCCTTCGCCCGCACGCTGTCACCGAACTCGACGGCCGCCACGAAGCTGTTTCCGCTGGTGCCGTACCACTTCTTGGTCCCCGGGTAGGGGCGCGCGCCGAACGACGCGAGTGAGCCCCACCGCGCGGACGTGAATCCGACCGGGAGGCTGGGGCCCGCGTCGTTGAAGGGCTGCACGATGTCGCCTGTGAGGCGCTGGAATCGGTTGATGTCGCCCCAGGGCGTTCTCCAGCGCCCGAAATCGGCGGCGAGCTTGTCGGAAGCTGTCGCCAACGCCTGAAGGCGCGCCTCCGCCGAGGCCCGCTTGACCATGTAATCGTCAGCGGACATGCCTGCCCGGCGGGCGTCCGCGCCCACCTGCCGCCCGAGCTCCTCGCCCCAGAAGACCGCGAGGGACGTCGGCACCGAGCTGACCGACCAGCGGAAGTCCCACCCGCGAAGGAGCTCGATCTGCTCGGCCACCTTCGCCTTGAGCGCGTTGCCGGCCGGGGTCTCGTCGTAGGCCTTCACGAGCGCGGGGATCAGCTCGGCGAACGCGGTGAGGTAAGGATCGTACGCCGCCGCGATCAACGACTCGATGGTGAAGTCCTTCTTGTTCTCCAGCACACGGATCGCGTGGAGGCCGCGTGGGGACTCGCCGCCGCTCTCTACGTAGGCGGGGTAGTCTTGGCTTTTCGGGCTGTTCGCGCCGGCGGCGGACCAGGGCCAGTTGTTCGTGTTGTAGAGCCAGCCGACCGCGGGGTTCAGCAGGTTCGGGGTCTCGCCGACGGACAGCAGACCGTTCCACTCGGTCGCCGGATCGCTGCCGTCCACGGGCCGAGTCCAGTCGAATCGCGTGTCGCGCTTCGGGATGAAGTTCGCGTGGAAGTAGGCGATGTTGCCGCTCGCGTCGGCGAAGATCGTGTTGTTCGAGGAGTTGGTGTGCAGCTCCATCGTCTGTCGGAACGACTTGTAGTCTGTCGCCTTCGTCCGCGTGTACGACTGCGTCAATGCCTTCACCGGCTCCTGCATCAGCCTGATGCTCACCCACTTGCCGTCCGCCTCGCGAATGATCGGCCCGTGATGCGTGCGGTAGACGGTGAACTCCCTCCGCGCCATTCCTGACGGGGCCTTGTAGGGCACCGTGATCCTGGTGGCCGTCAGCGGGCGCTCCTCCGACCCGTAGCGATAGAAGAAGCGATCGCCCCGCTTCACCACCGTCTCGAGGTATTCATCGATCGCATCCGCACCGCTCGACGTGTGCATCCATCCGGTGCGCTCGTTGAACCCCTGGTAGACGAAGAACTGCCCCCACGTCACCGCGCCGTAGGCGTTCAGGCCTTGCTCGCTGACCACCTGCACTTCGGCGCGGAAGAAGAACGATGTATGGGGGTTGATCAGCAGCAGCGAGTGGCGCGACGCGCTGTTCGACGGCGCGATCGCGATGCCGTTCGATCCGGTCGGCTCCCGGTACGCGCCGCTCTCCCCCGACGACGCCGGCGCCACCGGGCGCTTCCCGTAGAAGGCCTCGAGCTGATTCAGGTTCACCCGCTCGATGTCGCCGCCGATGCTCCCCTCGCTGAAGGTGAGCGCCATCCAGGGCTCGAAGCGCTTGATGGCCCGGGGCGTCACCCGCGGGTGCTTGTAGAGATAGAAGTTGAGGCCGTCGGCGTAGGCATCCATCAACGCTCGTAGCCACGCCGGGCTCGCCGCGTACTTCGCCTTCATGCTGTCGGGATGGATGAAGAGCTTCATCCGCAAATCGCGATACACCTCGCCCTCTCCCTCGGCCTCCGCCAGGCGCCCCATCGAGTTGAGGTAGTTCGTCTCCACGCGATTGAAGTCATCCTCGGCCTGCGCGTACATCAACCCGAACACCGCGTCGGCGTCCGTCTTCCCGTAGATGTGCGGGATGCCCCAGTCGTCGCGGACGATGGTGACGTTCCGGGCCTGTCGCTCCCACCGCGTGGCGTCGCGGCTCGCGAGCTGTTTCGCAGGCTGTTGAGCGAAGGCGGCCGAGGCGATCGTCGCCGCGAGAATGAAAACGAGCTTTTTCATGAGCGATCCATATTCATCCCTTCTTTCCAGAAGATCCGTATCCCCATACGTCGATGTATACTTATCGTCAACCCACCATTTCAGCGAGAGGAGAGATCATGCGTCGTATCTACGGTTCCGCGCTCGCGGTCGTCGTACTCTTCCCCGGGGTGCGGGTCGCCCAGGGTCAAGCGGATGTATCTCGCGGGGTCGCCGGTGGCGGCGTCTCCGTGGCAGGCTGGACGGGAAAGATCGACGCCAAGGAAGCCAGTGCGGGACAGGCGCTCAAGGACGCGAAGCTCGCGAAGGTAGGCAATGCCCTGCACGTCACCACCGGCCCCGCGGTCGCCTACTGGAATCCGGCGAACAAGGCGACCGGCAACTACTCGGTGAAGGCGACGTTCAAGGAGGCGAAGTACATGGGCCTGAACAGCCACCCGCACCCGTACGGAATCGTCATCGCCGGCAACGACTTGGGAACCGACACGCAGAGCTACCTCTACTGCGCGGCGTACGGCAACGGACGGTTCATCGTCCGCGGCTTCGGCCCCGAGGCCTTCCAGGTGAACGGCCGCGGGGAGGAGAACGCGGCGATCAAGAAGGCGGCGGCCAAGGGCGAGTCGGTCACGCAGGAAATTGCCGTCTCCGTGAAGGGCGACAAGGTCGAGTGCGCGATCAACGGCACCGTCGTCGGCAGCTACGACAAGTCCGCGCTGGTTGCCGCCGGGAAGCTCAAGTCCACCGACGGCGTGTACGGCATCCGCTTCGGCCACAACACGGAAGCGACCGTCACCGGCCTCACGATGACGAAGGCCAAGTAGTCGAGCGCGCCGGCATCACGGTACCGGCGCGCATCCCTCGGCTTTCGCGCACTGCGGGTCCAGCGGCGGCAGGTTGAGCCGGGCCAGCTCCCTGTTCACGGCCACCAGATCCGTTCGCCAGAGCTGCGCGAGGCGGTCGGTGTAGCCCTTGAGCTCCGCGGACAGGATCCCGAAGATCTCCGCCATGTTGTTCGTCGGCATCCCGTCGCCCCGCTCGGCCATCGAGAGCAGTGTCGCCAGCCGGTTGTTGACCTTGATCGGGAAGTTGAGCGGGTCCTGGCCGCTCTGGTTTCGCACCTGGTAGATGTTCTCCTCGATCGCCGCCGCGTTCGTGGTGAGCGCGGCGCCGGCGGTCTTGAGGGCGGCGTCGCTGCTCTTCGTCAGGCGCTGCGCCATCTGCCCCTTCACGCGGCGGATGCCGATCACAGCCTGGTTCGCCTCGTTGGCCTTCTCGCGCACGCGTCGTCCGAAGGCGTACTGCGCGCGCAGGTCGGCGTCGGTGACGTCGGGGATCCACGGGTTGCGCCTGACGACGAGCGGCGCCGTGAGCGTGCGGCCGTCGGCGGTGAGGCGCGCCGTGTAGCGCCCGGGGGGCACGGCGGGGCCGTTAGTACCCGCGCCCCAGAGAATCATCCCGGGGAACGCGACGATCCCCTGGGTGCGGAGATCCCACGAGAGCCGATTGAGTCCGGCCGTTCTGGGGAAGGCCGTTCCAGCGCCGCCGCGCCGACCGCCGCCGCCAGCTGGCGGCACGGTGGTCGCCGAATCGGCGCGGGTGTTGGTGGAATCGCGCTGCACTCCGGCGGAGTCACGCCGCACGGCGGCCGAGTCGCGGCCGGCGGCGGAGTCCGGCCTCGCGGTGTCGGGCTCGAAGGTGCGCAGTACGGTGCCGGCCGAGTCGAGGACCTCGAGCTTGGCGCGGGTCGGCGCCGTCTCGAGGAACCAGCTGATCGTCACGCCCGGCCCCGACCGTACGCCCGGCGGCGGGGTGAAGAGATGCGCGCCAGCCGCGATCACCGTGGGGGACGCCTGCCGCAGCGGCGCGATGTTGTCGAGCACCCAGAAGCCGCGCCCGTGCGAGGCGATCACCAGCTCGTTCCCCTCCACGACCAGATCGGCCACGGGCACGTCGGGCAGGTTGAGCGAGAGCGACTGCCACGACGCGCCGTCGTCGTACGAGACGTACACCCCGTGCTGCGTGGCCGAGTAGAGTAGTCCGCGGCGGGTGGGGTCCTCGCGGACGGCGTGCACGTAAGCGTCGGGGCGGATGCCCGTGACGATCTTCGTCCAGGTGCGGCCGTAGTCGGCCGTCTTGAAGATGTACGGGGCGAAGTCGTCGAGCAGTGGCCGGCGCACGGAGATGTACGCCGCACCGGTGCTGAAGGCCGAGGCGTCGATCTGGCTCACGCGGCCGAAGTCGGGCATCTCCTTCGGGGTGACGTTGGCCCACGTCTTCCCGCCGTCGCGCGTGACGTGCACGAGCCCGTCATCGGAGCCGGTCCAGATGACGTTGACGTCCTTCTTGCCCGGGCCCACCGAGAAGATCACGCCGTAGACCTCGGGGCCGTTCATGTCGCCGGTGATCGGCCCGCCGGACTTTTCCTGCGTCGCGGGGTCGTGGCGGGTGAGGTCGCCGCTCAGCGCCGTCCACGTGCGCCCGGCGTCCGTGGTGCGCCAGAGGCGCTGCGAGGAGACGTAGAGCGTCTTCGGGTCCACCGGCGAGAAGATGATCGGGTACGTCCACTGCCACCGCTCGCGGATCTCCTTCGACGGCTCGCCCGAGTAGAACCAGGGGTACGGATTCACCTCGCGCGAGACGCCGGTGCGGCGGTTGAACTTGTCGAGGTAGCCGCCGTTGTTCGTTCCGGAGTAGAAGAGGTCGGGGTCGCGCGGGTCTGGCGCGATGTAGCCCGGCTCGCCGCCACCCGCCTGGTACGAGACGGCCATGCCGCCAGCGGCGATGTCGCCGCCCCCTCCACCTGCCCCGCGCCCGCCACCTCCGCCACCGCCCCGCCCAACACCAGCGGAGCCGAAGGCCGCGGCGTTCCAGTTGAAGGGCGTACAGAGCGTGGAGTTGTCCTGCTGCGACCCGCAGACGTGATACGGGATGTGCTTCGTCGTGACGACGTGGTAGAACTGCTCGGTCGGGTAATCCTGCGCGGTCCAGCGCGCGCCGGTACTCGTCGAGACCGCGCCGCCACCGTCGTTGGCGACGACCAGATGCGCGGGGTCGTCCGGATCGATCCACAGGTCGTGGTGGTCGCCGTGCGTGCCATTGCCGAGGGTGGCTGTCGTCTTTCCGCCATCGGCCGAGCGGAAGAGCGCGGTGTTCTGCATGTAGACGACATCCGCGTTTCTGGGATCGGCAAATACGTGTGTATAGTAAAAAGCGCGCTGGCGGATGGCCCGGTTCTCGTTCACCAGCGTCCACGTCGCGCCCGCATCGTCGCTCCGGAAGAGCCCACCCTTCTCGTTCTCGACGAGCGCGTACACGCGCCGGGCGTTGGCGCCCGACACCGCCACGCCGATGCGGCCCACGACCCCCGCGGGCATCCCGGGATTGCGCGTGATCTCGGTCCAGGTCTCGCCGCCGTCGGTGCTCTTGAACAGTCCGCTCCCCGCCCCGCCCGACGACATCTGCCACTCCTTGCGGTAGGCCTCCCAGAGCGACGCGTACAGGACGTTGGGATCCGTGCGATCCAACGAGATGTCGATCGCCCCGGTCTTGTCATCGCGGTAGAGCACGCGGCGCCACGTCCCCCCGCCATCCGTGCTCTTGAACACGCCGCGCTCCGTGCTCGGCGTGCTGTACTTGCCGAACGAGGCGACGAAGATGATGTCGGGGTTGGTGGGGTGGATGCGAATCTTCGAGATCCCGTGCGACTCCCCGAAGCCCACATGGGTCCACGTCTTCCCTGCGTCCCGGCTGCGGTACACGCCGTCGCCCGGCATGATGTTCCCGCGGATGCAGGTCTCCCCCATCCCGATGAAGACGAGGTTGGGGTTGGTCTCGCTCACCGCCACCGCGCCGACGGACGCGCTCCGGATCAGCCCGTCCGTGACTGGCCCCCACGTCTCGCCGCCATCGGTAGTCTTCCACAACCCGCCCCCGGTCGCGCCGAAGTACGCCTCTCTCGGCCGCCCCTTCACGCCGGTCGCGGCAATGGAGCGGCCACCGCGGTCGGGGCCAATGTTGCGCCACCGGTATCCGGCGAGGAACGCCGAGTCGAGGGTCACAGGCGCCAGGGTTGTAGACGCAGGCCGGGCGGCGGGCGCGCTCGCCCGGCCTGTCGTGGGCTGGGCTCGCAGAAGGTCACCGGCCGGCGCGAGCTGAAGGCCGAAGGCGATGGCGAGAGCGGCGGGACCGGCGGCGGAGAGTGGGCGCGAGGGGAGCATATGCAGGCTCGGTGCGGGCAGTCGGAGTTGGGTTGGGTATGCACGCGTGAGCGCGTGTGGCGGCCATGACGTTGGCACGCGGCTGGGCGAAGGGCAACGGGTAGCCGCTCTCCCAACTCTAGAGCGATCGTCTACTCGCCGTACATCTCGGTGATGAGGCGCCGCAGCGCGCGCGCGTCGTTCTCGGACAGCGCCGCGAGCCTCTTGCCGATGCGCGCCTTGCTGACGGTCCGAATCTGGTCCACCGCGATCTCGGCGGTCCGGCGGCCGACGCGAACGCCGAGGCGGGTGCGCCAGGACGGGTGGAGCTGGGTCGTGAGGGGGCAGATCGTAACGGTCTGCAGGCGTTCGTTGAGCGCGTCGAGGCTCACGATCACGACCGGGCGCGTCTTCGCCATCTCAGCGCCCTGGGTCGGATCGAGCACCGCCCAGCGCACCTCGTAGCGCTTCACCGCTTCCGGAGCGGCCGGCGTGTCTCGCGCTTCGGCATCTCCGCACCGCGGCCGGGCCGTGTGGGCTCCCATGGCGCGTCATGCAATCCGTCGGCGGACGTCGCATCCCACGCGCTCCAATCTTCGGCCGCGATGGCGATCTCGCGTGCCGTCTCCTCCCAGGAGAGCTTTGGGCTCGCGGACCCGTGGGGGCGGAGGAGGATCCCATCACTCCGCTCCTCCATGACCACACTGGTGCCGATCTGGTAGCGCTCGAGGGTTGCGGCAGGGATGCGGACGCCGCGGGAGTTGCCGATGCGGGCGACTTTGAGCTCGACAGGTTTCATGTAATAACAGTAGGTACGGCGCCGTACGTGGTCAATTCCGACATCCGTTTCCGGACCCCGGTGCACGCGATCCGCGAGCGACACCGACGACTACCGTCGTGCCGCGCTGCCGTCGCGGTCGTGGCCTCGAGCGCTTGGGAGCTCACCGCATGGCCGGCCAGTCTCCCGCGGCGCCATCCCTACTTCATCCCCGCCTCGCGCTTCACGTACTCCGCGGCGGCGCGGTGCGTCGCGAACCACACGCCGCCCTTCCGCTTCATGTGGGCGATCAGCAGCTCGAGCGCCACCACGCGCGAGCGGTGCCCGGAGATGTGGGGGTGCATCGTCAGCACGAACATCGTTCCCTCGGTCCACGCCACGTCGAACTCGTCCATCCACACCTGCGCCACCTCGCGCGGCGAGGCGTAGGCGTTGCCCTGCGGGCTGAAGAGCGGCGCGTCGTCCATGATCCACTCCACTGGGAGCTCGACGATCCCGGTCGGCTGGCCGTTCTCCATCAGCTCGTACGGGCTCTCGTCCGACATCATCGAGCTCTCGTACATGAAGCCCATCTCGCGCAGGATGCGCAGCGTGCTCGGCGAGAAGTTCCAGCTTGGCGCGCGGTAGCCCACTGGGCGCGAGCCGGTCACCGTCGTCAGGTAGTCGATCGCCTTCACCAGGAGCCCCTTCTCCACATCATACGGGAGCTGCGAGTTGAGCTCGTGGATGTAGCCGTGCACGCCGAACTCGTTGCGGCCCGACCGCTTGATCAAGTCGATCTGCTCGGGGTGAATCTTGGCGCTCATGGCGGGGATGAAGTACGAGACCGGGATCTGGTGCCGCTCGAACAGCTTCACGATTCGCGGCAGCCCGACGCGCGCGCCGTACTCGTTCTGCGACAGCGCGCCGATACTCGGCTCCCCGAATCGAAGTGAGACGGTCTCGTTGTCCACGTCGAAGGAGAACAGCACCGCGACCCGCGCTCCCCCCGGCCAGGCTTTCGGCTGCAGGCTTCGCCCGGCGCGCACCGCGTTCACGACCTTCATCACGCTGTCGTCGCTCCACTCCCACCCCGGCTTCACGCCGGGCCGGGTCTGCGCTACGGCAGCGGGCGCAAGGACGACGAGCGCGAGGAGGCCTAACGCATTGGGAGGCGAGATGGGACGCATGGCGACACTCCGGCGTTCGGATGGCGGGACGGACGAGTTGGCATCAAGGACGCATGGTTATACAGATGCTCCGGAAGGGACGGATAACTGCGGATCGCTCGTCTTGGCGCGAGAGGCTCTCCCGCCACGCCCCCAAAGTTTTTTATGGGCATGGCGCGAGGGCCCCGCGCGCCACACGGCGCGATCCGGTGTTATCCGTAGTTTCCGGAGCATCCGCATCAACCTTCGGTCCTTGATGCCGACCTTGATGGGCCGCTACCGCGGCCACCCCGACTGCGGCAGTCCCTTCGTGAGCTTGAGCGCGTTCCCGTAGTAGACCTTCTTCAGCACGCTGTCCGGAAGGTCTATCCCGTACAGCTTCCAGAACGCGTGATAGTTCCGGTAGTAGTCGAAGTACTCGTCCCGCGTCTCGAACACGCGCCAGTAGTACGGGTACTCCTCGGGCTGGAAGGAATCCTTCCCGAAGAGAATGCGGTCCTGGAACTTGACGAAGAAGTCGTGCGCGCCACGCGGCTGCCGCCCGATGTCGTAGAGCACGGCGCCGACCTCGGTGTACACGTTCGGCATCTCCGTCAGCATCTTGCCCAGGCGGCCGAGATCGTTGGCGTGCCAGCCCATGTGGGCCGCGACGAAGGTGGTCTTCGGGTGCCTGCGGAACAGGTTGTCGCGCTCGGCCATCAGCTCGTCAAAGCGCGGGAGCCGGTCCGGCGGAACGCGACGCTCGGCGAAGAGCGAGAGCTCGAGCCACCGCTCGTTGGTGTAGTCCAGTGGCTGGTAGAACTCCTGGGGATCCCCGGTGTGGACGAACACAGGGAGCCCGAGCCGCGCGCACGCGCTCCAGATCGGAGTCAGCTCGGGGTCGTCGAGCTTGAGCCGCGACCCGTCGGCCTTCCGGATCGATTGGCCGAAGCCCTTGCCAATCTCACCCACGCCGACCGCGCCGGCGGCGACGTCCGCCTCGAGCTGCGCGACGGCCTTCTCCGCCCATCCGGGCCCGACGTTTCGGAAATCGATTCCGGCAAGGACACGAACGCGGTCTTTCATCTGCGGCGAGGCGCGGATGGCGGCGACCGCGCTCCGCAGCCGCTCGCCCGACATGTTGTCTGCCGCCACCATGAGTCGCACGTTCAAGGTATCCAGCGAGGCGCCGAGTGCGGCCAGGCTCTCGCTCGAGCCGAGCCGGCCCTGCGGGTGACCGTGGAAATCGATGGCGGGATACTTCGCCCGCTTCACTACGTGTGCCGGGGTGACGAGCGTCGAGCGCGGACGGTAGTCCACGATGCTCGGCGCCGCCGATTCGGGCGCCATGCAGCTCCGCGGCCGGATTTCGGTGGTGCCCGCCGGGCACGACTCGCCGGCCTGGATAGGAGTGCCGCGTCCCCCGCCGGCACCGCCCTGACGGCCACCCGCCGGTGGTTGCGCCGTGGCAGCCCGAGCGAGGAGGAACACGGCGCAGAGGGCGGCGAGGAAGGACACGCGCATGGAAGCTCCGGGGGGGAGGTGACTCCGTAATCTGCTGAGCGCGGCGCGGCGCGGGAATCCCGGCTCGCCCGAAGCTGGCGCCGCTCGATCTTACCGCGAGCCGCCGCGAACTTCCTCGATCGCCGAGATGGCGTCGCCCTCGAGGATGCCATCGACGACGGCGATGCCCTCGATCACCTCCGCGAACACCGTGTAGTCGCGGCCGAGGCGCAGGTTGTCCTTGAGGTTGACGAACCACTGCGCGTCCCCGGTGTCGTGGCCGCGCGTGCTCATCCCGACCGTGCCGCGCGTGTGGGGCACGGTGCCGAGCTCGTCACGGAGATACTGGGCCAGGCCGACGTACTCGTTGGCACCGGGGCTTCCGCCCTGAATCACGAAGTCGTGCTCGACCCGGTGCCAGGTGAGGCCGTTGTAGTACCGCGCTCGCGCGAGGGCGAGAATGCGCGCAGCCATCATCGGCGCGATGTCGCCGCGCAGCCGCACCACGAAGCTCCCACCGCCGCTCCCCGGCGCCATCGTCACACGGAGCTGCACATCGGCGCCGAGTGCGAGCGCGACGACCCGCTCGGGGAGCTCGGCGCGTGGGACGGGCGGACGGTCGTCCGTTGGCGGGCGCCCGGCCGCCTCGAGCAGCGCGACGCGCGCATCGCGCGCCGACGCGTTCCTGCGGGCCACCCATCGCTCGAACGCCACGCCCGCGGCCGCGCGCGCGCTGGCGCGCGGCGAGCCCTTGAGCGCGATAGCTGCCGCGCGGACGGCCTGCGCGCCGCTCGCGCCGAGGGCCGCGAGGAAGATGTCGTCGTCAGCGTGACCGGTGAGCTTGGCCAACGCTTCGATGGCGGCCTCCTTGACGTTGTCATCCCGATCGCGCGCAAGCGTGCGAAGTCGGAGCGTATCGGCAAGGAGCGCCGCCGCGCGTGCGGCATACATGCGGACCTGCGGTTGCCGATGGGTCGCGAGTGCGCGAACGTGCGCGCGCGCCTCGCCGGGGCGGAGGCGGGCGAGCGCGACGACCGCGTGGGCGGCGGCATGCCAGGACACGCCGCCCGCGGCTCGGCGCGAGGCGTCGGCCGGCAACCGGCCGATCCACCCCCGGAGTGTCGCCGCAAGCGTGTCGTCGGCCGCACAGGCCGCGGTGACCAGATCCGTGGCGCGCAACCGCACGGGCCATGCGCTATCGGCGAGCGCCAACCGGAGCGCGCCGCAATCGGTGCGCGGCGTCAACGCTCGGTATCGCAGCCGCCACGCCGGCTCGGGCAGCGTGGCCGGAGCCCGGAGCGCGGGGAGCGAATCCCGTGCGGCGAAGAGTGGGTCGCCGATCCGGCCGCGCGCACGGAGCGCGAGCGTACGCACGCGCGCGTCGGCATGCCGCGCCCCCTCGGCCAGTACCGCGTCGGTGGAATCGCGGCGGTCTTCGGCGAGCAGGATGCGGCCGATGAGCGCGGAGTCCGCGGCGGATAGCGCCGTGCTCTGGGCGGGCGAGGTCGCGGGCAGAGCGATGCAGGCCATGACGGCGGCGATCTGTAGCGGTCGCATCCGCCGAATGGACGGTGAGAGACAGCCCGGCGCAAGGAGCGGCGTCAGGAGGTGCGGCGCGGCGGGCCGGTTCGCGACTGGCGGCCCGCTGCCGATCGGGCCGCCCTGGCTATTCCGCCCGCAGCGCGCTCGCCGGATCGACTCGCGCCGCGTGCCACGCCGGCACGCCGCACGCGACTGCCGACACCGCCGAGAGCAGCGCGACCACGCCGAGATACGTGACCGGGTCGAGGCGCGACACGCCGAAGAGCATTGCGGCGATGACCTGGCTCGCGCCCACCGCCCCGATCAACCCGATCGCGACGCCGAGACCGGTGAGCGTCATCCCCTGTCGAACGACCAGGGCGAGGATTCTCCCGCGAGACGCGCCCAGCGCCGAGCGCACCCCCATCTCCCGTGTACGCTCGGCGACGCTGCCGGAGAGCACGCCGTAGATACCGGCGGCCGCGAGTACCAGCGCCGCGAGCGCGAACGCCTCGAACAGGATGAGCGCGAAGCGCCGCTCGGCCGCTGTGGCGGCGAGCAGGTCGTCCATCGTCGCGACCCGCGCGATCGACTGGTCCTTATCGATCGACCAGACGGCCTCGCGAACGACGGGCGTGAGAGCGGCCGCATCGTCGCGCGCGCGCACCACGAGCGACATCACGTTGTCGGCGAAGCGCCACTGGCTGGGCGTGACGTACACGGCGTCCGCTCGCGTCACCGCCAACGACTGCTGCTTCACGTCACCGACCACGCCGACGATGGTGTAGGGCGGTCCGTCGGTTGGGCCGATGCGCAGCCGCTGGCCAATCGGGTCGGCTCCCGGGAACTGCCGCGTCGCGAAGGACTCGTTGATCAACGCGACGAGTGGCGCTCCCGCGCGGTCCTGCTCAGTGAGCACGCGACCGCGCCGCAGCGGGATGTGCATCGTCTCGATGTAGTCCGGGCTCACGGTGTAGCGAAACGCCCCGCGATCCTCGCCGTCACGCGGGTTCGGACTGGATTCGAAGTGAACGCCGTAGACGTCGAGATCGCCGCTCAGTGGCAGTTGACTGGTGAGCGCGGCGGCCGTGACGCCGGGTGCCCGGCGGACCGCCTCGAGCACCTGCTCGAAGTACCGATACGTCGTACTGTCGCTATCGAATCGGAGGATGGAGGTCGGCACCTGCATCGTGAGCAGCCGGGACGCGTCGAAGCCGGTGCGAACCGCGAACAATCGCTCGAGGCTTCGCAGGAGCAGCCCCGAGCTCACGAGCAGGACGAGCGCGAGCGCGACTTCCGCCACAACCAGCGTGCTGCGGGTGCGCGCGTGTCCGCCAGCGGCGCGGCGCGCTCCGGCCTGGAGGTTCTGGTGCGGATCGGCGCGCGCTGCTTGCAACGCCGGGATGACACCGAACGCCAGGCCGATCAGTGTGGTGATCGCCAACCCGAACAGGTATACGCTGCCATCGACGCCGATCGCGCCGACCCGTGGCAGCTCCGGTGGGCTGAGCGCAACGAGTGCGCGTACCCCGAGGACCGCCACGGCCATACCGACCACGCCACCGATCGCGGCGAGGAGTAGGCTCTCGGTCAGCAGTTGGCCGATCAAGCGGCCACGTCCCGCGCCGAGCGCTGCCCGCAACGCGAACTCGCCGCGCCGTCGGACGCCGCGGGCGAGCAGCAGGTTCGTCACGTTCACGCAGGCGATCACGAGCACGAGGAGCACCGCGCCCGTGACCGCCAGGAGCGCCGGCCGGACGCCGCGAATGACGTCATCATGGAGCGACGTCACGACGAAGGACACCTCGCCGCCGTAGGTATCCGGATGCTGCTCGTCCAGCACTGCGCGCCCGAGCAGATCGAGCTCGCCTGCGGCCCGATCGAGGCCGATGCCTGGCCGGAGGCGGCCTACCGTGCGCAAGTGATGACCCCACGCGCGCCCCTCCGACATGTCGTACTGGAGCGGCGCCCACAGCTCGGCCGACGGAGCCAACACGTTCTCGAAACGCTCCGGCATCACGCCGATCACGACGAAGCGTGTCAGCGCGACGGTGATCGCGCGTCCGACGATGGTGGGATCGGCACCGAAGCGCCGCCGCCAGAGGCGATCGCTCAGGACGACCACGTCCGCCCCGCCGCGACGATCGTCGGACGGCAGGAAGCCCCGGCCGAGCGCCGGAGGCACGCCCAGTACCCGGAAGTAGCTCGCGCTGACACGCTGCCCGTCGAGGCGTTCCGGTAGCTCCCCGCCGGTCATGTTCGGTTGCCACGGCTTGAACGCGGCGATCGCGTCGAACGAGCGGTTCCGCTCCGCGAGCGCGCGGTACATGCCGAACGACGCATCGTTCTGCGCCCCGTCGCTGCCGGTCTCCCAGATCATCGCGATCCGGCCGGCGTGCGGGTACGGCAACGACTCGAACAGGATCGGGTTCACTGCGCTGAAGATCGCCGTCGTGGCCCCGATACCGAGCGCCAGCGTGAGCACCGTGATCGTCGTGAAGCCGGGCGCGGCGCGCAGCCGCCGCACGGCGTAGCCCAGATCGCCCAGTACCGTGTCGATCAGGTTCTCCCACCCGTACCCCCGCACCTGCTCCCTGACGCTCGTCACGCCGCCGAGCTCCACCCGCGCGGCGCGGAGAGCCGCATCCAGTGTGAGTCCGCGCGCAACGTATGCCGCGGTGGCCTGCTCGAGGTAGTGCTGCACCTCATCGGACACATCCCGGTCGGCGGCGGACCGGTTGGTGAGCACGCGAAGGCCGCGCGTGAGCTGGCGCCAGACCGTCATGCGATTAGCCCTCGGCCTTGAGTAGCCGAGCCACAGCCGAGACGCGACGCGCCCAGTCCGTCGTCTCGGCCTCGAGCTGCCGTTTGCCGGCGCGCGTGAGGGAGTAGAACTTCGCGCGCCGTGCGTTTTCGGTCTGGCGCCATTCGGCGTCGAGCCATCCAGCCCGCTCGAGTCGCTGGAGGGCGGTGAGGAGCGAGCCCGGGTTGACCTTGAAGACGCCGCGAGAAATCTGCTCGAT
Organism: Gemmatimonadaceae bacterium; assembly: GCA_037720885.1. Lineage (GTDB taxonomy): Bacteria > Gemmatimonadota > Gemmatimonadetes > Gemmatimonadales > Gemmatimonadaceae > JACMME01. Next base: position 18,502 of record JBBJNN010000049.1, on the reverse strand, counting down.
GCGGCGGGCGATGCCGAAACCGTGCATCGGCTGGAGGCTGAGCGTCTTGAGGATCAGCATGTCCAGCGTGCCCTGAATGACGTCGGTATTCGTCTCGTCCACCGCGACTCCCTGATGGGGATACGGCCTGACGATAACCGGGCTACCTCTTGACTGTCAAGATGTGAGCGTCATCAGGAACGCGAGCGTGGCCGCGAGCGGACGCGCTGCCGGTCGGGCCAGCCCCCCTACTCCCGCAGCCGCGCCTTGAGGAACCGCCCCGTGTGCGATGCCCGGCATGCGGCGACGGCTTCCGGCGTGCCGGTCACCACCACGCGGCCCCCACCGTGCCCGCCCTCCGGTCCCAGGTCGATCACGTGGTCGGCCGTCTTGATCACGTCGAGATGGTGCTCGATCAGGAGCACCGTGTGGCCGGCGTCGACCAGGCGGTTCAGCGACTCGAGTAGCCGTTCGACGTCCGCCAGGTGGAGCCCGGTCGTCGGCTCGTCGAGGATGTAGAGCGTGTGCTTCGCGCGCTGGAGCTTGCTCAGCTCCGTCGCGATCTTGATCCGCTGCGCCTCGCCCCCGGAGAGCGTCGTCGCACTCTGGCCCAGCGTCAGGTAGCCGAGGCCGAGGTCCTTCAGCACCTCGATCTTCTTGCCGACGGCCGGTTCGCTCGCGAAGAACGTCACGCCTTCCTCGACAGGCATGGTCAGCACGTCGTGGATGGTCTTGCCACGCAGGGTGACCTCGAGCGTCTCGGCATTGAACCGTGCGCCCTTGCAGGCGCCGCAGATCACTTCCACATCGGGCATGAAGTAGAGTTGGGTGGTGATCACCCCTTCGCCCTGGCACTCCTCGCACCGGCCGCCCTTCACGTTGAAGGAGAACCGCCCCGCCTTGTATCCGCGCTCCACCGAGAGCGGCGCTTGCGTGAACAGGTCGCGGATCGTGTCGTAGAAGCCGATGTACGTCGCGGGGTTCGAGCGGCTGTTCCGCCCGATCGGCGACTGGTCGATGTTCACCACCTTGTGCACGTGCTCGGCGCCATCCACCCCGTCGTGCGCGCCGGGGAGCGTGCGAGTGTCCACCAGCCGCTTCCACAGCGCCTTGTAGAGCACCTCGTTCACCAGTGTGCTCTTCCCCGAGCCCGAGGCGCCGGTGATCGCTACCAGCGTGCCCAGGGGGATCGTCACGTCCACGCCCTTGAGGTTATTCTCCCGCGCTCCGCGCACGGTCAGCGTCTCCCCGTTTCCCTGGCGCCGCTGCTTCGGCATCGCGATCACACGCCGCCCCGAGAGGAACTGCCCGGTCGACGATGCCTTGCACGCGAGCACATCGTGAATCGCTCCTTGCACCACGACCGTGCCACCGTGGATGCCCGGTCCGGGTCCCATCTCCACCAGATGGTCGGCGGCGCGGATGGTGTCCTCGTCGTGCTCCACCACGATGACCGTGTTGCCGATGTCACGCAGGCTCTCCAGCGTCGCGATCATCTTCACGTTGTCCTTGGGGTGCAGCCCGATGCTCGGCTCATCGAGTACGTACAGCATCCCCATGAGCCCCGAGCCGATCTGCGTCGAGAGGCGAATGCGCTGCGACTCGCCCCCGGAGAGCGTGCCCGAGCGACGGTTGAAGCTCAGGTAGTCGAGTCCGATACCGAGCAACAGCTCCAGCCGGCCGCGGATCTCCCGTAGCACCTGCCGGCCGGCATCGGCGCCACGGCCCGTTGGCTTCACCATCCCCAGGAATGCATGCAGCTCGTCGAAGTTGAGCTGCCCGAAGTCGTGGATGGTCTTGCCGGCGACCGTGAACAGCAGCCTGGTCGAGCGGAGCCGAGCGCCGTCGCAGTCGGGGCAGGTATGCTCGACCATCACCTTGTCGAGCCAGGCCTCCATCCCGGAGCTGGCTTCGCCGCGCTGCCGGTAGCGGCGGTAGTGCCGCTCGATTCGCCGAGCGATGCCGCCGAAGCCGGTTTCCTTGCCCGCCCAGTCGTCGCGCACGGCCTTCGCCTCCGGCGGCACGTGCATCACGATCTTCCCATCCATGCCATAGAGGATTGCCGCGCGTGCCGGATCAGGCAGATCGTGCCAGGGCGTGTCGAGCGAGAAGCCCAGCGACTTCGCCAGGCTGTACATGACGTGCCCGTCCCAGGTGTCGGGGTTGTACTTGAACGCCTCGCGCACGAAGCAGCCGCCGCGGATGCTCCGCTTCGGGTCGGGCACCAGGAGCTCGGGGTGCGTCAGCTTGTACACCCCCAACCCACCGCACGTCCGGCACGCGCTCTCCGGATTGTTGAACATGAAGTACTCGGGCTGGATGTCGCCGTAGACGAAGTGGTGCGTCGGGCTGCACAGCCCCCGGTAGAACCGCTCGGCGTCCGCCTTGCCCGCGCCCTTGATGATCTGCACCTGCAAGAGCCCATCGCCCACCAGGAGGGCACTGGCGATCCCAGCCTTGATCGCCTTCTCGTGCTTCCGGCCGACGACCAGACGGTCCACCACCGCGTCCATGTGCCGGACCTTCGACTCGTCGAGCTCGACCCCCTCCGAGATATCCACCGACCTGCCGTCGATGATCATCCGCCGGCATCCTTTTTTCCGGATCTCGGTGAAGACGAAATCCAGCTCCTCGCCATACACGGGGAATACCGGTGAGCGCAGCTCGATCTCGGCGCCCTCCGGCAGCGCGAGGATCGCCTCGAGGATCTGGCTCGAAGTCCGGCTCGGCGTCAGCGCGCCGGTGCGCGGGCAGTGCGGCTCGCCGATGGTGGCGAACAGCAGGTTCAGGTAGCTGGCGATGTCGGTCATGGTGCCGACGGTCGAGCGCGGGTTGCTCCCGATGGTCTTCTGCTCGATCGAGATCACCGGGGAGAGACCGAAGACGAAGTCCACGTCCGGCTTGGCGATCTGCGCGACGAACCGCTTCGCGAAGCTCGACAGCGACTCCATGTACCGCCGCTGTCCTTCGGCGTAGATGGTGTCGAAGGCGAGGCTCGACTTGCCGGAGCCCGAGAGCCCGGTGACCACGATGAGCCGGTCGCGCGGGATCTCGACCGAGATGTTCTTGAGGTTGTGCACGCGCGCGCCCTGCACAGCGATCGTCGTGCGCGGGGCGGGCCGGTGATTCCGCTTCGGCGCCATCGGCTAGCCCTCCGCGCGCAGCAGCTCGGCGACCTCGTACAGCGCTCGCCTGCCGGCGATGTCTGCCGCGGTCAGCCCCTGCTCGTTCCGGAGAGTCGGATCGGCCCCGTGGGCGAGGAACAACTCGACGATCTCGATCGCTCGCCCCTCGTCGTCCGGCAGGCACATGAGCGGCGTTTCGCCGTCCGGATGCGCGGCCTTGGCAAACCCGGGCTCGACGCTCAGCACGTCGCGTAGGCGCTCGACGTTTCCGGCGAACGCGAGATTCCAGACGTCGCGGCTGAACCGGCCTACCACGTCGATCGTGCGAGGATGCTGGGCGTACACCGCAAAGCCAAGTGGCGTCGCGCCGTATTTGGAGTCGCGGACGTCCACCGCCGCGCCGCGCTCGATGAGGAGCGCCGTCACATGCGGCGAATCATGGTACGCCGCCACATGCAGCGGGCGTTGTCCCCCTCCCTCGGGATCCGCGATGTCAGGCGACATCCCCAACTCGAGCAGGAACGCCACGACATCCACCAGGTCGTGCCGGGAGGCCGCGTGCATTGCCGCCGGCGCGCGCAGGTACTCCGGATGTTCTCGCAGCAGCGCGCGCGCCCGCTCCTGGTCGAGGCGCATGCATGCGTCCACGAACGCGTCGAGCCCGTCGAGCGTCTTCGGCGCGGACGGCGACGCGCCGTAGCGCACGAGTAGGTCGGCCATCCCGGTGAATCCTCGCCGGATCGCTTCCTCGTACAGCGTGCCCCTTGGAAACCTCGGATCCCGCGCGGGCTCCGCATCCGGACTCGCGCCGTGCGCGAGCACCCACTCGGCCAGCTCGAGGTCGTCCTTCTTGAGCGCGATCTCCAGATGCCAGCGCGCGCCGGACCCGTAGCCGCCCATGTCGAGCATCGACCAGCGCGGATCGTCCCAGTCGGCATGGCGGCCGAGCGCGAGCGCGCGCTCGTGGATCAGCTTCAAGAACCACAAGACGTCGCCGTGAAAGTGGATGTTGTAGACGACCTGGATGTCGTACGGCTCCGCGCCTCGGTCCAAGAGTAACCGCACCAGCGCATCCCGTTGCGGGTGAGCCGGCCGGTCTTCCTCCCCTTCTCCGATGGCTCCCACCAGCGGCGTGTAGTGGCTGTCGCCCGCCATGAAGTAGGCGTTCGGGTCCGCGCCACGATCGAGCAGCGCGCGCGCGATGGCCACCGCGTTGTCGCTCGCCGCCGCGAGCGGAAGGCGCGTGAAGCAGAGGTACAGGAGCGGCGCCCAGCCTTTCGGGCCACCGCTCTCGGACGCGGCGTGGGGCCGTTCGGCGAGCATGTGCTCCACCGCCTCGACATCGCCGCACACGACGGCGGTGTAGATGCTGTCGCGCGCGAGCTCGGCGTGCCGCACCAGCATGCGCTCGGCCGTATGGCGGGCCATGACGTGCGCCGGCCCGCCCCGGACGGTGTGGTCGGGGCACGCATTCTGGATGAACCATGCAACGCGCTCGGCCTGATCGATGTCGGCGCGCGTGGCTCCGGCGAGTTGGCTCGCGAGCGCCGTCCATCCGGACAGACCGTGCTCCCGCGCAAGGGCGTGCTGGACGTCGCGGAGCGTGGGCGTGGCGGGGGCGTTGGGGTGGGCGCGCCCGAGGCGGGCGCGTGCATCTGGGTCGTTCTCCCGAAGCGCCGTGAGCCAGCGCTTCGCCTCCCTCTTCAGGTTCTCGAGGGTGCTCCGGGGCGTGAGCGTCCTGTGCATGGGACCTTCCTCCCGTGCCCGTCTGACGTCCGCTGAGCGACAGGCCGGAGAGAAGGTTCCGGAATGGCCTGCGACCTACGTGGGTGGGAGTAGTCCCCCTTGCCGCGGACAGGAGGCGCCCCAGAGCGCGCTGGGCGTAGTGTTGCGCGACCAAGCGCGACTGTCAACCGCGAACAGCGTCGCGCGAGCCGGGCACCGGTTACTGTACCCTCTGCACGTCCGACCGCGCCACTTCGTCATCGTCACGACGAACGCACCGGAAGCTATGTCGCTCCCGGTGCGTTCTCCCGCGGGCGCTCCCCCGCGCCCACTCGGCTATTCGATCAGCGACTAGCGCGGCGTGTTCGCCAGGTCCCTCACCGCCACGACGAGCATCCGCACCTTTGCCTGGTCGGCGGATCCGCCCGCGTCGCTGTCGAGCTGCGTGGCGAGCTGCGTCAGCCCATCCCGACGCCCCTGCCCCGACAGCCGCTCGAGGCGGGCAAGATCACCGGTCACGGCGGCGACCCTGCCAGCCGCCAGGCCGTTCGAGCGCGTGAGCTGATCGAGGTAGGCGCGCGCGAGCACGAAGCTCGGCGGCCAGACCAGCTTCGGCTGCTCCTGCGCGTTCAGATAGTCGAAGCGTACCGTCTTCGCCGCGTCGATCTCGTTCTGTGAGATGAACCCGCTCGGCGTGAGCTCGAAGATGTCGAGGCCGCGGGAAATCTCCGAGCTGACCATCACCCCGTTGTACCAGTAGACGGACCACGAGCCGGCGCTCACGAGCTTGGTCGAATCCATCGGGCCGCGGTCGTAGTAGGCGATCTCTGTCGGGCGCGTCACATCGGTCCAGTCGAACACCGAGATGCCACCCTGATACCACGCCTGCACCATCACGTCACGGCCGGGGATGGGGATGAGCGAGCCGTTGTGCGCCACGCAGTTCTCGAAGGCTGTCTGCGCCGCCGGCATCTTGTAGTAGCTCTTGAACTCCATCTTCCCATCCACGAGCGTGAACAACGCGTTCGCTCCCCACGCCTTGTTGTCCGTCGCACGGCAGCGGGGAGCCGTGCCGCCGCCCCACTCGTCGGAGAAGAGGACCTTCGAGCCATCGTTGTTGAAGGTGGCCGAGTGCCAGAAGGAGAAGTTCGAGTCGGAGACCGCGCCGATGCGCTTGGGGTTGGCGACATCGCGGATGTCGAGGAGCAACCCGTAGCCCGCACACGCACCGCCGGCCAGCCCGATCGCCGGATAGACCGTGATGTCGTGGCACTGCGTCGGCCCTCCCCTCCTACCCCCACCGCCGCCACCCCGGCCGCCGCGGCCGACCGTATCCGCGGCAGGCTCGGCATGGCGCGGCGGCGCGGCCAGGTCAGTGAAGATCCGCGGCGAGCTCACGATCTTCGCCTGCTCGGGCGCGGCCAGCGGCACCCGGATGACCTCGATGCGGAAGAGCGCGGTGTTCGGATCCTCCTCCAGCGTTCCGCCCGAGCACCCCGTGAGCTCGTTCGGGGAGCGGACCGGCGCCGAGCCCGAGACGTAGACGTAGACGTTCGCCTTGTCGTTCGGGTCGGTCACCACCGTGTGCGTGTGCGAGCCACGGCATGTCTGCACGTTCGTGATGTACTTGGGCCGGGCGATGTCGGTGACGTCGAAGATGCGGATGCCGCGCAGCCGGTCGTGGCTGACCGAATCCTCGATGCCCTGCAAGCCGCAGTCGAGGCGACCGCTCGTCGCTTCACCGGACACGAACATCAGGTTGCGGTACACCGAGACGTCGCTCTGCGAGCCCGGGCACACGTACGCCGACTTCAGCGTGGGCCGTCGCGCGTTCGAGATGTCGAAGACCTGGTAACCGCTGTAATTACCCTGGATCACGTAAGGCCCGAGGAACGCCAGATCCGAGTTGGTGAGCCGGCGGTCGCCCGGCGTCGTCTGATTGTAGAACTTCTCGGACGGAGGTGTCTTCGACACCACCCGCATGTTCCACGACGCTTCTCCGGCGTTCATCCACCCGGCGCGCAGTCCGACACGCGGATCGGGAGACGGAGGCGTCGTCGACATATTGGGCGCTGGAGTTGGACCGCCGCCGGCCGACGAGGGCGATGAGCTGCACCCCGGGACGGAGAGCACCCCGATCACGAGCGACAGGAAGACGTACGGGGCAGCGGTCGAACGCGCGCGCGGGCGCCGATCGTTCGATACGAGAGCCATGGGTGATTCCGGTGAAGGGACAGAGACGGGCGGACGGTTGTACGACGACGAGTGCATCACGGGCGACGCCCTCCGCCTGCCAGCGCGGCGAGCATGGCGCTCATGCGGTCGATCTCGGTAGCCTGGTCTACGTTCACGTCGGACGCGAACTTGAAGACATCATCATCCTGGGCCGCACCGCGCGCGCTCAATAGTTGCTCGACCATGGTGATCGCGCCCTGGTGGTGCCGAATCATGAACGTCAGGAAGAGCCGGTCGAACTCCGCATCCCGGGCGCGATCCAACTGCCCCAACTGCTCGGCCGTCAGCATGCCGGGCATCTGCGTCGAGTGGTCCATGCCGGGCATCATGTCGTGCGACGCGTCCGCGCTCGGAACCATCTCACGCCGATTGCGGAGCCAGGTCTGCGCGAACGCGATCTCGTCGCCCTGGGCCACCACGATGCGCTCGCTGAGGATGCGGACGGACGGGCTCGCGCCATGGGAGGGCGCCCAGCGGGCGATCAGCATCGCTTGCGCGTGGTGAGGGATCATGCCGGCCATGAAGCTCACGTCCGCGCGGGTGTACGGAGGCCGGCCGCTGTCCGCCCTCGCCCGCTCGGCGGGCGAGAGAATGGCTCGTCCTCCTGCTCCTGTCACGGGCTCCGCGCCGCTCGTCATCGGCGCTCGCCGAGCGCTGGAACAGGCGACGATGGCGAGGCACGTGAAGAGCGCGGGCACGATCGCTCGCCGTAACAATCGGCGCGAATGCCCCGACCCCGCGGGCACCGAACCGGCGCCGGGGGTCGCGATGAATCGTATGGGTCGTGATGTATGTGGCTTCATACGTGTACCGGTGTGGCAGCGGCAGGCATCAGCACGGCCGGCGCTTCAAGCTAGAGCCGGCAGCGCCAGCCGCGACCGAAGACCATAAAGTATGCATGGCGCGCGCCCGTGCGTCACGGATCGAGCGGATCAGGACGAGCGACGTGAGCGCGCGGCCGGCGATCCTATTCTCTCCTTCGCCGGCTTTGGCGTTGGCCCCTCCTCGACGTGGAAGAACGCGAGCTCCTGCACGTCGATGTTGCTCTTCGTCGTGAGCCGCACCGGTATCGAGGCCTTCCCGATGAGCCCCTGGTCCGCGAGGTACTCGCACGCTCCGGTGACGCCACGCACGTTGAAGTTTCGCTCGAAGTGGCTCTCGATCTCGGTGCACGACCGCGCTTCGCCGACCTCGCGGAGGTGGGCGAGCACTGGCCCGAAGAGCATCGGGGCACGCTCGGCCAGATAGCGATCCACTGCGTCCAGCGCCCCCTGGACGTTCTTCCGCGTCTTCTTGCCATCCAGCAGGTCGGCGTAGACCGTCGTGAAGAAGGCCGGGTTCAGCGTCATCGCCTGAGGGATCACCTCCCGGTCCGCGAGCAACCGCCGGCCGATGACCTCGATCTGTGCCAGGGGGGTCGCGGCGTAGAGGATCCAGAGCGCCGTGTAGTGCAGATCACCGCGGGTGAGGAGCCACTTGTGAGCCTTGTAGATCGGCGGCAACGCGCTCGTCGCCGCGCGCAGCAGCTGCACCTGCGTATCGCGCTCGCCGATCTCCCGCAACCGCGCGCAGAGGTCGGCGATCGTCTCATCGTGCGCGTAGAGCAGTCGCCCCTTCGCGAGCAGCGAGTGCATGAACGAATTGCGGATGGCCCCCTCGGCCGTCTGGCGGAACTGCGAGCGCGGCATGAGGAAGGCATGGACGTTGACGCCGTCCGCGTAGAGCGCGAGGCTGCGCTCCTCCACCTTCCTGTCGTCCACGGTCACGAGCACCAGGTCGATGTCCGACTTGGCCCATACCGTGTCGTGCGACAGGCTGCCGCACAGGATCGCCGCCAGCACCGAGCGGTCCGCCTTCACCTCCTCGACGAGCGCCGCGAGCGCCGCCCTGAACCGTTCCTCGACCGGCCCCTGATCCATGGTCCTCCGCCGTGGCAGGTAGTGCTCTGGAAGTTCGAACCCGACTGCGCTAGAAGCGCGCTAGAAGCGCGCTAGAAGCGGAAGTAGATGAATGGCGCGCCCTGCTGCGCGCCCACCCACAGGCAGCAGGCGATCATCACGCCGTACACGACACCGCGCACCAGCGCCGGCCAGCGCGGCGAGATGGGCTGCTCGTCGCCGCGCCACCACGCGGGGAGGTCGAGCAGGAGCGTGAGTGGTAGGTAGACGAGCGCCATGATCCGCGCGTCGGATGAGAGCGGGCCCGGTTGCGTGACGATCCCCACGAGATATTCGCCCGCCTCCTGGATCGTGGGCGCGCGGAAGAAGACCCACGCGAGGCACACGAGGTGGAAGGTGACGAGCACGGACGCCCCGTACCAGAGCCAGCCGGCGGCCGAGGTGGGCCGATCGGCGCGGTCGGGACTGGCATCGTTGGCGCCTCGGGCGCCAACGCGCCGGGCGCTGGTGACCGCGCGATGCACCGCGAGGTAGAGCCCGTGCAGCGCGCCCCACACGACGAACGTCCACGCCGCACCATGCCAGAGCCCGCCGAGGAGCATCGTCAGCAGCAGATTGCGGTAGGTCGTCCAGCGAGGCCCGCGGTTGCCGCCGAGGGAGATGTACAGGTAGTCGCGCAGCCACTCGGAGAGCGAGATGTGCCAGCGCCGCCAGAATTCCGCGATGTTCCGGCTGAGGTAGGGTTGCCGGAAGTTCACGCGCAGCTCGATCCCCATGAGGCGGCTCACACCGCGCGCGATGTCCGTGTAGCCGGAGAAATCGCCGTAGATCTGGACAGCGAACAGATACACGCCCACGAGCAGGGTGGGGCCGGAGCGGCTCGCCGAGTTGCCGAAGATGGAGTTGACCATTGGCGCGACGGCGTCGGCGATCGCGATCTTTTTGAAGAAGCCGACGAGCATGAGGAGCGCCCCGCTCGAGATCTGCTCCGCGGTGACCCGGCGCGGAACGAGGAGCTGTGGGAGGAGCTGCGTGCTCCGCTGAATGGGCCCCGCGACGAGGTGCGGGAAGTAGGCGAGATAGAGCGCGAAGGCGACGAAGTCATCCGTGTGCTCGCGGGCGTTGCGGTAGACGTCCACGATGTAGGAGATCGCCTGGAAGGTGTAGAACGAGATGCCTACCGGCAGGAGCACGCGCAGCGTGATGGGGTCGGCCTGCCAACCGAAGGCGGCGATCGCTTCGCGCGCCGAATCGGCGAAGAAGTCGAAGTACTTGAAGAAGCCGAGATACGCGAGGTTGAGGGTGACGCTGAGCACCATCAGGCGACGTCGCGCGCGCTGATCCGCCGTGGCGGTCATGCGCCGCGCGACGAAGAAGTCGACGACGGTCGAGAGCCAGAGGAGCAGGAGGAAGCGCGGATCCCACCAGCCGTAGAAGACGTAGCTGGCAAGCAGCAGCATCCGGTTCTGCCAGCGATGCCCCAGCGCGTAGTACAGCGGGAGCACCACGGCGAGGAATGCCGCGAACGCGTACGAGTTGAAGAGCATCGAGAGGTGCGGCGGAAGCGCCCGCGGCGCTGACGGCGGCGCGGTGGTGAGTGAGTCTCCCGCCACGCGGCGCCCGACGAAAGATCGCGCGTCGCACTCGCCGATGCCACGCGCGGCGTCACCCGTGACCGCATCCACGGCGTCGTCTACGGCGCCAGCCGACGCGCCAGCACGGCGCCGCGAACGGCCGGCTTCTTGCCCGTTCGCGCCCCATGCCAAAGAAGATCTACCAATCCGTGCGCGAGGAACGGCAGGTCTCCGGCGGGCGCCGCATACGCCTCGAGCTCCGCGGGGAGCGGACCGAGCCGGTACCGGCAATCCTGCTCCTGCCCCCGGCCGCACCGGCGCCGGCAGCGCTCCTCCTGCACGGCTACACCTCGCACAAGGAGCGCGTGGCGGACAGCCTCGGCTCGGCACTCCTGGCCGAGGGGATCGCGAGTCTGGCGATCGACCTGCCGCTGCATGGCGAGCGCGAGCGCGACGAAGTGCCAGACATCGCGGCGGCCCGCTCGCCACTCGAGATGATCCGCCGCTGGCGCGCCGCGTCCGAAGACTGCACGCTCGCGCTCCGTTACCTTGGCGCGCACCGTGGCGTGGATAGCGAGCGTCTCGCACTCGTGGGCTACTCGCTCGGCGCCTTCCTCGGCTTGAGCGTGGCGGCGCGCGAGCCGGCGGTGCGCGCCGTCGTGCTCGCGGCGGGGGGTGACCTGCCGGATGGGTCACCGTTCACGGCGCTCGTACGGACGATGGTGGATCCACTCCGCTCCGTGCGGAAGCTCGCCGGCCGGCCGCTGCTCATGGTGCACGGCAAGTGGGACCGTACGGTTCGGCCGCCGCAGGCGGAGCGCCTGTTCGCCGCGGCGAGCGAGCCCAAGGAGATTCGATGGTGGGACGCGGGCCACATCCTGCCGGAGCCCGCCGTGGCCGATGCGGCGCGGTGGCTCGCGGACCGGCTTCGTGCGGCCGGAGCTCAGCGGGCGGGCGCCTGAGGCGCAGACGCCGCCCGCCCGCTCCGGTTACGGCCGCGAGGCGCTCGCCCGCTCGGCGCGCACGTGGGTGAGCCAGCCGTGCGCGTCGTCCGCCGCGCCGTGCACCACGTCGAGGAAGCGCGATTGCAGGAGCTGCGTCACCGGCCCGGGGCGCCCTGCCCCCACCGTGATCTTGTCCACGCTGCGCACGGGCGTCACTTCGGCCGCCGTCCCCGTGAAGAACACCTCGTCGGCGATGTAGAGCGACTCCCGCGGGAGCGGCCCCTCACGCACCGCGATCCCCGCATCGCGGGCGAGGGCGAGGATCGAGTCGCGCGTGATGCCGGGGAGGAGCGTGCCGTCCACGGGCGAGGTGAAGAGCGTACCGCCGCGCACGAGGAAGAGATTCTGTCCGGAGCCCTCGCTCAGCATCCCGTCCGGTCCGAGCGCGATCGCCTCCGCGAATCCGTTCGCCAGCGCTTCCATCTTCACCAGCTGCCCGCTCAGGTAGTTGCCGGCGATCTTCGCCATGGCTGGAATGGTGTTCGGCGCCACGCGGTGCCAGGTCGAGACGCACGCGTCCACGCCGTTCTCCAGGGCGCCCTCGCCAAGGTAGGCGCCCCACGGCCAGCAGGGGAGGTAGACCTCGACCGGGCTGGCGAACGGAACCATGCCGGCGGCGCCATACCCGCGGAGCACCATCGGGCGGATGTAGCAGGCGTCCAGCCCGTTCTTCTCCACGAGCTCGCAGCACGCAGCCACGAGCTCATCCACCGAGTAGCCCACCTCCATGCGGTAGATCTTGCACGAGTTGAGGAGGCGCTGGAGATGGTCCTCCAACCGGAAGATGGCGGGGCCGCGCGGCGTGCTATAGCAGCGGATCCCCTCGAAGGCGGAGGAGCCGAACTGGAGCGAGTGGCAGAGCACATGAACCTGCGCATCGGCCCAGGGAATGAACTCCCCGTTCCGCCAGATCCAGTCTGTCGCGGTGAGCTGGTACATGGTGTCCTCGAAGGCCAGCGAGTGACAGATACGGTAGACAGGGATGATGGGGACGTGCGGCCCTCGCGCGCAACGCGGCGGTCAACGAGGTCGCGGGTAGTTTTCTCTTGTCATCCCGCAGGAGCGAGCGCAGCGAGCGAGTGTCGGGATCTACTCGCACTGCGCCGGGGCCAGGCTCGCGCGACGCCGCGTAGATCCCGACACTCGCGCCGCCTGCGGCGGCGCTCCTGCGGGATGACAACGCCAAATTGACCCACTACGCGGGATCGGTGGAAGCCGGCATACGCTCCGCGCCGGCGGCGAAAACCCGCGCGGGTGAATCAAGCTACCGAGCGACTACCTCCACCCATGGCAACCGAGTCATCAGCGCGCGGCCTATAGACCAGGAGACGGGTTGTAGTCCTATTGCTCCTCCGCGAAGAAGTCGGAATCGACGCGTTTGATCTCGTACGCCGCAACCGGAGTTACGCCCACCCCGTTGTCGAACATGAGCCCGGCGAGCATGTCCCCATCGATGAGCACAATGCGCTTGTCGATTCGGTCGACGTAGGAACGGGCGTCGTTCGTGAATGTTGACGTCGTGATGAAGATGCCCTTTTTCGCGCGAACGCCGTCGAGGCTCCCAGCGAACGATTGCACATCCGGGCGTCCAATCGTCCTGCCGTCCCAGCGTTTCGCCTGGATATGGATGACGTCGAGTCCAAGGCGGTCTTCCTTGATGATGCCGTCAATTCCGCCATCTCCAGTCCGACCAATCGCCTCCCCCGCGTCTCTGAGCGAGCCTCCATAGCCCATGCGTACGAGCAGCGCTACAACGAGGCGCTCGAAGAAAAGTGGCGAGGCGGACTTAACCTGCTCGAGCAGTTCGCGCTCGATGCCTTTTCGGAGCCGCTGGTAGGCACTCTCGAGCGATTCTTCCGGCGTTGCCCGCTCGCTCTCCTCGGTTGACGGCTGTGCCGGCTCAGACCCAGCAGACGCGCGCTCGCGGAATTCCCGGAACTCCGCAAACTGGTCGAGGAGGTCAACGTCAATACGCGTGGGTCTTGTAGCGAGCACCTCGCGGCCTCGTCCGGTGATACGGTAGACGCCACGCTTGGGGCTTTCTAACAGCCGCGCCTGCTTCATATACGATGTCGCCCAACTGAGCCGGTCGGCGTAGAGCAGTTTCTTCCCACTGGGCACCAGCTCACGGCGCTCCTGCTCGGTCAGGTTGAACTGCGCGGCAATCCGCTCGCGCGCCTCGGCTACGGCGATGTCACGCCCGTCGGCGAGTAGGCGCAACAGCGGGAGCATTAGCGTTTGATAGTCTGGAATTCCCATCGCAGCGCGAGAAGGAGAAGGCGCGAATGTGACTCGGCGCGAGACCGCCGACAAGCCTGGGCTGCGCTGGGTAGTAATCGGTTTGCTAGTGTCACCCCGCACGGACGAGCGTCACGCTCAGTCGCCGAGGAGTTGGTCCATGAGCGCGACGGCGCGGGATCGATGGGGATCGATCTCATCATTGATCGCGTCGGGAATCTCTGGCTGCTTGTCGGGCCCCGCCGCGAACCGGATCTCCTGTGGAAGGTGCGCCTTGAACGTCGTCTTGCCGATGTGTGCCTCGATGCGGTTGTAATCGACCGATGGATCGAACAGGAGCGCGCCCATCTGCATGCAGTACTTGTCCACCTCCGCCACGAGATCGCGGTAGATGCGATACTTGTCAGCGGCCGTTGCCCTGACGTTGCGCATGTAGCCTTGCAGGACGTGTAGCGTCTGATAGGCCGAGTCGAGACGGTCGCCCCAGCGCTGTTCCGGGCAGCGTCGGAGCGCCTCGAAGCGGAACGTCTTCCGATTGAAGAGCTGATCGAGCTCCGGAAACAGCTCGCGCGCCGCGAGGAACTCCACGCCCTGCTGTTCGTGGAGTTGGCGCAGGCGCCGGACGATGTCGTTGACATCCCGGTCGCTGAACGCCCCGACGCCGAAGGCTCCGCCGGAGACGTCATCGAGGCGTCGGAACCCCGCTCGCTCGAGCACCTTGCTCAGCGCCGCGATGTCGTCATCGCTGTTCGTCTGCCTGACCCGAATCCGCTGTCGCGACAGAAGCACGGAGATGTCGTCCGGAAGCGCTTCCTTCTCGTCGGGCAGCTCCGCATCGTCGAGGAGTACGGGGATCACTCGGCAATGCCGATTCTCGAGTGCCGTCCGAATCTCCCGGCGCACCCAATCGTGCGGCTGATCCAGCCGGCGACGCCCAAACCTGTCCTGGGCATGAAGCCAGTGCTCGCCAATGAGCACGATCAGGACGGTCGCGCGACGCAACCGCTCCTCGAGCACGGCGGCGAAGTCGTCGCCCGCGTCGAAGCCTCGAACATCCAGGAAGACGCGAGGCTCGCCGAACATCGCCTTCAGCCTGCTCGCGAGCAGATCCGCCGGCCAGCCGGCGTCGGTACGACGGTAGTTGATGAAGATGATGGCCTGATCGAGCTGCGTCGTTTCCGCCATTGCTACACACCTCCTCGTACTAACGCGTCCGCGGCTCGCCTACCGGGCGGCGGGTGCTCGCGCTGGCACCTCGCGCCCGTACGCGCGCCCGCGCCAGCGCCGCGGCCGGCGGACAGTGGAGGTGAAGATGCGCGCCGCCGCGAGCGGGTCGGCGAGTGGCGAGAGCCAGTACGCCAGCCCCCGGCGCGCGAACGAGTGGCGGCTCGCGGCGAGGAGCAGGACGCGAAGCACG
Organism: Gemmatimonadaceae bacterium; assembly: GCA_037720885.1. GTDB lineage: Bacteria > Gemmatimonadota > Gemmatimonadetes > Gemmatimonadales > Gemmatimonadaceae > JACMME01. The sequence goes on along the minus strand of JBBJNN010000049.1, from coordinate 3,307 downwards.
ACGAGCATCGCGTTGATGCCGAGCAGTGTCCACCACGCCGCCGAACCGCGAACCCCCGCTGGCGCGAGCGCGAGGCTCGCGAGCACAAGGGCGGGCGCCCCCTGCGCGAGCGCGAGGAAGGCGATATCGAGCCACTGGCGCGTGGGCCGAGTCGCGTCCTTCATCCCGAGCGAGCGCCCCCACTCGCGCCACGTCTCCGCGAAGGACGTGTACATCTCGATCGAGAAGAGGGATGGCCCATCGAGAAAGCCTACGCGTGCGCCGCTCGTCGCCAGGTGGCGCGCGACGGTGATGTCGTCGCAGAAGGACGACCGCGCGACGCCGTAGCCACCCGCCTGCTCGAGCACCGCGCGCTTCATCAGGAAGCATTGGCCGTTCGCCATCGTCTGCTCGGCTGGCGCGTCTGCGCCGGCCGGTCCGGAGCGGTAGACGAGTGTGGCGAGGAGCGCCGGCTGCAGCCACCGCGCGCCCGCGCTCCGCGCCACGATCCTCGGCGCAAACGAGACGGCATCGTACCCGTGCTTGACGGCCGCGGCCACCGTCGCCGCGACCATGCCGGGCTCGGGCACCGTGTCGGCGTCCACGCCCAGCACCCACTCTCCATTCGCTCGGCGGAAGCCATGGTCGAGCGCCCAGGGGCGGCCGACGCAGCCGGCCGGGAGCGGGTCATCGGTGACGCGGCGGAAGCGCCCATCGCGCCGGGCCATCGCGTCCACCATCTCCACCGTGCCGTCGGTCGAGCGGCTGTCCACGACGATCACTTCGGCGAGCGGCGCGCCCTGCACGTGCAGCCCCTCGAGGCAGCGGCCGAGGCGGTGCACCTCGTTCAGCGTCGGCACGATCACGGAGACCGTGGTATGCGGCGCACGGTCGGCGTTCGCGAGCGGCTCGACGGGCGGACGCCGGTCGCGGCCGCGCGCGAGGCGCGCCACGAGCACGGCGAGCGCCGCCAGCTGGGCCGCGGCGAGCAGGGCGAGCGGCAACACGCGTGAGCCGGCTACCCTGGATGCGAGGCAATGCTTCGACCGTCGTCGGCCGCGGTACGATCCCGCGGCACGACCCGATCGCCCCGCACGCGCGTGTCGCGCGCCACGCGCGTTACACGCGCCGTGCGCGCGGCTCGCTGCGGCGTCACGCTCCCTCCCACGAGTGCCGCGACCATGGCCGAGCGCGTGTCGCGGCCAACGGCGCCGTCCGGCTCGAGGCCGGACGAGCGCTGGAACGCCTTGATCGCTTTCACCGTCGCGTCGTCGAGGACGCCAGGGTGCGAGAAGGCCGCGCCGGAGATCCGCTCGAGGGCGCGCTGCGTGAGCGCAACCTCGGTGCTCGCGTCGAGGACGCCGCTCGCCTGGAGGCCGTTCGCGCTCTGGAATCGCGCGAGCGCCGCGGCCGCATCGGTGCCCGGCGCGGCGCCCGTGTCGAGCGATGCACCAGCCACCGCGTTGAGTGTGGTGGCGGCCCACTTCACCTTTTCCGCCGGGAGCGCGGGCGCCGGCTTCGTGGGCGCCGGCGCGCCGCCCGCGCGGAAGCCGCGCCCCGCCCACACCGCGTCGAGCGCGAGCCCGCTCGCCTGGACGAGTTTCTCGGGCCAGACCTCCGCGAGCTGATCCCCGAAGCGTGACCCGCCGACGGTGAGGCCCTGATGATGCTGGAAGTGCCACCACTCGCACGAGAGATAGGTGTCCCGCCAGCCCGAGCGCGCGGGAATCGGTAGCCATCCCTGCCGCGCGAACAGCTCGGTGAGGGAGAAGACGCGCGCCTGCCGCCGGATCGTCGTGGGTGCGGCGCCGCGGCGCCAGACCAGACACTCGAACTCCCCTTCCGTGATGAGAGACGGGTCGAAGAGCGGGTCGTCCGCGCGCGGCGCGTCGATCACGCAGTGGACCGTCCACTCGGGGTTGGCGTCGGTGCCGCCAGTGCGCGTGACGAGATACGGGTCGCCGTCGCCCTGCATCCCCGCGGTGGTGAAGAGATCGATGGCGCGCCCGGTGTAGTGGAGGCTCGTCGTGCTGCGGCCCACCGTTGCCGGTTCCCGCAAGTCGCGGATCGAGCCACTCGACACGATCGTGCCACCCAGGGCCCGTACCTGCGCACGCACGGCCTCGTAGAACGGGGCGAGGTCCTTCCGGATCGTGAGCGACGAGAAGGCGCCGGGCCTCTTGTCGGCGGAGACCGCGGCGAAGCCGACGAAGCCCGCCGGCGCGCGCGCCGGGGCGGGGATGCCCATCGGGCGGCGCCCGCGGTGGCGTCCGACCCGTAGGGAGCGCTCACCGCGAGCACGATCGCCGAGGGAGCGCTCCGGCGCGCCGGCCACACGCACGCGGCGCCCGGTGAGCGCGGCCGCGCTGATGGTGATGATGATCTCCCCGCGCCGCACCCGGATGCGGACGGCGTCGCCGAGGTCGGCCCGGTCGTCGCGTGCGTCCTCCGCCTCCTCCTCAGCCGCCTGTGGCGCGTGGCTGATCCCGCAGCCGTCGAGGTCGTCGCTCGGGAAATCGACGGATGTGTTCGCGTGGGTGATCGTGTGATGCTCGCGCGAGTGGCTCGGCATGAGGCGTCTCCTCCCGTGGCGGCGCGCAGCGCGCCGGCGAGGCGAATCTGCGCGCGGCGCCCGCCCTACGCCACTAGTTCACGGCAATCATGTGGTTGTGCGAAGAATGTCCAAACGCGCGCGGCACGCCTCCCGAAGAGCGCGGTGTCAGTGGCCGCGAACTTGGGCGGTGACGAGGAGTCGCAGCCCCAGCGCGCTCGCCGTCGGCGCCGACAGGCGCAACCTGAGCTCGACCGCGGCCGTGACGGCGCCGGGCTCCAGGTAGCCCATCGTCCCGAGGGCGTCCGAGAAATCGAACGAAGCACCGGCGCCACGCTTGCCATTGGCGGCGTTCAAGATGGTGACGACATCCGCCTCTCGGGCGTAGCCGCCGCGCAGGAGCATGGTGTCGACGATACTCGTGAGGGTGGCAACGATGGGAGCGAAGAGGGTGTCGGTCGATGTGTTGCGAAGGCGAACCGGGAGAATGAGCTCATTGTGCTCCGCGTCGAAGCGACTGGGGTCCAGCATGATCCCGACCGGTCGGCTCACGACCTGAGGGACGCCGGGCGCGGCTCGAGTCGCGGGCGGACCGCGCCGGACCTCGATGCGTGACGTCTGGAGCTGGAAGGCCCCACCGCGCGCATCCGGCCATACGGCGTGAAACTCGCCCGAGGCGCCTGCGGCAAGGCCAGTGTAGTCACCCGCATCACGCCAACGTGAGCTCGACTTTGGCCATTCCGCGGGCGGCGAGCTGATGACGTGACGAAGCGGGCG
>JBBJNN010000048.1:30452-37806 GCA_037720885.1 Gemmatimonadaceae bacterium | reverse complement strand
CGCAAATCGGTCGAATAGGGTCGGGCCATGGGGCGTCGGGGCGACAGCGATCAGCCGCAAGACGCGGCCCGTCCCAGTACCCATGACGTCCACTGACGATCCAACCGGAAACCGCTCTAGGTAGCCGAGCGCCGGCACGAACCCCCTCTCCCCCTTGTCCACCTGTGGGTCGATCGGGCCGAGCACCGAGTAGTAGTCCATGTGAATCGCGTCGCCGGACATGACGAGGATGGTGCCGGCCGAGAACGCAAAGTTCGGGATGATGAAGTCAACGCGCTGGTAGTGGTGCCGGAACGTTTCCGCGATACGCTCGGCGGCTTCGGCATAGCCGCCGAGCGTTTCAAGCACCACGGCGAGGGACAGCCGCTTGGACTTCCGGTCGTCCAGCACGTCGCGGATCGCGTCCGCGCCAGCAAACACGATCGGGCCCACGTACGCCAAGACATCGGCGTTCGTTGCTTTCTCCAAGTCGCGCAGCCGGTCGTCCAGCCACTCGACGACGAGCGAGTTAGACGACGTGGAACGCGCGTTCGGCTCCACGCCCATCGTCATTCTACTTCGCGGCTCCAGCGCACCTGGGCCGCCTTGCGCGCAATCTCGCGGCGCCGTTCGGCGGTCAGCTTCGCCGCGCGCGCCTTGCCGCCCTTCAGGCCGCCTCGGCGGCCGAGCGAGACGGCCGCCAGGTTCTTCCCGTTAACAGACGGCATGTCGCCGGTCTTGGCCACAAAGGCCACGATCCGAGCAGCTATCTGATTGACATCTTCGCCGCGTCGCGGCTTGCTTGAGCGTTTAGGCATAACCCTAAATGTCGCGCGACACGATGCGCTGTCAAGCAGGCTTGGCACATTCTTACATCCGCTCGTGTCGTTCGCGCCACGCGTTCTAACTGCCGAGCCGGTGAGCTTCCCTTGAGGTATAGACCCCGACCCGTGATGAGCTGCCTCGTGAAATCCGGCCGCCCCCCGGTTGACTATGCTTGAGCGGTGATGCATCCTTGAGTGTACGCTGCAATACCGCAGTCTCACAACCTTCGGGGAGGTAACATCATGGGCAAGAACGAGAGAACGTCGACGGACATCGCGTCCATCGCCAGTAGGGGGTTGCGGGGCCTGCCACTGACGAAAGCCGAGATCAAGCGAATCTCGGGCACGGCTCTGACGCAGGCTGCCGACAAGCCCAAGCCGAAGGGCAAGGGCAAGAGCTGACAGAGAGCGTCAGGCGGCCGAAGCCGCCTGACGCTCTGTCCTCGCCTCATACAGATCGACCATCCGCACGACGCAGCGCGTCGGGATGGAGATGACCCCCGCGCCTTGTGCATAGGTGTCGGGGGTTTCTTCGTTCCGGTGGGGCACGATGATTTTGCTGCGCTCATCGTCGACCAGCAACCAGCCCACGGACAGGACGACGCGCGGCGCTGTATCGTACTCCCCATCGAGATGCATCCACCCGCTCGCCGTCAGCGCGTGGGAATCTTCCCACTCAACCAAGACTAGGCGCATTCCGTCGCCTGCCATCCCGGCACCCTCCAAATTTCAAACTAGCCCACTACCGGCGCGCGGGGCACATTGACATTGTGTGTTATCACACGTAATTTCTCGCGCATCATGCCTTCCCGGCTCCAGCAGGAGATCAAGCAGACCCGGCCCTTCGGCAGCCTCGAGCAGGAGGCGCTCCTCAGCGTCGAGCGCACCGCGGCCGTGCTCGGCCACAGCCTCGCCGAGGCGCTCAAGCCGTACGGCATCACGCCCACGCAGTACAACGTGCTGCGCATCCTGCGCGGCGCCGGCAAGGCCGGCCTCTGCCGCCACGAGGTGCGCGACCGCCTCGTGTCGCTCGTGCCCGATGTCACACGCCTCCTCGACCGGCTGGAGGACCTGCGGCTCGTCGTGCGCGCCCGCGACGCGGAGGACCGCCGGCTCGTCACCACGCGCATCACGGCCGAGGGGCTCCGGCTCCTCGCCCGGCTCGACGCGCCGATGACCGAGATCCACCGGCAGCAGCTCGGGCACATGGACAGCCGGAGCCTGCGCTCGCTCATCGACCTGCTCGCGACCGCGCGCGAACGGCCCTGAGCGTCCCTGATCGCTCGCTCGCCCGATCGCTTCATACTCACGAACCCTGCGCCCGCTACCCCCACATCGAGAATCCCATGGCGACCGCTTATGACACATCCAGCTCCGGCCGCGGCACTGGCGGCCTCATCGACGCGCTCGGCCCCGCCACGCATGCGCTCCTCCGCATCGGCGCCGGCGTGCTCTTCCTCCAGCACGGCCTCCAGAAGCTCTTCGGTCTCCTCGGCGGATTCGGCGCGCCGGGCGGCACCGCCGATCTCGGCTCCCAGTTCGGCGTCGCCGGGATCCTCGAGCTCGGCGGCGGCATCCTCATCATTCTCGGCGTCCTCGTCCGCCCCGTCGCGTTCATCCTCGTGCTCGAGATGCTGAGCGCGCTCGTGATCGCCCACCTCCCGCGCGGCGGCTGGCCGGTCCAGAACGGTGGTGAGCTGCCGCTCCTCTACGCGCTCATCTTCGCCTTCCTCGCCGCCAACGGCGCCGGCCCACTCAGCCTCGATTCCCCGTTTTTCAGCTCGCGGCGAGAACGGTGAACGCCCGGGCGGGTTGATTGACTTTTCCACATCGCCCGCCTAGCTTCGCGCTCCCGCCGCACCCGTCCCCGGCGCCCTACGGCCCCCGGCGCTCTACGGCTCCCGGCCTTGCCGCTCTACGGCTCCACCGCGCTCCTGGTCGTCCGGTCGTAATGTCGCTGTCCGCCGCCGAAATCTGGACCCGCCTCCTCGACCGCGCCCGGCTGGAGATCCCGGAACAGACCTTCCGCACCTGGCTCAAGGAGACCAAGGCGCTCGAGGTCAAAGGCCACACCCTCACCGTGGGGACGCCGGACCGGTTCTCGGCCGATTGGAACGAGTCGAAGCATGCCGCCCTCCTCTCCGGCCTTGCCCCGGTCGCTCTCGGTCACCCGATGACCGTGATGTTCAAGGTCCACGAGGAGCAGAAGCAGCGCCCACAGATGGACCTCTTCGTCGCGCCGCCGCCGACTCCGGCCGCGCCGGCCGAGGGGAAGGGCAAGGGGACGGGGAGCACCACCGGGAACAGCGGTACCGGTACCGGCGGCGTCGGGAGCTCATCACAGCTCAGCGCCCGCTACACCTTCGACAACTTCGTCATCGGGAAGAGCAACGACCTTGCGGCGGCCACCGCCCAGGCCGTCGCCGCCGCGCCGGGCAAGGCGTACAACCCGTTCTTCATCTACGGCGACACCGGGCTCGGCAAGACGCACCTGATGCAGGCCGTGGCGCACGAGATCATCCGCGCCACCCCACGTACGCGCCTCATGTACATCGGCACCGAGCAGTTCACGAATGAACTGGTCGGCTCCATCCAGGGACGCACCCAGGCCGAGTTCCGCCGGCGCTTCCGCGAGCTCGACCTCCTGCTTGTGGACGACGTCCACTTCCTCCGCGGGAAGGAGTCCACGCAGGAAGAGTTCTTCAACACCTTCAACGCGCTGTACGAGAGCGGGCGCCAGATCATCCTCACGAGCGACCGTCCGCCGAAGGAGATCCCGGGGCTGGAGGCGCGCCTCGTCAGCCGATTCGAGTGGGGGATGGTCGCCGACGTCGAGCTGCCCGACTTCGAGCACCGCATCGCGATCCTCCAGAATAAGGCGCGTCTGGACCATCTCGAGCGGACGATCCCGCTCGACGTGATCCGCTTCATCGCCGAGCACGTGCGGTCGAGCGTGCGGGAGCTGGAGGGCTCGGTGATCCGGCTCCTGGCCTTCGCGTCGCTCCGCCGCAAGGAAGTGAGCGTAGACCTCGCCCGCGAGGCGCTACGGGACAAGCTCCGCGGCGACGGGGAGCCGGACTCGGAGGCGCTGAGCGTCTCGACCATCCAGCAGGCAGTGGCGAAGGCGTGGGGGGTGAGCTCGGAGGCGCTCCGCTCGAAGGGACGGACGAAGGCCCTCACCGTCCCGCGCCAGGTCGCCATGCACCTCATCCGCGAGCTCCTGGGCGTCCAGCTCGTCGAGATCGGCAACGCCTTTGGCGGCCGCGACCACTCCACGGTGATCCACAGCCTGGAGAAGACGGAGACGGCGATGCAGGCGGACCCGGAGTTCGCCGCGCGCGTGGGGAAGCTCCGCGTGGCGCTGGAAGGGCTGCGGAGCTGAGGGGTTGGTAAGGCGCACGGAGACGGAGGCTCCGCGCCTCGCTGCTGCGTCGTCCGTCTCGCCTACCTTGGGCAATAATATACTTGCCTCACCCAAGGTAGGGGGCCAACTTTGATGCTCACTCAGGTGAGCGAGCGGGCGCCGTGGTCTGTGCCGGCGCCCGAAGTTGCCGCGACCGTCGCGGCGTTTCGGGCTCACCGAATCGTGAGCCTTTGGGACATGCTGCGGAAATACGCGCACATCTACTTGGAATGGAACGAGACGACCGTCTGGTGGCAACTCGCCATGGGCGAGGACGGCGATCTTACGAAGGATTGGGACGAGCACCAAGAGACGGCGATCGGGGAGGGGTTCCGCGCTGAATTGCAGGCCAAGTTCGACCAGTTCATCGAGCGGCTCGGCTATGCCGACCTAGACATGACGCGCACCGCAGCCGTGCGGATGCGGTCGCACCTGAGTGCCGAGACGACGTACAGGCTCATCACAGCGTCAATCATCGAGATTGACGGCAGGTTGCGCGACGAGTTAGCGGACCGGCGCTTTCTCTACGTCAGCAACAAGGTCGTGCCGTATTACGAATCGCCGTTTGAGGGATGGGACGGCGTGCGCGAAGTGTTCCCCGATGCAGAATACGATATTACTGAGGCCGGGAAGTGTTTCGCGCTCGGGTGCCACACCGCTTGCGTGCTGCACCTCATGCGAGTCTTGGAGATCGGCCTTCGGCGGATGGCGAAGCGGTTCGGGGTGAGCGTTGCCGATAAGGCTTGGCACAACGTAATCACCGGAATCCAGGCGAGGATCAACGCCATTGATTCGGGTGACACCTCTCGCGCGCGTCGGAAGTCGCGAGAGGGAAAGCTCCGGCAAGGGACGCCCGCGCACGGTGCGCCGCGCACAGACAAAGAGAAGAAGGCCGATGAGCGGGCGGCTCGGCGCACGAAGGCCGCGCTTCATTTCTACTCACTCGCGGCCACTCAGTTTCGGTTCTTCAAAGAGGCGGTGCGCAACTACGCCATGCACGCGCGTACCACGTACGGAGAGGATCAAGCGCGCACGATTTACGATGCCGTGCGTGCCTTCATGGTCTCCCTAGCGGTGGCACCCGATGCACGACGGACGCTATTCACCCGGCGCCAGACCCCGGCATCGCGCGGGCGGTCGAAGTGCTACGCGCGGCCGGCGTCGAAACCTACGAGTCGTGCGAGGGCGGGCCGGGGCATGCGTATCCCGAGCCTACAGTGCGGTTCTACGGCGAGTTCCCCGACGGCTTCCGCGCGCTTGCCGTCGCACTCGCGGCGCGGCTCCCGGTGTGGGCGCTGCGCCGGACGTGGAGCGTCGAGCACGGCGAGCCGGTGGGACCGACGTGGGAGTTGGTCTTTTATCCTTTCGGCGGCCCGCCGAACACATGACGCGGCGGACGGCGCGGCCCGTTAAGGCGCTTGCACTCGGCGCAGATCTGCTTCCCGCCGCGCCCCGGAATCCGCTCCTCGCTTGGAATATCGGCAGCGGCGGAGCACGCCTCGTTGTTGTGGTACACGTCGGACGTGGCGGTGTGAAAGCCGCCGAACACTTGGCCCATCGCGTCCTCCTAACCGCGCCGCTTCTTCGGCGGCTGCTTCTTCGTCGGGAGTTCCGATTTCGGCACGTTGACGATGCGCCGCGTCAACTCACGCATGCGCTCCAACGGCGACGGCTCCAGCGCGTTACTCGGCGCTGGAGCCTTGGGGGTCTGCTTCATGATCCCTTCCTCTTGCCGCGCCTACGCTGCGGCTTGTTGATGGCCTCACGTCGTCGCGGGCGCCAGATCGGCGCCGGTCAGGTCGCGGTACGTCACGCGGCGCCCCACGATATCGCGGACCACGGACACGAACCGCTGTCCGTCGGTGTGCTCGCGCTCGTTGAAGCGCCGCGCTTGTTCGTCCAGATACCGGAAGAGATGGAAGGGTTCGACCGCCACATACGTCCCCTTGATGCCGCGCTTGAGCAAGCTCCAGAAGTTTTCCAGCCCGTTCGTGTGGACGTTCCCACGCACGTACGCCTCGGCATGGTCAATCACCTGATGCACGTACTCCCGATCAAGCCCGTAGTAGGCGCCCAGGGCATCCGTGAAGAGTTCGGCGCCCGTCTCGACGTGCTGGCGCACCTTGGGCTTGAGCGTCTTGCCGTCGTTCTTCTCGACCACGAACGTGCGGACGTCGCCGTGCCGCTCAAGGAGGCCCATCACAATCGGCTTCCCGATGCCGCCGCGATTCTTGATGCGCTCCCGACGCTTGCCGACGTGCATATTGCGCGCTTTGCCGCCGATGAAGGTCTCGTCGGCTTCCACTTCGCCGCTCAACTTCTTGAACGTCCCGGTCTGCATGGCGAGCCGGATGCGGTGGAGCATGAACCAGCCGGTCTTTTGCGTCACGCCCAAGGCCCGCGCCAGCTCGTAGCTGCTAATCCCGTTCTTGCAATTGGCGAGCATCCAGAGCGCGGGGAGCCACTTGTCGAGGCCAATCGGGCTGTCCTCGAAGATGGTGCCGAGCTTGACGCTGAATTGCTTCTTACACGCCTTGCACTTCCAGATGCGGCGCGTCGAGAGGAAGGACACATCTTTCCCCTCGCACACCGGGCACGTCACGCCATCGGGCCAGCGGAGCGCGGCGACAAACTGGAGGCTCGCGTCAGGGTCCGCGAAGTAGCGAACCGCTTCGAGCAAGGTGTTCGGGGCGTGCATCTCGTTCGGCATGCCCTGAATATAGGGACATCAGGCGGGTGAGTCAAGTATATTATTGCCCTACCTTGGGGGGCCCCCCCCCGAAGAACAAAGCTACGCCGAGGGGCGAGCCGAGCGGCATCGAAGCACCGCGTTCCGTATCAGTACCGTATCAGTACCGCATCATCGCCGCTCCGATGCCGTGAGCGCAGCAAGGTGGCGACGAGCGTCGGCGACGAGTGGACGGAGCTCGGGATCGGGGTCGGCCCACAGCGCGACGAACCGCGCGTACTCGGCCGCTGCCTCGCGCCGCCGGCCTTGCCGCTCCAGCAGCTCGCCACGACGCAGAGCAGCCGGCGCGAGGTAGGGGAGCTCGAACGGGTTCGTGGTGCCTAGGGTGGAGTACCAGCCTAGCGCATCCGCGTCGTACCCGCGCGCGCGCAGCGCCTCGGCCCATAGCCAGCGCAGTGC
>JBBJNN010000048.1:24358-30442 GCA_037720885.1 Gemmatimonadaceae bacterium | reverse complement strand
GTACCGGCGCATCCCGGGCACGCGCTCCGCGAGCGGCCGTCCGGTGGCCAGCTCCACCCGCAGGCGAAGCTCGTCCGCAAGGGTATACGCGAGGCCGGGCGCACCCGGTGCGCCGTCCACCGCGTCGCGCTGGAGCGCCGCAGCGTGGCGCAGCGCGCCCTCATGATCGCCCGCCTCGGCGGACAGCGCACCGAGCAGGTAGTGCCGCACCTGCGGCTCGGCACCGAAGTGGGCGGTCTCCCAGGTGGTGCCCGTCGCCGGCACTCGCGGCGGCGGCTGCCATGCGGCCACGCGCCGACGCAGCACTTCGAGCCTGCCACGAGGTGCCAGTGGGAGCAACCCGATCACGGCTGGGTGGATCACCGCGTACACATCCAACTCACCCCCGGCGCTGTCGAGCGCTGCCGACGCCGCCCGGAAGCGGCCGCGCGCAGCGTACACGTACGCCATGAGGAGCCGCCCGCCGGGCGGACTCACGCTGGCGTCGCCGAACAACCGGGCGAACCGCTCCGATGCGTCGAGGTCGCGCGAATAGGTGAGGATCTGCCAGACAGTGTTCGCCACGGCGACGGGGCCAGCCCGTAGCAGCGCCGCGCGTACGCTGTCCTCGGCGCCCGGCCGACGTAGCAGAATGGCGCGCCACGCGGCGAGCTCCAGCGCGCGGTTCTTGCCCACCGGGGCGTCTCCCCCGGCGGGCGTGGTGTGCAGCGCCGCCGTCGCGGTGTCGCCGAGCGCGGCGGCGATTCGCGCGAGATGGATGATGGCGAACCGGTTGTCCGGCTCCGCGGCGAGCACTTTCTGCCACTGGTCGCGCGCGGCCTCCAGCGGGGTGCCGGAGATCGCCGGGCCGAGGTGGGAGAGTAGCTCGGCGTACTGGATCGTCGCTTCGACGTCGTGCGGATACGAGTCGAGGATGCCTCGGTACAGCTCGGTGGCACGGGCGGCGTCGCCGCTCCGATGCACGCGGGACGCCTCGAGCAGCATCCGGGTCCGCGGCGAAAGCCGGTGGCCGAGCCTCGCGGCGTGCTCGGAGGACGCCACGTTCAGATCGCCGAGCTGCTCCCACTCCGCGGCCACGCCCAGCCGGTAATACGCCAGCGCGAAATCGGAATCGGCGGCGACCGCGTCCTGAAAGGCCATGACGGCGGCATCGAAGCGCCCTGCGCGCAGCGCCTGCTCCCCTTGAAGGTATGCGCGCAGCGCGGGGACGGACGACGTGGTGAGCACGGCGATCCGGGTGAGCTCGTCGGCGGGGCCGCGATAGCGGCCGGCCACCAATCGCCGCGTCAGGCTGTCGGCAAGCTCCGTCACGTCACCATCGGCGCGTCCGCTCGCCTCGGCGCGCGCGCTGAGCGCGCCCCGGGCATCGTACAGCGATGCGATCGCGTGCAGCCGCCCGCCGCTCTCCATCACCTCGCCCAGCACGTAGAGTCCCGCGTCGAAGCGGGCGGCGAGCGCGCGACCGTGTGCCGGGTCGAGCGGCGCATCGGCAGTGCGCGCGACGGCGGCGAAGAGCGCATATGGGTCCACCGTGCGCAATCCGCCTAGCCCGTCGAGCCCCACGCTTAGCAGGTCGGCCAGCCCCTCGCGCAGGTAGGCGTGCGTCGTATCGCCGCGCAGGAAAAACGGGAGCACGGCTACGACATTCACGCCGTCCAACGATGGTGCGGTGCCACTTGTGCGCCGCGGCGCCCGCGCGCTGCCGATGCCGAGCGTTGCCATCGCCGCCACCGCGACCACTGTCAGCACCACGACGCTCATCGCGGCCAGGCCCCGGCGCGTGGCGGACGGCGGACGCAGTACGGACGGCGCTGCGGGCCGCATGGCCACTGCGTCCCCGGCGGCACGCTCGTGGTACGCGCGTGGTACGCGCGTGCGCGCCGGACCGCGTCATCCGTATCATCCACGGCATCTCCGCACCGCGCCTCCAGCGCCGCGAGCGCGGCGCGGTGGAGCGCCTTACGGCGCGTCGGCGGAATGGCCTCGTACGCCACGCGGCGCGTGAGCTCGTACGCGAACTCGTACCCCTCATCGCCACCGGAGCTGCCGAACTCGCGCAGCAGCCGGCGCGCCACGAGCTCGTCCAGACCCGCCGCCAGCTCGGCCGCTGGCAGTCCGGCTACCGCCGCGAGCGGCCGGGCATCGGCGCGGCGGCCAAGAACCGCCGCGGCCTCGAGCGCCATACGCGCGGAATCGCTCAGACGTCCGATGCGGTCACGTACCGCCTCCCGCACGCGTGCTGGCAGCGGGAGTGCGCGAGGCGCGTGGTCCATCACTCCTTCTGGCGCTAGTCGCCAGGTACCCTCGGGGGACATCACGAGAAGCCCCGCGTCCATCAGCCCGGCCACGAGCTCCGTGATGTAGAACGGATTCCCGCCTCCTTCCGCGTGCAGCCGCTCGGCGAGCTGATGCCGCTCGCCGGGCTCCATCTCGAGCATGGAAGCGACCATTGCTTCCACATCAGCGATCTCGAGCGGCCGGAGGCGGACGCGGTGTGCGCGGGCGTCACGGAGGTCGGGATCGAGACGTAACACCTCGAGCGCTTCGGGGCGCCCGGTATAGAGTTGGAGCACCCCGGGCGGCGGCCGGCGCACGAGGGTACGCAGCGCCGTCTGTGTGGGTGCGTCCGCGGCGGGGAAGTCGTCGAGGCAGAGGAGCACTGGCGCTTCGGCGGCCACCTCGGCGAGTGCGCGCGCCAGCGCCTCCGCGGTGGCGGGGGCCGGTTCGGCCGCGGGTGGAAAGTTGGGCAGAGCGCGGAACCGCTCGTGGAGCGCGGGCAGCACAGTGTCCGCGAGCTGCGCCAGCACCGGCGGCGGAGCTGCGGCAATGCCCGGCGCGTCGGCGAGGGGCGCGAGGAGGTGACGGGCGGCGATCCACGGCGCGTCGCGCTCCGCCTCGTAGGCGCGCGCGTGGAGCACCACCGCGTCGGGCGCCGAGGCGCGCACCCATCGCACCAGCTCCTCGCAGAGGCGCGTCTTGCCGATCCCTTCGTCGCCCTCCACCACCACCACGGCGGTCGCGCCGCGTCGAGTGTCTTCCCACGCCGCCGTCAGCTCGGCGAATTGCGCGGAGCGGCCGACGAAGTCCGGGGCGAAGCGCGCGGCGGAGCCCGGGCTCGCCACGCGCCCTGCGTACCTGTCGCCGGCGCTGCGCGGCTCGTCATCGCGCAGTCGCTCCGCCAGGCGCGCGTGGTCCGGTGGCGGGTCGCGACCGAACGCGTCACGGTAGCGCGCGGTGAAGGCGGCGTGGCGCGCCAGCGCCTCGTCGGGGCGCCTGGCCAGCCGCAAGGCCTCCACCTCGCGTCGGCTCGCGCGCTCGTCCAGCGGCAATGCCCCGGTCCACCGCTCGGCCCAGCGGACCGCCTCCGTCCACTCGCCGCGCGCACCGGCATCGTCCACCAGCCGCTCGAGGGCCCAGGCCAGCCGGCGGCGCAGTCCCTCGCGCTCGGCCTCCAGCCAGGCGCGCCACTCCTCGCCTCCCAGGTCGTCGGCGTCAGGGAGGAAGTCGCCCTCCCACCGCGCGGCGGCGTCCGCCAGCCGACCCGCCGCCATGTCGCGCTCGAAGGTGGTGGCGTCGAGCTGCAGTGCGCCGTCCACGATCCGCGTCGTATCCGGAAGCGTCTCCAGCGCATTGCCGACCGCCCGGCGGAGGTGGAGCAGCGCGGTACGCAGGGAGTGGCGGGCGCGCTCCTCCTCCCGATCGCCCCACAGGAGCGCCGCGAGCTCAGCGCGCGGCACGGCTCGAGGGGCGCGACGAGCGAGGTAGGCAAGGAGCGCCAGGTCTTTCCGGGCTCGGAGGGAACCAACTTCCGGGTCCGCGAGGCGCGATGAGCCGAGTGTGAACATCCGGAGCGGCGGAGCCATGGGTACCAAGGTGCAGCGGCGGTGCCGGCGACGCAACTCGCTTCGGCTTCGTGCTTTGACGGTGTCGTTGACGCTCTGTTTCGGTCCCCACGACAGACTACGCCATGGAGCGGCTTGCCGCGGGGTGCGCCTACGTGGACGTCCGCGTGGAGGTCCGCATCACTCACAAGGAGCGTGCAATGCGACTTGCCCTGACGTCAGCTACCGTATGCGGCCTGCTGCTCTCCGCCCCGGTGCGTGATGCGCACGCGCAGCGGGGCGCCAACGCCTTCAACACCGTCTTCAGGGAGGACGCAACCGGCCGCAACGACGCCAATACCTATCTCCTCACCTATCTGGTGACGCTGGTCTTCCCGGACCAATTGGATCAGCTCAAGGGCAGCTCCGGTGGCACCCAGGTGGACCTGGGCTACGTGAGAGAGCTCCACATGTACCCGGAGAAGTTCCTGCTGGAGTATCGGAAGCTCACCGAATACCTGTTCTACGATCCCGACAAAGCGTTGTCCGCCACGAACGCGCGCCCGGAGTACGCCTTCATCCAGGGATCCCAGGGCGGCTACGATCCGGAAGCGATGCTGGTCTCCACCCCCAGGGCCGTGATCGTCGTGGTGCGCGGCACCGACCGGGTGGGAGAAGCGAGGAACGAGTTCGACTACAACTTCGCGGAGTGGCTCGGCTCGGACTTCGCCACGTTAGGCAAGGAGCCCGATGTGCGGGGGGTGCCCGGCAAGGTGCACGCGGGCTTCTGGTTCAGCCTGAAGGCCCCGGTGAGGAGTTGGGCGGTCGCCAAGCCGGGGGAGGACACCGCGCAGCGACAGACGCTAGTGGGGACGGCACAGGACAAGGAATTCAGGGAGCGCGTCTACCAGCAGATTGCCGCGTTCGGCGGTGCGACCAAGAAGCTATGGATCGTGGGGCATTCGCTTGGTTCTGCCCAGACGCAGACGCTGGGCGCATGGCTGGATGCCCGTGTGGGCAGCAACGACGCCAGGCAGGGTTTCCATGCCCAGGGTCTGATGGCAGTCGCGGCCCCGCATGTCGGCAACCGCGAATTCGTTGACTATATGAACCGGCGGTTCCCGGGCGCGCAGCTCCAGCGCTTCGAGTTCGTGGACGACCCGGTGACGCTGTTTCCGCCCTATGCCATTGGGTACGAGCGCGCCGGCACCCGCGTCTACTACGACGATATCGAGACCATCGAGTTCGGCGCCCGGGAGCGGTCGATCGCGGAAGACGCCAAGCTCATCCCGGCGCTTGCCGGCCAGGCCACTGACTTCTCCGCCGCCTGGATGACGGACGGGAACAAGTTCCTGAAGATCCGCGCCGCCTCCGCCCTCTTCTGCTTCCATTTTCCGCATTGGTATCTGAGCGCGGCTTATTCTCAGCTCAACCCGATCCAGCGATCCCGAGTACCACTGCCACTCGGGGTGCCGAACGGCAGCGATTTCTATCGCCCGTGCGGGCCCCTGAACCTCGCTCGAGGCCGGCGGAATCCCGCCGCACAAGTGGCGGAGCTTCGCGACACGATCGTCAAAGCCGTCGAAGGCGCCGTCGAAGCCGTCGCGTACAACGTTGGGCAACTCCTCGACAACACCACCGGTGCCGCGATCGCTGAGGGTACGTACTACCTTCGCACGGTCGATGACCGCAAGTACCTCGAGGTCGGCTACATCTGCGTCAACCAGAACGGGTGCAAGGTGCAGCTCGGGAACCTCGGACAGACCACCGCCAACAACAGGTTCACCGTCACCAAGCAGGGCCTCGGCTACAAGCTTCGCAACGGCGCGGACCACTTCGTCGAGGTGGACGCCAATGACCTCTTCGAGAACAATGCGCAGATCCAGGTCTGGGGTCCGAACGGACCGTTCGGAGGCCACCTCTCGAACCAGGTATGGCGATTCTACAAGGTGCCGAACAGGTCGAATCTCTACGTGCTCGTGAACGAGGCGAGCGGCAAGGCACTCGAGGCCGCTCCCCCGTGCACGCCTCAGGGTAGCTGCCGGGTGCGCCAGTGGACGCCGAAGAGTAGCGCCTCCGCGCAGGTCTGGATCCTCGAGAAGGCTCAGTAACCGCGGCACCCATCGCCCGAGCGAGCGACGACGTGCCAATGAACCGGAGGGCGCGCCGACACGCGGCGGCCGCCCTCGGACCCTCGACCCTGCCGCCCGGAAGAATGAGGTCGCCCATGCACCGGAGAGCCGCCCACTCGCTCGGCATCTGC
>JBBJNN010000048.1:0-24348 GCA_037720885.1 Gemmatimonadaceae bacterium | reverse complement strand
CTGCACCGCCCCCACCGGGGAGCCGGCGTCGCGCGCACTGCCGCCGGCAGCCGCCGGCACGTCGGCGCCGACACGCAGCCGTCCCACGCTGCGGCGGATCCACGACATCCTCACCGGCTACAGACGTGACCGCGCTTCGATCGTCAGGGCCTTCGCGGACGAGCACGTGAATCTGCGTCTGCGGAAGATCTGCTACGTCTCGCCGCGCAACGTCGTGGCCTGCATGGACACGCGCGAGATCATCGACGTCGAGCTCGCGCACGCGGCGGACCGCAACGTCATGCAGATGACGCTGAACGATCTGATGGACGTGCTCGATGCGGCGCCCGGAGCCGACGTGCTGGCGGCGTGTGGTAGCGCGAGCGGGGCAGGCCTCACGCACCTCCTCCCGCTCGTCGCGGACGTGGGCCCGAGTCCGGCGCGCGCCGCTGGGCCGCTCGGCCCAGGCGGACGTGGCGGCCGTGACGGCCCGGGAGGTCCGAGAGGCGGCGGACAGGGCGCGCAGCCGTGGCTCCTGCCTGGCAGCCAAGCGCAGCCGGTAATGTCGGCCTGCCGCGCAGCGCAGAGGAATAGCGTCCAGGACGGGCTCGGCGCGTTCACGCCCAGCGACCCGGGCTACGATCAGGCCGTTAGCACCGCGGTGGCAGCGATGGACGCGGTAGTGCAGCAGTGCGTGGACGAGGACAAGAGCATGGTCACCAATCCCGGGAGCGGCGGGTCTCAGGCGCCGCCGACTACCAATAACACGACGGGGATTAGCGGCGGGACGGGCGACGGCAGCCGGCCCGGCGCGGGCGATTCCGGTGACAAGAAAGACCCGAAGCCCAGCGCCGGCGAGGCATTCCTGAGTGTGCTGAACATTGTGCTGGGAGCGGCAGAGACTGTCATCACTGCCGTCGGCCCGCTGGTCGGCGCCGTCGAGAACCCGACGCCGGCCGGCCTGGCGGCGACCGTGATCGGAGCCGTCGGCACGGTCGCCGGAGGGACGGAGCTCGTTACTGGCAACGAGACGGCCGGTACCCTGAGCAACGGGGCGCAGGTCACCAGCACGTTGATCACCGTCGTGGAGGGCGCTGCGTCCGGCAGCATCAACGTGGCCGTGACGACGAGCCCCGAGCTACTGGCGCTCGCCGGGGATGCCGGCCTCGCCATCGGCGCCGAGGCGGCCTTCTGTCCCGTGGTGGCGGCCGGCTTTAGCGGGTACGCGGCCGAGCGGCTGGCGAACCAGGCGCTGGGCGGGGCACTCGACCGGGCGGCAGTGGGCGTGACGGGCACGATCAGCGACTTCGTCTTCGACAACTTCACGCGCAAGAACACCGGGGGCGCCGGCGGCGCTCAACGTCCCAGGCCGGAGGGCGGCACGCCAACGTGCGCCGACGTGGCGGCGGCCTGGCAGCGCTTCAAGACATATTGCTCGCAGGCCGGCAATGGGTGGCGCACATATGATTGCATGTTGTTCGTGGCGCGCATGAACGGATGCGCCGATCCAGGGCTCATCAATCCGTCGCCGGAAGGCGAGTATACCTGCGCGCCGAGGTGCTCGAATCTGGGGAGGGCGTCCTCGGGTGCGCCATCTTCGCGGCGCAACGCGAGCGTCATGCGTCAGGGCAGCGCCGGAGGGATCGCGGGCGCAGGCTCCTGCGGGAAAGAGCAGACGATCCTTCAGTGCGAGATCCGGAAGCGCCAGCGGGACATGATCTCCACCCCCTCCCCCTCCGGGTCGAGCGGTCCAAGCTGCCGCGAGCAGGCGGAAGGTATGGCGAGCATGGAGGCCCTTCTGCGAGAGCACATTAAGAGTGAGTGGTGCAAGCGGGCCTCCAGTGACCCGGCCTCCGGTGACCGGAACGGGGTGTGCGCCGCCCCTGGCGCAATGCGGCCAGACACAGACGGCAAGGTCCGGCGCCCCTGAACCGGCAGACGACCAGCGCGCGGGAGGGCCGCCTGGCATCGTACGGGTCGCTCCGGCGCCCGAAGGGATCTGCCCATGCTGCTACGACTGCACTCGGACCAACTTCTAGCAGAGGAGGACGGCATGGCGACTTCAATGACGCAGGATGTGGCCGGCATGCGCCGGGGGATCGACGAGACGAACCGTCGCTTCGAGGAGGCATTCAATAGCGGCGACCCGGCGCGGGCGGCGCGGGAGGTCTACACGGAAGACGCGCGCATCCTACCGCCGGGCGCAGCGATGGTGGAAGGCCGCGACGGGATCGCGCAGTTCTGGACCGCCGCGCAGCAGGGGGGCCTCGAGCGCGTCGAGCTATCCACGGTTCTCCTTGAGCCGGTGGGCGAGCAGGCGTACGAGGTCGGGCGTGCCGGGGCTCACCCTCGGTGATGGCCAGCAGGTCTCGGCGAAGTATGTCGTGGTCTGGAAGCAGGAGGGCGGCCGGTGGCGCTGGCACGTAGACATCTGGAACATGGAATCGGCCTGAGCGCAACCAGGCAGCAGGTGAGGCGCAGCGCACGCGGAGGGCTCCGAACAAGGTCGGAGCCCTCCGCACATCCGTGTGTCGCCGACGGCCCGGGTGTCCACATCGGCCGGCCGGCGACTGTGGAAAGGGACCACCTTTCCCACAACCGCCGCGCCCAATCCACAGCGATGGCGTAGGGCGATGGGGACAGCGGTGGATTGAGCGCGCGTTCCCCACTACGTCCCACATCATCTGGCGGGGTGCAACCTGCGGGTGTATCGTCCCTTCCGCTGTTTGTCGACATGTGCACAGGGCTCTACTACTCCCACTATCTTTATTCTTTAAATAACAGCTTAAGAGCAGTACCCCGTCGTTGTGCACAAGGACCGGTACGTCGCGAGGACCCAGAGGAACTGAATGCGCTTTACGATCGCACGCGAGAAGTTGCAGGAAGGGCTGGCGGCGGTGACGGCGAGCATCCCGGCGAAGACCACGCTGCCGGTGCTCTCGAACATTCTCGTCGAGACGACGGAGCTGGGGATCCGCCTCTCGGGCACCGATCTGGACATCGCCGTCAGCACGGAAGTACAGGCGGACGTCGAGGCGCAGGGTGCGATCACGATCCCCGCCAAGAAGCTGGCCGAGATCGCGCGCGAGCTCCCGTCGGCGCCGGTGAAGATCAGCGCCGCCGGCGAGCAGAAGATCACGCTCGAGTGCTCGCGCTCCCGCTTCCGGCTCCTCGGGCTCCCCCGCGATGAGTTCCCGAGCTTCCCCGCGGTCAAGTTCACCGAGAGCTGGCGCATCCGCTCCGGCGATCTCCAGAAGCTGATCGGCCATACCGCGTTCGCCGCCTCCACCGAGGAGAGTCGCCCGATCCTCAACGGCGTGCTCTGGGAGCTGCGTCCGGAGCGGATGCGTATGGTGGCGACGAATGGCCACCGGCTGGCGAAGATGGAGCTCCCCATCGCCTCCGAGGGGGCGCCAAGTGGGGATCTGATCGTGCCGCCGAAGGCGCTGGAGCAGATCCGCCGCCTCTTCACGGCCGACGAGGAGCTGGAGATCGCGCGTGGGGACAACCACCTGGGCTTCCGCTCCCCGTTCACGTCGGTGTTCACCCGGCTCATCGAGGGGCCGTACCCGAATTACGAGCAGGTCATCCCCAAGGACAACGAGCGGATCGCCCGCGCCGACAAGAACGCGCTCGCGCAGGCGCTCCGGCGCATGTCCATCATCGCCTCGGACCAGACGCACCGGATCCGGCTCGCCTTCAGCTCGGGGATGCTCAAGCTCGCGGTCCAGACGCCGGACCTGGGCGAGGCGCAGGACGAGGTGGCGATCGATTACGACGGCGATCCGCTGGAGATCGGCTTCAACGCCAACTACCTGCTCGAGATCCTCCGCTACATGCCCACCGACGACGTACGCCTCACCTTCAAGGCGCCGGAGCGAGCGGCGACGGTGGAGCCGGAGGGGTGGTCGGACGACGCGAAGTTCCTCTGCCTGGTGATGCCCCTCAAGCTGATCGACTAGGGCTGGTCGCGCTGGTCGCGCCTCGCTCCGAGGCGCACAGGTGTTACCACTGCGCGGCTCGGGCGTCCTAATGAGCGATTACCCATCGGTAATCGCTCATTCTGTTTCCGGCCACCGCTCCCTGGTCGGAATACCTCGTTGGCGTCGTATCCCTCCTCCCTCGACGGCCTCCCCCGCCGCGCTCACCTCCGATGCCTCACGCCCTTCACCGGTTCGCCGGCTTCCTTGTCACCATGGCGAGCCTCGCGCTCGCCGGCGCGTGCTCCGATACCACGCGGCCTCATGCTCCCCAGTCAGCCGAGCCGGGGAAGCTCCCGCTCCGCGATGTGAACGGGGGCCTGCCCGCCGTGACCGACCTGGGCACCCTGAGTGGAATGGACGGCAGCGCGGCGTACGGCCTCAATCACTCTGGCGAAGTGGTCGGATATAGCTTCAACAGCAATACTGGCGCGAGCAAGGCGTTCATCTGGGGGCAGGTACTCGGGATGACGGAGCTTCCTGCGGCGTCCGGTTGGGGCGACGCATATGCGTTCGCGGTCAACGACCTCACCTACGTGGCCGGCGTCGCGGTCAATGCCTCCGGCTCGCCGCACGCCGCGCTCTGGCTCGGGGCGCTCGGCATCATGTCCGACCTGGGCACACTCCCGGGAGGGAACCTCAGCATCGCCCTCGGGATCAACAACGCCGGGCAGGTGGCGGGCTACAGCTACGTGAACTCGGCGGGCACGCAGCACGCCTTCCTCTGGAAGCCGACGGTCGTCGGAACGGCGATCGGCACGATGACCGACCTCGGCGTGCCAAGCGGATACGCGCAGACCGTGGCGCAGGACATCAATGGCACCGGCTGGGTCGCCGGGTACGCGATCAATTCGAGCAATGTCGGTCGCGCCACCGTGTGGATCCCGAGCTCGAATAATGGGACGACCGGCTCGTGGACCGAGCTCCCCCTGGCCTCCGGCTGGGTGCATAGCTACGCGCTCGGCGTGAACAACAGCGGCACCGTCGTGGGCTACGCCGTTCTCGCCAACAACACCACGCGCGCGGTGATCTGGCCGCGGAAGAACGGCTCGTACCGCGCGAACGACGCGAAGGAGATCGCGGGGCAGGGCACGAACAGCGCGGGCATCGCCTACGACATCAACGACGACGACGACAACCTCAGCTCGAGCCTGAGCAACCGGCAGATCTCCGGCTACCTGGAGAAGGTGCTCTCGGGTGAGACGTCGTCGAAGTACCGCGCGGTCTGGTGGTCGCCGAGGAACAGCGGCGCCGACGTCACCAACTACGACGACGCGTCCGATCTCACCTCCCTGAGCTCGACCGTGGCCTTCGGTCAGGCGATCAACGACGTGTCCATCGCGCCCGCGGGCCAGCAGCTGCAGGTCGCCGGGATCATCACGGTGAACGGCGTGTGGCGCGCGGCGCTGTGGAAGTGAGGTAGCAGAAGGCGCATTTCGCGCCACCGGCTGCTTGGCCCCGGCCTACCGGGCACGCGGTGTGCGTTTCCAGCCGTCATGAGCACCAAGGCCGTTCTTCTCACGCAGGCGCTGGGCGTCGCCTATGCCGCCGGGATCAGCCCCTACGCGACTGTCGCCATCCTGGGCGTGGCCCACCGCATGGGATGGATCGGGGAGCTGCCGGGCGCGCTCGCCGTGGTGGGGAGCCCATGGGTGATCGGCGTGGCCGGCACCCTCTACGCGATCGAGTTCCTCGCCACGCTCGTGCCAGGGATCGCATCGGTCTGGGAGACGATGCAGACGGCGATCCGGCCACCCCTCGCCGCCATCCTCGCCGGCGCCACGGTCTGGGGCGTCGGCGGCCTCGCTACCCTCGCGGTCCCACTCGGCGCCGCGCTCGGCCTCACGACGCACGGCACCAAGCTGGGGATGCGGTACGCGATCGACACATCGCCGGAGCCGGTGACGAACGGCGCCGCGAACCTGGCGGAGCTGGGCGTGGTCGGGGCGCTCCTCGTCGCCATCTGGCAGCACCCGTACATCACGCTCGCCCTGGCGCTCGCCCTCCTCGTCGCCCTGCTCGTGCTCGTGCGGGCGATCTGGCGCGGGATCAGACGGATTCTACGAGGCGAGGGGAGGGGGCGCGGCGGGGCGGCGGCGCTCGCCCGGAACGAGTGAGCGTCTGGCAGCCTCGCCGCGCGAGGACCAGCCCGACGCGGTGACGCTCAATCCCGCAGCGTCACCGTAGCCTCACCGTAGCGTCACCGTCTGCTTCACGCGCTGCTCGAACGACGTGCCCGTGCGGCCGGTGCTCACGGTGAGCGAGGACACGCTCTCTCCGTCCCCACCCAGGTAGACGCCGCGCACCGGATCGAAGAAGAGGGTGCCGCTCGAGGAGCCGCGGCCGGCGATCGCGAGCACGCGTCCGCGCACCGTGCTGGCGCCGGCGAGCGTGAAGGTCTCGCGCCGGCGCACGCGCACCGCATCCACGCCGTTCACGGTCTCGCGTCCCTCCACCTCGTATTCGCGTACGACGCCCGTCGTCACCGGCGAGCCATCGCGGCAGACGGTGCTGCTGCTCGAGTCGCTCCAGGTGGCGCCGAGCGTGATGGCGGATGGCGTGGCGACGAGGAGGGAGCGCGCCGCCGCGATGAGGGGGTCGCCGCGGTCGCACGGGGTGTCCGACGCACCGCGGAAGGAGAGGATGCGTCCATTGGGGGTGATCGTTCCGCGGAAGGTGGCGCTCGCCGGGGGCGCGCTGTCCGGAGGCGGAATGTCGCCCCCGCGGGAGACCTCGAATGAGTCCACGCTCCCGTCCACCGTGAGCTGGCTGTCGGCCGCCGGGGTGAGGCGCAGGGTGATGACGGCGACGGTGCGGAGTGGAGCTGATCGCGCGCCGGAATCCGCCTTGAGCTCCACCGTGGCCTCGCTCGTGACCTCGTAGCGGAGGGTGGCGGGGGCGTAGCCGAAGGTCCAGCTCCGTACCGCGGGCGGGGGTGCCGGAGACGCGGGTTCCGTGATCGGGGGCCGGCCGGGCGACGGCCGGGTCGGTGCGGGCACGCCTGGTACGGGGGACGTGGAGCCTGGTGGCCGGCAGCCGGGCACGGCGCTGATGGCGACGGCGGCAATGGCCGACCACAGCGCGAATAGCGCGACTCCGGCGCCACGCCGGGTGCGCTCGGCGCGCGCGGCCGGCGCGGCGGAACCGGCGAGAGTCGCTCGCGAGCGAGGCATGGGGCGGAAGTTAGCGGGGCTGGGAGAAAGTGGCAGGGCCAGGATACGGCCTCGATCTCTCGACGCCCTACCCTGGCCCGTGACCTCCCACCCATGCCTGCCGTGCGCCGGCCTGTAAGCCGGGTTCTGTCGGGGGCTGCGCCTTGATGACTCAAGGTGCCACCACCCGGACGGTCATTTCTCTCGGCGCCCGGTCGCCCGTGCGCTCAAGCAGCCTACCCGCGGCGTCTTCGTCAGGACGGGCCGTCCCTCGCCGCTTATTTAGCCTTGCTCCAGCCGGGGTTTACCGTGCCACGCCTGTTACCAGGCGCGCGGTGGGCTCTTACCCATTCGCGGCCCGCGGGCGAACCCTCGGACCACGCACCGTTTCACCCTTGCCTGATCCCTCGGGCGGAACCCTCGCGGGCGAAACCCTCGGGCCATCGGCGGTCTGTTTTCTGTGGCACTGTCCGTCACGCCGCCGGTGAAGCGGCGTGCCCAGGCGTTACCTGGCGGCCTGCCCTGCGGAGCCCGGACTTTCCTCGGGCGGGCGTGTACCGGCGAACCGGCCACCACCCACGCGCGACCGTCCGGCCGACGCTCGGCATGGTTCCCTGCTCACTTCGTCCTGCTCCCAACTGTTCCCAACTCCCCGCAATCTAGCCGGCCCGCCCCCGCCCTCCAACCACGCGCCCTATTGCCGACGCGTGATGACTGCCGGCCCGTTCGTCGTCACCGCGCGTACGGGAGGGCCGCCGGAGCCCAGCTCGGTGCGGATCCGCTGGGTGAGCCGGCCCTGGATGGTGATGGGGAAGCCGACGCGCATCGGTCCGTTCACCGTGCCGGTCTCGAGCTGCGCCGAATAGTTCTCGGGGAGGGCGAGCGTCACCGGGCCGTTCGTGGTCTCGGCGTCCAGACCGCGGCCCTCCCAGCGCGAGCCGCCGAGATCGATGGAGAGCGGGCCGTTCGTCGTGCGCGCCCGCACGTCGCCGCCAACGTCGCTGAGGGCGAGCGGCCCATTGTGGGCACGGAGCTCCATGGTCCCGTTCACCCCCTCGACGGCGAGAGGGCCGTTATGGGTATCGAGCGTGAGCGACGAGCGGCGCGGCACCATGATCTCGTAGCTCACCGCCCACGACCCATCCCGCTCCCGCGAGGGTCCCTCGGCGTGGATCGCGTCGCCGGAGGCCTCGACGCGGATACGATCCGCCAGCTCGCGCGCCTCGCTCTGAGATCCGGCGTGTGTCTGGATACGTACCTCGATCGAGATGCTGTCGCGATCCCAGCCGCGGACGGCGATGCCGCCGTTCTCGCGCGCGTCCACGACGATGGAGCGCCCCGTCGGGCGCATGCCGTTGCGGCGCACCTCGCAGTACTTCTCGCGCCGGCGGTCGTCGTCGTCGCGGTTCCGGGAGCGGCCATCGCTCCGTTGCATGCGGCATCGCTCGAGCCAGTCTTCGGCGTCCCGCTGGGCCGCGAGCGGCGTGGCGACGAGCGGCGTCGCGGCGAGCGCGGCGGTCGCGAGCGCGAGCAAGGAGGCACGCATGTCGGTTCTCCAGTGTGGCCGGTGTAGTCGGTGAGGGAATCCAACCCGCTTTGACACCCGTGCGGTGTCGAAGGTTGGGACGGTCCGTCTGGAACGGGCGCTACGAGATTCCATACGATTTCCGGGCTGCGCAGCGGGGCGAGGACGCGTATCGTAAAGGGCTGGACGGATGCCACGTGTGCGACCGGCGTCGAACGCAGGCCGGCGGACACCCACATCGGAGGTCGTAGGGTGCATTCAGCTGGAGCGAGCGCTACCCCCACGGACCCTCATCTACGCGGCCTGCTCGACCGATCCGCCGAGATCGTGGCCGACACGGAGCGGCTGGCATCGTCGCTCAGCGAGGAGCAGCTCCTGTGGAAGCCGGCGCCGGAGACGTGGAGTGTCGCGCAGTGCTTCGACCACCTGATCACGACGAACCTGCACTACTTCCCCGGGGTGCGGCGGGCCATTGACGAGGGGCGCGCGCGGGGACGCCGCGCGCGGGGCGCCTTCCGCCACTCCTTCCTGGGCGCACAGCTCCTCAAGGTGGTGGGTCCGCGGGTCCGGGCCCGGCTCCGGGCGCCCGCCATCTTCAAGCCGAGTGCCGCCCCGCCGCCGACGATCTACCGCGACTTTCTCCTGCAGCAGCGCACGCTCGACGAGATGATTCGCGACGCGGACGGTCTCGACCTCAGGCGGATCAAGGTGGCGTCGCCCGTCACCCGGCTGCTCCGCTTCGGGCTCGGCGACGCACTCGAGATCATGATCGCTCACGAGATGCGCCACCTACGCCAGGCGGAAGCCGTTTCGGCCGCGACGAGCCGGTAGCCCTGCCGAGCGCCGCCGAGCGCCGAGCTAGAACGCCACCATCTGCGTGAACTTCGCGATGATGCTGCGGCCGGGCGTCAGGGCGTCGGGCGTGAGGAAGTGCTGCTCGTTGTAGACGAGGAAGAGGTCGCTCAGTGGGTGGTGGATCAGGTTGAAGCGGATGTTGGCGTTGAGCTGCCTCGACTCCGGGTCGTACTGCGAGAGCGCGTCCACGAACATGTTCGTCGTGAACGAGTAGTTCGTGCGCGCGGTCCAGAAGCTCGCGACGAAGTCCGCGCCCGGCGTATCGAGCGTCGCGGCGGTGCGCTGCATGCCGGCGGTGACGCGGAAGCGGTAGGATGGTCGGAACGTGATCGTGGTGTTGACCGTACGTTGCGTCCCCGTCCACAGCCCGCCGGCGATCCCCCGGACGGTGGCCGAGAAGGGGCGGCTCGGGTCGCTGTTGAGGAGGAGCTGATACTCATTCCACCCCCACCCGCCGGGTGGAATGGGCGTGGTGCCCCGGTGGATGGTGAACGGGCGCTCGATACGCTGAAACTGCGGGTTCACGCTCAGCTCCCCGTAGCCGCCGTTGTTCAGGAAGATGGTGTACCCGGTGTGCAACCGCTTCGCGGCCATGCGGCCGGCGAGGTCCTCGTAGTATTCCCAGGTGAGGTGCGGGTGCATCTCGCGGATGCCGTGGCGACGGAGTGTGGCGGGGCGCGGGCGAACGCCGGCGTCCGCGAACCATTTCCGGACGCCGACGCGCCGGTAGTAGCCGAGGTCGTCGTTGAAGCCCTCGCCGACGGCGAGGACACCCCCCTTGCCGTGGAAGAAGTTGCTCTCGTAGTTGAGCGACGTGCGCGCCGCGTACTCGCCCCGAGTGATGCCGGGCGTCGCGGTGCGGATGTAGTACGAGGACCAGTCGAGCGCGCCGAAGAAGCGCACGGTCGCGTCCGCGCCGACGACGCGGTTGTAGTCGCCGCCGCGATCGGTGGCCTGGCGGCTCATGGCGATGAAGCCCACATCTGAGCTGGCGAGGACGTTGCGGCGCGCGCGGACGACGGCGTAGTTGTTCGCGGGCGTGCTGCCGCTGCGCTGCGTCTGCATGGTGAGCGCACCGATCGTGGTGCCGGCTGCCTTGCCCGTGAGGCGGACGCCGCCGAGGATCGGGATCTCGCGCCCTTGCGGGGTGAGGCCGATGCGGCGGCTGAAGAAGAGCAGCAGGTCCTCGTCCGGCGTCGGTGTGGGGTTGACGCGGTTGTTGCGCGCCGCGTCTCCCACGTAGAAGATGCCGGAGTTCTCGAGGAAGAAGTCGCGCTTCTCGGGGAAGAACTGGCTGAACTGCGTCAGGTTCACCTGCTGCTCGTCGGCCTCGGCCTGCGCGAAGTCGGGGTTCGCGGTGACGTCGAGGGTGAGGCCCGGCGTCACACCCAGCTTGAGGTCGAGCCCCGCGTCCACGCCCCGGTCGAAGGCACGGCCGCCCGTCTCGCGGACGGTGCGCGCGGCGGCGTACGGCTTCACGCGCAGGTCGCGCCCCGCGCTGGCAGTGGAGATCCCGACGAGGTTTCCGGCGAGCGAGACGCGCGTGAGGTTGTAGGCACGCGGCACGGGGGACCAGAAGTCGAGCTCGTTCTTCCGGCGGATGCGCCGGCTGAAGTTGACGCCCCACACGTGCCCCGCGCCCGCGTCGAAGCGCAGCGCGCGGAACGGGATCGCCATCTCCGCGGTCCAGCCGTCGCGCACCCGGCGGGTGCGCACCTGCCAGACGGCGTCCCAGCTCTCGTTCGTCTCGCGCCCCTCGTTCGCCACCTGGCGATCCGCGCGCGCGCCTTCCGGGTTCGTCGCGAAGACGTAGCCATTGCGCCGATCGCCGAAGGTGTCGAGGATGACCTCGAACGCGTCCTGATCTTCCGCGCGGAAGTCCTTCCGGATGTCGTTGACGACGGCGCGCGCCGGCTCGCTGTCGTGC
Organism: Gemmatimonadaceae bacterium; assembly: GCA_037720885.1. Lineage (GTDB taxonomy): Bacteria > Gemmatimonadota > Gemmatimonadetes > Gemmatimonadales > Gemmatimonadaceae > JACMME01. The sequence continues at coordinate 12,930 of JBBJNN010000048.1, read as the reverse complement.
AGGTAGGCGCCGATGTAGAGGAACCTCTCGTCGTAGACGAGGCGGACCTCCGTGGCCTCGCTCGCCCGCTCGCCGGTGCGGGGCTCGCTCTGCACGAAGCCGCTCACCGGCTCGGCGCGCGCCCAGGCCTCGTCATCGAGTGAGCCGTCGAGCTTCACCCCCCTGAGCGCGGGCACCGCGGTCACCTCGAGGCGCCCATCCGGCGAGCGGCGCGCGCTGTCGGGGCGCGCCGTGAGCGCGCCGGCCGCGGCGTGCGGCGCGGTGGGATCCTGTGGCGCGTGCGCGAGGGCGGGCGCGCTAGGGAGGGGGAGGGCGAGAAAGGCGAGGAGTGTCAGCAGGGTGAGGGGCGGTCGGTGGGAGCGTGGCATGACCGGGCGCGAGCCCCCATTCTAGCCGGACCCCGAGGCGCGCACCAGCGACCGCGTGCCGAGGGGCGGGGGGCGCCCTATATTGCTCCTCCCTCGCGCTCGGATCGTTCACCCCTCATTCACGCTGTTCCCGGAGGCATGAAGATGCAGCGGTCGATTACCGATCGGATGCGGGGCGCCGCGATGCTCGACGTCCCCACGTACGAGGAAGTGGAAGCGGATACCACCGCCACCGGACAGGCCGCGACCGTCGTCGCCATCGTGGCCGTGTGCGCGGCCATCGGCGGCGCGGGTCACGGGAGAGCCGGCATCATCGGCGGGCTGCTCTCCGCGTTCGTCGGCTGGCTCATCTGGTCGGGCGTCACCTACCTCATTGGCGACAAGCTCCTCGGCGGCACCGCGACGTGGGGCGAGCTCTTGCGCACGCTCGGATTCGCGCAGGCGCCGGGCGTGCTGTACGCGCTCGGGATCATCCCCTACGTCGGCGGGTTCGTGACCGCGCTGGTCTGGGTCTGGACGCTCGTGGCCGGGATCATCGCGATCCACCAGGCGCTGGACTTCGATACGGGCCGGGCGATTCTCACGGCATTCATCGGCTGGCTGGCGATCGTCATCCCGATGGCGCTCCTCGGCGCGTTCGGCGGGGTGATGCGGGCGGTGCTCTGACCGGCGCGCGGTGGCGTTCGACATCGACCCGATGGGGAAGAAGCGGGTGCTGGACTCGCTGCCATAGCACCGAGTGCCGATGGCCTCCTTGCATTGAGTCCCAAGGGACGCTAAGGTGGAAACCGTTTGAGCGGATTGGATGGCGCGGCAGGTACACCGTGTAGTCGCGTAGCGTAGTTCCCCTTCGCCAGGAGGTCCCGTCATGCAGCCCATCGGTGTTCGAACACTTTCACGGTGGCTCGCGGGCGCGCTGATTGCTGCCGCCCTCGCCGCGCCATCGCTGGCCGCACAGGAGAGCGGCACGATCCGCGGACGCATCACCGACCGGGAGGGCGGCGCGCCTGTGGAGGCGGCGCAGGTCTTCGTCGTCGGGCGGGGCGTCGGCGCGCTGGCGAACAACCAGGGGGAGTACACGATCCGGAACGTGCTGGCGGGGCAGGTGACGCTCCGCGCGATGCGCCTCGGGTACCAGCCGCAGACGCAGACGGTGACGGTGGCGGCCGGCCAGGAGGCGACGGCCGACTTCGCGCTCAGCAAGGCGGTCGCGAGGCTGTCGGAGGTCGTCACCACCGCCACCGGCCAGCAGGAGCGCCGGGAGTTCGGCAACGTGGTGGCGACCGTGAACGTGGACTCGATCGTCGCCAAGCTGCCCGTCACGACGATCAGCGAGGTGCTGCAGGCGCGCACGGCGGGGGTGCAGGTCATCCAGGGCACGGGGCAGACGGGCTCGTCGTCGTCCATCCGCATCCGCGGCACGAGCTCGCTGTCGCTGACGAACGAGCCGCTGATCATCGTGGATGGGATCCGGTTCGACAACTCGCCGGAGGCGAGCAACTTCACCTCGGCGCGCGTCAACCGGCTCAGCACGTTCAGCCCCAACGAGATCGAGTCCATTGACGTGATCAAGGGACCGTCCGCGGCGGCGCTCTACGGCACGGCCGCGGCGAACGGCGTCATCGTCATCAAGACGAAGCGCGGGCAGATCGGGCGGCCGCAGTGGAGCACACGCCTGGAGACCGGCATCCTGGAGAACCCGGGCGGCCAGACCCAGAACTACTGGAGCTTCGGGCGGAACATCAGCCCGACCACCGGCCAGCCGATCGCGAATACCAACCCGTTCCAGCAGTGCAAGCTGGTGGACTTCTCGGCGAAGCGGTGCGTGGTGGACAGCGCCACGACCTACAACCCGTGGACGGCGAGCCAGACCAACCCCTTCGAATCACAGCCGCGCTATCTCTACGGCCTGCAGGTGGCCGGCGGCACGTCGGCCCTCAAGTACTTCCTCTCCGCCGAGCGCGAGGACGAGACCGGGCCATACACGATGCCCGGATTCGAGCGCGACCGGATCCGGACCGAGCGGGGCACGGCACCGCGCGATCTGGAGGTCAACCCGAACCAGCTCGTGCAGAACGCCTTCCGCGCCAACTTCCAGATCGGCCTCCGGCCCAATCTGACGCTCGACGTGAACTCGGGCTACATCCGGCGCGATCTCTGGACGGCGTTCGAGGGGACGTTCTTCGCCGGGATGACCTTCCAGTTCCTGACGGCGCCCGGCTACAAGAGCGCCACCAACGGGCTGCAGCGCGAGTTCGTCGGCGACATCTTCGGCGTGCAGGGCAAGCTCCGCTCCGACCGCTTCACGGGGAGCGCGTCGCTCAACTGGCAGCCGAGCACCTGGCTGACCACGCGCGCCGTGGTTGGACTCGACCAGAACAACAACTTCGGGTTCCGCCAGCAGTTCCGCGGTGAGGGCCCGCGCGTCGGTATCTCCTGGGGGCCGATCGGGCGCGAGGGCGGCAAGGACTACGACCGCTCGAACGCCGCGCGCTACACCGTGGACCTTGGCGCCACGGCGACGTGGAGCGCCACGCCGACCATCTCGACCCGCACCTCGGTGGGCGCGCAGTACTTCTTCGACGCCCTCTACCAGTCACAAGGTCGGGGGTACGGTCTGCCCCCCGGCGCCTCGACGCCGAACTCGGCGCGGCAGCGCGAGTCGTTTGAGTTCACAAGCGAGGAGAAGACCTACGGCGCCTTTCTCGAGGAGCAGCTCGGCTGGCGCGATCGGCTCTTCTTCACCGTCGGCGCGCGCACGGACCAGAACAGTGCCTTCGGCCGGAGTGTCGGCAACACCACCTACCCCCGCGCGGCCCTCTCCTACGTGATCTCGGAGGAGGGGTGGTTCCCGGGCGTTCCCGGGCTCGACCGCCTGCGTCTGCGCAGCGCGTGGGGCAAGGCGGGCGTGCAGCCGAGCACCATCGCCGCCCTGCAATTCCTCGGTGCCGCCGCCTTCCCGACCGGTGCGGGCGCCGACGAGCCGGGGCTCCGCCTCGCCGCCATCGGGAACCAGAAGCTCAAGCCCGAGGTCACAACGGAGATCGAGGCGGGCGCCGACATGGGCTTCTTCAACGAGCGCCTGAACGTCGAGGCGACGTACTTCAAGAAGACGAGCAAGGACGCGCTGTTCAATCGGCCGCTCCCGCCGTCGTACGGCACCTCCATCGGCTCGGCCGCACCCACCCAGTGGCAGAATCTGGCGGAGGTGGAGAACCACGGGATCGAGCTCACGGTCGACGCGCAGCTCGTGCGTACGCGCCCCTTCAACTGGGACTTCCGGTTCAACGGCTCGCGCCTCAAGAACAAGCTCGTGGACGCCGGTGGCGTGCCGTTGCCGACGACGCCCGGCGCGCGCAACCAGGCGGGCTACCCGCTCTTCGGCCTGTGGGACCGGCCGATCATCAGCTACCAGGACGCCAACGGCGACGGGATCATCACCGACACGGAGGTCGAGGTCGGCCCCGCGATCGCCTTCAAGGGCTCGACACTCCCCGAGCTCGAGGCCGGCGTCGGCAACACGTTCGGCTTCCTCAACAACACCCTGCAGATCTCCGCGCTCTTCGACTACCGCGGCAAGTTCTTCAAGCGGTGGCAGTACGAGGAGTGGCGCTGCCAGTCGAGCAGCAACTGCCGCGCGGTGAACGACTCGACCGCGCCGGTCGCCGACCAGGCGACGGCGGCGGTCGCGAACAGTTCGACCAAGCGGACGGTCTGGGGGTACTTCGTCCCCAACGACTTCCTCAAGTTCCGCGAGCTGTCGCTGTCGTACACCCTGCCGGAGCGCTTCGTGGGCCGCTACCTCGCCTCGCGCTCGATGACCGTCGTCCTGAGCGGCCGCAACCTGGGCTACCTCTGGACCAAGTACCCGGGGGTGGACCCGGAGTCAAACAACGCGGTGGCGAACACCGGCGGCGGCAACACCGAGTTGACCGCGCAGCCGCCGATCCGTTACTGGCTCGCGCGCATCAACTTCGCGTTCTGATCGACCTCATACCGACTCACCGACTGATTCACCGATTGACGGAGACGACGGATACATGACGACACAGAACGCGAGAGCCAGCATGGCGCGGCGGGCGCTCCCACCCCTTGCCGCGGCACTCTTCCTCCTCTCGGTCGCCCCCGCGTGCAGCCGAGAGACGCTGCTCGAGGTAGAGACGCCCGACCAGATCACCACGGAGCAGGCGAACAGCCCCACGGGCGCCGCCGCGCTGCGCGTGGCCGCCATCGGGAACTTCGCCTACTTCTACGGCGGCGACTACGGCGGATCGTTCCACGGCATCAACATCACGAGCGGGCTCCTCTCCGATGAGATCGAGTCGGCCCGCGGTGGCACGGAGCACCTCGATAGCCGGGCGCAGAACGAGGCGGTCCAGCCGCTGACCAACACCTGGGCGTCGGTGGGGCAGGCGCACACGCAGCTCGTTCGCGCGATCAAGGCGCTCACCGAGTTCGCGCCCGAGGCCACCGATGCCGAGAAGGCGACGAAGAAGACCCAGATCGCGCAGCTCTACGCCCTGCACGGGATGCTCTACGTGATCACGGCGGAGAGCTACTGCAACGGGATCCCGTTCGCCAACGCCGACGATCTGAACCCGCAGACCGAGCTTCTCAGCAACGCGGAGCTGTTCACCCGCGCACTCGCGCAGTTCGACACCGCGGTCGCGACCGCCGGCACGACCGCGGGCGACGCGGACATCAAGAATCTCGCGGCGGTCGGCCGCGGGCGTGCGCTGCTCGATCTGGCCAAGACGCCGAGCGAGTTCTCCAAGGCTGCCCTGGCCGTGACGGCGGTTCCGACCAGCTTCGTGTACAACGTCACGTACTCGCAGACCTCGGTCGTCAACGCGATCTACGACTGGATGAACGGAACGCTCAACTACGCGCCGGCGGACCGGGAGGGCGGCAACGGCCTCCCCTTCGTCTCGGCGAACGACCCGCGCGTGACCGTGGTGCGCGGTGCTGGAGGCGCCGCGACCAGACGTGCGGGGCAGGACGGGATCCAGCACTATGTACAGACGGTGTTCGAGCGGGCCGACAAGCCGGTGCCGCTCGCGACAGGCGTCGAGGCGCGGCTGATCGAGTCCGAGGCGGCGCTCGCTGCCAACGATGCAACGACCTACCTGACGAGGCTGAACGCCGCGCGCGGCACCCGCTCCGATCTCCCGGCGCTCGCGGACCCGGGGTCGGCGGCCGCACGGCAGAACCTGCTCTTCAGTGAGCGCGCGTTCTGGTTCTGGGGGACGGCGCACCGCACGGGCGACCTGCGCCGGCTCGTGCGGCAGTACGGCCGCGCACCGGAGTCGGTCTGGCCAACGGGCCCCTACTTCAAGGGAGGCGCGTTCGGCACCGAGATGAACCTCGTGCCCGCGCAAACCGAAAAGAACAACCCCACCTACACAGGGTGCGCGAACCGCGACGCGTAAGCGCGGGTAAGCGCGGGTAGCGTCGGTAAGCGAAGGGCCGGGCTCCGGTATGCGGAGCCCGGCCCTTCGCCATCTTCATCGCGCCCTCCTCAGCGCGCGATACGCGTCCAGATGAGCACCACGCCGCACCCGGCGTTGCCGCGGCTGAACTGCGGCGGCACCCCGGTTGAGACGTAGACTTCGACTGCCTCGATCATCGTCGGGGGGATCGCGTCCAGCAGTGTCGGCGTGGGTGGCTGGCGCCGCACCCTCGCGCCGATGGCGGACGAGCCCGATCCGGGATCGCCGGAGACCTGCGCGCCGTCGACGAAGGTGGACATCGGGCAGTCGCGCGGCCCGGCCGAGCGCGAGGAGCGGATCTGGTAGCCGTTCTGGACCGGAACCAGGCGAACGCCCGGCACTGTGGCCAGCAGATCGGTCATGACGCGCGGCTGCCGCCTATCGATCTCCTTGCGATCGATGAAGTAGCCCTGCCCTTGCCGTCGCCGGTCGTCGAAGCCGACGACGGAGCTCGTGTGCCGGCCGGTGGTCACCATGGTGTCGAGCCGGACAGCGATGGGTTGGAGCGAGAGGGCGACCTCGATGACCCCGGCGGAGTCGAGCCCGATCGCGATCGCTCGCGGCTGGAAGCCGAGGCGCCGGAGGTCCAGGGTGTCGGCGCGCGGCGCGATCCCCGGCATCGTGGCGCGTCCCGCCGAGTCGGTGAGCGAGAAGGCGGAGCGCGCGTGGCGCAGCCGGAGCTGCACGCCGGCCAGCGGTTCCCCGGTCGCCGACGAGACCACGGAGACGACGAGCGTCGCCGTCGCTGTGCCCGTGCCTTGCGCCCGCGCGACCGTGACCGGGGTACCGGAGATGCCGACGACCGCGGCAAGCACGCCAGCGGCTCCAGCAGCGATGAGCCACCGGGTGCCGAGTGCATCCGCCCGCTGGGCGGGTGGCACCCGCCGAGGCCCGATGTTCATTCCCCTCGCTTCACCGCCGCCGGCGGGGCGTCGCGCAGCTTTGCCAGCGCCTCGCGCGCGGCGCGGACCTGCGGCTGGAGCTGCGGGTCGGCCTCCTTCCACAGCTCGATGAAGCGTGAGTACGCCGAGTCGGCCTTCGTCTTCTCGCCGAGCTGCTCGTAGAGGCGGGCGCGCGCGGCGAAGGAGCGGGCGTGCAGGGGCCAGCGCGGGTCGGGCATCCCGTATGTCTGGTAGCGTGATGCCGCGGCGTCGTTCGCCTCGTAGGTGGCCACCGCGCCGCGCGCGTCGCCGAGGGCGGCGAGGACCTCTGCCTCCACCACCCCACCGGAATGGCGACCACGAGCGCGGCCACCGCGGCGAGGAGGGCTATGCGGGTGCGATTCCGGGGCGGCGCGGGAGCGCGAGTGCCCGCCGTGTACTGGGCGGTGACCACGCCCGTCTCGAGCGCGCGCGCCATCTCGCTCCCACTACTCCACCGCATGGCCGGATCCTTCTCCAGCGCCCGATCGATCGCTGCCGCCACCTCGGGTGGTACGTCCTTCACGCGCTCGGCCAGCGGTGTCGGGCGCTCGGTAATCTGCTTGGCGATGACCGAGACCGCGCTGGGGCCCGTGAACGTGGGCTGGCCGGAGAACATCTCGTAGCCGACGAGGCCGAGCGAGTAGATGTCGCTGCGGCCGTCGATCTCCCGCTCACCGCTGGCCTGCTCCGGGCTCATGTAGCTGGGCGAGCCGATGATGAAGCCGACGCCGGTCATCCGCTCGCCGCCGCCGTCACCGCTGCTCAGCGCCTGCGCGACGCCGAAGTCGGTGAGGAGCGGGCGGCCGGTGTTCCCATCGAGGAGAACGTTCTCGGGCTTGATGTCGCGGTGGACGATGCCGTTCGTGTGTGCGTAGCCGAGGGCGCTCGCGAGGTCGCGGAGGATGGCGATGGAGCGGGCGGTGTCGCAGCCGCGCTCGCGGTCGATGAGATCGCGCAGGCTCTCGCCCGGCACGTACTCCATCACGAAATAGAGCAGGCTCGTTCCGCTCGCCGGGTCCCCCGCCTCGCCGGCCGCGTACACGGCGACGATGTTCGGGTGGCGCAGCTTGGCGACGGTGCGCGCTTCCTGGAGGAAGCGCTGGCGGAACGGCTTGCTCGCGGCGAGCTCGGGCGAGATGACCTTGATGGCGACAGGCCGCTCGAGCGTGCGGTCGCGCGCGAGGAACACGGTCCCCATGCCGCCGGCACCAAGTGCGCGCTCGATGTCGTACTGCGCGCCGACCGCGGCCTGCAGCGAGGCGAGAAGGTCGGACGCGGCGGGGGAATCAGGCATGGTGAGGAAGATGGGGGGTGCCGGAAGGTGCGGGAAGCGGACGCGTCCAGCTCTTACCGCCTCCGGACCCGCCCCTCGTACAGCACCAGCCCCTTCGCGTACACGAAGCGCGCGCCGTCGATCCACGCGGCGGAGCGGTCGGGGAGGGCATCGGTTGCACCGGTGGCGCCGGTGATGCTGTCGAGGGGCGCGACGCCCCCACCGCGCAGGTCGAGCAGGTACCACGCGGGGTTGAGGCGCTCGCCGGCCGGTGCGCCGCGCGCTACGACATGGAAGGCGGCGAGCGAGTCGGCGGGCGACGGTGACGGGAGCACCGCGGTCACGGTGTAGCGGAGCGTGCTCCCGTCCGCGGGGACGCCGGCCGGCTGCACACGTAGCGAGTCGATGTACCGAGTCGCCTGCGCGCGCGCGGCCGACTCCAGCGCGGCGGCCGCGGCACCCGGCCCGCTCGCCGCCGCCGCCGGTGCCGCTGCATGCGCATCCTCCAGGTGCCGGAGCGTCTCGGCGTGCACATCCATAACCGCGTGGATCCCGCCGGCCTTCGTCCCCCCGGCGGCGCCGGTCTGGCCGGTCTGGAAGGAGAGCTGGTGACCGACGGACCACCACACCGCGGCCACCGAATCCGGCCACACGAGCTGCGCGCTCCCGCGCTGCCGGTCGAGGAGTCCGAGCCCCGCAGCGATCTGGCGCGCGGGATCCGCGAAGGTGAAGGCGATGGCGTCGCCGTCGGGCTCCGGGTACAGCGCGACGACGCGTGCCGAATCGCCGAGCGTGTCGAGGCCGACGATCTGGAGCGTGCCGCGCTCCACGGTCTCCACGGCGAGGGTGCCCGGCGTTTCGGCGGGCGCGCGCGCGCGGTCGGCGCCGCGACAGGCGATGAGGAGCATAGGGAGGAGCACAGCGCCCGCGATGCTCGCCGCGAGCGCGCGAGTGACGGTGGGGCGGGGGAAGCGCATGGGGGGAGACTCCGGTGTGGTGACGCGCGGCTGACCGGGAAAGGTACCGTACGCGCCCCGTCCGGTCACCGGCCGGCGATGCTCGCTGCCGCTCGCCGCACGACCGGCCTTCCCCACGCACTCCCGCCGCCCGAGCCGAGGAAGAACCATGCGCCCCGTCCCCGCCGCACTCGCATCCGCCCCGCCCACACCGGTGGCGACCGTTCTCACCCGCGACGAGCGCATGCGCGTCGATGCGGCGGGGGCGGGGCTCTATTACGCGATCCATCGCGACTCGCTCGACGATGTGCTGCGCGACCTGCGCCACGGGCGCGTGGGCGCGGTGCTCGTCTCCGTGAACCGGTGGCCCGAGGCGGGGGATGCGACGTCGCTCGCGCGGATGGTGCGCGAGTTTCCGCGCGTGCCGGCGGTCGCGCTCCTCTCACACCTCGAGCCCGCGACGCCCAAGAAGGTGCTCGCGCTCGGCTCGTCCGGGGTGCGGACACTGATCGACGTGCGGCAGCCCGCGGGATGGCACGAGCTGCGCGAGGTCCTGATGGCCGACCGCGCCGGCGACATCGAGCGGATCGCGCTCGGCCAGCTCTCGCTGGACCTGGCCGGCGCGCCGGAGGACTGCACGCGCTTCTTCGAACTCCTCTTCGGCCGCCCCACGCGCGTGGCGACGGTGCGTGCGCTCGCGGCCCATCTCCGCGTTGTGCCGAGTACGCTCATGAGCCGCTTCTTCCGCGCACGCCTGCCGGCGCCGAAGCGCTACCTGGCGATGGCGCGGCTGGTGCAGGCGGCGCGACTGTTCGAGAATCCCGGCCTCTCCGTAGCGAGCATCGCCAACCACCTGGACTACTCGTCACCGCAGAGCTTCGGGCGGCACGTGCGGACCTTGATCGGCCTCACCGCGGTGGAGTTCCGCGGGCGCTACGACGGCGAGGGGATGCTCGACCGCTTCCGCGACGATCTGGTGCTGCCGTACGCCGACATGCTGCGCGCCTTCTCGCCACTCGAGGCAGGGCCGGGCTGGCGGCGCGTGGCGGCCGCGGGCGCGCCGGCGGCGCGGAGGCGGGTGCTGGCGGTGGCAGAGTAGGGAGGCGGGTCGCACCGCGGCGGCGACGTGGGGGACCAAACTCCCCTCGCGCCCGATCTGACCTATCGCAGCCCCAACGCGATGGTCAGGTCGCCGTGACTGACGCGATAGTAGACGCTTTGTCCTTGCGTGCGGGACTGAACGATCACGCCAGCGTCCAGCAGTCGACGCACGAGCTTGCTCGCGGCGGCCTGCGTAGTGCCCGTCGCCTTCGATACCTCGGCGACTCGGAACTCAGCGTCATAGGGCTCCCCGTGCAGAACCGTCGCGAGATGGTTCGCATCCCCCTCGCCGATTCGCCGGACGAGCTTGTCTGCGCGAAAGGTCGGCTCCATCAGCTTGACTATCTCGTCCGTGCCGAGCGGGGTTGCCGGAGCGAGGACGGTGTGTCGCTGCACGGCGTTGCTCAGCAGGCTGAGGAAGTCACGCAGGTGCCCATGGTATCTGGCGTACAGCGCGGCTCCGGCGTCGGGGGCGACCGGATGAACAATGCGTAGTCCTGATTGGAGGTGGCGGTATCGGCGTTCGAGGAGCTCTCCCACCTCGTCCGGCCGGAGCGGCCCCAGAGTAATCGCGAAGGGGATGATCCCACTGACTTGCGGCGACGCCCGGAAAACGGCCTCCTCGATGTTCGTGGTGCCGACAAAGAGCCAGTGGCTGTGGTCCGCGAGGAAGCAATCGCGGACGTCCTGCATCAATCCGGCCGCGGCAGCCGCGTCGTCCCGGGCGAGATTCTCCAAGTTGTTGACGTGAATCAACACGCGGTGCTTTCCATGATCGGAGAGATACGTGATCGCCTGAGCGAGCTCGCCGTAGAGTGAGAGATCAGCGACTTCCGCGGGGATGCGGACGCGTTCGCGCTGCACGCCGACAGCGGCCACTGATACGCCGGCCGCCGTGCTGTCCTCACCCTGGATGAGCCGGCCGACACGCCGCCAAAACGTCTGCTCGGCGCCGAGCCCTGTCTCACGCTTCGCGGCGCTTCCGATCTTCTTCGTGAGCGCACCCGACGTAGCCAGTTCGAGCGTGGCGCGCATCTGGATGAGCACCTTGAGCACCTCCGCCACGAAGTGATGTGGGCTCATGCCCGGTTTCACACGGACCGGGTCAGCATGCGTCAGCACATCGTGCGCGACGAGAACCGACTTGAGGCAATTGACGAAGCTCGTCTTCCCGACGCCGGCATCGCCCTGAACGATCGCCCGCGAGTTCGAGCTTCCGACAATCTGGTTGCCGAGGAGTTGAAGGTCTCGATCACGGCCGACGAAGAGAGTAATCGGCCGTGCGGCTCGCTCATCCCTGCGGGGTTCGAGGGGCTGCTGGAAGTACGGGTCGTCTCGCAGCCCGTACGGTGCCCACGGGCTCCCGATGGCGAGATCGGTCACTCGGTCCTCACTCCGTGTCATCTGGAGAGGGTCGGCCACATCCGCACAGGTGCGAGGTTATGATAGCTATAATAACCGAATTCGGCGCTCTCGGTTATGATAGCGACGGCTTACCGCCTCATCGCGCCCGCGCCGTGCCGGCCGGAAAGCCGATCACCGCGTCGCCCAGCGGAAGCGCGCGGCGCTTCGCCGTCCCACCCGCGCGCACGCTTCCCTGCGCGGGGCGGCCGCGCCCGTAGAAGCGGAACGCGTCGAACACGTAGGGCACGGCGACGCTCTCGTTCAGCGCATTGCGGTCGCCCACGTGGAAGTGGAGGTGCGGACCGACGGAGTTGCCGGCGTTGCCGAGGAGGCCGATCACATCGCCGCGGCGCACGCGCTGTCCCGTCGTCACGCGGATGGAGCCTGGCTGCAGGTGCGCGTAGAAGGCGTAGCGCCCGTTCCCCAGGTCCAGGCTCACCCAGTTGCCGGAGACCGTCTCGTTCGTGAGCGGTACCGGCATTGCGATGCCGCCATCCGCGCGCGGCACGTTCTCGGGCACACCGTCCTTCGCGTACGCCACACGGGCATCGGCGACCGCGAGCACCTCCGCGCCGTAGCCGTAGAACATCGCGTTGCTGATGGTGTCGGGGAACGGGTTGGGGAGAATGCTCCCGGCGGAGTCCACCTTGTAGAAGTCGCAGCCGTAGCGCTGCGGCGTGCGGAGGCGTGCGGTGCGGAAGGTGTAGAGCGCCTCGTGCGCCGAGGTGTAGGAGAGCCCGTTGCCGCACCGCCAGGGGCCGCCGCGCAACGGGGGACCAAGGACCACTGGCTCGCTCCGCCCCAACGGCAGCGGCTCGGACAGCGCCGCGAGCTCCCGCGTGAGCGTGCCGTCGTCGGACACGAGCGCCACCCCGGTGTCCGGCTCGAAGACCACGCGATGACGAAGCGCGCTCGGCGGCGCGGCCGCCGAATCGAACGCCACGCCGACGGTGAGCAGCGCCGTGCGGCCCGGTGGCAGGAGCCGGTTGTCCGGTCCCCGCCGGAGCGCTCCCGCGAGGATCGAGCGCTGCCGGAGCGGGTCTTCGAGGGCGGCCGAATCGTAGCGCACGAGGAGGAGGCGGGCGTCGTCACCTCCGCGGACCTCGACGCTCGCCAGCCGCAGGTCGCGGTCGCCCCAGTTCGTCACGAGCAGCGTGTAGACCACGAACCGCCGGCCGTCGTCGCCACGCACGGGGAGTGGATCGCGCGGGCGCGCCTCGATGTCGATCGGCATCGTGCGGTAGGTGATGGCCGGGGCGCGGCTCGCGGTGGCCTGCGCGGTGGCCGAGCGGGCCGCCGTCGTGGCGAGACAGAGCGCCGCGAGGACCGACGCGCTCGCCGCAGTGATCGGGCAGGGTCGCAGCATGATGGATTCCGTCGGCGCGTGCGGTGGTGGGCGGTGCCAATGTTCCACCC
>JBBJNN010000047.1:0-38217 GCA_037720885.1 Gemmatimonadaceae bacterium | reverse complement strand
ATTCTCGCCAAAGTCGCTAAAGCGAACGAGACTTTGGCATCGCTACACTAGCGCCTGGCACCTATCGGATCATCACGGTGGACCCCGTGGTGTGGCAGGGACGCCAATTCCGGTGGGAAGTGCCCCTCGCCGTACGCGCCGGTCTTGGTATCCTCGACCTGAGCCCCGCGAACGCGACCACAGTGGAGGCGGCTGACGTGGACCGGGCGGAGCAGGCAGAGCCACGGCGGGCGACCAGTTCCGGCGTGGCGCGCGCGGCACCCACGAGGCCCAATGCTCCTGCTGGTAGCGGCGCGCAGACGTCGGCGCCCGGCCAGGCGCGGCCGCCCGCCGGCTTCAAGGATGCGGGCACCGGAACGTTGATCTCTGTACTCATCGCCGGCGGCGGACACCTCTACGCCGGGGAAAGCGGGAAGGGAGTGACGCTGCTGCTCGGCTATGTCGTGGGCAGCGGTGTGGCGCTCGCTGGCGCTTCCTCCGCCTGCGGCTATTACAGCTGCGAGGACCATAGCAGCCAGATCGCCGTCGGGCTTTCGATCGCGGTCGCGAGCTGGATTTACGGGATCGCGGACTCCGGTGGTGCAGCGCGACGCGCGAACGCTCGGAACGGCTTTGCCGCTGGCCAGCTCCCATTGGTGACCCCTGTAGTCTCGGGCGGCCCAGGGGGCGGGGCACAAGTCGGTGTACGCATCGCGCTTCGACATTAGCACTCGCTTCGCCCTCTCGCGCCACCACCGTGAAGCTCGAAGACCTCCAGCCGCACGCCGCGGTGCGCGGTATCGCGCCCGATTCGCTCGTCACCGTCGTAGCGGTGCAGTGGTTCGGCAGCGAGGCTCTCGAGTTGACCTACAAGGACCCATCTGGCCGCGTGGCGAACGAGCTCCTCTACCGGCACGACGAGCTGCGCCTCGAGATCGTCGAGCAGGGGCGGCCGTGGAGCTTCGATGGCGATGGTGCGCTCTTCCGCCTCGTGGCCGAAGCGCAGCGCATTCGTCTGGCGCATCTGTTCGACCCGGTGCTCGCGGTCCACACCTCGATGGTGGATCCGCTGCCGCACCAGATCACGGCCGTCTATGAGACGATGCTCCCGCGCCAGCCACTGCGGTTCCTGCTGGCCGACGACCCGGGTGCCGGCAAGACGATCATGGCGGGACTCCTGATGAAGGAGCTGATCGCGCGCGGCGACCTGCAGCGCTGCCTCGTCGTCTGCCCCGGTAGCCTGGCCGAGCAGTGGCAGGACGAGCTGTACCGCCGCTTCCACCTGCCGTTCGACATCCTCACGAACGACAAGCTCGAGGCGGCGCGCACAGGCAACTGGTTCCTCGAAAACCATCTCGTGATCGCGCGACTCGACAAGCTGTCGCGGGATGAAGATGTGCAGCAGAAGCTGCAGGCGCCCGACGGTCGCTGGGACCTCATCGTCTGCGACGAAGCGCACAAGATGTCCGCCACGCTCTTCGGCGGCGAGATCAAGTACACCAAGCGCTACCGGCTGGGCCAGCTCCTGTCCACGCTCACGCGCCATTTCCTCCTCATGTCGGCGACACCGCACAACGGGAAGGAGGCGGACTTTCAGCTCTTCATGGCGCTCCTCGATGGGGATCGGTTCGAGGGGCGGTTCCGCGATGGTGTGCACGCCACCGACGTATCGGACCTCATGCGCCGGATGGTCAAGGAGAGCTTGCTCAAGTTCGACGGCGCGCCGCTCTTCCCGGAGCGGATCGCCTACACCGTGCCCTACAAGCTCTCCGAGGCCGAGGCCGATCTCTACAAGGCGGTGACCGAGTACGTGCGCGAGGAGTTCAACCGGGCCGACGCGTTGGACAACGACAAGCGCGCGGGCACGGTCGGCTTCGCGCTCACCATCCTGCAGCGGCGCCTCGCGTCATCGCCTGAAGCGATCTACCAATCGTTGCGCCGTCGCAAGGAGCGGCTGGAGGCGCGCGCGCGTGAAATAGAGGTATTGCAACGCGGCGCACACGGCTCCGCAGTCCTGGTGCCGGCGACGCCGACGCTGGATGCCGACGACCTGGAGGATCTGGACGAGGCGCCGGACCTCGAGGTGGAGGCCGCCGAGGAGAAGGTTCTCGATCAGGCGACCGCCGCACGGTCACTCGCCGAGCTACGCGCCGAGATCGAGATGCTGAAGCGGCTGGAAGGGTTGGCGCTCGGCGTGCGCCGCGGCGGTACGGACACCAAGTGGCGCGAGCTGGCGAGCCTGCTCAGCGAGATCTTCACGCCGGCCGGCGTCGCGAATCAGGTAACCGAGCGCGACACGCCGCGCGGAGCGGGAGCGATACCGAGACCAAAGTCATCGCCGCGCCAGAAGCTCGTGCTCTTCACCGAGCACCGCGACACGCTGAATTACCTGGAGTCGCGCATCACCACGCTGCTCGGCCGCCCCGAATCGGTGGTCACCATCCATGGCGGCATGGGACGCGAGGAGCGCGCCGCGGCGCAGGAGTCGTTCAAGCACGACCCCGACGTCCAGGTGCTCCTCGCCACGGACGCGGCGGGTGAAGGGATCAACCTCCAGCGCGCGCACCTGATGGTGAACTACGACCTCCCGTGGAACCCCAACCGGCTCGAGCAGCGCTTTGGCCGGATCCACCGGATCGGTCAAACCGAGGTGTGCCATCTGTGGAACTTGGTCGCCGACGAAACGCGCGAGGGCGACGTCTACCGCAAGCTGCTGGAGAAGCTGGAGCAAGCTCGCCAAGCGCTCGGCGGTCAGGTGTTCGACGTACTCGGCAAGCTGCAGTTCGAGGGCCGCTTGCTGCGCGATCTGTTGATCGATGCCATTCGCTATGGTGACCGGCCGGACGTACGTGCCCGGCTCACCACCGCCGTCGAGCACGCGCTCGACCGCGGTCACTTGGAGGGTCTGCTGGAGGAGCGCGCCCTGGCCCACGACGCCATGGACGCCAGCCGGGTCCGCCGCATCCGCGAGGACATGGAGCGCGCCGAAGCTAGGCGGCTGCAGCCGTGCTACATCCAATACTTCTTCCTCGAGGCATTCGGGCGGCTGGGGGGCATGGCCAAGCAGCGCGAGCCGCAACGCTACGAGGTGACGCGTGTCCCCGCGCCGGTGCGCAACCGCGACCGGCTCGTCGGGATCGGCAATCCGGTGCTCCCGCGCTACGAGCGTATCGCCTTCGACAAGACGCTGGTGGCGCCGGCCGGCCAGCCGCTCGCTGCCTTCGTCTGTCCCGGACATCCTCTGCTCGACTCGGTCATCGACCTCACGATCGAGCGCAACGCCGACCTCCTGAAGCGCGGCGCGGTGCTCGTGGACGAGCGGGACGCTGGGACGATGCCGCGCGTGCTGTTTACCATCGAGCACGCGATTCAGGATGCGAGCCTCACGCGCGACGGGGCGCGTCGCGTCGTCTCGCAGCGCCTGCTCTACGTGGAGCTGTGCGCCGATGGCACCGCGCGGCACATCCACTACGCCCCCTACCTCGACTACCGGCCGCTGGCCGACGGCGAGCCTGGCGTGGACGCCTTCCTCGCGCGCGCCGAATGCGAGTGGATCGGCCGCGAGCTCGAGGGGCGGGCGCTGGGTCACGCGGTAACGACGGTGGTACCGGAGCACCTGGCCGAGGTGCGCGGCGCGAAGCTCGAGCTGATCGCGAAGACCGAGGCGGCGGTGAAGGACCGGCTGACGAAGGAGATCAGTTACTGGGACCACCGCGCCGCGCAGCTCAAGGCGCAGGAAGAGGCCGGCAAGGCCAACGCGCGACTCAACTCGGGCGAGGCCCGGAAGCGCGCGGACACGCTGCAAGGGCGCATGGAGAAGCGGCTGGACGAGCTGAAGCTGGAAGCGCAGATCGCGCCGCGGCCGCCCGTGGTGCTCGGCGGCCTGCTCGTGGTGCCCGACGGCCTGCTGCGCCTGATGATGGGCCGGCCGGCGGCGCCGCGGCCGCCGGTGGACACGCAAATCAGCGCCGCGCGCGCGCGGGCCGCCGTGATGGAGGTGGAGCGTCGCCTCGGCTTCGAGCCGGTGGACCGCGAGCTGGAGAAGCTCGGCTACGACATCGAGAGCCGCGTGCCCGGCACCGGGACGCTCCGCTTCATCGAGGTGAAGGGGCGGGTGAGCGGCGCGGACACGGTCACCGTCACCAAGAACGAGATCCTCTACTCGCTCCACGAGCCGGACAAGTTCATCCTCGCGATGGTGGAGTTCCTGGACGGTGACATGCAGAGGGTGCACTACCTGCGCGCCCCATTCAAGCGCGAGCCGGACTTCGGGGTGACGAGCGTGAACTACGACTTCGCGGAGCTGCTCGCGCGGGCGGAGGCGCCGCGGTGACTGGTTCGTGATGACTTGTAGGAGTGTGGGCCTGGCAGCCGGGCGAGCCTGCGCCACGCGGGACGGCTCCGCCCGGCATTGCCACAGGCGGCCGTCTAGTGTAGACTAGTGTACTACAGTGTACCGCTACGCTGTTCACAAGGAGCTCCATGTCCAAGTCACGATCGAGCCGTCCTCCGGGCGCCGCGCGCAAGCCCAGCCCCGCGCCGGCCGGAAGCGCACGCGAGAGGACGGTGCAGAGCTCCGTGTCGCTTCGCCCGTCGCAGTGGAAGCGGCTCGACGTGTTCGGCGACCTCACCCAGTGGGGGAGGAGCGGCACCCTCGCGCAGGCCGTCGAGCTGCTCACGGCGCTGCCAGTACCGCTCGCTCAGCGTCTGGTGACCCTGAGTCGTACGACGGCGCGCGACGCGCTCCGCGATCGCTTGCGCGAAGCGGTCGAGCAGGCAGTCGAGGCAGCGGAGTCCGAGCTGCCGGACGATCCGTGGGCCGAGTTCGACGCGGCGCTGGTCGCCGCCGGCGACGACTTTCGCCGGTCCGGAGCGGCGGATCGCTCTGAGGCCGAGCTCGTCGCGGCGGCGGACCTGGCCAAGCGCGAGTCGCGCCGCGAGCGCGCCGCGGGACGTACGAGCGCCCGCTGAGCCTCGCACATGTCCGCGTGACCACCGGCGCCGCGCACGATGCCGCCGCGTCCCAAGCCGCGAATCGTCGCCGACACCAACATCTTCGTGCCGGCGATGGTCGGAGCGACCGCGCAGCCTCCCGGCATGTCGGCGAGCGCCGGACTGATCCGGGGATGGCGCGCGGGACTCTGCACGCTCGTCGTCAGCGCACCGCTGCTCGCCGAGTACGTGGACGTGATGCGGCGGCCGCAGTTTGGTCTCGCGCCCGCGCGCGCTCAGCGGCTGTGTGCGGTTGTCGCGAAGGCGGCGTTGGAAGTCGAGCCCGACCTCGGCCGCTCGCTCCTTCGGAGAGACCCGGACGATAACATGGTCCTGCTCACCGCCGTCGCGGGCCGCGCCGACCTGCTCGTCACCGATAACACCACGGATTTCGCCGAGGTCGCGACCCTCTCTGGCGCGTCCCCGGGCCCCCGGTATCGCGGAGTACGTGTCGTCGGCCTCGGCGCCTGCCTCGACGCGATCCGCGCGGAGCACGCCGGGGCGGACCGTATCATGCGACGCCGCACGAGGTGGTGACGCGCCGAGTGGATAGGGAACGACTGCCCGCGCCAGTCACCATAGGCATCAACCAGAGATCGCACCACATGCCGGTCGTCGTGTCGAACAGGAAGCTGATTGAAGTCGCCCTCCCGCTCGACGCCATCAACGCGGCGTCGGCGCGCGAGAAGTCCATCCGCCACGGCCACCCGAGCACCCTCCACCTCTGGTGGGCCCGCCGCCCGCTCGCCGCCGCGCGCGCGGTGATCTTCGCGCAGATGGTGGACGACCCCTCGGCCCATCCGGACCTCTTCCCCACCGAGAAGGCGCAGGAGAAGGAGCGCCAACGCCTCTTCCGCATCATCGAGGATCTGGTGAAGTGGGAGAACACCACGAACGAAGTAGTCCTCCAGCGGGCGCGCAACGAGATCTGGCAGAGCTGGCGGCGCGCATGCGCCGAGAACGCCGGCCACCCGCGGGCGAAGGAGCTGTTCGACCGCTACAAGCTCCCGGCCTTCCACGACCCGTTCGCCGGCGGTGGCGCGCTCCCGCTCGAGGCGCAGCGGCTCGGCCTCGAGGCGCACGCCAGCGACCTCAACCCGGTCGCAGTACTGATCAACAAGGCGATGATCGAGATCCCGCCGAAGTTCGCCGGCCGGCCGCCGGTGAACCCGGCGTCGCGGAAGGAGAAGGCGCTGATCGAGCGCGAGTGGCGCGGCGCCCAGGGGCTCGCCCAGGACGTGCGCTACTACGGGCAGTGGATGCGGAACGAGGCGGAGAAGCGCATCGGGCACCTCTACCCGAAGGTCGAGATCACCGCCGAGATGGCGCGGGAGCGGCCGGACCTCGAGCCGTACGCGGGGCAGAAGCTCACCGTGATCGCCTGGCTCTGGGCGCGGACGGTGCGGAGCCCGAACCCGGCGTTCGCCGGCGTGGACGTGCCGCTCGCCTCCACCTTCATGCTTTCCACCAAGGCGGGGAAGGAAGCCTACGTGGAGCCGGTGATCGAGAATGGCGGCTACCGGTTCACGGTGAAGGTGGGGAAGCCGAAGGACGCGGAAGGAACGAAAAGCGGGACGAAGATTGCCCGCGGCAGCTTTCGCTGCTTGTTGTCGAACGTGCCCATCCGCTACGAGTACATCGATGATGAAGCCAATGCCGGGCGGATGGGCGAGCGGATGATGGCGATCGTCGCTGAGGGCAATCGTGGACGAGTATATCTGTCGCCAACCGGGGACATGGAGGCAGTGGCGCGCCACGCGACGCCAGGGTGGAAGCCCGATGCACCAAGCCGTGGCACGTGGGCCAGCAACGCCCAAGGGCGTTACTATGGCTTCAGGACCTTCGGAGACTACTTCGCGCCCCGACAGCTCATTGCACTCACGACGTTCTCCGATTTGGCGCCTGAAGTGCGCGAGAGAGCGAAGCAGGACGCGGCGGCGGCTGGCCTGTTCGATGACAATCGCAGCATCAATGCGAATGGAACTGGTGCATCCGCGTACGCAGATTCAGTCGCGCTGTTCCTCGGCCTCGCCTTGAGCCGCTTCGCAGACCGAAACAACTCCCTATGCACTTGGGATAGCGGTCCAATCGGGACCAAGGCCTCGACCGGGGGCTCCGCGCGGACAGCCTCAATCAGGAATCTCTTTTCGCGTCAAGGCATCCCGATGGCCTGGGATTTCGGTGAAGCCAATCCGTTTAGTGATTCGGGGGGAGGGTTTGCGAGCGCGTTCGATTGGATTGTGCCGGCTGTCAGTGCTCTCCGTGGAATTGCAAGAGGAGCGGCCGCTCAGGCGGATGCCGCCGATCAAGACCTGAGCAGCGGAAAGGTGATCTCTACTGACCCGCCCTACTACGACAACATCGGCTACGCTGACCTGTCGGACTTCTTCTATGTCTGGCTGCGCCGCTCACTGAAGCCTGTCTTCCCCGATCTCTTCGCCACGCTCGCCGTGCCAAAGGCCGAGGAGTTGGTCGCCACGCCGTATCGGCACGGCAGCAAGCAGAAGGCCGAAGCCTTCTTCCTCGACGGCATGACGCGGGCAATGCATCGCCTCGCCGAGCAGGCGCATCCGGCGTTTCCCGTCACGATCTACTACGCGTTCAAGCAATCCGAGACCGATAGCCGCGACGGCACCGCGAGCACCGGCTGGGACACCTTCCTCGAGGCCGTGATCCGCGCCGGGTTCGCTATCAGCGGTACCTGGCCGATGCGGACGGAGCTCGGCAATCGCATGATCGGCTCCGGCACCAACGCCCTCGCCTCCAGCATCGTCCTCGTCTGCCGCCCGCGCGCCGCGGACGCGCCCGCGGCCACGCGCCGCGAGTTCGATGCCGCACTCAAGGCCGAGCTGCCCGCGGCTCTCGCGCACCTGCAGCGCGGCAACATCGCCCCGGTGGACCTGGCGCAGGCGGCGATCGGGCCGGGCATGGCCGTCTATACCCGGTATGCGAAGGTACTCGACGCCGAGGGCGAACCGATCTCCGTGCGCAAGGCGCTGGCACTCATCAACGCGACGCTCGACGAGGCGCTGGCCGAGCAGGAGGGCGACTTCGATGCCGACAGCCGGTGGGCGCTCGCCTGGTTCGAGCAGTACGGCTTCGAGACCGGCGAGTACGGCGTGGCCGAGACGCTGTCCACGGCCAAGAACACCAGCGTCCAGGGGATGAAGGACGCCGGCATCCTCGACCGGAAGTCGCCGGGTGGGAAGGTCCGCCTGCTCCGGCCGAGCGAGCTCCCTGCCGACTGGGACCCGGCCGAGGACTCGCGCCTCACGACGTGGGAGATGGTGCACCACCTGATCCGCACGCTCGAGGCGGGCGGCGAGAGCGCGGCGGCGGAGCTGGCGCGCGCGCTCGGCGGCCGGGCCGAGGTCGCGCGCGAGCTGGCCTACCGGCTCTACACCATCTGCGAGCGCAAGAAGCGCGCGGCCGAGGCGCTGGCGTACAACGGGCTGGTGCAGAGCTGGCCCGAGATCGTGCGGCTGGCGCGGGAGGGGGCGCCGGCCGCCGCGCAGCCCCAGCTCGAGATGCTGTAAGGGGAGGGTGACATGAATCGGTTGTTCGCGGATCAGGACGCGCTGGCGGCGGTGTGCCGGAAGCACGGTATCCGGCGGCTCTCGCTCTTCGGGTCAACCCTGAAGGGCATCGCGCGCCCCGACAGCGACGTGGACCTCCTGGTAGAGTTCGAGCCCGGGGCCACACCCAGCTTTCTCGGCATGGCGGCGATGGAGGAGGAGCTCTCGGCGCTACTCGGCGGGCGCCGCGTGGACCTGCGCACCGCGGCGGAGCTGAGTCGCTACTTCCGCGACGAGGTGGTGCGCGAGGCGGAGGTGCAGTTTGTCGCTGCCTGACGCCACACGGCTTGCTCTTCCTTGTCATCCCGCGGGAGCGAGCGGAGCGAGCGAGTGCGGGGTACCCGCGTAGCGGGTCGTCTACTCTCCCTGCGCCGGAGCCGGCCACCCGGTAGTGCCAGCAGATCCCGACACTCGCGCCCCCCTTCGGGGGTCGCTCCTGCGGGATGACAGGGGAGGCATACCGCCCACACGGCGCTCCTGCGGGATGACAAGGTCAAGCAGACTCGGTGATGCCCATTAACACAGCTCAGGTTCCCTCGACCGGCGGAGCGAGCGCGGCATGGCGCTGACCAATCACGAGCGCGTCGGCAAGGCGCTCGACCTCCTCAAGACCGGCCTCGGCTCGTTCGTCGAGCGCGAGCTGGAGAGCGCGTACGGCCAGCGCGCCCACGCCGAGGCGCTCCGCCTGGTAGGCGACGACAAGCTCCTGGCCAAGAAGCGCCCGCGCGACTGGGACGCCGCCGCGCAGCTCAAGCTCATGTGGGAGGCGTGGAACGACGTCTTCCGGAAGACGCTCGGCCCCGCCGAGCGGAGCCTCGTGAGCGAGCTGCGCGACCACCGGAACAAGTGGGCGCACCAGCAGACATTCTCGAGCGACGACGCGTACCGCGCGCTCGACTCCGCGGCGCGGCTCCTTACCGCCGTCTCCGCGCCGCAGAGCGACGAGATCGAGAAGATGAAGACCGAGCTCCTGCGCGTACGCTTCGACGAACAGGCGCGCGGCGAGCGGCGGAAGGGCGCGGGCACGGTGATCGAGGGCGCGGTGGCGAGCAACCTCAAGCCGTGGCGCGAGGTCGTCACGCCGCACCGCGACGTGGCGAGCGGCCGCTACCAGCAGGCCGAGTTCGCCGCCGACCTCTGGCAGGTGCACATCGGCGAGGGCACCCCGGAGTACCGCGACCCGGTCGAGTTCTTCCGCCGCACCTACCTCACCGAGAGCCTGCGGCAGATGCTCGTCGGCGCGGTGCGGCGACTGGGGGGCGGAGGCGGCGACCCGGTGGTCCAACTCCAGACCAACTTCGGCGGTGGCAAGACACACTCGATGCTGGCGCTCTACCACCTCTTCTCTGGCGCGGCGCCCGCCGAGCTGCCCGGCGTGGATGCCGTGCTCGCCGAGGCCGGCGCGACGCAGGTGCCGGCGGCGCGGCGGGTGGTGCTCGTCGGCAACAAGATCTCCCCCGGGAACCCGGTCACCAAGCCGGACGGGACCGTGATACGCACGCTGTGGGGCGAGCTGGCGTATCAGCTCGGGGGCAAGAAGGCGTTCGCGCGCGTGGCCGCGGACGACGAGCGCGCGACGAGCCCGGGCGACGCGCTCCGCGAGCTGTTCAACGAGTACGGCCCCTGCCTCGTGCTCATTGACGAGTGGGTCGCGTACGCGCGCCAACTTCACGATCAGGGTGACCTGCCGGCGGGCGGCTTCGAGACGCAGTTCACCTTCGCGCAGGTGCTCACCGAGAGCGCCAAGCTGGCGAAAGGGTGCCTGCTCGTCATCAGCCTCCCCGCCTCGGACGCTGCTGGCTCATCACACACGCAGGCGGACGACGTGGAGGTGGGCGGCCAGCGCGGGCGCGAGGCGCTCGACCGGCTGCGCAACGTGGTGGGGCGCGTGGAGTCGTCGTGGCGGCCGGCGAGCGCCGAGGAGGGGTTCGAGATCGTGCGCCGGCGGCTGTTCGAGCCGCTCGCCGAGCCGCAGCAGTTCACCGACCGCGACGTGGTGGCGCGTGCCTTCGCCGACCTCTACCGGGCGCAGCAGGCCGAGTTCCCGCCGGAGACGCGCGACGCCGACTACGAGAAGCGCATCCGGGCCGCGTATCCCATCCATCCGGAGATCTTCGACCGGCTCTACGGCGACTGGTCCACGCTGGTCAAGTTCCAGCGCACGCGCGGCGTGCTGCGGCTCATGGCGGCGGTGATTCACAGCCTCTGGGAGAAGGGCGACCGCAACCCGCTCATCCTCCCCGCTAACATCGCGATCGACGACCCCCGCGTACAGTTCGAGCTGACGCGCTACCTGCCGGACCACTGGGTGCCCGTAATCGAGAAGGACGTGGACGGTCCCAACTCGCTGCCGCTCAGGCTCGACGGCGAGGTGAGCACCCTCGGCAAGTTCGCCGCCTGCCGCCGCGTAGCGCGCACGATCTACCTGGGCTCCGCGCCCACCGCGACGGCCGCACATCGGGGTATCGAGGACCGGCGCGTCAAGCTCGGCTGCGTGATGCCGGGCGAGACACCCGCTGTGTTCGGCGACGCGCTCAGGCGGCTCGCCGCGGCGGGCACGTACCTATATCAGGACGGCGCGCGCTACTGGTACTCGACGCAGCCCACGGTCACGAAGCTGGCCGAGGACCGCGCCGAGCAGTTGAAGCGCAATCCGGACGAGGTGGCGCGCGAGCTGGGCGAGCGGGTGCGCCGCTCGCTGCGCAACGCCGGCGACTTCTGTCGCGTGCACGCGCTCCCGCAGTCGGGGCAGGATGTGCCCGACGACCTCGACGCGCGCCTCGTCGTGCTCGGCACGGACCAACCGTACAGCAAGGAGGGGGGGAGCGCCGGCGAGGTCGCGGCGCGGGCCATCCTCGAGACGCGGGGCAGCACGCCGAGGCTCTATCGCAACACGCTCGCGTTCCTCGTAGCAGACAGGACGCGGCTGCAGGACCTCGACGAGGCAGCGCGCCGCTTTCTGGCGTGGCAGTCCATCGTCGAGGATGCGAACGCGCTGGACCTCACACCGCAGCAGGTGCGGCAGGCGGAGACGCAGAAGGCGGCGGCCGATGGCGCGGTGACCGCCCGGCTCCCCGAGACCTACCAGTGGCTGCTGGTGCCCGAGCAGCGCTCGCCGCAAGCGCCGATCACCTG
The DNA here is from genome assembly GCA_037720885.1 of Gemmatimonadaceae bacterium. Classification (GTDB taxonomy): domain Bacteria; phylum Gemmatimonadota; class Gemmatimonadetes; order Gemmatimonadales; family Gemmatimonadaceae; genus JACMME01. The sequence goes on along the minus strand of JBBJNN010000047.1, from coordinate 26,536 downwards.
GCAGCCGGTGCGCCTCACCGGGTCGGACGACCTCGCCGTGCGCGCGAGCAAGAAGCTCAAGACCGACGAGCTCCTGCTCACCGGCTTCGCCGCCACACGACTGCGGATGGAGCTGGATCGCGTGCCGCTCTGGCGCGGCGACCATGTGAGCGTGCGACAGCTCGCGGACGACTTCGCGCGGTATCTCTACCTGCCGCGGCTCAAGGACTCCTCGGTGCTCGTGCGCGCCGTGAGCGAGGGCGTGTCATTACTCACCTGGGAGTCGGACAGCTACGCCTTCGCGGACAGCATGGACGAGGCGGCTGGCCGGTACCGTGGGCTGCGCGCCGCAACGCAGCTCTCGCTCGGCGACGCGGACACGTCGGGCATGCTGGTGAAGTCGGACGTGGCGCGGCGGCAGATGGACGCCGAGCGTCCGGCTAGCCCGACTGAGGGCTCGGATGAAAAGCCGAGGCCGGGAGAGTCGGGCGGTAAGGGCGGAGGCGAAGGCGTCGGGCCGCCGCCGCCACCTCCTCCGCGGCAGCCGAAGCGCTACCACGGCACCGTCACGCTCGATACAACGCGCGTGGGCCGCGATGCGAGCCGGATCGCGGACGAAGTGATCGCTCATCTCGCGGGGCTCGTCGGCGCGCGGGTGACGGTGACGCTCGAGGTGGAGGCCGAGATGCCGGGTGGCGCGCCGGAGAAGGTCGTGCGGACAGTCACCGAGAACGGTCGCACGCTCAAGTTCGCGAGCCACGGATTCGAGGAGGAGTAACGTGCCCGGCTGCCGCCCGAAGATCATCCGCGATTATGCGAGGTGGACCGCCCTATCGGCCCTGCGCTCCGGTGCACCAATCAAGTCCCGCGCAGACATCTATCCCTTGCTCGATGATGCAGCATTCGGCGTCGTCCTGGACGGCAAAGAGCCGATCGGACGGGAGGAGTTCGACCGCTGGCACGAGGCGGCGACCCTCGCGCTCGTCGAGCGCCGGCCGAAGCTCGGCGTGGGATGGGCGACCAAGCTGTTGAATGTCTACTTGAAGACGGCGGCGTACGTCGGCGACCTTGCTGCTGCGCCGCGATCCGATGTGGCGTCGGCGACGACTGCGGTCGTAATTGCGTCGGAACCGGGCCGGCTTCCACTGGATAGCGCCAAGCGCTAGAGGGACACGCATGGATCCCATCGTCGCACGCTGCGAGGCGATCCGGTGGCACTACGCGGACAAAGGATGCCGACGCGCAGGCCGAGCTAGAGCGCCGCTTGGCGCACGTCCGACGCGCGCACGAATGGTACGCGAGCAACCCAGCGTAGATCGCTCGTGCGCGCATTGCCCCCGCTCATCCACGCTAGAACGTCGCGGACTTACGCAATCCGTGGGTGCCTATTGGTCGGCCAGCGCGGTCCGCTCGGCGCCCTGCGGCGAAACCACCTGGTGCCAGGATGCCGTGTTCAGCAGTGCCTCCTGTTAGATTCAGACATTACACAGGGACACATTACTGGGGAGGCGGCATGAGTGGCACGACCAGAATGAGTGATGGATTCGAGTTCAGGGACGGCAACCGCACCTTCACCTGCTCGGCCGAGCCGGTGCGGGGAGCGGGATCGGACATATGGTGGTGGTTCCGCGTCTCGACCGACGACCGACACCGCTACGCCCCGTTCCACGCCGACCCGACGGACACCCGCGAGGGTGTGCAGTCGCGCGTCGTGGCGTACTACGATGACCTGCTCGCCCGGAGGGCGATGCCGGCCACGCACAACCATTGGGGTCGCCGGCCGGGTGCACCCGCGGCATCCCCGGCGCCCGCGACGCCCCCTGCTCCGGAGAGCGGCGCCTCCGCCATCTAATCCAGCACGTGCCGCCGCCCACGTGGGCGGCGGCCAGAGTGCCGCCTCCTACAGGCGGCGACCGGCGCGGCTGCATCCACCGGGTGACGCCGCGCTTCATTACCACAGTCCGGACGTACGGCACCGCCGCTCTCCGGCATATCTCTCTCAGTAGGAGCAACGCGATGCGTACGACCGGTACCGTGAAGTGGTTCAACGACACGAAGGGCTTTGGCTTCATCACGCCCGAGGATGGCGGGAAGGATCTGTTCGTCCACCACTCGGCCATTCAGGGCAGCGGCTTCAAGTCGCTGGCCGAGGGCGAGCGCGTGGAGTTCGACGTGGTGCAGGGTCAGAAGGGCCCAGCCGCGGAGAACGTCACCAAGGTCGGCCGCTAGATCCGTAGTGACGGTGGCCGTCACGGCGAGTGCCGTGGCGGCCACCGTAGCTTTTTCCCGCAGGCCGAGCGCCCTCGCGGCGCGTCACCGAGGAGGGCGCATGAGCGATACCCGGCAGACGACTGACTCGATGGAAGACCTGGACGCCCCCATCGTGGGCACGCCGATGGCCACGCCCCCGACGGCCAAGGAGCGCACCGCCCTCCAGCAGGCGGTGAGCCGCCTCCTCGACGCCCTCGCGCCCGACCGCCCGGCAGCCCGCGCCAGCCGGCCACCGGCCGCGATCGAGCCGCACCGCACCCCGCGCGGATGCATCCTCCAGGCTGCCACGAGCGCGGTGAGCGTGTCTTGGTTCCCCGAAGCCGCCGATGTCGCGCTCGGCGAGCTGCAGATCGCCGAGTGGAGCGGCGTCCTGTCGCGCCCGGGCTCGTCGCACCAGGTGCAGGGCGCAGTGGTCGTCCGGGAGCAGGCCTTTCGCCCGTTCGAGAGTGCGCCGGGCACGTGGTCGTGGCGCGCCAGCGACGGCACAGTCTACGACACGAGCGCCCTCGCGGCGCACTGCTTCGCGCTCCTCGATGAGCGGAGCGGGGACAACCTACCCGCGGACCTCGCAACCTGACGCCCGCGTCGCGGCACTCACCAGCGCGGGACCAGCAGGACGAGGGGAGCAGGGGATGAGCGACACCGTGACGGTCAGCCGCGGGCCCATGGGGCTGCGCGCTCCCAGGGACGACGCGCCGACGGTGATCGCCGTGGATGGGCCCTCATGGGATGCCGCACTCCAGCTGGCGGCCCGGTACGGGTGGCGCGCCCCCACCGCCGCTGCGTCCTGGTCGCTCAACGCTGGCGAGGCGGGTGTACTCGCGGCATCCCTGGTGCGCGCGCTTCCCGACGACGTGGACGTGGACGTGGACGTGGACGCCGGTGCCTTCTCACAGCCGTGGAGCGAAGAGAGCCGGGAGCTTCTACAGAACGTGATCCGCCTGGCCCGCACCGGGGCGATCAATGTCACGCGACGGGGACGGGGCTGACCGCCGCCCTGCCTGACTCACGACTCTCGCGCACCCACGCCGCACGTCGCCCCTCCAGTCGAGCTGCGGAAGGTCGTGCCGGAGTCTTCGAACCGTATACCTATACCTGAGACACTGAGGATGAGTCGAAACGCGCAGCTGCTCGTGAAGGTCTTCGCGCCCATCAACGAAGTGGAGATCAACAAGTTCCTCGCGGGCGAGGAGGGTGAGGGGGTCAGCGTGCACGACATCCGGATCGCCGGCGGAACTCTCCCGCCCCCGGAGGGAGCGCAATCCGACCCGGCGCGGGCACTGTCCGGGAGCGTCTGCATCATCCTCTACGAGACCATGAACGCGCGGGGCGGACGTCCGGAGACGGGCACGCGGTAGTGGTGCGGCGCACGCCGACAGGTGGTAGCCCGTATTGAACTACGCGTCGTGCGAGCTGCCTTCGAAGGGCGGCCTCATCACGAGCTCCGCGAATTCCAGCCGCGAACCTTCGCTCCGCCCGCCGGTAGTACAGAGCGGACGGCTGCCCCCCAGACCCACACCGCCATGACCGAGCTGTTACAGCAGATCATCCGAGAGGCCGAAAAGCTCCCGCCTGAAGTGCAGGACGCGTTCGCGCGGCGGTGGATGCAGGAGCTGGCAGAGGAGCGCGCCTGGGATGGCGCCTTCGACCGACCGAGCCCCGCTCTCGCCGAGATGGCGGACGAGGCAATACGGGACTATCACGAGGGCCATACCAAGCCGCTCAACCTCGGCGACCTCTGACGGCCCTGGGCGCTGGGCGGCGGCGGGCGTGACCTCGCTGACGACCGACGCATTCTGGGCCTGCTACCGCCGGCTCCCAGAGTACGTCCGTCGCCAGGCGCGCGAGGCGTACCGCTTGTTCGCGAGCAACCCGCGCCATCCGAGCCTCCAGTTTCACGAAGCGCGCGGCAACCCCGGCGTCTACTCCGCGCGGGTCGGTGCGGGGTACCGGGCCGGGCCCTCTGCCGGCGCGATGGCGAGACGGTCATTTGGTTCTGGGTGGGCACGCACAGCGAGTACGACCGCCGGATCAATCAGCGCGTCGACGTTCAGCCGGGACGCTGAGGAGGCCTGTCCCTCGCCTCACCCACTCGGCGCCTCGTCCGCCAACCGACCCGCCAGTGCGGTGATGGCCTGCACGGACCGCGAGTCCGGCGCTGCGTCGATGGGTGCCTGGCCGCTGCGCTCCACGTCCGCGAGTGCACCGTCGAATGGTATCTCGCCCACGAGCCGCATGCCGTGCGCGCGACAGAAGTCGGCGATGGCGCGCCGGTCCCCATCATCGCGCACCTTGTTCGCGACGACCACCACGTCGTCGATGCCCAACTCTCCGGCCAGCGCCGCGACGTTCCGCGCGGTCTCCATCGAGCGGTAGTAGGGCTCGAGGACCGCGACGAGTCGCGAGACGTGGCGGCCCGTCCCCCGGCTCAGATGCTCGAGCCCCGCCTCCATGTCCACAATGATGTGCCGGTCGCTCGCGGCGCGGGCGACGATCTCTCCGAGGAAGCCACGGACCGTGGCGTGGGCACTGCACATTCAGCCAGCGCCGCCATGCCCCACTCGTCCCATCACCATCAGGCGTACGCCGTCCGGACCCGTCACGCCGTAGTCCCGCAACACGGCTTCCGGATCGGCAGCGAAGACGACCTTCGTCGTGCCGTCCTCACGGGTCTGGCGCTCCATCAGGGTGCGTGGCAACCCGACGATGTCGCGCGCCTGCTCGCCCGGAATGCCGAGCACGCTCGCGAGATTCGGGTTCGTGTCCGCGTCGATGGCGAGAACCTCGCGCCCGCCACGCGCGAGCACTCGCGCCAGCGTCCCGGCGACCGTCGTCTTCCCGGTGCCGCCCTTCCCAGCGATGGCGATGCGCATTGGCCTTCCTTCGATCGGTGAGCGTGCAGTCAGTGAGCGTGCGGGCGAGCGCGGGCGTGGCACTCGGCGGCACCGCCCTCGCTCGTGTGGCAGTCGCAATCGGGGTCGCTACACTCGCCGTGACCCTGGCTCAGGAGTGGCGCGAACTCGGCGGCGAACCGACGCGCGGCCTCCCGCCGGCCAGGCTCGGTGAGACGATACTCCCCGGCTTCGCGCGCGTCGAGCACGACGTCCCCACGCCCGATCAGGCGGTCGAGCGTTCGTCGCACGACCGGCTCGGCCAGCGTCGTGAATCGCGTGATCCCCCCGAGCGTCGCGACGCCGCCGAAGCCCTCGCCCTCGAACCAGTACAACAGCTCGAGCAGCTCGTCCTCGCGGGCGATCTCCTGCCCCCCGTCGCCGCCCGCTCCCTCGACCACTCCATCGTCGTCGCTCATATCAGCGCCTCGATCTGCCGGATGGCCGTGTCCACCGCCGACTCGACCACCGGCGACAGGTCGAGGGTCAGCTCGTCCACGGACGCAGGCTCGCAGCCGACGAGATAGATCTCCGGCGGCAGCGGCCCGAACGCCTGTGCCACTTCCAGCGCCCGCGACGGCACGGCGGTGTGCATGTCGATCTCGCGCGTCGGCCGCACGCCCTCGACCACGAGCGTGTACACGGAGCCCGGCGCGCCGCCACGCGTCGCGGCGTCCACGATGATCAAGCGGTCGAACGGTGTTGGTGCCTGAAGCTCCTGCGCGAGCCGGATGCCGCCGGTGCCCACATCCAGCAGCGCGACCGACGCCGAGGCGAGCCCACGAGCTTCCAGGCGGCGGATGACTTCGACGCCGAAGCCGTCGTCGCCGCGCAGCACATTGCCGAAACCAGCGATCAGCGTGCGCGTCATCACGTGCACGTCATCATGTACACGTCACGCGGCCGCCGCGGTGCCGACCACGATCTCGACCACGCCGTCGCGCACACGCACCGGCAGCACTCGCAGGTGTTCTTCCTGCCCGGCACCCGGACGGTCCAGCCGGTGCCCTGTCCGGATGTCGTACCGGCAGCCGTGCCAACTGCACCGCAGCTCGGTTCCGGCGAGCGTGCTGTAGTCGAGCGGCAACGGGCTCTCGCCGCACGCGTTCCGCACCGCGAAGAACTCGTCGCCCACATGCGCCAGCAACACGCCGGTGCCCCCGACGATCGCACCACGCATGGCGCCGGCCGCGAGCTCGCTCGCGTGGCACACAGCCTGGTAGACGGGCCGCTGCGCGCGACGGAGCGATGCGATCGGCAGGAACGCTGAATCCTTCGGCGCCGGCCGAGTGCCGTCGCCATTGGCCACCTCCAGCTCCTGGAAGCCAAGCAGCCCCGCACGCAGCGCTTCTTCCACATCCCGCCGCGCGCCATCGAGCGCTGCGTCGTCGGCCGGCGGCCCGTGCAGGCGCACGGACACCACACCGCCCAGCACCTCCACCAGCTCCACATCGACGCCGTGCGCGTGCAGGTGGCCACGCACGGCATCGAGCGCCTCCTCGGCCAGCGTGCGCCGGTCGACCGCGAGCAGGTCGTAGGACATGAGCAGCAGCCGGATCGCGGGGTCCGCCGTCAGGCGGTTCACGAACGCGTCCCCGGCCATCGACTGGATGGCGCCCATGAGATGCGCGAGGCCGGTGCGATGCACGAGGTCGATGCGCTCGAGGAGCGCCGTCGTCGTCTCGCTCACCGCGGAGTCCGGGTGCGTGGTGAGCGCCGCGATGAGCTGCTCGACCTCGGCCAAAACATCCGCCATCTCGTGAGCGGGCGCCTCATCGCCGACGTCGGCCGGCACCGGGGGCAGCGAGGGTACCGAGGGCACCACGCGCTCGGCCGCGCTCATCGCATGACCTCCCACCCGGCGGCCGCCCAGCTCCCACCCAACGGCGTGACGGGGAGCGTCCGGCCGAACGCTTCACTCGTCGCCAGCCGCATCACCAGATCGCGCACCCGTGGGTACGCGGCGGCGACCGCGGGGCTCATCGCATCGCCGAAGGCATGCTCCTGCGGCTCGACCTCCACGACGAGGGTCTCGGCGGGCAGCGCCTTCATCCACTCGGTGACGACGAGCGTGTTGTCGAGGAGGATCACGCCGGTGACGGCGTCGGTCACGGCCCGCTGGATCTCGTCGTCGGGCGGCAGCACCCGGTCCCACCGGTAGGCGCTGATCGTGCCGGCCGGCCGGCCGTCCTCGCGCGCGACTGCCGTCACGAACACGGCCCGCGTGATCGGCGCCTCGCGCGCCTCGTCGAGGAGCCACTGCCCCACGGCGACGGGCCCGTAGCACAGATCCTCGACGAGGAGCGCCGGCGGCCGGGCCTCTAGCTCGAGCTCGTCGCTCATGACGATGCCGAGCGAGTGATCGCGCAGGTTGCGATACCCGACGCCGCCGATCACCGTCCGCGTCGGTGAGCCACGCACCATGACGTTAGTCGTCCAGCCCGCACGCGCAGGTGTTGACCTCGCGCGTGATCATCCCGGCCTCCGACTGGATGTGCGTCGTGCACGGCATGCACGGATCGAAGCTGCGGATGGCGCGGAGGATGTCGATGCCGCGGAACTGCTCGGGATCGTTCGACTCCTCGAGGAGTGGCGTGTTCATCACCGCCTCCTCGTACGGGCCCGGCTGCCCCCACCGGTCGGTGGGCGACGCGTTCCACGTGGACGGCGTGACGATCTGGTAGTTCGACACGGCGCCGCGGTCGAGCACGAGGTGGTGCGTCAGGTACCCACGCCCGGCACCCCAGAAGCCGACGCCCACCTGCTCGCCCTTCTTCGGGATCTCGAACTTGGTCGAGGTCTTGGTGTCGCCATCCTTGAGGCGCTCCATCGCTGCCAGCCACGTATTGAGCGCGATCAGCGACGTCCAGCCCACGCAGTAGGCGCGCGCGCGGTTGCGCTCGAACGCGTTCCACACGTCCGGCACGTGCCACTCGATCTCCGTCTCGGGTAGCTTGCCGCGCGGCAGACGCATCTTGAGCGAGTGCCCCGTGGACTCGAGGAATGGATTGTCGGGCATCTTCCGCGCGACGGCCGTGTTCCAGAGCCGCGCGTAGCACCCCGCCTCCATCGCGAGACGGTCCCACCGCGGCGCCGTGTCCCAGGTGTACTTGTCCTTCCAGCTCTGCCCGCCCGGCTTCGGCTTGGTCACCTTGTTCCAGGGGTGGTACGGCGAGAGCGGATGGCCGGCGGGGTCGGTGGGAAAGTGCTGCACCTGGCCGCTGCCCGTCCACGGCTCGTAGTACGAGTGCTCGATGAACTCCTCGATCCCTATGTTGATGGATTGCAGGTCGGTCGTCACGAGCTCGCCGTCCACGATCACGCCCGGCGTCGCCCAGCGGCGGTTGCCCCAGACGTTCGCGTTCTTGTAGGTCGTGTCGTACGCGTTCGGGTCGTCGAAGATGCCGGTGTCGATCATGTTCGCGCGCCGGGCGCCGACTTTCTTGTACTCGGGGTCTGCCTCGTAGAAGAAGTCGGTGAGATCATCCCAGATGCCGGCCATCTTCTTCGCGTAGTCGAAGAACTGGCTCATGCGGATGAACATCTCGTTCATCACCGTCAGGTTGATCGTCGAGCTCATCCCGCCCGGCACGATGGTCTGCGGGTGCGGATACTTCCCGCAGATCAGCACGTACGCCTCGCGCGCCACCCGGGTCATGTGGAGCGCCTCGAGGTAGAGGCTCCCGCTCAGCGGATTCAGGTCCACCATCAGGTCGTGGATCGTCCGGAACCCGTGCACGTCGGTGTGGCGCGCCTCGGTGACTTTCGCGCGCTCGATCAGCCCGGGGTTCGTTCCCTTGACGATGGCCTCCGAGTAGTCCGGCCCGGCAAGCAGATGCAGATGGAGCGGGTTGTCGTACAGGAACTCGAGGGAGAGCGCGAGGTTGCGGATGAGCACGCCGAGCGGTGGCGGCTGGCACCCGATCGCCATCTCGATGGCGTGCGCCGAACAGGTGGAGTGGACGCCGCCGCAGACGCCGCACGCTCGGCTCGTGATGTAGATCGCGTCGCGTGGGTCGCGGCCGATCATGATCACCTCGTAGCCGCGGAAGAGCGTCGCGACCGAGCGCGCCTCGAGCACCTTCCGCTCCTTCACGTCCGCCACGGTGTGGAAGGCGAGCGCGCCGGCGACCCGGGTGACCGGGTCGAAGTCCACGTCCTTCACGTGTCCGTTCCGCTTCACCAGCTCGGCCACCTTGTCCGGCGTGAGCTGCTTCGGTACGCCCGGCGGGCCGGCGGTGGCGGTGGAGTACGGGTCCGCCGCGCCGTCCTTCAGGAACGCCTTGCCCTGCGCGTCGAAGTCGATGGGGAGATTCTTGAAGCACATGATCGCTGCCTCAACCGAGCTTGAAGACAGTGGCGACGCGCCCGAGGTGGCGGTCGGCGGCCCGCAGGCCGGCGAGGAGCTGCGTGAGGGCGCCGTTGATCGTGGTCAGCTTCTCGGGCAGCGGCCGGACGTGGCCGGCGACCGCCTCGAGACCGTTCGCAATGGCGGCGACGGTCCGGCGCGTCTGCACGAGCGACCAGGCGATCGCGATCAGGTAGCCGGCGAGCGCCAGGACGACGAGCGCGACGGTGACGAGCGTGAGCGTCAACAGCATGGGCGTCTCCTCACTCCGCGCGTTCGGCGAGCACCGTCGCCGCCGCGTCGAGCTTTGCCGCCACCTGCCCGGCGACGCCGAGCATGGACCCACCGACCGCGATGGTGGCGTCGAGGGCAGGGATGTGCTGGGTGTTGCCCGCGATACCGGCCGCCGCCGTCAGCGCGTCCGCGGCGTACCACTGGATGGAGCGCGCCGCCAGCCACGTCCGATGCAGGAGGTAGACGGCGAGCGGCACGAAGACGAGAAGCGTGAGCAGGAGGCCGATCCACCAGATGGTGTACACGGCATCTGGCATGAGACGGTCGTTCATCTCCCCTCCTGCCGCGAGACGTTGGCGATCACCCCGGCGAGGTTCGTGTCGATGGCGACGAGCCCATCGCGCACCGATGTGAGCGCGCCGTTGAGCTTCGTGACCTGCGGCGCGATGGCGCCGGTCTGCACCTCGATCGCGCGTACGCCCAGGCGGATCTTCGAGAGGAAGCTCGCCCGGGCGCCGTACCCCTTCGCCTCGCCACCGATCGCTTCCAGCTCGGCGATGATGGCGAACAGGAAGCCGGCGAGCGCCAGGAAGAGCGCCACCACCGCGGCGACGGAGGCGATCGCGAGCAGCGTGAAGGTGTTCATCGGCTCCACCGGGGTCCGAGGACGCAGGCCGGGCACCCCGGGCAGTCGGCGGAATGCGCCTGCACCGCGCCGGTCGCCTTGATCACGCCGACGGCCGACGAGAGGATCGCCGCGGCGCCCGCGTTGGTCTTCTCGAGCAGCGCCAAATGGATGGTGTTGTTCGCAATCCGCTGGCCGACGTTCCAGATGGCCGAGACGCCCGCCCTGATGTCGCGCGCGGCGCGCAGGACGAGGGTCAGGAGTATGGCGACGACGATGAGCACGACGCCGAATATCACGAGCGACACGTTCCAGACGTCGCGGACGACGTCCGCGGATGGCACTTGCAGTAGCTGCGCCAGTTGCATGGTCTCCTCCGCGCTAGCGTGCGCCGGCGTGCGACTCGAGCGCGGCGGCGAGGGCGCCGCCCTTGCGCTCGATCTCCCCCACCGTGGCGAGCAGCTCACCCGCGACCTCGTTCGTCGTCTCGAGCGCCCAGATGGGCATCGTGCTCTCGCGGATCCGCTCGGCGGCCTTGAGGGCGCGCACCGCCTCGGCGTGGATGCCGCGGGCCGTGCGCCAGATGGTGATGAGCAACGCCGCCGCGATCAGGATGACGAGCGCGGCGACGCCCATCCACAGCCGCCATGCGGACCAGAGCTCGGCATCGGTCATTTCGGTGCCCCCCCCTCCGTGATGCTGTCGTCCACGTAGTCGCCGGGGCGGCCGGGGCGCGTGCCGCCCCAGAAGCGCTCCTCCTCGCCGGCGTGGCGGCCGGGCTTCCGCGAGCCCCAGTGCTGCCACCGCTGGTAGAAGAACTCCATCGCCTTGAGCCCGACGTTCTGCCCCGGCACGTGGCCCCACCCACTGGGCACGGCCTTGTTCCGGTCCCAGCGCACCTCGCGGCTCGCGTGCCGGTTGCTCAGGCGCCTGAGCCGCCGGATCATCCCGCCGACGCCGCGCGACATCGTGGTCGAGATGATGCCGCCCGGCGGCGCCTTGTAGAACGGCGAGAACTTGTCGGGGAAGCCCGGCATCGTGCACGCGATGCAGATGCCGCCCGCCTCCATGCACCCGCCCATGTGGTTGATCGCGCCGCGCTTCACGATGTTGCAGTTGACTACCGGTCCCCAGCACCCGATCTCGACGAGGCACTCCGCGCCGCCATACTCGTGCGCGAACATGCCCTCCTCGTAGTAGCCAGCCCGGTTGCAGCCCCGGTGCACCGTCTCGCCGTACAGCCAGGCGGGCCGCCCGAGCTCGTCGAAGGCGGGGAGCGGACCAAGCCCTTGCAGGAAGAGCAGCACCGCGAACACGGTCTCGGTAAAGTTGTCGCCCTGCGGCGCGCACCCCGGAATGTTGATCACCGGCAGGCCGAACGCGCTGCGGTAGTCGGCGCCGAGGAAGTCCATCACGCTCATCGCGTTGGTGGGGTTCCCCTCGGCCGACGGGATTCCACCCCACGTAGCACACGTACCGATGGCGATGGTCGCCGCGGCACCCGGGGCGAGGCGGCTCAGCCACTCGGTCGTCGGCACCATGCGCGCGCCGCCCCCCTCGGCCTCGCCAGACATCACCTCCGAGCCCATGGCCGACCAGTAACCGCCGGTGCGTGCCGCGATGCGCTCGTCGGGCACCGATCCCTCGAAGACGACCACGTACGGATCGCCGAGCGTGCCGGCGTGGGCGTCCTTGAACGACTGCATGAACTCTGCGCCAGCCTCGACCGAGAGCACCGGGTGGTGGAGCAACACCTTCGGCATCGCGGGCACTGTGCCCGTGAGCAGCCCCTCGATTCCCGGGTTCGTGGCGCCGGCCACCGTGATGGTGCAGCCATCGCAGCTCATCCCGGCCATCCAGAAGACGTGGACCGTCTTGAGCGGCCCGAGCGGGAGCCGCTCGCGCTTCTCGTCCGGCATCGTCTCCGGGATGGACGGTTGGCCGCCGCGGATCTTCGACTCGGTCGCCGTCGTTCCCATTGTGCTCGTCCCCCAGGGTTGCTCACCGCACGCTACGGCTGCAACATGCAGTCCGCAAATTCGCTTCGGTCAATCGAAGTGCAACGCGGGTGGGTGCCCCTGCCTACGGCGTGTCCAGCTCGCCGAGGAGCTGCCGGAGTCGCCTGAGGAGCTTCACGCCCGATGCCGTCAAACGGTAAGATGCGTGCGGACGCTCGTCTGCCTGACGCCGATCGAGGAGCCGCGCCGCGGCCAGCGCGTGCAGCGTCTCGGCCAGCGTCGAGCTGCTCATCCCCGGGAGCGCGTCCGACACGTCGTGGTAGCGGGCCTCTCCACGGCCGTGGATGACGTTCATCACCGCGAGCGAGTAGCGGCGCCGGATGATGCGGAGCAGGTCCTCGACGCCGCAGTAACAGGTCGCGGCGTTCGCGGCACCGGGCTCGGAGCAGCCGCACGGCGGAATGTCTCGCTCGCTGACCTCGCCCGCGCCGTGGGACATGCGCGAAACGTCGCGTCCGGTGCGCCTCCCGGCAAGGCGATGGCCCTCCGCCCGCGAGGCTTACGCGCCCCCGATGCGCTTGGCACATTGGAGCCCGCTCCGGCCCGCTCCGCTCACCCTTCCGCGCCTCGATGACCGCGACGCCTGGTGGACCATGCCTCAGGCGCCTACTACTTGGTGCGCTCGCGGGGCCGCTCGCGCTCACCCTCGGCGTCGCCTGCGCGCGCGAGGGCGCGCGGCGCGCGCCGCGAACCCTCGTCGCCGCTATTGGCGGTGACCCCGGCCACCTCAACCCCGCGATCACCACGAACGGTGGCGTCCACACCGCCGCGGCGCTCCTCTACGATGGCCTCCTCACCCTCGACGAGCAGCTCCAACCGCAGCCCGCGCTCGCCACGCGGTGGGAGGTCGAGGACGGTGGTGCGCGCTATGTCTTCCACCTGCGGCCCGGCGTGCGCTGGCACGACGGCCAGCCATTCACCGCCGCGGACGTCGAGTTCACCTTCACGCAGGTCCTGCTCAAGTTCCACGCTCGCACGCGGGCCTCGCTCGGCCCGGCGCTCGCGGGCGTCCGGGTGCTGGACGACTCCACAGTCGAGTTCCGCTTCCGCCGCCCGTACGCGCCGCTCCTGCAGCAGCTCGACATGGTAGAGGCGCCGATCATCCCCCGGCACGTGTTCGCCGGGGGCGACCCGCTGCGCAACCCGGCGAACACGGCGCCGGTCGGCACCGGCCCGTTCCGCTTCGTGTCGTACCGGGCAGGGAGCGAGATCCGCTATGCGGCGAACAAGGACTATTTCCTCGGAGCCCCATGGCTCGAGGCCGTCGTTCTGCGGATCATCCCGGATCCCGCGACGCAGGTGATCGCGCTGGAGGCGGGCGAAGTGGACTACCTGTTCGCCGTGCCGGGCCCGGAGCGCGAGCGCCTGCGTCGTGATCCGCGCGTGCGGCTCCTCCAGGCGACCGTCAACCCTGGTGGCAGCAACTGCATCACGACGCTCGGCTTCAACCTCGACCGGCCTTTCTTCCGGGACCTGCGCGTGCGACGCGCCGTGGCCCACGCCGTGAACCGGGATCAGATCGTGGAGCGCGTGCTATTCGGCGAGGGACGCGCGGCCGACGCGCCGATCTCCTCGCGGATCGCGTTCGCCCACGCCGCGGGCCTCCCGATCCTGGCCTGGGACACCGCGCGCGCCGCGGCATTGCTCGACAGCGCCGGATGGACGCGCGGCGCGGCTGGCCAGCCGCGGGTGGCGCGGGGCGTGCGCGGTGTCGCCGACGGCACCGCGTTCGCGATCGGGCTCACGGTGCTGCCATCGCAGGCAAACTACGGCGACCTGCTCCGGGCACAGCTTCGCGCCGTGGGCATCGACCTCCGCGTCGAGCCGCTGGAGCAGGCCGTGTTCTCCCAGGCTGTATTCACCGCGCGCGACTTCGATACGGCCATTGGCGCCTACTGCAACGGCACCGACCCGGAGATCGGCGTACGCCGGATGCTCGTCTCGTCGAACGTGGCGCCGGTGCCATTCTCGAACATGGCTGGCTACCGCAATCCGGTGGTCGATTCGCTCTTCGAGCGCGCCGCTTCCGCGCTCGACCCGGGCGAGCGGCGCCGGCTCTATCGCGAGATCCAGGAGCTCGTGGTGCGCGACCAGCCCTATGTGTGGCTGGTGGAGACGATCGCGACGCGCGCGCACAGCGTGCGATGCCACGGCTTCGAGACGTCCGCGCACTTCGCCGCACGCGCGCGGTGCGGGGAGTGAGCGGAAGGAGCGGCCGGTCGCTCGGGCGATGAGCACCCGCTTCGTGCTGCGCCGGCTGCTGCAGGTCGTTCCAACCGTCGCCGGCATCCTGCTCGTCAGCTTCGTGCTCGTGCACGCGGCGCCCGGCGATCCGGTGCTCGCGCTGGCGGGCGAGCATGGCGACGCGCGCTACTACGCGGACATGCGGCGGCACTTCGGGCTGGATCAGCCACTACCGCGGCAACTCGTCACCTACGCGGGCCGCGTCGCCCACGGAGACCTCGGCTTTTCCTACGTGCAGGGACGCAGCGCCGCCGCCGTCGTCATGGAGCGGGTACCGGCCACCACCCTGCTCACCGGGACCGCGCTGCTCGTGGCCATCATGGCGGCCGTTCCCCTCGGTACGCTCGCCGGGCGCCGGCCGTTCGGCGCGCGCGATGTCGGCGTGAGCGCGCTGGCGCTCGGGCTCTACTCCGCTCCGGTGTTCTGGATCGGGCAGCTCGCCATTCTCGTTATCGCGCTGCGGTTTGGCCTCGCGCCGGTGCAGGGGATGATAACGGCGGGGGGCGACGTGACGGGGCTCGCGCGCGCGGCCAACGTGCTGCGGCACCTCGCGCTGCCGGCGCTCGTCCTCGCGTCGCAGGAACTGGCGGTCTTCGTCCGCCTCACACGCAGCGGCGTGATCGACGAGCTGACCCGCGACCACGTGCGGACCGCGCGCGCCAAGGGAGTCGGCGAGCGTGCCGTGCTGCTGCGCCACGCGCTGCCGCGCGCGCTCTTGCCGGTCGTGACCGTGATCGGGGCGCGTGCCGGCCACCTGGTCGCCGGCGCCGCGGTCGTCGAGATCGTCTTCGGCTGGCCTGGCACCGGCCGCCTGATGCTCGACGCGCTCCAGACCCGTGACACGCCGGTGCTGCTCGCGCTCTTCCTCCTCGTCTCGCTCGCCGTGGTTCTCGTGAATCTCGCGACGGATCTCGCGTATGCCGCCATTGATCCCCGCGTTCGACTCCGCTGAGCTGGCGCCCGCGCGGGCGGCGCCGGATGCGGTGTGGCGGCGGCGAGCCTCCTGGCGTGCCGTGGTGGCACTGCCCGCCGGTGCGATCGGCGCCACGCTCGTCGTGGGCGTACTCGCCATGGCGCTGCTCGCTCCGCTCCTCGCGACAGCCGATCCGTTCGCGTTCGCCGCCGCGCCCCTCTCCCCGCCGTCCTTCGCGCACCCCATGGGCACGGACGCGATCGGCCGGGATCTCTTCAGCGGGGTGCTGCATGGTGCGCGGACGTCACTGCTCGTCGCCTCCGCGGTCACGCTACTCGCCTGCCTCTGCGGTGTTGGTGTCGGGTTGCTCGCGGGCTACTACGGCGGCATCGTGGACGACGCGTCCCTCCGTGCGACGGAGCTCTTCCAGGTGCTGCCGCGCTTCTTTCTCGTCGTCGTTGCCCTCGCGCTGTTCGGTCCCGGCATCGACCGCGTCGTGCTCACCCTCGGGCTGACGTCGTGGCCGGTGCTGGCGCGCGTCGTTCGCGGTGAGGTGCTCGTGACCCGCGAGCTCGACTTCATGGTCGCGGCTCAGGCGTCTGGCGCATCCAGGCGCCGCGTCCTCTGGCGACACCTGTTGCCCAACGTCTTCCCGAGCGCCGCGGTGCTCCTCGGACTACTCTTCGGGCAGGTGCTGCTCGTCGAGGCGAGCATCGGCTTCCTGGGGCTGGGCGACCCGAACGTGCTGAGCTGGGGTGTGCTCGCCGGCCAGGCGCAGGGCTTCCTGCGCGTCGCCTGGTGGCTCTCGGTCTTTCCCGGCCTGGCCATCGCCGCCGCGGTACTCGGCGTCAACCTCCTGGCGGACGCGGTGTCCAGCACGATGTCTGGTCGTTAACGTCCACCTGTCCAATGTCTACCCCCACCCGGTTCCCTGCCATGCGATTCCGTTCCGCCCTTCCCACGTTCGCGCTCACCGCGATGGCTGCTGCCTCCCTCCAGGCACAGGCGCCAATGCGCGTCGCGGCGAGCGGGCGCGGCACCACCGAGGTCGTGCTCACCCTCGTGGACAGCGCGGCGCGCGCAGCCGCGCAGCCGTCGAAGATCCGGATTGACTTCGGCCAGCCGCACCTGCGCGGCCGGCGGCTCCTGACCGACAGCCTCGTGCCCTATGACAAGCCATGGCGCACGGGGGCGAACGACGCGACGAAGTTGACGACGGACATTGACTTGGTCATCGGCGGCGCGAGCGTGCCGAAGGGGACCTACGTGCTGCAGACACTGCCGAGCCGCGCCGGGTGGAAGCTACTCATCCAGAAGGATGTCGCGCAGTCGCCGATGGCGGCCGCGATGGCGTATGACCCGGCCAACGACGTCGCGCGCGTGGACCTGCGCCAGAGCACCCTGCCGGCCGCGCTCGAGAGCCTCACGTTCTGGCTGATTCCTTCGACGCAGCCTGGCGCGCCCCGTGGCGAGCTGCGGTTGGCGTGGGGTACGGTCGCGCTCGCCACCGACTGGAGCGTCAAGTAACGCGCGTGTGGACCGTGTGCGGGTCGAGCACATCACGTACGCCCTCGCCGAGCAGATTGAAGCCCAGCACGGCGAGGCTGATGGCGAGCCCGGGGTAGATGGTGAGCTGTGGGGCGTCGAGCAAGTGGCGGCGCCCCTCGCTCACCATCGCCCCCCACTCGGCCACGGGCGGCTGCGCGCCCAACCCGAGAAAGCCCAGCCCCGCGATGACCAGCACGAGCTCCCCCATCTCGAGCGTCGCGAGCACGACCGCCGCGGGGAGGACGTCGGGGAGGACGTGACGCGCGAGGATGCGTCCCTCGCGCGCGCCGAGGGCGCGCGCCGCCTCCACGACCGGCCCAGCGCGGAGCGTCAGCACGAGGCCGCGCACCAGGCGGGCATGGCTCGCCCACCACACGCTCACCAGCGCGACCGTCACGCTCGCGATCCCCGAGCCGAGAATGCCGGCGACCGCCAGGGCGAGCACCAGGCCCGGAAACGCGAGTACGACGTCAACGGTGCGCATCAGGATCTCGTCCACGATGCCGCCGACGTAGCCGGCAACCATGCCGATCGTGACGCCTACGGTTGTGATCAGCGCCGTCGCGAGCGCGACGCCCCCGAGCGACCACCGCGCGCCGTGGAGCAGGCGGCTGAGCAGATCGCGCCCGAGCGCGTCGGTGCCGAGTGGATGCGCGAAGCTCGGGCCCTCGAGGCGCCGGACCGCGTTGACCACCACCGGGTCATGTGGGGCGACCACCGGTGCCACCACGGCCAGGATGGCGAAGCCGAGGATGATCGCGAGCCCGGCCCGTGCGAGTCGGTCGCGGAGGAGCGGCGCGAACCAGGCCGCGCTTCCCCTACGGGCGGACACGGACCGACCCGGCGCCGGGGAATGGGTGCGCACGAGGGTCGAGCCAACGGTATGTCAGATCGACGAGCAGGTTGAGTATGACGAAGGTCGTCCCCGTGAGGAGGACGAATCCCTGAATCGTGGGATAGTCGCGGTCGAAGATGGCCTCGACGGCGTGACGACCGATGCCGGGCCAGGCGAAGACCGTTTCGATGATGGCCGCACCACCCAGCAGACGTCCGAACCGCACGGCGGTGATGGTGACGATGGGATTGAGCGCGTTTCGCAGCACGTGACGCGTGATGAGCCCGGAGGCCGGTACGCCCTTCGCGCGTGCGGTCCGCACGTGGTCCAGCGCGAGCACGTCGAGCACCGCCGCGCGGGTGAGTCGCGTCATCGGCGCGGCGGCGGCGATGCTCAGGGTCAGGGCCGGGAGCACCAGATGCGCCCAATCGCCGCCGCCGGCGACCGGGAGAATCCGGAGCGTGACCGCGAAGAGCAGGGTGAGCAGGTACCCGAGCCAGAAGCTCGGGACGGACGCACCGACGAGGGCGACGACGCGCGTCGTGCCGTCCCACCACGAGTCGCGGCGCATCGCGGAGAGCACGCCGAGCGGGAGCGCGACGACCAGCGCGATCAGCAGTGCGGTCGTCGCCAGCGCGAGCGTCGCCGGAAATCGCGCGAGGAGGGCGGGCAGTACTGGCTCGCGCGTACGGTACGAGCGACCGAGGTCGCCCCGCACGGCGCCTCCGAGCCAGCGCGCGTAGCGCACCGGCCACGGGGCGTCGAGCCGGAGCTCCTGGCGGAGCCGTCGCACGGCCTCCGCCGATGGCGCTTCTCCCGTCTCGCGCAGCAGGACGATCTCGGCCGGATCCCCTGGCGCGAGGCTCGCGAGCCCGTGCGCGAGGACCGAGATCCCAAGCCAGACGAGAGCGAGAGAAAGCGCGCGGCGCCTCAGGTACGAGAGCGGGAAGCGGGCCACGCCGTCACCTCGCGAGCCAGAGCGCGTTCCACCACTGGTGCGTCTTGGCCGGGTGGGGATGCTCGAGGCCACGCACCCCTACGCGCATCGCGTAGATGCGATAGACGCCGGCGAGCGGAATAGCTGCGGCCTCATCGTCCAGGAGATACCGCATCGCCTCCGCCGCCCGCGCCTGCACCGCGTCGTGGTCGGTGGCGGCCAGCGCGCGCTCGACGAGCGCGTCGTAGGCCGGGCCGGGCGCCATGAACGCGGCGCTCGCCACGGCCGACGGCCGATACCAGCGGAGCGCGAGCAGGAAGGCGGGGTTGGCGTCGTTCTGGTTCGGCAGCTCGAGGTCCAGGTCGAAGCGACCCGAGTTGAGCCGCTCCCCGTACGCCGCCGGATCGAGCCGCTCGATGGTCACCGCGATCCCGACCGCCGCCAGCTGCGCCTGCATGTACTCGGCGACCGCCGGGTCAATGGAGGTCGACTGCATGATCAGGAGCAGCGCGAGCGGCCTTCCAACTTTCTCGCGCACGCCGCGCGGTCCCACGCGCCACCCCCCGGCATCGAGCAACCGGGCGGCCTCGCCCGGGGCGTGCGGCAACCCGCGCACGAGCGCGGCGTGGCGGCCGAGCACCGCCGGCGGGTTCACGGTGTGCACGACCGTGGCATGTCCATCCAGGATGCGCTCCGCGAGCGCGCGCCGGTCCAGCGCCATGACGACCGCGCGGCGCACCACGCGGTCGCCGAGGATGCCGTGGGGCGCGCGCCCGTGAAGCGCGAGGTAGGCGAGGAGCACCCCGCCCGGCGGCGCGCTCGCGATGCGCAGGCCACGCTGCCGCTGCAGCCCGGCCACCGCGCCGCGGCTCACGTCGATGATGGCGTCCACCTCACCCGCCTGCAGCGCGAGCACGCGCGTGTTCTCGTCGGGGATGAAGCGGAAGGTGAGGCGGCGCAGCCGCGCCTTCGCCCCCCAGTAGTCGTCGTTTCTGGTTGCGACCAGCCGGCTCCGCGGCACGTACTCCGCGAAGCGGAACGGGCCGGTGCACACCGGGTGCAGGCGGGGGTCACTCCCCGGCGCCACCATCGAGTAGCTCGGATGCACGAGCTGCTCGACGAGCCGCAGGTTCGGTCGCGCGGGGCGCACGTCCACGGTGCTGTCGTCCACGATCCGGACGGATTCGGCCGAGAGGAAGCTGTGCTGAATCTGCGCCGCCACACGGTCGAGCGAGAATTTGACGGCCGCGGCGTCGAAGCGGCGTCCGTCGTGGAAGCGCACGTCCGTCCGGAGCCACAGGCGGAACGTGTTGTCGCCACGGTACTCCCAGCGGGTGGCGAGCCAGGGCTGCACGCGGAAGTCTTCGGTCAGCCGGACCAGTGGCTCGCAGATGGACGCGTTCAGCGGGTACATGCCGAGGCGCTGCCGGTTCGCCTCGGCCGTGAACTCGTCCTCGCCGGCGCCGACGACCAGTGATTGCTCCTCGTCGGGCAGCGGCTCTCCCGTGGAGCCCGGCAGCTCGCCACGACCGCACGCCGCCAGCCAGAGAAGACAGAGCTGCCAGATGACGGCGACTCCACGCCTCACACGCACGCGCTACTGGAGCACGTAGATACCGGAATTGACGTCGGAGATCACGATGTACCGGGCGCCGCCGACCGTGACGCTCGCGACGCCGACGACGTAGCTCTTCGCCGGGAGCGCGCCGGTGGGATCGCGCACATCAGCGGGTAGGAACGCGCCAACCTCGCGTGCGCCGCGCTGCAAGTCGCGCAGGTCGAGAACCCGCAGGCCGTCCGAGTTCCAGGCCACGTACGCCCGGCCGTCCACGATCACGGCCCGCCCCGGTGCGTAGACGCCGAGGTCGGGCGGCGGGAAGCGTGTCGCGCGCTCGGTCCGGTAGCGAGCGATCTCGCGCGGCTCGCCGTTCGCCGGCAGCTCGAGCACGCGGAGCGCGCCCCACTCGCCCACCGTGCCGCGAAGCGTCGCGCGCACACTGGCCATTCCACGACACCTCCCGTCGTCGCCAACGGATGGGCAGAGCGCCGCACGCAACGTGTCCGCGATCCCCTTGTCGATCTGCACCGCCGGGATCGTCAGACCGGCCGGATCCCCATCCGGCGCGAAGGCGAGCGGCGAGGACGCAACGGTCTGCGCGACGACCACCGCCAGCGCGCCCGCCCCCTGCGCTCTCCGCACACGCTCGGCGACCGAGCATCCGGCGCCGCTCGGGACGCCGGGCTGGACGGGCTGCGCGGTGCGGTCCACGAGCACGATCTTGCCGCGTGGGTCCGCGAGATACGAATCGGTGTTCGGCGTGCCCGCGTGCAGGCCGTCGCCGGGATTGCCCGGGCAGCCGCGGCCAAGGTACACGATCTCCCCCGCGATGGCGCTCCCCGGCCTGCGGAAGAGCGCGACGTCGTCGCCGGGCGCGAACAGCGTGAACATCGCCTCGCACGCCACGTGGGTGCCGGCGAGCGGCGCCGGCCCAGCGAGGTGGAGCGTCGTCGTTGTCGCGATCCAATCCTCCTCGGCCACGAGCGCGAGCTCGCGACCGTCCACCGTGCCCGTGGTCACGTACGCGGCGTTTCCCTCGACGGCGCGTGCGGCCGGATAGCGGAAGCCCGCCAGCTCGCGCGGTGACGCAGGCGATGCGAGGTCCACGAGGCGCAGGCCGCCGTCGAACCACGCGACGGCGGCGCGTACGCCCGCAGCGTAGGACGTCGCCGCATGGCTGGCGGCGAACGGACGGCAGCCATTCCCCGAGAGGATGGGTTCGCCGCGCTCCGGGAACGATCCGAGCTGCGTGGGGCGCGTGGGGTCGGTGACGTCCACCACCCGGAGGTCGCCGGATGGGAAGTTGGATGCCGACGCACCCGGCTCGGTGGACAGCGAGAGCACGCGCCCGTCCGAGCGCGCGACGAGTGCTACGGAGTGCTGCGACGACGCGCAGCGGCGTCCGCTTCCCGCCGGGGGTGGTCCGCAGGGCGGCGTGGCCGCCGGGTGCACGCTGTCGGCATCCGCCTGGTAGCGACCGAGGAAGCGCGGTCGCGCGGGGACCGAGACGTCGTAGTAGACCACGCCCCGCTCGACGTAGCTCCCGGCGAGATTGCACTGTGCGAGCGCGATAGCGACGAGGTCACCCTGGTACGCACTCCCGCGCACGCGGAGCGCAGCCACGTCGCTCACGGCAACGCCGGCCGGCAGCGGGATCGTGGCGACGACCGTGGGCCGCGCGGGCACGACAAGGTCAACGACCTTGACCGCGACGGCGGGACATGCGTACGGGTTGTAGAGGTGCGTGTGGACCCCGGCGGCGGGAGTGACCCCCGCGGCGACGATCGCCGTCACGCCGACGACCGCGATGCTCCCGTTGAGTCCCGCCCCGCCCAGATCGCTCCGGCCCACGACCGCGAACGTACGCGGGGGCGCGCCCGACTGCGTCTCGCTCCGCATGTGCGGTGGTCGCGGGGCGCACGACATGGCCCCGGCGAGGAGCGCGAGGACGCCCGCGAAGCGGCGTGTCATCCAGCCCCTGATTCGATCAGTCGGGCACCCGGCGTCTCACCTCGCGGTGAGCGCCGGGCTGGTATCCGAGAATCCGCGCCGAGACCGGCGATCAGTACTCGCGGCGGCGCCCACCTCCACCCGCAGCACCACCCCCGCCCCCTCCGTAGCCACCGCTACGCCCACCCTGGCCACCGCCACCGCCGCCACCACTACTACCACCACTGCCGCCTTCGCTGCCGCCGCCGAGCTTGGTGACGTTCTCCGCGGCCGGGCCCTTCTGACCCTGCACCACGTCGAACTCCACGCGCTCGCCCTCGGCCAGCGACTTGAAGCCACTGCCCTGGATCGCCGAATGGTGGACGAACAGGTCCTTCCCGCCATCCTCGGGCGTGATGAAGCCAAAGCCTTTCGCGTCGTTGAACCACTTCACCGTGCCAGTCGTACGCATCGTACTTTCTCCGTGCAAGAACGTGGGTGCTGCGTGGGCGGTCATTCCAACGCCTGCCGTCTCCGAGCCGCTCCCCTGAGCGCCGGCCGGTCAGTACGCAGGATGGTAAGGGATACCTATGCAGTTTTCGCTCCAATTGTGGCAGTTGTCCTACGGTCCTACGGCATGCGACTCCAGACGCGCATCGAATTGGCTCTCAACGCACCCGCCAGGTCAAGCTACGACCAGACCGCGATCGGGGCGACCGCAGCACGTTCTAACGAGGATGCGCGCGTCGAGCTGATGGCCGAGTGGTTACCGCCCGCTGCGTCGTCGCCATCTGCCACCCTTGAGGCGCATCGTGTACATCTACATCGTCGAAGGCGGCATGGACGATTCGCGCGTGATCGAGTTGTTGCGCACGCATCTGGCCCGGGCGACCGCGGAGACGGCGCCGGGTAGCGCGCATGCGCTCGACCTATCCGGACTGCGAGCGCCGGACGTGACCTTCTGGTCGGCGTGGGAGAGCGAGGCACGAGCGACGTTGCTCGGCGTCGGCGCCCTCAAGCAGCTGACGGCGGGCCACGGCGAGGTGAAGTCGATGCACACGGCCGAGGCGATGCGCGGCCGGGGCGTCGGGTCGGCGCTCCTGCGCCACATCATCGGCTCTGCCCGGGAGCATGGGATGTCGCGGCTCAGCCTCGAGACGGGCGCGTGGCCGTACTTCGCGCCGGCCCGTGCGCTCTACGCGCGACACGGATTCGTGGAGTGCCCACCGTTCGGCGACTACCGACCAGACCCGAACAGTGTGTTCATGACTCTGACGCTTCCCCCATTCGGCTGACGCTGACACGTAGTACTGCCTGATATCCCGCTACGTTATGCTGACGGGTTGGCGGCGGATCGAATCTGGATCGGTGTCCGCGCGAGCCACGCACGAGACGCCCGTCATGGCACTCCGGAGGTTTTCGATCGTGAGTGATGCTCGAGGCGACACGGCAATCCTTCCCGACGTGGTGCAGGCGATCGCCCTCGATGGCTGCCACATCAAGCGCTACCTCGACAACGCGGTCGAGGTCGTTCACGCCACGCCCGCAGATCGGTCCTTCCCCGATCGGGTCAACGAGAGCCTCGGTGTCTGTCTGAAGACCGGCCCTGCGCACGACGTGCGAGCGGACGGGCGGACCCTTCGCTATCCGGAGGATGCGATCTGCGTTCGGACGCCGGGCACCGTCTGGTCTACGCGCGCGACGGGACAAGCGGGGTTTCTCTCGATCGACATCGAGCCGACGCTACTGCCGCCGGGTGGACTGATAGGAGCGATGCGATTCGTCGAGCGGCCAGCGTTGAGAGGTCTGAGTCGCTGCATCCGCGTGCTGCGGTCGGACGCATCCACGCTGAATAAACAGGTCGTCGTCACGGAGCTGATCGACGCGCTGCTCGGTGCCGGGCTCGTTACGGCCCCGTTTCTCGATGCCGGCCTCGACGCGCGGGCGGCAGACCGGGCCCGCGAGCTCCTCACGAGCAGGATCGCCGATCCGCCTACCCTGCAGGAGCTAGCCGACGCCGTCGGCTCCAACCGATTCGTGCTGCTGAGGGAGTTCCGCCGCCGAGTCGGCGTTCCCCCCCCATGCGTTCGTCCTCCGGCTGCGCGTCGAACGCGCGCGGGTGTTGCTCTCGCGCGGCGCAGACATCTCATGGACGTCGCTCGAGCTCGGCTTCGCCGACCAGAGCCACCTGAGCCGTGTCTTCAAGCGCGTGGTTGGTCTGTCGCCAGGCGCCTACCAGCGGGCCACGCGCGCCTCCGTCCCTCGGTCAATCTCGTTCAAGACCTGACACGCCCAGCCGCGTAACGTGCGCCCTATGCCTAAACCAACCTCCTTCTTCAGTCAGGGCGCGCGGCTCGCCGGCTCCATCTGGTCCTCGGCCAAGGGCCGCGCCCCCGCGGTCATCGTCACCGGCTCCTGGACCACGGTCAAGGAGCAGATGCCCGCGAACTACGCGCCGCTGCTCGCGGATGCGGGATATGTGGTGCTGACCTTCGACTTCCGCGGGTTCGGCGGGAGCGAGGGCGAGCCTCGCGACGTCGAGTCGGCCCGCAGCAAGGCGGAGGACGTCCGCAATGCCGTGGCGTTCCTGCGCACCCACCCCGCCGTCGACCCTGACCGCATCGGGGCGGTTCCGATCTGCGCGAGCGCGGGATACGTGGCGGCGGCCATGATCGCCGAGCCGCAGCTCAAGAGCGTGGCGATGATCGCTCCGTGGCTGCACGACGCCGAGATCGTGCGCACCACCTACGGCGGCCACGATGCCGTGAAGCAGCGCATCGAGCAGGCGCTCGCCGCGCGCGAGCGATACGCGGAGTCTGCCGAGGTCGCATACGTGCCAGCCGCCAGCAGCACGGATGCGAGCGCGGCGATGCACATGCCGGCCGACGTGCTCGACTACTACCTGAACCCTCGTCGCGGCGCCATCTCGGAGTGGAGCGGGCGGTTCGCCGTCCTGGCCTGGAAGGAGTGGCTCGAGTTCGATCCGATCGCGCTCGCGCCGCGCATCACGGCCCCCGTCCGACTCGTCACGGGCAAGCAGACCGCGACCCCGGCCGGCGCTACGAAGTTCGAGGCGGGGCTCCATGCTCCGCACGACAGCGTGTGGCTGGAAGGCACCCAGTTCGATTTCTACGACAAGCCGGAGACGGTCGCGGCAGCTGCACAGCACGCAATCGCGCACTTGCGATCGACACTCTAGCAATCCTTGCAACGCCGCCACGCGGGCGTCTGCCCACCTGACCGTCACGATTCACGAATGAACGTGTGGATGGATGCTGACAACGACCGAGTCGTTGTGGTACATGTATACCGAGAACGGAGAACGCCATGACGGCGAGCTACGAGGACGCGGAAGCCGTGCGATCGACGGTCGTCGCCGTCGCACATCTCATCGACCACAAGCGGTGGGCCGAGCTCCAGAAGCTCTTTGCCGCAGCGGTCCGGACGGACTACACGTCGCTGTTCGGTGGGACGCCGGAGGAGCAGAAGGCCGGTGCTCTCGTCGATGGGTGGCGCGGATCCCTCGGGAAGGTCGCCACCCAACACCTGCTCGGCCCCATCGCTCTCCATGTCACTGGCGCCGCCGCTCGCGCCTCCTGTCACGTGCGGGCATTGCACCACGCGCCGGGTGCGTCCGGCGGCCCGACCTGGGAGGTCCTCGGACATTACGAGTTCGATCTTGCTCGTGGGACCGAGGGATGGACGATCACCGGGCTGACGCTCCAGACCTTCGTGCAAACGGGGAACACGAAGTTGCTCTCCGAAGCTGAGGGGGCGGCGAGGTAGCTGCGCGATCGACCGCAGCGGCGATCGCGCGCCTTTTTGCGGAGTGCGCCGCTGCGAAGGTTGTCAGGGCTCGCTACGTTGCGGACACTATGCTGATGCAACTGCGACGCCCCGCGCTGCTCGATGAGTGGCAGATGACGCCCCATGCGCTGGCGAAGGCCGCCAGCAAGCGCATCAGCATGTCCACCGCGTACCGCCTGGCAGAGCTCGAGGGGCAGCTTCAGACGTTCGACGCCGAGCTACTCGAGGCGCATTGCGACATCTTCGGGGTCGAGCCTGGGGATCTGCTCGAGCGCGACCCACGAGCGAAGCCGGTGCGCGGAGGGCGATGAGCGAGTGTACCGACACGCACAGTCTCCAGACACACAACGCGCCGACGCCGTGCAGAGTGAACTCCCTCAAGCACGGCGTCGGCGCGTG
>JBBJNN010000001.1:56307-149148 GCA_037720885.1 Gemmatimonadaceae bacterium | reverse complement strand
CGTTCCGGACGCGAGATGTAGTGCGCGTCCTCGATGATCGTCCCGTCTCGGTCGAGGAAGACCGCAGCACGCCGCCTGGGCGAGGCATCACCATCACCCGAGGGCTGCAATCACCGCCTCGACGAGACGTGAGTCGTCGCGCTCCGGCACCGAGCGCAGATCGAGCTGCAGGCGACCATTCGTGATGCGACCGATCACCGGCAGCGCGCAGGCGCGGAGCAAAACCTCACCCTGCTCCGCGTGACCGTGCAGCGCCAGCGCGAATGACGCGAGCCGCGCGATCGGAAAGGCGCCGCCGCCGACGCTCCCCTCGCTCGGCACGACATCGGCGGCGATCCCGGCCGCCGCGAGCGCCTCGGCCGCACGCTCCGCGCGTGCGCGAATCGCAGCGGCCGGCGCGCAGAGCATCGCCAGGGTGGGGATGTCGCGCACCGCGCGGTCGCGATCACGGAACAGCGCCAGCGTCGCCTCGAGCGCCGCCAGCGTCAGCTTGTCCACCCGGAGCGCACGGGTGAGCGGGTTCTTTCGCATCCGGCCAATTACGTCCGCGCTGCCGAGCGCGATCCCGGCCTGCGGACCTCCGAGCAACTTGTCGCCGCTCATCGTCACCACGGCGGCCCCGTCGCGCACTGATTCGCCCGCGACCGGCTCCCCGCGCAGGCCGTAGGCATCCAGTGGGATGAGAAGCCCACTGCCCAGGTCGTGAATGACCGGTACGCCGGGGTCGCGCGCGAGCGCCGCCAGCTCCCGCACGCTCACCTCGGCGACGAAGCCATCGATCGCGAAGTTGCTCCGATGAACCTTGACCACCGCGCCCGTCTGCTCGCCGATCGCGCGTGCGTAATCCTCCGCATGCGTGCGGTTCGTGGTGCCTACTTCGACCAGGCGCGCGCCACTCTTCAGCATGATGTCGGGCACGCGGAAGCTGCCGCCGATCTCGATGAGCTCACCGCGTGAGACGATCGCCTCTCGCCCGTGCGCGAGCGTGTCCAGCGCGAGAACAAGGGCGGCGGCGCCATTGTTGACGATGAGCGCATCCTCCGCGCCGGTCAGCTCGCGAAGCAGCGAGACGGCGTGGACGTAGCGGCTACCGCGCTCGCCGCGCTCCAGATCGTACTCGAGGTTGGAGTATCCCTCGGCCACAGCCACCATCGCGTCGAGCGCGGCGCGCGGCAGAGGAGCGCGACCCAAGTTGGTGTGCAGCACGACGCCGGTGGCGTTCATCGCGGCGCGGAGCGACCGGCGCTCGCGGTCGGCGACAGCTGATCGCACCGCGTGGCCCCACTCCGCCTCCCCCTGCGGCGCGGCGGCGGGATCACGCCGCGCTGATTCGACCGCTGCGCGCACCGCATCGGCGACCACCGTTCGCGGCGCGCTCGCGAGCAACGCGCGGACGCCCTCGCTCTCGAGCAGCGCGCGGACACTCGGCAGCGCGCGCCGAGGGTCGGTCACCGGGGTGGCCGCCTCGTCGTGTCCGCGGGCGGCCGCGCCGCGCCCGCCGGCCTCGCGGCTGGCGGGACCGCCGGTGGTGCCGGGACCGTGAACGAGCGCTCGCTCGTCGCTGCCTGCCCGAGCAGGCCCCGGATACCGGCCGCCGTGACGCGGTACGTGGTACCCGCCTTGAGGGGAGGGAAGACCTGGAGGATCACCTCGGTGACTGGCGCAGGTCGGCCGAGCGTCGGCGGCGGCGGCGCGGTGTCAGCCACAGCACGACGCGGCACGGGCGCGGCCCGGCGCGCGACCGAATCGCGCGCCGCCGAATCCCGAGCCGCGGAGTCAGCGGTCGCACGCTCATAGTCGCGCGCGGCTCGTGCCGCGACGATCGGAACAACAGAGGAGTCGGCGGCCCGCAAGCGGAAGAGGGCCGTGTCGATCGCCTGATCGGGTGCGATGCCGCGGTCGAAGCGAACGCGACTGGTGAGCGAGTCGCGCTGCTCGACCGACGTGAGCCTCGGCCCGACCGAGTCGTGCACGAAGGCATACACGTCGCTCCGCGCGCTGTCCGTCACGGACACGGCGGCCGAGTCCCACGCCTCACGCGGATCGAGATCGAGATTGTTGTTCGCGTCGAGGTACGCGCGGAGCGTGTAGACGCCCGGCGGAAGGTTGGCGATGACGTACCGCCCGGACCGGTCTGCCACCGCGACGTACTTCGTGGAATCCGGCGCGATTGCCTCCACTACCGCGGAGGGCGCGGCTTGGCCCTGCACCCAGTTGAACACCGCCCCTACGATCCGCGTGGGCGGGATCACCGAGCCGGTCGAGAAGACGACGGTCCGCGTGTCCTGACGCACGTTGTTCCGCAGATCGGAGATACCGGGCAGCAGCGTCACTGTGTAGACGACGTTCGGCCGCCAGTCGCGCCGCGGCCGAACGGCGAGCTCCTTCCGCCGCCAGTCCACGCGCGGGGCGCCGTCTCGTGGTGAGATGAGCACGAGCTGCCCGAGGGTCGCCGCCGACCCCTGCGGCCGTTCGCTGAGAACTTCGTCGAACGCAAATACCATCCAATCGCGCGGACGCGTGTTCAGCGCTCCGCTGTCGGGCCGCACGCTCACGATGACGGGCGCCTCGCTATCCTCCGGGCCACCCGGCGGGTAGCCCTGCGAGGCGCACCCGATCGCCGCGGCGAGCGCGAGGAGCGTCAGCCCGTGCCGCATAGCGACGCGACCTTGCGCGCGAGCTGGTCCCGCCGCGCCGTCCAGTCGCGGAACTTCGTGCGCTCTCCCTCCACGACGTGCGCCGGAGCGCGCGACACGAAGCGCTCGCTCGCGAGGCGCGTGCCTAGGGCCGTGAGCTGCTCGCTGAGCTCCGCCAGCTCGGCACCGAGCCGCGCGCATTCCTTCTCGACGTCGATCGCGCCCGCGAGTGGCATCGCCACGTGCGACCCGTCGCTGAGCAGGGCGTGCGTCGCGCGTGCCGCGCCGTTCCCGGCCGGCCCCGCGGCCTCGAGGCGCACGCGCGCCCTCGCCAGGCGACCGATGAGCGCCGCGTCGTCCGCAAGCGTCTCGCGCGCCCGCTCCGACTCGGGGACGAGCACCGCATCCACCCACGCGCCGGGAGCGACGCCGTATTCGGCGCGAGCCTGGCGTAGCGCGACCACGGCCTCACGCACCAGCTCGAACTGCGCGCCATCGCCGCCGTAGTCCGCGCGCTCCGGCCACCTCGCCACCGCGAGCATGTCGTCCACGCGCCGGCCGGGCAACCGCTGCCAGAGTGTCTCGGTGATGAACGGGACGACCGGGTGGAGCAGTCGAAGGGCCTGATCGAACACGTGGACGAGCACAGACCGGGCGATGTCGCCGTCGGCGGCATCGGGAGCGAGGCGGGGCTTCGCCGACTCCACGTACCAATCCGCCAGCTCGTTCCAGACGAACCGGCGCGCCGCCTCGGCGTACTCGTTGAGCCGGAGGCCGGCGTACCGATCCGCCTCGGGCCACACCCCCCCGGAGGGTTTGGCGGAGCCGAGCGCGGCGTCGCATTCGCCGATCGCCGCGTTCAGCCGATCGAGAATCCAACGGTCGGCCCGGGTAAGTCGCGCCGAGGGAAGCTCGGCCAACGGCACGACCCGCGAACCCTCCACGTTCGAGAGGAGGAAGCGCGCGATGTTCCACAGCTTCGTCGTGAAGTTGCGACCAGGCGTGAACGACTTTTCGAGGTCCTCGCGGTCGAGCACGAGGTCGGCGCCCATGCCCATGCCGGCGATCACCGTATAGCGCAGCGCGTCGGCGCCATAGAGGCGCACGACGTCGAGCGGGTCGATGCCGTTGCCCAGCGACTTCGACATCTTGCGATGGCTCGGGTCGCGCACGGTGCCGTGGAGATAAATGCTGTGGAACGGCGCCCGCCCCATGAACGCGAACCCGGCCATCGCCATCCGTGCGACCCAGAAGAACAGGATCTCCGGCGCCGTGACGAGGAGATCGGTCGGGTAGAACGCACGGAGGTCGGCCGCGTTCTCGTCTGGCCAGCCGAGTGTGGAGAACGGCCAGAGCCAGCTCGAGAACCAGGTATCGAGCACGTCCTCGTCCTGCCGGACCGCGCCGCCGCACCGCGGGCATCCGTCCGGTGCCTGGCGCCGGACGATCGGGTCGGCGCCGCATGCATCGCAATACCAGACTGGAATCCGGTGCCCCCACCAGAGCTGCCGCGAAATGTTCCAATCGCGGATGTTCTCCATCCAATTCACGTACACGGCCTCCCAGCGATCCGGGAGGATGCGGATCTCGCCGTTCCGCACCGCCGCGAGCGCCGGCTCGGCGAGCGGCGCCATCCGCACGAACCATTGATCGGAGAGGCGCGGCTCGACGACGGTGTCGCAGCGGTAGCACCGGCGCACCGAGTGCGCGTGCGGCTCGACCTTCAGCAGGCGCCCCGATTCCCGAAGCATCGCAACGATCCGTTCGCGCGCCACGAAGCGGTCGAGGCTGCGCACCTCGAGTGGCACGCGGCCCTCGGCATCCGCCACCTCCTCCATGATGCCCGCGGGGGAAATCACTACTGGCATTGCGAGACCGTGCCGAACGCCCACCTCGAAGTCGTTCGCGTCGTGCGCCGGCGTGATCTTCACCGCGCCGGTGCCGAACGCGGGGTCGCTGTACTCGTCGGCGATGACCGGAATCTCTCGCCCGGTGATTGGCAGGAGCACCGAGCGCCCCACGAGCGCACGATAGCGCTCGTCCGCCGGATGCACGGCGATCGCGACGTCGGCGAGGATCGTCTCGGGACGTGTGGTCGCGATCGTGATCCCGGCGCGCGCATCGTCGGCGCCGGCCAGCGGATAGAACACGTGGTACAGCGCCCCCGATGTCTCGTGATGCTCGGCCTCCTCATCGCTCAGCGACGTGAGGCAGCGCGGGCACCAGTGGATCACGCGGTGCCCCCGATACACGAGACCGCGTTCGTGCAGCTGCACGAACGCCTCGCGCACGGCGGTCGAGAGCTCGGGCGAGAGCGTGTACGCCGTGCGCGACCAATCGCACGAGGCGCCGATGGCCTCGAGCTGCTCGAGGATGGTGCCGCCCGTCTTGTCCACCCACGCGGTCGTGCGCGCGACGAACGCCTCGCGACCGAGATCGAAACGCGTCAGTCCTTCCCGCGCGAGAGCTTTCTCGACGACGTTCTGCGTGGCGATGCCGGCGTGGTCGGTGCCGGGCACCCAGAGCGCGACGTCGCCGCACATGCGTCGCCACCGGATGACGACGTCCTGCACGGTGTTGTTCAGGCCATGCCCCATGTGGAGCACGTCCGTGACGTTCGGCGGTGGGATGACGATCGTGTACGGCGTTCGCTCACCGCCAGCACGCGAGGACGCGCTGGCCGTTGCCCCGAAGGCGCCCGCCGCGAGCCAGCGCTCGTAGGTAGTGCGCTCGATCGAAGCGGGGTCGAACTGAGTGGGGAGCGGGGCGTCGCCCTCGCGAGTGCTCATGAGTCGCGAAACCTAACGGGGTGAAAAAGAACGGGGGAGGGCGCGGCGTCCGACCGATCGTCGGCCCCCCGCCCCCCCCGTCGCGCCTCGAGGCGCTACTCGGTTTGCGAGGAGTCCGCGGCCGACTCTGGATTCACGACGTGGTCCGCCTTCGGTACGCCGGTCGGCGCAATGGGGGCGCCGCCAGTGCGATCGCCTCGTACTTCGGCCTTCTTCTTCCGCCGCCCGCGCCCCGCCAGTCCGGCCGTGTCTTCCGCCGCGTCGCGGAGCGCATGCGCCTCATCCATCCAGCGGTCCTCGAGCTCGGCCTTGGGCGTGGCGTGGCGGTCGAACTCCGCCGACGTCCCCTGCCGGCGCCGGCCCGTTCCGACACGCTGGCCCTCCCAGCGCGCCTCGGTGAGCGCCGGATCGCCCGCCGCGAAACGGCGGGCCGTCGCCTCGAGGGTCTCGTCTTCCTCGCCCACCGCCAGACGGTTCACCACCGTGTCGACGCCGGGAACACCCCCCGCAATGGTGACGGCGTGTTGCGCTTCCTCGTCGTCGTTCACGACACCCGACAGCTCGATGATCCCGTCGCCAACCGCGCCGATGTCCACGCCGCGCTCGGCCAGAATGGGATCATTGCGGAAGGCTTCCAGCACCCGATCCTCGAGAGCCGAGACTTCGGGGTCGAGCTCCTCGTCGTCGTCGTCCCCGAGCTCGTCATCCCCCAGCTCATCTTCCTCGAGCTCGTCGTCCAGATCGTCGTCGAGGTCGTCCTCGTCGCTCGCGTCCGTCGCTTCGGCGTCCTCTGCGTCGCCAGCCTCCAGCTCGGCCGCGTGGCCGAATCGGTCGCCGAAGCGCTCCCTGATGCGCGACGTGAGCCCGGAGAGGCCGCCCACCTTTTGCGCGATGACCACGCCCACGGCGAAGCCGGCGAGCGCGCCGATGGCGACGCCGGAGAGCGTGCTGCCGAGCGAGTGATCTTCGTCCCGATATCGGAAGGGTGACATGCCGGAAACCTGTAGCGGAGGTAATTGTGCCCGGGTAACTTACCCGAACCTCTCCCAACAATATCGCGCACCCGCGCGTCGGGCGAGGGGTGCGGCGACAATGCCGCCTCGCACCGCTCGAGCACGCGCCCTTGATGACCGACCGCCCAGAACAGGCCGACCTCTCCCTCTCCCTTCCCGACGGCTCCCTCCGCACCGTGCCGGCCGGAACGCCGGCGCGAGATGTGGTCACGGCGATCGGCGCGGGGCTCCTTCGCGCAGCCGTCGCCGTGTCGGTCGATGGCCAGGTGCAGGATCTGATGACGCCGCTGCGGCGGGGTGGCGCGTTCCGCGTCCTCACCGAGCGCGACGCCGAGCCCGACCGTCGCTCCCCTCCACTCGACGTGCTCCGGCACTCGGCCGCACACATTCTCGCGACCGCTGTGCGGCGCCTCCGCCCCCGCGCGAAGATCGGCTTTGGTCCGGCCATCGAAGAGGGCTTCTACTACGATTTCGAGGTCGAGGAGCCCTTCACCCCGGATGACATCGCTGCCTTCGAGGCGGAGATGCGCAAGGTGGCCGCCGAGCGCTTGCCGTTCGTGCGGGAAGAAGTGGATCGTGCCGAGGCGGAACGGCGCTTCGCGGAGGATCCGCTCAAGCTCGAGCGACTGAGCGAGCTGGCCGACGACGAGGTGATCTCCGTCTACACGGATGGCCCGTTCGTCGACCTGTGCCGCGGGCCGCACGTGCAGGATACCTCGTACCTCAAGCACTTCAAGCTGCTCAGCACCGCGCCGGCCTACTGGCGCGGCGACGAGAAGCGGCAGACGCTTCAGCGCATCTACGGAACGGCCTTCTTCCGGAAGGAAGATCTCGAGGCGCACCTCCACCGGATCGAGGAGGCGCGTCGCCGCGATCACCGGCTGCTCGGTCGCCAGCTCGATCTCTTCTCTATCCAGGAGACGGTCGGGCCGGGGCTCGTCTTCTGGCATCCGAAGGGCGCCATGGTCAAATGGCTCCTCACGCGCGCGGTGGAGGACGACAACGTTCGCAGCGGTTACGAGCTTGTCTACACGCCGAACATCACGCGCGAGGAGCTGTTCGAGATCTCGGGCCATCTGCCGCTCTACGCGGCGAACCAGTACCCGGCGATGGGCGCGGGGCACGAGGAGGCGGAGGACGTCGCGTATCGGGTGAAACCGATGAACTGCCCGATGCACGCGCTCATCTACAAGTCGCAGCCGAGGAGCTATCGCGACCTGCCGCTCCGCCTCTCGGAAGTCGCCAACGTCTACCGCAACGAGCGGTCGGGAACGCTGCACGGGCTGCTCCGCGTGCGCGGCCTCTCGATGGACGACGCGCACATCTTCTGCACGCCGGAGCAGGCCGAGGACGAGATCTTCCTCTGCCTGGATCAGGTTGATCGGATCATCCGGCAAACGTTCGAGGTGGGCCTCGACTTCGAGGTCTCCACGCGCCCGCCGGATCGTCTTGGCGACGATGCGGCGTGGGACCGCACGGAAGCGGTGCTGCTGACGGCGCTCGATCGGCGCGGTATCTCATATCGCATCGATGAGGGCGGCGGCGCGTTCTACGGGCCCAAGATCGACATCAAGTTCCGGGACGCGATCGGGCGCACCTGGCAGGGGCCCACCATCCAGCTCGACTCGCAGCTTCCGGAACGATTCGCGCTCGAGTATACGGGCTCGGACAACAAGCCGCACCGGCCGGTGATGATCCACCGCGCCATCTACGGCACGCTCGAGCGCTTCATCGGCACCTTGATCGAGCACTTCGCCGGCGCGTTCCCGCTCTGGCTCGCACCCGAGCAAGTTCGCGTGCTTCCGATCACCGACGCCGAAGCCGACGTGGCTGCCGCCGTCGCCGAGCGGCTCAAGCGTGAGGGCATCCGCGTCCACGTCGACGCGCGCTCCGAGACGCTCAAGTACCGCATCGCTGAGGGAGCGCGTATGAAGGTGCCGTACATGGCGGTGATCGGGAAACGCGAGGCGCAGGACGGCTCGGTGGCGGTGAACGTGCGCGGGGCGGGCAAGGAGCAGAAGCCACTCCCGGTGCCGCTCGCGCGCTTCGTGGAGTTGCTGCGCGAGGAGATCTCGTCGCGTGCTGTTCACCCGGTGATCGGGCGAGACGCCGCCTCGTAGCGTCCGCCGCGCCGCGCCCTCGGCACGTCGGCACGTCGGGGTGCGTTGAGTGAGGGTGGGAGCACACTCCAGCGGGCCGCGGCTTCCCAGGTCGCGAGGGCTCAAGTTGTACCCGCCGCGCGGCGCGGGTAGCTTTCCTCCCGCCGCACCGTCCACGAGGATCGCCTTCAGCAGCCAATGTCAGACACATCTCGCCAGCCCGTCATCGTCGCCGCGGCGCGTACGCCGATCGGAAAGTTTCTCGGCGCGCTCTCGCCACTCTCCGCGCCCGACCTCGGCGCCGCCGCGCTACGCGAGGCGCTCAAGCGCTCGCAGATCGGGCCGGAGGACGTGGATGAGGTCATCATGGGGAACGTCGTGCAGGGGGGCGTGGGTCAGGCACCGGCGCGCCAGGCGGCCATCCGCGCCGGCCTGCCGACCAACGTGTCGGCGCTGACGATCAACAAGGTGTGCGGCTCCGGGCTCAAGGCCGTGATGCTCGCCGCGCAGGCGATCAAGGCCGGCGACAGCCGCGTGGTCCTGGCCGGCGGGCAGGAATCCATGTCAAACGCGCCGTTCTATGTCTACGGCATGCGGAACGGCGTGAAGCTCGGCGATCAGCAGATGGTGGACGGCGTGGTCCGCGACGGGCTGTGGTGCTCGTTCTGCGACGTCCACATGGGCGGCCACGCGGAGTACACGGCCAGGAAGGCCGGCATCTCTCGATCGATGCAGGATGAGTTCGCCGTCGGCTCGCATCGCAAGGCGGTCGCCGCCATCGAGGGAGGGAAGTTTCGCGCCGAGATCGCGTCGGTGGAGGTACCTGGCCGCAAGGGTCCGACCGTGGTGGACACGGACGAGGGGCCGCGTAAGGACTCGTCGGTCGAGTCGCTGGGCAAGCTGAAGCCAGCGTTTCCGGGCGGCGATGTCGAAGCGAGCGAGCTGACCGTGACGGCCGGCAACGCGTCATCGCTGAACGACGGTGGCGCCGCGATCGTCGTCACCTCCGAGGAGTATGCCCGCGCGCACGGGCTGTCGATCCTCGCTCGCGTGACGGGATACGCGACCGGCGCTACGGACCCGAACGAGCTATTCTTCGCGCCGATTCACGCCGTGAAGAATCTGATGAAGAAAGGCGGCACCGCCATCGCGGACTACGATCTCATCGAGGCGAACGAGGCGTTCGCCTCTCAGGCGCTGGCGAACGGGCAGGGCCTCGCCTGGGACTGGGACCGCGTGAACGTGAATGGCGGCGCGATCGCGCTCGGCCACCCGATCGGGGCGAGCGGCGCGCGCGTGCTGACGACATTACTGTACGCCATGCAGGACCGTGGGGCCGAGACCGGCCTGGCGACCCTCTGCCTCGGCGGTGGGGACGCGGTTGCCCTGAGTGTGGAGCGAATGAACTGATGACAATGTCCCTCGCGACCTCGCGGACCGCGTTCGCGCGCGACAGCCGCCTTTCCCTCGCCGGCGCCGTCGGCTTCGCGGTCGCGCTGGCGGCAGCCTCCCACGTCGCGATCCCGGTGCCGGGGACGCCCGTGCCGTTCACGCTGCAACCGGTCGTCGTCGTGCTTGCCGGTATCTGGCTTGGACCCGTGTACGGTGCGGCGAGCATGCTGCTCTACATCGCAGCGGGCATCGCAGGATTCCCCGTATTCGCGCCAATGGGGGCGCCGGGCATCGCGCGACTCATTGGGCCGGCTGCGGTCACCGGCGGATACATCCTTGCCTACCCCGTCGCGGCGTTCGTCGCTGGCCGGGTAGTTGCGCGCCGGGCGACGTTCGCGTGGAGGGTGGCCGCGGCTGCAGGGGGCATCGCGATCATTCACCTCGGCGGTGTCGCGCAGCTCGCGCTCATCACCGGAAGCCTGGCCAGCGCGCTGGCGCTCGGACTCAAGCCGTTCATCGTCTTTGATCTCCTCAAGGCGCTGGTAGCCGGTTTGGCGGCGCCGACGTGGAGTGATCGCGCGACCGATTGACGTCGCGCGATTTTTTGTGGGCGCGCGACGGCTCGCTCCGCGCGGTGTGGCGGATCGGGGGGTTCCTGCTGCTGAGCGTGAGCATGATCGGCGTGCTCGGGCGCGTGGTGTTCCTCATCGCCCGGCCCGGTGGCGAGCTGGCCCAGATCCTCTGGTCCTCGTGGGCATACGTTGTGGCGCTCCTCGCGTCGCACGCGGTGATGCTGCGCTGGGTGGACAAGCTCCCCTGGTCGGCGGCCGGGCTCGGCGCGCACGAAGCGCGAGGCGGCGCGCTGGCGCATGGTTGGATCCTCGGCGCCCTGGCAATCGGGATTCCCTGTGCGACGCTCCTCGTTGCGGGCTGGCTTCGCGCCGTGCCGACTGCTGGGGCGGGGGACGAGTGGTGGCGCTTCGCGCTGCTGATGGCGGTGGTGCTCGCCCCGGCGGCCTTGTGGGAAGAGCTGGTCTTCCGCGGCTACGTCTTCGCCACGCTCCGCCGTTCGACCGGCTCGCGCGCCGCGCTCGCAATCACCTCCGTACTGTTCGGGCTGCTGCACTGGGCGAACCCGGGCGCCGGCGTGCGGCCGCTCGTTCTGGTGATGCTGGCTGGCCTGTTCCTCGGAGCCGTGGTGATGGTGACCGGGAGCGTATGGGCGGCGTGGATCGCGCACTTCGCCTGGAATTGGGTGATGGCGGCGATTCTGCATACCGATGTGAGCGGCGCACTGCTCGGGATGCCACCCGGCTACCGGGTGATCGAGACAGGTCCAGATTGGATTACCGGCGGCGCGTGGGGACCGGAAGGTGGCGCGGCGGCCGGCGTCGGTGTGGCGGGAGCCATTGGCTACCTCTACGCCCGCGCGAGACGTGGGCAACGGGCGGAGGCCGCCTGACGTGAGAGCGAGATGACAACGAAATGACGGAGCGTGTGGCGGTGGTCGGGGCGGGGCAGATGGGGAACGGGATCGCGCACGTCTTCGCGCAGAGCGGGTTCTCCGTGACCCTGATCGATGTCTCGCGCGAGGCGCTCGCGAAGGCACGTTCGACGATCGAGAAGAATCTGAACCGCCAGGTCGGCAAGGGGACGATCGATGCGGGCACCCGCGACGCCGCGCTGGGCCGCATCGCCGAGAGCGGCGAGCTCGATAGCGTCGCCGATCGCGACGTGGTGATCGAGGCCGCGACGGAAAATGCGGAGCTCAAGTTTCGCATCTTCTCCGAGCTAGACCGTCACGCGCCGGCGGGCGCGATCCTGGCGTCGAACACGAGCTCCATCTCGATCACGGAGCTGGCGGCGCGCACCGGGCGGCCGGCGAACGTGATCGGGATGCACTTCATGAATCCCGTGCCCGTGATGCGGCTCGTCGAGATCATTCGCGGCCTCGCGACCTCGGACGAGACCACGCGGCGTACGGTCGCGCTGAGCGAGCGGCTCGGAAAGACTGCGGTCGAGGTGAACGACTATCCCGGCTTCGTCTCGAATCGCGTGCTGATGCCGATGATCAACGAGGCGGTGTTCTGCCTCATGGAAGGTGTCGGCACTCCGGAGGCGATCGATACCGTGATGACGCTCGGCATGAACCACCCCATGGGCCCGCTCGCCCTGGCCGACCTCATCGGCCTCGACACCTGCGTCGCGATTCTCGAGGTACTTCAGCGAGGCCTGGGCGATCCCAAGTACCGGCCGTGCCCTCTGCTTCGGAAGTACGTGGCCGCGGGGTGGCTCGGCCGTAAGACGGGGCGGGGATTCTATTCGTATGCGTGACGCACCGCTGCGTGACACACCGCGCGTCCCTTTCGGTTGTCTCTCCCGGGCATGACTGATCTGATTCCGCTCTCCGAGGAGCAGCGCGAGATCCAGCGCGTCGCGCGCGAGTTCGCGCAGGCCGAGATCGCGCCGCACTCCGCGCGATGGGAGCGCGACTGCGCCTTCGATCCGGCGATCATCGCGCGCATGGGCGAGCTGGGCTTCCTCGGCATGCTCCTGCCCGCCGAGTACGATGGACTCGCGCTCGACACGTGGACGTACCTGTTGGCGCTCGAGGAGATCGCGGCAGTGGACGCGTCGATCGCCGTCGCGATGAGCGTGCACAATTCACTTCCGACGCAGATGCTGTTGCGGTGGGGGAGCGAAGCCCAGAAGCAGCGCTTTCTGCGCCCCATGGCCCGCGGCGAGATGCTCGGCGCCTTCGCGCTTTCCGAGCCCGAGGCCGGTTCGGATGCAGCGGCGCTGACGGCCCAGGCCGTACGGGACGGCGACGAGTGGGTGCTCAACGGGACGAAGGCGTGGGTGACGAGCGGCAATCAGGCGCAGGTCGTCCTGGCCATGGCGCGCACCGACACGCCGGAGCATCGCCGAGGCGCGCGCGGAATCAGCGCCTTCGTCCTCACGCCCGACATGCCCGGCTTCGCGGTGGGGAAGAAGGAGGACAAGATGGGCCTCCGCGCCTCGCCCACGACGCAGCTGGTCTTCACCGATCTGCGCGTTCCGGCGGACGCGTTGCTCGGTGAGGAAGGCATGGGCTTCGTCTACGCGATGCAGTCGCTCGACAACGGGAGGCTCGGGATTGCCGCCCAGTCGCTCGGGATCGCGCGCGCCGCGCTCGAGCACTCGCTCCGTTACGCGGCCGAGCGCAAGCAGTTCGGCCAGCCGCTGAAGGAGCTGCAGGCGATCCAGTTCAAGCTCGCCGACATGGCGCTGCGCATCGCTGGCTCGCGCGCACTGTTGTACGTGGCCGCGACCGCCAAGGACCGGGGCGAGCGCGTCACGGGCGCGAGTGCGATGAGCAAGCTCATGGCGAGCGAGACCGCGATGTGGGTGACGACGCAGGCCGTCCAGATTTTCGGCGGTTATGGCTACATGAAGGATTTTCCCGTCGAGCGCCTGTTCAGGGACGCGAAGGTCACGGAGATCTACGAGGGGACGTCCGAGATCCAGCGCATCGTCATCGCGCGTGACCTGTACGGGCATTGAGCGCCCAGCGCGCCGCGCAGCGACCAACTCACACCAGCTACGGGCGATGAATCTCTTCGACACGATCGAGACGATGGGGCACGAGCAGGTCGTCATGTGCCACGACCCCGCGTCGAATTATCGCGGCATTCTCGCCATCCACAGCACGGTGCTCGGCCCGGCGCTGGGTGGAACCCGCTTCTGGCACTACGCGACGGATGACGAAGCGGTCACCGACGCCCTGCGGTTGTCGCGCGGCATGACCTACAAGAATGCCGTGGCCGGGCTCAACCTCGGCGGCGGGAAGTCCGTCATCATCGGCGATAACAAGACGCCACACCGCGAGCTGCTGTTCCGCGCACACGGACGCTTCGTCGAGAGCTTGGGCGGCCGCTACGTGACGGCCGAAGATGTCGGAACGAGCACGGCCGACATGGATTACGTGCACATGGAGACCGACTACGTCGCCGGTCTGGCGGGTCGCTCGGGCGACCCATCGCCGGTGACGGCGCACGGCGTTTTCCGCGCCATCCAGGCATCGGCGAAGTACCGCTGGGGATCGGACGAGCTCAGCTCGCGGACGGTGGCGATCCAGGGGTGCGGGCACGTCGGCTCCTATCTGGCGAAGGAGCTGCGCGACGCCGGCGCCACGATCATCGTCTCCGACATCGATGCCGACCGGGTGCGCCGGGTCGTCGAAGATGTCGGGGCGCGCGCGGTCGGGCCGGATGAGATCTATGGTGTCGCGGCGGATATCTTCGCGCCGTGCGCGATGGGCGGCATCATCAACGACGTGACCATTCCGCAGCTCAAGGTCGAGATCGTCGCCGGTGGCGCGAACAATCAGCTTCTCGAGGAGCGCCACGGTGATGCGCTCGAGGCGCGGGGAATTCTCTACACGCCGGACTACGTCGCGAACGCGGGTGGCGTGATCAACGTCTACAGTGAGCTCGCGGGTTGGGATTCCGCTCGTTCGCTCCGCAAGGCGGACGAGATCTACCACACCGTGCTCGGCGTGTTCGAGATCGCCAAGGCGCAGAAGATCCCGACGTACCGGGCTGCCGATGCGCTGGCCGAGCGTCGCCTGCACAGCGTCGGCGCAATGGTGAAGACGTGGCCATCGTGGCCGAACAAGTAAAGATTCGGCCGAGGCACGCATGAGGACCGGACATGTCGGATAAGGAGCGCATCCCCATCGCGGCGGACCACGCCGGCTTCGAGATGAAGGGACGGCTGGAGCGCGTGCTGGAGGACCTGGGGTACGAGGTCCAGGACCTCGGCACCGACTCGCCCAACTCGAGCGACTACGCCGATTTCGCGCACCCGCTCGCGCGGGAAGTCTCGAGCGGCGAGGCCAAGCGCGGCGTACTCCTCTGCGGCACGGGTCTGGGCATGTCCTACGTGGCGAACCGCTACCCGGGCGTCCGCGCCGCCGTCGTCTGGACACCCGAGATCGCCGAGCTCGCGCGCCGGCACAACGACGCGAACGTCCTGGTATTGCCCGCCCGGTTCCTCAGCGACGCGGACAGCGTCGCCATCCTCAAGACGTGGCTCGACACGCCCTTCGAGGGCGGACGCCACGAACGCCGCGTCGAGAAGATCGAGCGGCAGGACGAGACCCCATGAGACTGACAGACACCGGCTACGATCCGGCCTCCCCGGCAGTGCGGCACGCCGACCCTGAGATCGCGGCCGTGCTGGATGACGAGGTGCGCCGGCAGGCCGAGGGGCTCGAGCTCATCGCCAGCGAGAACTTCGTCTCGGCCGCCGTGCTCCATGCCATGGGCTCCGCGCTCACGAACAAGTATGCGGAAGGCTACCCGGGCAAGCGCTACTATGGAGGCTGCGAGGTGGTGGACGTCGCCGAAGAGCTGGCGATCAGCCGAGCCAGGGCGCTCTTCGGTGCCGAGCACGCCAACGTGCAGCCGCACTCCGGCGCGCAGGCGAACATGGCCGTCTACTTCGCGCTCGTGGAGCCCGGCGCGACCGTGCTCGGCATGAATCTCTCGCACGGCGGCCACCTCACGCACGGCTCGCCCGTAAACTTCTCGGGGCGCTTCTATAAGATTGTCCCGTATGGCGTCCGGGAGGACACCGGGCGCATCGATTACGATGCGCTCCGCGCGCTGGCGCGCGAGCATCGCCCCGCGCTGATCATCGCCGGCGCCAGCGCGTACTCGCGGATCATCGACTTCGCGGCGTTCGGCGAGATCGCGCGCGAGGTCGGGGCGCGGCTCGTGGTCGACATGGCGCACATCGCCGGGCTGGTCGCAGGCGGCGTGCATCCCTCGCCCATCCCGCACGCCGACGTGGTCACCACCACCACGCACAAGACGCTGCGCGGGCCGCGTGGTGGGTTGATCCTGAGCCGCGCCGAGCACGCGGCGGCGATCAACAAGCAGGTCTTTCCTGGTATCCAGGGCGGGCCACTCATGCACGTGATTGCGGCGAAGGCCGTGGCGCTGCGCGAAGCACAGCAGCCGTCATTCAGCGAATACGCGCGGCAGGTCGTCACGAACGCCGCCGCGCTCGCGGATGCGCTCACCGGTCGCGGCTTCGCGATCGTGTCCGGCGGCACCGACACTCACTTGATGCTGCTGGATCTTCGCAACCGGAATCTCACGGGGAAGGACGCGGAGCGCGCGCTCGGTGCCGCGGGGATCACGGTGAACAAGAATACGGTGCCGGGAGAAACCCAATCGCCGT
The DNA here is from genome assembly GCA_037720885.1 of Gemmatimonadaceae bacterium. Lineage (GTDB taxonomy): Bacteria > Gemmatimonadota > Gemmatimonadetes > Gemmatimonadales > Gemmatimonadaceae > JACMME01. The sequence continues at coordinate 132,991 of JBBJNN010000001.1, read as the reverse complement.
TCGTGACGAGTGGAGTGCGCATCGGGACACCGGCGCTGACGACGCGCGGGATGCGGGAGCCCGAGATGGAGCGCATTGCCGAGCTCATCGACCAGGCGCTTGCCGGAGCAGCCGACTCGGAGTCGTCGGCACGCATCCGCGCGGAAGTTCGTGAGCTTGCCGGCGGCTACCCGCTACACCCCGAGCCGGAGGCGGCTCCCGCGCGACTCTGACCCGCGTGGCGCCGCGACCAACGCGTGGTTGTGAAACGACTGGTCGCTCGTCATCTTGGGGCCGGGGGAGCAAATGGCACAGCCGGCGACGGATCGTCGGCGCAGCACGCAGACCCTGCAGGACGCAGCAGCTCACGGAGGAGTACCGTTGTCGCAGTTGGCATTCCGGGATGGCATCATGGAGCGCATTCGCGCGCGCGAGCCCCGCTTTCACGAGCACGCATATCTCTTCGTGCTCTCGGCGCTCGAGTTCTGCCAGGCGCGGCTCCCGGAGCGCCGTCATATCTGCGGCCGCGAGCTCGCGACCGCGTGCCGCGACCTCGCGCTCGAGCAGTTTGGCGTCATGTCGCGCTGCGTCCTCGAGCACTGGGGCGTGCGTAGCACCGCCGACATCGGCGACGTCGTGTACACGATGGTTGATCTCGGCTTCCTGATCAGCCAGCCGACCGACCGACGCGACGAGTTCATCGGCGTCTTTGACTTCGACCAGGCGTTCGAGCAGGAATACCCGTGGAGCGGGGTCCAGATCGCGTAGCCTCCGGCGGAGACTACGGATCCCGCATGCCGAGGTCGGAGGGGAGCGAATGGGGAGGGGTGCCGGCGATGGACGTTCGGGAACTGCCTGCGTGCATCAAGTGTCAGGAGAAGGGAACGCTGCTGCCGCTCAGCGACTATGGCCGCGACGGAGCACCGATCACCTACAAGGCCTGGGTGTGCAGCAATCCCGAGTGCGGATTCAACATCCGCATCGACAACGGGGAGATCTCCTTCGGCCGGACGATTGGCCAGTCGCTCAAGTGACGGCCGCCCTAGAGGCCGATACGCCACGGCGGCGGCTCCGGTGAGCCGCCGTTTTCAGTAGCGACGCGCGACATGCTCCCTTCGCGCACGCCAGTCGGCAGCGGGACGCTGTACCCATCGCTGCCCGGCCGCCTTCGCGCCGACGTGCGTCGCTACCTCGAGGCCGCCTCGGCCACTCCCCGAGCGACCGCCGCCGTGCTCGCGCCCCACGATCGCTTCGCGTACTCGGGCAACACCATGGGCTCCGCCTTCGCGTCGGCGGAGGTCCCGGCGACCTGCGTCGTTCTGGCGCCGGCGCACGAGGCGGGCGCGGTGGCGCATCGGCGCGCGAGCATTCTGATCGAGACCGCGTATCGTACCCCGCTCGGCGACCTCGTGCCCGACGATGCGCTGGGCCGCGCGATCGCTGGCGCCGCGAGTGATCTGGTAGAGGAAGACGTCGCGGCGCACGCACGGGAGCGGGGCGTCGAGGTGCTGCTCCCGTTCCTCCAGATGCGCCGGCCGGACGTTCGCATCGTCCCGATCATCGTGCCCTGGACAGATTGGGAACGGACGGAAGGCCTGGCGCACGCCATCGCTGACGCGATCGGCGCGCGGACCGATGTGCTCGTGGTCGCCAGCAGCGACATGCATCATGACGAGTCGGAGAGCGTCACGACCGACAAGGTCACGATCGCGCTCGACCGCATCGTCGCGCTTGATGCGCCAGGTCTCCTCGAGGTGGCGCGCGAGCACCACATCTCGATCTGTGGGCGCATTCCGGTCGCCTGCGCGATCGAGGTCGCACGCCGGCGCGGCCGGCACGTAGGCGAAGTCGTGGGCTACAGCCACTCGGGCCTCTCATCGGGTGACGCCGAGCACGTCGTCGGCTACGCGGCCGCGCTGATCGGCATCGCGTGATGGGCGGCGTGCGCGTGGTGGACGCCGCCGGCGCCGCCGCACGAGACGCGGAGGCGATCGCGGCCGGTATCCCATCGCGCGCGCTCATGCAGCGCGCCGCCGCCGCGGCGGCAGGCGAGATCGCCCGACGCTACGCCGGCGTAGTTCGCCGCGGTGTCGCTATATACGCCGGCCCGGGCAACAATGGCGGCGACGCCTGGGCCGTTGCGCGCGCGCTCGCGGCGAGCGGCGTGCCCGTGCGCGTCGCCTCCGCCGCCGAGCCACGAACGGACGACGCGCGCTTCGAGCGCGAGCTGGCGAGTCACATTCCGGGTGACGATGGAAACGGCGCCCCCCCGCTGGTGGTGGACGGGCTCCTGGGCACGGGTGCGCGGGGCGAGCCCAGGGGTGAAATCGCGGTTGCTATCGAGCGGCTCGAGCGCGCGAGAGAAGCCGGTGCGACCGTGGTCTCGCTGGATATGCCGAGCGGTGTCGACGCGAGCACGGGAGGTGGCGGGCTCGCCGTCCACGCCGACCTCACGCTCACGTTCGGCACCATGAAGCGAGGCCTGCTCGTCGCGCGAGCACGTGCGGGGCGGATCGCCGTGCTCGATATCGGGCTCCTGCCGGGCGCAGACGCGGACGCTTCGCCGACGCTCGTTGCGGCCGAGTGGGTGCGGTCGGCGACGCCGCCCATTCCACCGGATGCGCACAAGGGGACGCGAAAGCGTCTGGTCATCGTGGGCGGGGCGCCGGGAATGGCGGGTGCCGCCGCGCTCGCCGCGCAGGCGGCGCTTCGGAGCGGCATCGGCATGGTGCGGGTTCTCGTCGCGCCCGAGAGCGTGGGTGCGGCGCAGTGCGTCGTCCCGGAAGCCGTCGCGCACGCGTGGCCAGAGGATGACGACGCGGCGCACCACGTGACGGCCGATTGGGCGGACTGCCTCCTCATCGGGCCAGGGCTCGGCGATACGACTGCGGCGCGGGCGCTCGTGGAACGCCTGCTCAGGGTGTGGAACGGGCCAACAGTACTGGATGCGGATGCCCTCAACGTCTTCCGTGGCCAACTCCCCTTGCTCGGACAACTCCTCGCGGGTCGTCCGGCTCTGCTCACGCCGCACCCGGCGGAGGCGGCGCGCCTGGTAAACGGGGAGGTGAGCGATGTACTGGCGCGCCGCTTCGATCTGCCATCGGAGATGGCGCGGAGCGTGCGGGGTGCCGTGCTCCTCAAGGGGATACCGACCGTGATCGCTTCGCCGGATGGACGCTCGCTCGTGAGCGCCGCAGGCTCGGCCGCGCTCGCCGCCGCGGGCAGTGGGGACGTGCTTGGCGGCATCGCGGCGACGCTCCTCGCGCAGGGCTGCGACCCGACGGAGGCCGGAGCGGCGGCCGCGTGGGCGCACGGCCGCGCGGGCGAGCTCGCCGGACGCGGTGGCGTGCGCGGCGCGACACTCGCCGACGTACTGCGCGAGGTGCCAACCGTCTGGCGCGAGCCCGCTGATCCTCCCGCGTATCCCGTGTTGGTCGAGTTGGAGTCCGCCGGGGCCGAAGCGTGAGAGCATTGTCACGCTGTTGTCTCGCCGTGGCCGTCGCGGCTCTGTCCAGTGGCTGCGCGGCGGGCGGCGGCGCCGGACCGGGCGGACGCGTCCGTCCGTCCGGGCTTCGCGAGGACCGGGTTCTCGTCGGCAGCCTCGACGACATCACGCAGGTGGCGGTGTCGCAGCGCATGGTGTTCGCCACCACGCGCGATGCGCTGGCCACGCTCGATCGCCAGTTCGGCACGTGGCTTCCGCCGCTCACGGTGGCCGACGGCTACCCGGCCGGGCCGGCGACCGCCATCGCCGCGGATCCGGTAGACGACGCGGTCTGGGTCGGCACGCTTGGCGCGGTGACGTTCTATCGTCCGCTCCTCGACTACCACCTCAGCACCATCGTGCCGGGCCAGGTGCAACAGATCGTCTTCGATCGCCGCGACCCCGGCGCCGGAGCATACGTGCTCAGCTCCGGCACGTGGACGTTGATCTCGCGGACCGGCAACGCCATGATGGCCGACCCGGCTCGCCTGCCACCGCCGGCGTTCCGGATCGTCACGCCACGTCTCGAGGATCTGTTTCGAGAGTACCCGTCGTTGCGGTCCTTCCAGTCGCTCCTCACGCGCGACGAGCAGCTCCAGAGCTGGCCGTTGAGCGCCGGCTCCAAGCAGCCGGATCGGAGCAGCGAGATCTGGCTCGGCACGCGCGGAAACGGGCTGTACAAGGCTGATCCGGTCTTCAACAAGTCCGAGCACTTTCCGTACGGACTGCTCGCGCCTGGCGCAGCGGCGCTCGCACCGGCCGCGGACGGCATCTGGGTCGCCGGCCTGGGAGGTGGGCGAGCACAGCGCAGCGGGCTCACATTCGCGTCCGAGGACCTCCAGCGTTGGCGTTGGCTCCAAGGCACGCTGAGCCGCCCGCTCCAGGGCGCGCGCACGTATGCGCTCGACGTGCGAGGGCGAATCGCCTGGCTCGCGACAGACCGCGGCGCCGTGCGCATGGACACGCAGAACGACAACGACGTGCGTGTCTGGACGCTCGGCAACGGCCTACCCGACGACCGGGCGTTGGCCGTGGCCGCTACGGCGCGCGGCGCATGGATCGGTACCGGGCGCGGCGTCGTCTTCATCTCCGACTCGGGCTCGGGGCGGGGAGCGGCACGCGGGGCCGTCAGCTCCACGATCGTGGCGGGCACGCCCGTCCGCGCGCTGCTCGCGACGGGAGACACGCTCTGGGTGGGTACCGAAAGCGGCCTGCTGCTGCTCGCGCCGGGTGACACCCTGCCGCGTCGGCCGGCTGCGGCCGCGTCCGATCCGAGATTCCGGCGGCCGGTGGTCGCACTCGCGCGAAGCGACTCCGAGGTTGTGGTCGCCCTGCAGGACGACATCGTCCGCCTTGCACTCCCCGATGGGCGTGTGCTCCCTCGATTCGAGGCGGTGAACATCGCCTCGTTGCGCGGGATCACCGCCGTGGACATGGACCAGAGCACCATCTGGGCGGTGGGCTATGGGGGCGTCCTCGTGATCGCGCGCGCAAGTGGCGTGTCGCGCTTCCTCGCCGCGCCCGGGGAGATACCGGCCGAAGCGTACGACGTGCTGTTGCGAGGCGACTATGGATGGGTGGCGACGCGTGCCGGCCTGTTACGCCTCCGGAGGGTCACCGGCGGCTCCGTGCGGTGACCCGTGACATCGCGCTCGGCGCCGGGCGCGAGTTCGACGTAATCAGGCTCCTCCTCAACAGGTGGGGTAGCCGGGCCGACGGCATCGGCGATGATGCCGCGCTCGTAGCGCTGCCGGTAGGAGAGCAACTCGTCGTCAGCACGGATACGTCGGTCGAGGACGTCCACTTCCGCCGCGAGTGGTTGTCCCCGCGCGAGATCGGTTACCGCGCGACGACCGCAGCCCTCAGCGATCTTGCCGCGATGGCCGCACGCCCAACGGGTATTCTCGTCGCGCTGACGTTGCCGGAAGCATGGCTCCCCGACGTGATGGACCTCGCGGACGGGATTGGTGAAGCAGCAGCCGCCGCTGGAGCTTCAATCATCGGTGGCGATCTCACCCGTGGGCGCGACCTTGCGCTCGCCGTAACCGTCCTCGGCGCCACGGCGCGTCCACTGAGTCGGAGCGGTGCGCGCGCCGGCGATGGGCTCTACGTCACTGGTATCCTCGGCGGGCCGCGCGAAGCGGTCGCCGCGTGGACGCATGGTGCGGCGCCGAGCGTCTGGGCGCGCGAGCGCTTCGCCCATCCGACGGCGCGCTTCCGTGAGGCGCAGTGGCTGGCCGAGCACGGTGCCACGGCGGCCGTTGACATCTCCGATGGTCTCGTCGCCGACGTCGGCCACCTCGCGCACGCGAGCGGCGCTCGCGCCACCGTGCATCTCGAGCGCGTGCTGCACGGTGGCGGCAGCTCGGTGGAGCGCGCCGCGGCGAGTGGAGAGGAGTACGAGTTGGTAGTCACCGGCCCCGAGTCGCTCGACACCGCGAAGTTCGAGCGCGCGTTTGGCGTTCCGCTCACACGCGTGGGGAGCATCGCGGATGGGGCACCCGGTGTCGATGCGTTTCTCCACGGCGAGCGCGTTGCGCCACCGAGCGGGTGGGATCACTTTTCATAGCAATGCGCACCATCCTCACCTACCTCGCGCTCGCGGTCTGCACGAGCGTTTTCGGCTCGCTCGTCATCGTGGCGACGGCGCTCGGCATTCCGGTGCGGCCGAACGGATTCATGGAGCGTATCCCGAGCATCTACTGTCGCGTCGTGCTCCGGGCCGCGGGTGTCCGGCTCCGCATTCACAATGCCGACCGCGCCAGCGGTGGAGCGCACATCTACATCTCGAACCACATGAGCTGGTTCGACGTCTTCTCGCTCGCCTCGTTCCTGCCACGCTACCGCTTCATCGCGAAGAAGGAGCTGCAACGTATTCCGATCTTCGGGCCGGCTGTGAGCAAGATTGCCGGCATCTACATCGATCGCGGCAACCGGAAGGCCGCCTTCGACGCATATACCGACGCGGCCGAGCGTGTCCGGACTGGCCTGTCGGTCGTGGTGTTTCCGGAGGGGACGCGCGGACGCACCTACGAGCTGCGTCCCTTCAAGAAGGGCCCGTTCGTGCTCGCTCTCGCGGCGCAGGTGCCCATTGTTCCGGTGATCTTGCACGGCACTCGCGAAGTACAGGGCAAGGGCGCCGTCCGCGTGACCCCTGGCGAAGTCGAGGTCAGCCTTCTCGAGCCCATTCCGACGGCCGGCCTCACTTACGAGGATCGCGACGCGCTGATGCGAATCGTATGGGAGCGGATGGCCGCGGAGATGCAAACCCGTTACGGCGTGCGGAGCGGCGATTTCGCGATTGACACGCGCTCGGGCGCCGCGTAAGGTTTCCGCCCCGTCCGCACGCTTCTCCCTCGCTCCCCGCTCCGCATGCCCGAGATTGTTGGCGTTCACGCCCGTGAGATCCTCGATAGCCGAGGGAACCCGACCGTGGAAGCGGACGTGCTGCTCGAAAGCGGCGCCGTGGGGCGCGCAGCGGTGCCGAGTGGCGCGTCTACGGGCGAGCACGAAGCGCTCGAGCTGCGCGACGGAGACAGCGGCCGCTACCTCGGCAAGGGCGTGATGAAGGCGGTACGCGCGGTGGAAGAGCGGATCGCTCCGGCCCTGCGTGGCCTCGACGCAACCGACCAGATCTCCGTGGACCGCGCGATGCTCGAGCTCGACGGCTCACCGAACAAGGGCCAGCTCGGCGCCAATGCGATCCTGGCCGTCTCGCTCGCGACCGCGCGCGCGGCAGCGAATCACGTGGGGCTCCCGCTCTATCGCTACCTCGGCGGCCCGATGGCGCGCACGCTCCCGGTGCCGATGATGAACATCCTCAATGGCGGCGCGCACGCGACGAACACCGTGGACTTCCAGGAGTTCATGGTGGTCCCGGTCGGGGCCGAGAGCTTTGGGGACGGCCTGCGTATGGGCGCGGAGGTGTTCCACTCGCTGAAGAAGGTGCTGGTCAAGCGGAAGCTGGCGACCGGCGTGGGTGACGAGGGCGGCTTCGCTCCGGATCTCGCGAACGATGAGGAAGCGCTCAAGGTCATCATCGAGGCGATCGAGGCTGCCGGTTTCGCGCCGGGTAAGGAGATCGCCCTGGCGCTCGACGTCGCCGCGTCGGAACTCTTCCGGGATGGCCAGTACACGTTCAAGAAGAGTGGCGGTGGCGAGCGGAGCGCGCAGGGCATGGTTGACCTCTATGGCAGCTGGCTCGAGGAGTACCCGATCGTCTCGATCGAGGACGGTTTGGCCGAGGATGACTGGGCGGGGTGGGAAGTGTTGACGAAAGCGCTTGGCGACCGCGTTCAGCTCGTGGGCGATGACCTGTTCGTCACGAGCACCGCGCGCCTCGCGCGTGGGATCGAGAGCGGCGTGGGCAACGCCATCCTGATCAAGGTCAACCAGATCGGGACGTTGACGGAAACGCTCGAGGCGATCGAGATGGCGCGGGCGGCGGGTTACCTGTCGATCATCTCGCACCGCTCGGGCGAAACGGAAGACACCTTCATTGCCGATCTCGCCGTCGGGACGGGCGCCGGGCAGATCAAGACGGGCTCGGCATCCCGTACGGACCGCGTCGCCAAGTACAATCAGCTACTGCGGATCGAGGAGCAGCTCGGCGATACCGCGGAGTATCCGGGCGGCGCGATCTACGGCATCGACTGAGAGGCACCCGTGCGAATCGTGTTGGCGTTTCTCGCGCTGGCCGCGCTTGCCTTCGCCGTCGAGGGAGGCGAGTACGGGACGAGCGATCTGTTCGGGCAGACTGCCCGCCGCCGCAAGCTGCTGGCGGCGATCGATTCGCTCCAATTGGAGGTGGACTCGCTCGCTCGTTTGCGACGCGCGATTGCGGCTGACCCCGCGCTCCAGGAGCGTATTGCACGGGAGGAGTTCGGGATGGTGCGCGGCGACAAGGAATTGTTGTATCGCTTCGCCGACCCTCCGGCATCGGCGCGGAAGCCTTGACGCTCGACCTCGCCCCTCTATATTACGCGCACGTGACGCGGGGTGGAGCAGCCTGGTAGCTCGTCGGGCTCATAACCCGAAGGTCGCGGGTTCAAATCCCGCCCCCGCTACTGAACGGCCGGACCCTTGAGGTCCGGCCGTTCGTGTCTGCATGACCTGCTCGTGGTGACCGGGTGCGCCGTCGCGCACGGCGCCCCGGAATCGGGGGAAACGAGGTGGGGCAGGGTAGCTCAGCTGGTTAGAGCACGGCACTCATAATGCCGGGGTCGCGGGTTCGAGTCCCGCCCCTGCTACTGGCGAGGCGACGGTGCACGCCGTTGCCGTCGCGCATCGGATGGAGCGGCGGCGCGGCGCATGCGGTAAGATTAGCGTCTACTTCTCTCGGAGTCTGGCCTATGAGGAGCCGCCGCATCTGCGTGGGGGAAGGCCCGTGCATCGACCGGCACGTGACTGTTGGAGGATTCTCCGGGCGGCCGCCGCTGGCGCTCTGGGCGGTGCGCGACGCGGACGGCGATGTCGGCTGCATTAGCGGGCAGCCGGGCCGGCCACCCGCTCTCGACGTTGGGGAGACGATCCTCGGGTGCTACGAGTATGACGTAGCGACGGATGCCTACACGTGGCGGCCCACGGCGCCAGATCGCCGAGCCCCGAATCCGTACCCCGGCGCATACCCCGAGAACCGCCGCCACCCGAGCTAGCTAGAATTTCGCGGCGGCCGGACCGCGCAGGCGTTGCCGCCGCTCGCGGATGGTTGGTGCGATGTGCATCGCTCGGGGAGCGCCGCGCTGAATTCTCGAGGTGTAGGGGTGGACGGTCGCCGGCGCACCGTTGCCCGGTGACGGCGAGATCGTCAACGTCTCGTCCGCGCGAAGCCAGGTGTTGCTCGTCAGCGGCCCTCTCTGCGTCGTTGACCCGAGCCGCACCGAGGCAACGCCGCTCGATCGCGCGTCCCCCCCAAACTCCCCACCACCATGAGCAGATCACTACTCCGGCGCGGCTCCCTCCCTGCCGCTGCGCTCGCGTTGGCATTCGGCGGATGCGCCGTGCCGCCCGCTGCCCTTCGCGCTCCCGCTCCCGAAGCGGTTCAGATCTCCAGCGCCGCCACCCAGCCGGCCGTGAACGTCCTCGGCATTCCCCGGCGCTTCGATCCGCCGTCGCGAAGCTATTACGTCCTCCGCAGCTCGGTCCCGCGCGCCGGCGGCGCGGTTACGCACCAGCTCTACGTGCTTCACAGCTATCGCGGCGATTGGGAGTTCTGGGACCGAGCCGCCCGGCAGGATCGAGGGCACCGTTCGGACCCCCTGGATTTCATCTCGATCGCGCGTGAGGTGGGCGGGTGCTCGGGAGGCGGATGCACGTACACCGAAGCCTTCGGGGTGGCCATACCCGACTCCCTACTCCGCGCAAACCCCGCGGGCTATAGCGTCACGTTCTACGCGCGCAGCGGACGTGAGGCCACGGTCACGCTGGAGCGTGCGCAGATCGGCCAGCAGCTTGGCGCCACCGATAGTCTCCGGGCGATCCTCGCCCCGGCGCTCGTGCGGGCGGCCGGCGGTGCCGTTACCCCGCCACCCCGGCCGTAGGACATGCGGTACCCGGTGACGTTCGAGCGGCGCGATCGTCCGGGGGCATGCGATGCAATCAACTGGCGGGAGAGACAGCCGTGGTCAACTGCCACGAGTGCGGTGTCGGGTTCTCGGCCGCGTGGCCCCGATGTCCGCACTGCGGGCAGGCGACCTACGTTCCGCGGCCGCTGCGGCGGCGAAGTGACGGACTCGACATCCAACCGGCGCGTCGCGGCGCGCTCCGCGCGACGCCCGGATCTAAGTCGGCCTGACGCAATCGTCTATATCTCCGGGCAGTCCGCGGGCGGCGCGAGTCGCGCGTGGTAGGTTGCGCGGTCAGCTTGGTACTGTCGGTGCAGGTTCTCGAAAGCGTCACTGGGTAACGTGGACTTGAGCCGCACCAGCGCCTCGGCGTAGACAACGCTGGCGAAGTAGTCCACCGGCCAGTCGCCGGCCACGGAACGCAAGCCGTCAGCGGTGTTGTCAGCCGCGGAAACCAGGCGTTGGTCCAGGTTGCGAGCCCGACCAGACGCGGCCAACTCGTGCGCGGCCGAGGAACCTGCGGGTGTCGTTCGACGAGCGGCGGTGCCCATACGACTACTCCAGGGAAGCAGAGACCGGAAACATTTGCAGACATTGTGCCGAGCTCTGCTTTGGGCGCGAGATATCGGACAGTGACCGACACGTCGCCGCGACGAGCGGGATCGGCCTGATGAATTCGCGAAAGTCGCCGACCCCGAGCGGGGTCGGCGACTTTCGGCGTTTCGGGGAACTGGGCGGCAGGATCGTCGACGCGTTGGCGGTGAGTCGAGGCGCGGCGCGCGCGGCCCCGGTCTCGCGCTAGTTCGTGCGAAGGCGAGATCATCGGTGTATTCTTCGTAGCAGCTATCGGCTGACGCGGCGGTCGCCGCTCCCTCCACGCCTTGCACAAGGATCGCCTATGAGCCCAACACTTCCCGTCGCCCGCGAGGCATTCCTTGCCGAGGTCAACCGGGACACGTCAGGCCCGGAGCGCGCCCGCTTCGCGTTGGTGCTGGACGCCCTGATCGAGTGGAGCCTCAAGCGCCCCAAGGTGCTGGCCTTTCAGGCTGATGACGGGCCGAGCATCGGAGTCAGCTTCGAGCGCGTCGGGACGAAGGTCGTGTTCTGGTCCGCGCGTGTCGCGCGCGGCAAGGGACCGAAGCTGGAGATCTACCCGCCCTCCGGCCGGTCGTTGACGCCCGAGGAGCGCGCCCGCGTGATGCAGACGCTCAACGCGCATTCGCGAGAGGTCCTGCTCGATGGCGACCGGCTTCGGATCGGCTTCACGGCCCTCAAGAACGTTGCGGGGCGTACGGCCGTCTTGGCGCTGCTCGACGAGCTACTGGGTGGCGCCCGCGCCCAAGCCGAATCTGTCGCTTCGCAGGCCTAGACGCAGTTCCCGAGGGCGGCGCGGTTGTCCGTATGTAAGGCGGCAACTGAAGGTGCGCAGGTTGAGTAGATTCGCTGGGTTGCGCCGTTCAGTTCGTGTAAAAACTTCAGGCCTGGCGCCGCGTCGCGCGGATGGCGGCGTCACAGCCGATCGCCGCTGGACGTCCCGCTCCCAGCCTCTCGTGCGCGCTCGCCGCCGTCTGCTCGTGGACGACAGTCCTTAGCTGCAATTTCGGCCTTCCCGTTCGAGCTGTCCTCCAGTATCCCCGGCGCTCGATGTACCGTCCCCTTTGCCGGCAGATGGCCCGTGTATCAGTTGCCGCCGACTCGGCCGCCGGTGAGGTCGGGCGGCTGGGCGCCGGCAGGTCGTGGTCGCCGGCGCTCGGCGCCCTCGCCGCGCTCATGCTTGCGAGTGGTGCCGCCGGCGCACAGGTGAGCCCGCCTGTGGGGTCGCTGCTCGTGGACGGCACGATCGTCGTCAAGGTGTACGTCACCATGCCGCGCCAGTTCACCCAGGGCCTCGGGGTGACGGACGTCCCGCTTCTTTTCGTGCCGACAGAGGGCGATCCGGTCGCGGAACAGACCGACGACACCGGTACGGCGACCGTGCGGCTTCGGCCTGGCAGCTACCGCCTGGTCGGTGGGCCAGTGACGTGGGACGGCATGTGGTACCACTGGGAGATCCCGCTACTCGTTCGCGCGACGATGCGGGGCGTCGATCTCAACCCGAGGAATGCGACGACGACCCAGGCCATCACGCCAGCTGCGCGCGACAGCTTGCGAGTCCCCGTTGCCGACGCGAGGCGCCCGACGCGTTAGCGGCGCTGCGCCCGCGCCCCGTCTACATTCCGGGCACTTACTGCCCTCCGCTCAACGATAGGTCCTTGCCGTAGCGGCGCTCACGTGCCTCATGCCGCTGTCCGCCACGCTGCTCACGGCGCTACGTCGTTCGCCGCACGGATCGGGCGTTCTACCGTACGCGCGGCCCCTGCGGCGGTGACGACGTTGACGAGTAGTGTCCGTTCGGTACGTTGCGCAGCGCCCCATCTCCTGCTTGGGATCCCATTACCCAGACCCGCCGTGCCGCTCGGCGCGCGCGTCGTGGGTTTTCGTTGCGATCGAAGCTGCGCGGTCGTGCTTCGCGGTTCACGCTCTGAGCGGTCGCACCTTGCGCACGCCGGGGTGCGAGCCTCTCACCTTCCGGAGGTCCTATGAAGCGTCTCGCCCCACTGTTGATCCTCGCTGCCGCCGCATGCTCCGATCCCGCCAACCCGTCACCGGACGGTGGGAGGCCGAGCGCGCTTCACAACGGGCAGCCGCACGTGTTCAACATCGCGCTGCTCCCCCAGAACGAAGTGCCCCCGACCTCCTCGCGCGCGAGCGGTACCGCGCGCGTCACGATCGCCGGCTGCGTGATCGCCTGGAACGTGCGGATCAACAATCCGGGAAGCGAGCGCATCTTCGCCGGGCACATTCACAACGCGCCAGCCGGCGTCAACGGCGCGATCGTGCAGAACTTCTTCATCCTGCCGGCCGGCACCAACCGCGATCCGATCAATTTCGCCGATGCAGGCGAGGTATCGAACTGCGGGCTGGCCGAGGCGATTCTCGCGAATCCGGCGCAGTTCTATGTGAATTACCACAGTCGGGAGTTCCCCGGTGGCTTTGTCCGCGGGCAGTTCGGCGCCGAGGAGGTGCAGTCGAGGACGTTCACGACGGAGCTGCTGCCGACGAACGAGGTACCACCGACGGCCTCGCTCGCTCGTGGCACGGCGCGCGTCACGGTCGCCGGCTGCATCATCTCGTGGCAGGTCCAGATCAGCAATCCGGCGAACGAGCGGATCTTCGCTGGGCACATTCACAACGGGCCAGCCGGCGTCAACGGGCCCGTCATACAGTTCTTCTTCAACGCCGGTACCGGTAATCGCGACCCGAAGAACTTCAACGATGCGGGCCAGGTTTCGAACTGCCCGCTGGCCGAGGCGATTCTCGCGAATCCGGCGCAGTTCTATGTGAACTACCACACGCGCGAGTTCCCCGGGGGCTTCGTCCGCGGTCAGCTCGGTAGCTGATTCTTCCGGGCGGCGCCGGAGTACCGGGCCGGACAACGAGAGCGGCGGGGCAAGCCGGGGCGCGCCGCTCTCCGTATTCGCGAGCACTATGTCATCCGGCGGGCGCTGGTCACCCGCCTCCGGTGGTGATCGGCGCCACTGTCGCGGTCTGCTCCTTCGGCCGCCAGGTCGCGCGGTAAGGCGTGTGGCCGGGAAGACGGTGCATCAGGGCCGCGTTGGCGGCGCCGAGGTCACGTGCCACGACGACGTCCCCGTCGAGCCCGCGCCCGTTGAAGATTGAGAGGCGTTCGAGTATCGGCTCGAAGGGCCCTGCCGGCTCCTTCACGAACACGACCACGCGCCCGTGCGCCGCGCGCGCGCGATCTATCGCGGCGAAGGACGCGAGTAGCGGCTGAGACTCCACGTAGGCTTCGCCCACCCACGGCGTGTCTTCCGCCCGGTTCCGCCACGGGAGCGCGAGCACGAGGTTGGTGCCGACCGCCATGACGAGGAGCGCCGCCGCCAGCCGGAGATTACGCCGGGCAATGTGCAGGAGAACGCCGGCGATACCCACATACACGAAGGGGAGCAGCTCGCTGTAGAACCGCATCTTCGAGTACCAGTAGAAGAAGTACACGGCCGGAAGCGCGGCGAACGCGAGGAGGGTCGTCCACCGCCAACGGTACCGGTAGAGCGTGGCGACGAGCAGCGTGGGAATGAGAAGACCGACGCCAAGGAAGCCGTACGCGGCGCCAGCGGCGCGGGCGGCGAAGTGCCGGAGTGCGATTACCGACGTGAACGGCTCGGTCGCCGGCACCAGTCGGAACTCGGCATCGTACACGAGGTACCCGCGCGGACCGAACCCCAGATCGTGATACGGCCCGTGCACGAGCTGGTAGCCGAAGGTGAGCGGTGAGCCCGTGGTGACGGCGTTGTACCAGAGGAGGCCGACCACCGGTGCGAGCGAGCCCAGGGCGAGCCAGCCAACGAATCGCGCGAAGCCGGCCATGCCCAGCCGTTCGCGCACCGCCACCCAGATCACCACCGACGCGCCGAGCGCGACCCCCGTTACCGGCCGCACCGCGACGGCCGCGCCAAACAGCAGGCCGGCGCCAAGCCACCAGCCCATTCGTCGCCGCGAGGAGTCGCATCCCCGGAGGGCGCAGAGGGCCCCACCCGCGACGAACGCCATGATCGCCGGGTGCGACATGTACCCGGCGTGACCGATGACGAACCACTGTCCCGTCGCGAGGAGCAGCGCCGCCACCGCACCGGCGAGCTCGGAGTGGACGCGCCTTCCGAGGGCAAAGGTGATCCAGACGGTGATCGCGCCGAGCACGCAGCTCGACCACCACCGCAGGCCGAGCGCTCCGAACGCGGCAAGCGTCGCCGGCCAGCCGGGCGGATACTGTGTGAAGATCCGTTCCCCGACATACGCCTTCTGCCTGATGAGGAAGAAGCGCGCGAGCTCCGGATCCACGTGCATACCGAAGCCGCGCAGCGAGAGCCACTCGCCCTGCAAGAGATACGAGATCTCATCGGCCATGAGCGCGTAATGTCCGACCGAGAGCCAGTGCGCCACCGCGAGCGCAACGAACGTGATCACCGCCAGCGCCAGCGCGAATGTCCGTCTCGGCGCACGCTCCACCGGCCCGGGCAGGGTGTCGCCGCCCGCCGGCGAGAGGCGTAGCCAGAGCAAGCCGCCCCAACCGATCGCCACCGAGGCGAGGCGCTGCGCGAGGTGCAGGAGGTCTCGCGGCTCGGCGCCAAGCGCCATCGGCAGGAGCGCGAGGGCGAACGAGCCGCCAAACAGGGAGAGCCGTACGAGTCGACGTCGGCTGCTCAGGATCTCGCGCCGGCGGCGCAACACACCCGCGCCGAGGAAAACCAGGGCCACGGCGAGCGCGGTGCGCATGCGCACGATCTCGAGCCGCGGGAGCATCTCGGTGGCCAGCACGAGCAGCACGAATGCCGCCGCGGCCGCGAGCGTCCCGACCCAGGGTCGCGCGCTCGCGGGTGGCGACGGTCGTGTGCGTTCGGTGCGGGCCGTTGCGCCAGGAACGGTGGGGGAGGTCACGCGGGCGTAGGCATCGAGCCGGGTGGGCTTACCGTGGCCCGCCGACGCGAGCGATCGGCGAGAGTGTGATCACGGTGCCGGGTCCATTCCACACCCCGCGCAGCGCGGAGTGAGTGCGGAGCCGGCGCATGAGCGTCGCGTTGGCGGCGCCGTGGTCGCGGGCGACGATGATCGGCCCGCGCAGTCCGTCGAGATTGTAGTACGAAAGGCGCCGGAAGAGGTAGCCTTCGGCCGAAGGCTCGCGCACGAAGACGACGATCGGCCCGAGACGCTTGTGGGCATCCGCGACGACGCGCGCGCTCGGCAGTACCAGGTCTCGCGTGCGCGCGCGGCGGCCGCCCAGCTCGAAGATCGCACCGGCAAGCGAGGCCACGGCGAGCACCGCGAGCCACGTCCGCCCCGCGCCCCTCCAGTCCGCCGCGCAGACAGCCGCGAGGACGCTGCCGAAGGCTATGAGGGCGTAGGGCAGTATCTCCGAGTAGAATCGGATGCTCGTCGTGAAGTAGAAGAAGTAGGCTGCCGGGAGCACGACGAACGCGGCGATCGTCGCCCGGCGATAGCGGTAGCCGCTCGCGAAACCGTACCAGAGGAGCGGCACGGCGAGCGCGAGCGGCAGCGCGGCGTCCGTACTATCCCACACGCGGTCCGCGAGGTTCGCCAACGCGGTCCGCGGCGTGAACGGCTCGGCGGCGATGGTGGGCGTGAACGTGCCCCCGAAGAGGCGCTGGCCGCGGAGCCCGAAGCCGAGGCTGTGCAGCGAGCCGTGCACGACCGAATAGCCGAAGAGGAGCGGGTGCCCGTTCGTGACGGTGTTGTAGTAGAGTAGCGCGGCGATCGGCAGCGCCGCCCCCGCCGCGAGGAAGGCGCCGAGACTCAATATGCCGTGCGCCCCGACGCGGCCGCGGAGCAGGAGCCAGAGCACGAGCGAGATCACGAGCGCCACGCCGGTGAGAGGCCGCATCGAGATCGTCGAAGCGAGGAGAAATCCCGAGGTGATCCACCACGCGGCACGCCGGCGTTCGGACGCCTCGCCGCGCAGAAGGCAGTAGGCGCCCGCGAGACCGAACGCCATCGTCGCCACGTGCGACATGTAGCCGGCCACGCCGTCGAGCGTCCAGACGTGCGCGGCGAGCAGGACCGCGGCGATCATCCCGGCCGTCGCCGAGTGGGCACGCCGGCCGACGGCATACGTGAAGCCAACCGCGCAGGCCGCGAGGGTGACGGTGCTCAACCACTGCAGGCCTACAGCGGAGAAGAGCGCGATCACCGCCGGCCAGCCAGGTGGATACTGCGTGTACAACGCGTGGTGGCGGTACGCAGTGAACTCCGGGCGCAGAAATGGGAGCAGCTCCGGGTCCACCGGCCAGCCGAAGCGCGGCTCCCGGAGCCAGCGGGCCTGCAGGACGTAACTCACCTCGTCTTGCAGGACGGCGAACGAGCCTACCATTGCCCGGTGCCATACGACAAACGCGAGCACGACACAGACTCCGATGACCCCGATGGTTCGCGCGCTCGGTTCCGTCAGCCAGGTAGGCGGTCCGTCGCGGAGGGCACTCGGCCGGGCCATCGGGATCCAGAGCGCGACGGCCCAGGCGTAGGCCAACCCGGCGCCTCGCGACGCCTGTATTGCGGTGAGTGGCGGCGCGCCGTGGAGCACGGCCGGCGCGAACAGCGCTGCCGCCGAGAGTGCGATGAGCACGGCCGCGGCCCGTCGCGCCGTGCCCGGCAGCGCAGGCCAGGCGCGCGCGGCACCGCCGACGAGGAGCGCGAGCGCAAGCGGCAGCGCGAGCACCGTCGGCAGCCACGCGGCCTGGTGGGCCGTGCGGAGGAGGATCGCGGTGGCGATTGCCGCGATGGCGACCCGCGGCAACCCAGGCCTGTCCGCGATGGTGTCGGTCGCTGACGCGAGCGGTGCCGCGAGCTGTTCGGCCGCGCGAAGGTCGTAGGAGATGGTGATCTCGAAGAGAGAGTTCAGGAAAGACGATCGAGCGCCGCCCGCGTGTCTGGCGCGCCGACAGGCAAACGTAATGTCCGGAACAGGAGACGCTAACGGGGCTACTCGCGACTCGTAATCGAGCTGTCACGCCGGCTCAACCGCTGGCGGCTACTGTCGGGGAGAAGGCACGGGTGAACCCTGATACGGAGGACAGTCGCCATGCTCAGCCAGCTTCCCGAATCCGCGCCGCTCCGGCGGCGTGGCGGCAGCATCACTATCGTGAGCGTTGCGGCTCACGCCGCGCTCATCGTGGCCGCCGTGCACGCGACCGCGAGTGCGCGCCCTGCGCCACGACTGCGGCCGGATAGTGGACCGGAGATCATCTACCGGCAGCCCGTGCCCGTATCGGCGACGCCGGTGCCGTCGCTGCCTCATGCGGCGCCGTCGCCGACCTTGCCGACCGCTCCGAGCGTTCGGGTCGCCCTACCCACGGTGAACTTTGCCGACCTACCGAACACGCGCTTCGTGATCGACACCACGGGCCGCGTGGAGCGGGGGAGTCTCGTCGTCGAACGCTCGGACCACGCCCTGTTCACGAGCGCGGTCCGGGCGGCGCTCCCGTCCCATCGTTTCCTGCCGGCCGAATCCGGCGGCAGGAAGGTGCGGGTGCTGGCGCAGCAAGCGTTCGAGTTCCGGATCGAGCGGTGAATGGCCGTTCACGCTGGCTCGAACCGCGTTGCTGCTGGCTCGACTCAGCTGGCGGGCGTCATCTGCCCGGCCGCGGCGGTAGGCGCGTACCCCATCGCGCGCAGCCGGGTGATCCGGTCGGTCATCGGCGGGTGAGTCCCCACGAGATCCGCGAGCTTGCCGGTCCGGCTGCTCGACGCCTTGCCGAGCGGGTCGGCGATGCAGAGGTGTGCACTCCCTCGCTTGACGGAGGCCGTCGGCGCGGTCGCCAGTTCGATTTTCTCCAGCGCGGTCGCTAGGGCAAGTGGATTCCGGGTGAACTGCGCGCTCATCGCGTCGGCCAGGTACTCTCGCTTGCGGCTGACCCCGAGCGCGAGCAGGCGGATGACGAAGGGCGCCACGAGCCAACTCACGAGCCACACCGCGAGCAGGACCAGCACGAGCGGGCCACCGCCCCCGCCCTTCGAGTCCCGGCCCTTTCCTCGGCCACCGCCCCCGCCGATGCCGACGCGCGTCCCCGAGCGCATCATGCGCCAGGCGCCGTCTCCCACCAGCGCGACCGCTCCGACGAGGGCGGCGAGCAACGTCGTCAGCCGGACGTCCAGGTTCTTCACATGTCCGAGCTCGTGCGCGATCACAGCCTGCAGCTCATCCCGCGTGCACGTTTCGAGCAGTCCGCGGGTGACCGCGATGTTCGCCGTTCGTTCGTCGTGGCCGGTGGCAAAGGCATTGGGATCGTCATCCGGGACGATCCAGACGCGCGGGCGCGGTAGGCCGGACGCCAGGGCCATCTCCTCGACCACGTTCATCAGACGCCGATTGGCGGGATCGCTCGACCCGGTGATCTCGGTCGCTCCCGTCGACCAGAGCACCTTGTCGGGGCCGGTGCGCCAGGCATGCCACGCCAGCCCCGCACCCAGCGTGCTGAGCAGCGCGCCGACCCATGGAATGACGTGATGGTAGGCGTCCGCGTCGGCGCCCCGCGTCTGGAGATACCAGACGAGGTCACCGCCGAATCCGAGCCAGGCGAAAAAGACGATGAAGCAGGCGACGAGAATCCTCGAGCGGCGCAGGTTCGCGCGCTGCTGCTCGAAGAGGTTGTCGCTCTCGCCCACGCGCTACGCGCTCACACCTTGCGATCGAAGGAGAGATCCACCTTCGGCACCGCGCGCTCGGCCACCTCCGTGATCTCCCACAGCTCGGCGGGTGCCGCGTTGGCCCTCCCGGCGATGAGGGTGGTCGGAAACTGCTGCTGCTTCGTGTTGTACAGCGTCGCCGTGTCGTTGTACAGCTGCCGGGCGAACGCGATCTTGTTCTCGGTGGACGTGAGCTCTTCCTGGAGCTGCGCGACGTTCCCGGTCGCCTTGAGCTGCGGGTATGCCTCCACGACCGCCATCAGGCGCCCGAGCGCGCCGGAGAGTGCCGATTCCGCCTCGGCCGTTCGGCCCACGCCGGCGCCACTGCCCAGCACCTGGACGGCCTGATTCCTGGCCGCGACGACGGCCTCGAGCGTCTGGCGCTCGAAGTTCATGGCACCGCGTACCGTTTCGACGAGATTGGGAATCAGATCGTGCCGACGCTTGAGCTGCACGTCAATTTGCTTCCAGGCATTGAATACCTGGTTCCTGAGCGAGACGAGGCCGTTGTAGGCGCCAACGACCCACAATCCGGCGGCGACCCCGACGATGAGCAACAGGATCAGGACGACCATGGCTCACTCCGGGGGCGACGAGTAGGGGGGCGCAATCTTCTTCTTGCCGCCGATGAACCAGGTGATCGGAATCAGAAAGAGTGGGGTCAGGAAGAGCCCGAGCAGGGTGTTGAGCCAGATGAGCGCGAGGTAGAAGGCACTCAAGCCGGCCCCGGCCCAGAGCGTGGCGAGCGGTCCCTGCGGATTCACGGTGTCATCCCCCTGGGTTGGATCGGTGAGCGCGAAAATGTACCGAGTGGTGAGGAGCGGAGCCAGCTTGGCGGCGCGCCCATCGGCGGGATCCGATCGCTCCCCGCGCCATCGACGACTCGGCGCGATGTAAGTTGCGTGATGCTGCATGTGGATGAGGAGGGTCCGGGATCCGGCACCGTGGTCGGCGAAGTGCGCCGGACCGTCGTGCGCGCGCTCACCTCGCACGATCGGGTGGTGCTCGCCGTCTCAGGCGGGCGCGACTCCATGGTACTGCTCGACGCCGCCGTGGCCGGGGCACCCCGCCGCCTGGCGTGCGTCGCGACGTTCGATCACGGCACCGGTGCGGCTGCGACGCTCGCGGCCGAGCACGTCGTCCGGTGTGCGCGGGAGCTCGGGGTCGCGGTCGTCATCGGCCGGGCCGAGCCCGGGCTGCGCGGCGAGGCGGCGTGGCGACGGGCGCGGTGGGATTTTCTGCACTCGGTGAGCGCGCGCGAACGCGCGCCGGTCGCGACGGCGCACACGATGGACGATCAGCTCGAGACCGTTCTCATGCGCGTCCTCCGCGGCGCGGGTGCGCGAGGCCTCGCCGGTCTCTACGCGGGGAGCGCGACGGTACGCCCGCTTCTCGACACGTCGCGAGCCGAGGTAGTCCGTTACGCTGAGGGAGCGAGCGTGCGGTGGGTGGAGGATCCCTCCAACTCGAGCCGCGCTCACCTCCGCAATCGAGTCCGACTCGACCTACTCCCCGCGCTCCAGCGCGCCGCGCCTACCCTGGGCGGGGACCTGCTCCGCATCGCGCGGCGCGCCGCGGCATGGCGCGCGTCGGTGGACGATCTCGTCGCGGAGCGGGTGCCATTCGCCATCAGCCAGGGCACGCTTCAGGTTGCCCGCGCGTACCTGTGCGGCTATGATGCCCGCGAGATCGCGCTCATCTGGACATCCCTCGCCGCGCGGATGGGCATTGCGCTCGATCGTCGTGGAACCAGCCGACTGAGCGCGTTTACTAATGACGGAGATCCTGGTGCTCGCATTCAACTCTCCGGCGGGTACGAGGTCATACTCCACCGCGGTGCGTTCCACCTGCGGCACACTGGCGCGGCGGCACCAGCCGGCGCGGCACGGGATGCGCAGAAGCTCGTCAGTGCCGCGGTTGCGGGGGCGTTCCGGTTTCGGACGGTGCGCGGATCGGTTCCCGTCGGGCGGTGGCAGGCGGCGCTGCCGGACGATGCGCCGGTGGAGGTGCGGGAGTGGCGACCCGGCGACCGGATGGTGCCGGCCGGTTCCTCGGTACCGCGGCGGGTGAAGGGGCTATTGCGCGATGCGGGTGTGGACGGCGCGAGGCGCGGCAGGTGGCCCGTCGTGCTGGTGGCCGGCGAGATCGTGTGGGTTCCGGGAGTGCGCCGCAGCGAAGCGGCAACCGTTCGGTCCGGCCGACCGTTCACCCTGTACGAGTGTGAGCGCCTCAGCGGTTGATCCCAGGCTGGATGGCCGGGCAGTACGCCGGATCGTGTACGATGCCGAGCGGATCGCTGGGCGCGTGCGCGAGCTCGGGACGGCCATCTCGGAGGCGTATCCGGACGGCAACGTCCTCGCGCTCGGGCTGCTCAAGGGTAGCTTCATCTTCCTCGGCGATCTCGTGCGAGAGATCACTCGGCCGCTGCAGGTGGATTTCATCGTGGCCTCGAGCTATGGCGACGCGATGGCGTCGAGCGGGAACGTGCGGCTGGTGTATGATCCGGAAACCGAACTCGAGGGAAAACACATTCTACTGGTAGAGGACATCGTGGATAGCGGCCGCACGATCAATCGGCTGATGGATTTGCTGGGGGAGCGGCGGCCGCGATCCCTCGAGATCTGTGCACTCCTCCACAAGCACCTTGCAACCGAGTTGCGCTATCCGGTCCGATTCGTCGGCTTCGATGCGCCGCACGAATTTCTGGTCGGGTACGGGCTCGACCACGCCGAGAACTTTCGGCACCTGCCTTACATAGCGAGCTTGCAGTAGATGCCAAGCATTCCGCCCATGTCGCCCAAGAAAGATTTCAATTGGGGAAAATTCTCCAAGACGCTGTCTTTCTGGATCCTGTTGATCCTGATCCCCATCGCGTTCATCCGGCTGACGAACGCCGGCTCGGAACAGACGCCGACGATCGACTACTCCCGCTACGATCAGGAGTTGGCGCAGCAGAACGTCGAGAGCGTCGTCGTACAGGCCGGCAAGTCCATTACCGGCAAGTTCCGCCAGCCCGTCGTCGTCAAGCCAGGCACGCGTCCCGCAAAGAGCTTCCACGTCCGCATCCCGGTCGAGAACTCGGATGCCGAGTTCGAGCGGCTCCGGAAGGCGAACGTGACGATCTCGGCCGAGGACGCGCGTCCGTCCATCCTCACGCTCCTGCTCAATTACCTGCCGTTCCTGCTCTTCATCGGCCTCTGGATCTTCTTCTTCCGGCAGATGCAGGCGGGTGGCGCCAAGGCGTTCTCGTTCGGGAAGTCGAAGGCCAAGCTCCTCACCGGCGACACGCCGAAGGTGACGTTCCAGGACGTCGCTGGGTGCGACGAGGCCAAGGAGGAGCTGCAGGAGATCATCGAGTTCCTCAAGGACCCACAACGGTTCACGCGCCTCGGCGGGCGACTGCCGAAGGGTGTGCTGCTCGTCGGACCGCCGGGCACCGGAAAGACGCTCCTTGCCCGCGCAGTCGCCGGCGAGGCCGGCCGGCCCTTCTTCTCGATGTCCGGCTCGGACTTCGTCGAGATGTTCGTTGGCGTGGGAGCGAGCCGGGTGCGCGACCTCTTCGAGCAGGGGAAGGCGCACGCGCCCTGCATCATCTTCGTCGATGAGATCGACGCTGTCGGTCGTCATCGCGGCGCTGGCCTCGGGGGCGGCCACGACGAGCGCGAGCAGACGCTCAATCAGCTGCTCGTGGAGATGGACGGCTTCGAGAGCAACGAGGGCGTGATCCTGATCGCGGCGACGAACCGCCCCGACGTACTGGACCCGGCGCTTCTTCGCCCTGGCCGATTCGACCGGCAGGTCGTCGTCGATTCCCCCGACCTCCGCGGCCGCGAGGAGATCTTCAAGGTGCACCTGCGCAAGGTGCCGGTTGCCGACGACGTTGATGTCACGCTCCTCGCACGGGGTACGCCGGGGATGTCTGGCGCCGACCTGGCCAACCTGGTCAACGAGGCGGCGCTGCTCGCCGCCCGCCGCAACCATGACAAGGTCTACCTGTCCGACCTCGAGGAAGCGAAGGACAAGGTGATGCTCGGCGCCGAGCGTAAGTCGATGGTCATGAAGGAAGACGAGCGTCGCAATACTGCCTACCATGAGGCGGGCCACGCCGTTTGCGCGATCAAGACGCCCGGATGCGATCCGCTGCACAAGGTGACCATCGTGCCGCGCGGCCGCGCGCTCGGCCTCGCGTTCACCCTGCCCACCGAGGATCGCTACTCGGTCACCCGGCAGCAGCTCGAGGCGATCCTCGTGATGACGTATGGCGGTCGCGTGGCCGAAGAGCTGGTCTTCGGGCACGAGCGCGTGACCACTGGCGCGTCGAACGACATCCAGAAGGCGACGACACTCGCGCGGCGCTATGTGGCGCAGTGGGGCCTGTCCGACACGATCGGCCCGGTCCTCGTCGGCGACAACGAGCAGGAAGTCTTCCTCGGCCGCGAGCTGTCCCACCGGCGTGAGGTGTCCGAGAAGACCGCGCAGTTGGTGGATGCCGAAGTGTCGCGGCTGCTGACCAACTCGTACAGCCGGGCGAAGCAGACGCTGATCGACCATGTGGAGCTTCTCCACGGCCTTGCCGCCGCGCTCCTCGAGCGCGAGACCCTGACGTCGGAGGACATTGAGATCATCGTGCGCGGAGACAAGCTCCCGCCGCGCAAGACGCCACCGGCCACGCCGGCCGCGCCGGAGCGTGTCACGACGATCGCCCCGGCGCCTCGTCCGGCGCACCCGCCGCTCCTGGGCGGACCGGAGCCCTCGCCGGCATGAGTGACCGCCGCGCCGCCGCTCCACCAGTTCCAGCGGCGGAGTGGCGAGTGCGCGGGCGGACGATCGCGCTCGACCGACCGGTCATTTTCGGTATCCTCAACGTTACCCCCGACAGCTTCAGCGACGGGGGTAAGTTTTTTTCCGAAGTCGCGGCCGTGGCGCGCGCCGGCGAGCTGCTCGCCGAGGGCGCGGACATCCTGGATATCGGCGGCGAGTCCACCCGTCCGCATGGCGCACGCGAGGTGAGCGCGGGCGAGGAGCGTCGGCGCGTCGTGCCGGTGATCGAGGCGGTGCTCCGCGAACACCCGGACGCGATCGTATCCGTGGATACGGTGAAGAGCGAGGTCGCTGCCGCGGCGCTCGACGCCGGCGCCGCGATCGTGAACGACGTCTCCGGCTTCCGCCTCGATCCTGGTATGCCGGCGCTCTGTGCCGAGCGAGAGGCTGGCGTGGTCCTCATGCACTCTCGCGGAGGTGTGGCCGACATGGCGACCTTCGCGCAGGCAACCTACGGCGACGATATCGCGCGCGAAGTGCGCGGGGAGCTGCTCCAGCGGGTCCGGGTGGCCGAGGGGGCCGGCGTCGCGCGCGTACGGATCGCGGTGGATCCGGGCGCAGGGTTCTCGAAGCGGAGCGCGCATACGATTGCCGTTCTCGCCGAGCTGCCCGCGCTCGTGGCGTGCGGTTATCCCGTGCTTGTCGGGGTGTCACGGAAGCGCTTCATCGGCGAGATTACCGGCGTGAACGACCCTGTCGAGCGCCTGTACGGGAGTGTGGGCGCGAACGCCGCGGCACTGGCCCTCGGAGCCCGCCTCTTTCGCGTTCACGATGTCCGCGCCACGCGTCACGCGCTCGACGTCGCCTGGGCGATCCTACGCGCGAGCCAGCCGGCGTGAACGTCCTCGACTGGTTCCGCCTGTTGCAGTTCGGATGGCGCGACGCCGTCGAGATCCTTCTCGTAGCGTACGTCATCTACCGCCTGCTGCTCCTCATCCACGGCACGCGTGCCATCCAGATGCTCGGCGGCGTCGTGGTTCTGGTGCTCGCATACCCGCTGGCGTGGGTGCTCAAGCTCGGGATGATCACCTACTTGCTCGGGCTCGGCTTCAAGGCCGGCGCGCTCGCGGCGCTCGTGGTATTTCAGCCCGAATTGCGCGCCGCGCTGGCGCGACTCGGCCAGTCGCGGGCCACGCGGTTTTTCCGTCGCATGGAGACCAGCGAGGTCGCGGACGAGGTGGCCGGTGCGGTCGAGCGGCTGAGCCGGTCGGGGATCGGGTGCATCATCGCCCTCGAGCGCGAGGTTGCGCTCGGCGATCTCGTGCAGTCAGGCACCCCGATGCAGGCGAAAGTCTCGGCGGACCTCCTCGCCACTATCTTCACGCCGTATTCGCCGCTGCACGATGGGGCGGTCGTGTTGCGCGGCGACATGATCGTGGGAGCTGGGTGCATCCTGCCGCTCTCGCAGGCTTCGCTCAGCGACCGATCGCTCGGGACCCGTCACCGCGCGGCGCTCGGCCTGTCGGAGGAGACCGACGCACTGGTCATCGTCGTGTCGGAGGAAACCTCGACCATCTCCGTGGCGACCGGAGGGCGTCTCCTCCGGAACCTGACGGCACCGCAAGTCCGCGACATCGTCGGCGGGCGGCCGCCCCGGGCGACGAGCGAGCACCCGATCGTCGAGCTGCGTGCGTAGCAGCGCCGGGCCCTCCGCCGCAGCGCGCCTCACGCACGTAGCGACGGAGGTAGCATCGGGAAGGGAGGAGCCGGGCGAGGGAGGGTACGTCGCCTGCGTCGCCGCCGCTGTGCTCCTCGCCGTGTACACCTGGACGCTGGCGCCGACCGTCACTTTCTGGGACGCCGGGGAGTTCATCGCGGCGATCGAGACGCTCGGGATTCCACATCCACCAGGAACCCCGCTCTTCGTTCTCCTCGGCCGGGCGTGGAGCGATGTGCTCGGATTCCTGCCCCGTGCGCTCGCCACCAATCTGCTCTCCGCCGCGTCCACGGCATCGGCAGGTGGGGCGCTAGCGTATCTGGTATATCTGGCCACCAAGCAGCGGGCACCGGCGCTCGCGGCCGCGCTCTGCGCCGGCACGATGTCGACCGTCTGGCTCAACGCGACGGAAACGGAGGTCTACCCTGCCGCGCTCCTCCTCGCGAGCGTCGCGATGCTCGCGGCGGAGCGGGCCGGGCGAACGGGCAGCATTCGCTGGCTGGCGCTCGCCGGCTACACGTTCGCGCTCGCGGTTCCGCTACACCTGAGCGCGCTCGTCGCGGCTCCGGCCGCGATCGCCCTCGCCGGGCGACGGGCGGACGGTGCGTGGAAGCCAGGCGACGCCGTCGCGATCGCTGCCGCCTGCATGCTGGCGGCGGGCGCGGGTACGGCGTCTCCTGGCGTCGTGCTCGGGTCGCTCGTGTTGGTCGCACTCGCCACGGTACTCGAGCCGCCGAGCCGACGCCTCGTACCGCTCGCGCTCACCGCCACGGCCGTGGTGGCGATCTCGTTGCTCGCGGTGATTCCGCTCCGCGCCGCCCACGACCCGGCGCTCAACGCGGGCGACGCGACGACATGGCGCGCGCTCGCCGACGTCGTCGCGCGCCGGCAGTACGGTGCGCAGGGCTTCTGGCCACGGAAGGCGCCCTTCTGGATACAGCTCGGAAACCTCTTCCAATATCTGGACTGGCAGGTAGCGTTGGGTCTTGGCTGTGGCATCGCGCCAGCGCTCGGCCGTACCGTGCTCTCGGCGGCGTTCGCGGCGCTCGGCGTCGTCGGCTGCGTAGCCCACCGCCGGTTCGACCAACGGAGCTGGCTCGCCATGGTATGCCTGTTCAGTGCGGGCACGCTTGGCCTGGTCTGGTACATGAACTTCAGGGCGGGCGCTTCGCTCGGCTACGGCTTCGTGCCGGACGACGCCCACGAGGCGCGGGAGCGGGACTACTTTTTCGTGCTGGGCTTCTGGGCCTGGGGTGCGTGGGCGGGACTGGGCGCCTGGACGCTCGCGCGCTTGTTGCTTGGCGAGCGAGGTGCCTGGCTCGGCGTGCTGCTCGGGGCGCTCCCCGCCGTGCTCAACTGGCGCGTGGTGACCCGCCGATCCGAGCCTGCCGCGTCGCTCCCACGTGCTGTCGCGCACGCACTGCTCTCGTCGGCCCCGAAGAAGGCTGTACTCATCACGGCGGGCGACAACGATTCCTTTCCGCTGTGGTATCTGCAGCGCGTGGAGAGCGTGCGGCCCGATGTCACCGTGGTGATCGCGCCGCTTCTGGGTGCCGGCTGGTATCGGTCGGAGCTGGCGCGCCGAGACTCGCTGTTGTCGCCGTTCGCGGTGTCCAACTGGTTGGGTGAGAGCCAGACGCTCGGCGAGATTGCCGAAGGCGCGGCGGGTCGAGGCCGGCCGATGGCCGTCGCGCTGACGTCCGGTGCCCGGCGTCGCCAGCTGTTCGGGGATAGCGCGGTCCTCTCCGGCGCGGTGTTCGTGGCGAGGCAGCCGGCGCTCGGCCTGGTCTGGAGCGCGGCCGTGAGCGCGTTCGTGGACACTGCCGCCGCCACTCGCTTCGCGGCGCGGTACGGCGCCATTGCGCGGCTCGGTCGAACCTTGCCGGAGGCGATCGATCCGACCGCCGCGCAGATGATCCGCGTGCTGTCGTGCGGCGTCGCAATAGGCGGCGCCGGGGCAGCGGGAGCGCTCAGCGATTCTCTTGATTCGACCTGTAACTTCCGATAGTTTAGGCTCTTATGTCATTTCCCGGCCTCGCCGAGCGGCTCGCGGAAATCCGGAGACGCATCGCGGAGGCTGTGGTGCGGGGCGGTGCCGGCCAACGGGTCACGCTGGTAGCGGTGACGAAGACCCACGGCCCCGAAGCCGTGCACGCCGCCTGGAATGCGGGGCTGCGCGATGTCGGTGAGAACCGGGTGCAGGAAGCACTCGGAAAGATGCCGGGCGTGAGCGTGCCCGTCGCCTGGCATCTGATCGGGCACCTCCAGCGGAACAAGGTCAGGTCGGTGGATCGCTTCGCACTCGTCCAGTCGATGGACAGCGCACGACTCGCCGATGCGCTCGACCGGCACGGAGTCGCTCGCGGGCGGCCCGTGGATTCGCTGCTCCAGGTGAACGTCGTGGGTGAGTCGCGGAAGGGCGGGTTCACGCCGGCGGAGGTCGCCGCGGAGGCGGAGCGGCTGAACGAATGTGCGGGGATTCGCCTGGTCGGCGTGATGACGATTGCGCCGTACGAGGCGGACGAGGCAACGCTGCGGCGGGTGTTCGCCGGAGCACGGTCCGCGCGCGATCTGCTCGTGAGCGCCGGTCACCCGGCACACGAACTTTCCATGGGAATGTCTGGCGACTACGAGGTTGCGATCGAGGAAGGAGCCACGATGGTCCGGCTCGGCACGATCCTGTTCGGAGCGAGGGGGGAGGGCGTATGACCGACGACGTATTTCGTACCAGTCCGATCGAGATCAAGCGGTGGGATTTCGGCCGGCCGACCCTCCGGGGCTTCGATCCCTCCCGCGTGGCCGAATTCCGCGACCACGTCGCGGAGCTCGTGGACCAGCTCACGCGCGCGAATCAGGAGCTTGATGCCAGAGCGAAGGGCCTGGTCGAGCAGCTCCGGGCGTATCGCGAGCGCGACAAGGCGCTCAACGAGGCGCTCGTCTCGGCGCAGCAGCTCCGCTCCGATATCCGCGATCAGGCGCAGCGCGAATCGCAGCTCATCCTGCGCGAGGCCCGCGCCGAAGGGGAGCGCGTTCTCGACGTCGCGCGCGCCGAGGTGCGGAAGGTGGAGGCCGAGGTTGCGGCGCTCGAGCGGGCGCGGCGCAGCTTCGCGAGCCAGATTCGCGCGCTGCTCGAGCGGCAGCTCGCCGAGCTCGAGGCTGCGGAGTCGGTGGGCCCGGGTGTGCTGCCAGACGCGCCTCGCGGCGACTCGCGTAGCGACGCCCGCGGCGACGGGCGGGGCGATCCACGCGGAGATCAGGCGGCGCTGCGCCGGACGCCGGCGTGGCTCGATTCGCTCGTCAAGGAATGACCGCCGGCCACGCCATGGGGGCGGGGGCGACAGTGCGTGAGGGGTTCACCCAGAGCGTGGCGGGCGGGCACGACGCCCACACGCGCGAGCGCATCGAAGCGGCCGCCGCCGTCGTGCGGGAGCGATTCGCGCCGGTGCCCGAGGCCGGCATCGTGCTCGGCACGGGCCTCGGCGCGCTCGCCCGCGAGATCGAGGTCGAGGCCTCTGTCGAGTACGCAGACATCCCCGGCTTCCCCCTGTCGACGGTCGAATCGCACGCAGGACGCTTGCTCTGCGGGACGCTGGGCGGGAAACGCGTCGTGGCGATGCAGGGGCGTTTCCATCGGTACGAGGGCTATTCGCTCCAGCAGGTCACCTTCCCGGTGCGCGTGCTCCGCGCGCTCGGTGCAGACACGCTCGTTGTCTCGAACGCGTGCGGCGGCATGCACCCGCTCTGGAATCCGGGCGATCTCATGCTCATCGCTGACCACATCAACTTCCTCGGCGACAGCCCGCTCGTCGGTGCCAACGACGACTCGCTTGGACCGCGCTTTCTCGATCTGTCCGAGCCGTATGATCCGGCGCTCCGCGCGCTCGCACGCGAGGTGGCGGCGGAAGCGCGCATCGTCCTGCGCGAGGGCGTGTACGTCGCCGTCGCCGGCCCGAACCTGGAGACGCGTGCCGAGTACCGATTCCTCCGCGCGCTCGGGGCCGATGTGGTGGGTATGTCCACGGTGCCGGAGGTGATCGTGGCGCGACATGGCGGTATGCGCGTGCTCGGCATCTCGATCATCACCGATCAGTGTCTGCCCGACGCGCTGGAGCCCGCATCGGTCGAGCAGATCATCGGCGTCGCGACGCGCGCGGAGCCAGCGCTCACCGCCCTCGTTCGCGGCGTGCTCGAGCGCCTATGACCGCCGTGGGGAGCGCGGCCGGCAGGTATACACAGCTCAGGCCCGACGCAGACGCGAACGAGCTGGAGGAGGCGCAGCTCGCCCGGTGGAGCGAGGAAGGGTTGCTCGACCGGATCGATGCAGCCCGTGTGGGAGCGCCCGAGTGGGTGTTCTTCGAGGGGCCGCCGACGGCGAACGGGCGGCCCGGCGTGCATCACGTGCTGGCGCGCACGATCAAGGATCTCTTCTGCCGGCACCGCGTGATGCGCGGATTCCACGTGTTGCGCAAGGCGGGGTGGGACACCCACGGCCTGCCCGTCGAGATCGAGGTCGAGAAGCAGCTCGGCATCAGCGGCAAGGGACAGATCGAGGAGTATGGCGTCGAGCGATTCAATCAGCTCTGTCGTGAGAGCGTCTGGCGGTACAAGGATGATTGGGAGAAGCTGAGCGCCCGCATCGGCTATGATCTCGACTACCGCACGCCGTACGTCACGTATTCGCACGACTACGTGGAGAGTGTGTGGTGGGCCCTACGGACGCTCCATGACCGCGGGCTTCTCTACCGCGGGCACAAGATCCTCCCATATTGCCCGCGGTGCGGCACCGCGCTCTCCAGCCACGAGGTCGCGCTAGGTTACGAGACGGTACACGACCCGAGTGTCTACATCGCGCTCGAGCTGGCCGACCGGCAGGGGGGCGATGCGCGCCGCATCCTCGTGTGGACCACCACACCCTGGACACTCGTCTCGAACGTCGCGCTCGCCGTGAACCCGGAGTTGACGTACCTCGAGCTCCGACCGCGCGATGGGGACGATGCGCGCACGGTCATCCTCGCCGAGTCGCGCGCTGGCGCGGTGTTGGGTGAGGACTTCACGGATCGCTGGACCGTCGTGGCGCGGTTCGCCGGGAGCGATCTGGCCGGCCAGCGCTACCGACGCCCGCTCGACTGGGTTCCGTACGGCGACGGCGAGCACGAGCTGATCGTCGCCGAATCGTTCGTCTCCGCGGACGATGGGAGCGGCGTGGTGCACATGGCGCCGGCTTTCGGGGAGGATGATTACGCCGCGGGTAAACGGCACGGCCTCGCGTTTCTGCAGCCAGTGGATGGCCGCGGAGAGTTCGTGGCTGGTACTCCCGTGGTCGCCGGTCTCTTTTTCAAAGCTGCCGATGCGCCTATACTCGCGGAGCTGAAGAAGCTCGGCGCGCTGTGGAAGGCCGGCACGCTCGAGCATCCCTACCCGCATTGCTGGCGCTGCCGCACGCCGCTCCTCTACTACGCGCGCGGGAGTTGGTTCGTGCGCACCACGGCGTACCGCGACCAAATGCTGGCCCGCAATGCCCGTGTCACCTGGCAGCCACCCAAGGTAGGGGAGGGGCGCTTCGGGGAGTGGCTCAAGAACAACATCGATTGGGCTCTCTCGCGCGACCGGTACTGGGG
Source organism: Gemmatimonadaceae bacterium (assembly GCA_037720885.1). Classification (GTDB taxonomy): domain Bacteria; phylum Gemmatimonadota; class Gemmatimonadetes; order Gemmatimonadales; family Gemmatimonadaceae; genus JACMME01. The sequence continues at coordinate 101,614 of JBBJNN010000001.1, read as the reverse complement.
CACGCCGTTACCCCTCTGGGTGTGTGACGCCGACTCGTCGCACGTCGAGGCGATCGGCGGCTACGCCGAGCTCGGGTCGCGCGTGGGCGAGCCGCTCCCTCCGGACTTCGATCCGCACAAACCGCACGTGGACCGCTACACGTGGCGGTGCGGTGCCGCCGGGGGCGCGTGCGGCGGTATGATGCGGCGTGTACCCGAAGTCATCGACACGTGGTTCGATTCCGGCTCCATGCCGTTCGCGCAATGGCATTACCCGTTCGAGAACGCGGACATCATGGCGCGCCAGTACCCCGCGGATTTCATCGCCGAGGGCGTGGATCAAACACGCGGGTGGTTCTACTCGCTACTCGCGATCGCCACGGGCTTGGGCGACGCGCTCCCGAACAACGACGGCGCTCCGCCCGATGGCGACGCGAGAGCCGAACGGCCGGCGCAGAATCCACCGCCGTATCGAGCGGTGGTCGTGAACGACCAGGTGCTCGACGCGCACGGCCAGAAGATGTCGAAGAGCCGGGGCAACGCCGTGGCGCCCTGGGAAGTCATCGGGCGGCATGGCGCGGATGCAGTTCGCATCTTCCTCGTCGCGTCGAGCCAGGTATGGCAACCCCGGCGCTTCGATGAAGACGCGATTCGCGAGGTCGCCGGACGCTTCCTGCTGACGCTCAAGAACACCTACAGCGGCATGTTCGCGCAGTACGCGAACTTCGGGTGGACACCGGGCGCGGATGATCCCGTGCCGGCGGCGCGCCCGCCGGCCGACCGGTGGGTGCTCTCACGCCTCGCCGGTGTGGAGTGGGAAGCGGACCGGGAGCTCGAGCGGTTCGAGCCTACGGTAGCGCTCCGGGCGATCATGGACTTCGTGGTGGACGACGTCTCGAACTGGTACGTCCGGCTCAGCCGCGCGCGGTTCTACGACGTGGACGGCCCGGAGAACCGTGCGGCGTTCGCGACGTTGCACGAGGTGCTGGTGGTCGTCTGTCGTCTACTCGCGCCGTTCGCGCCGTTCCTCACGGACTGGATGCATCGCGAGCTGACGGGAGATTCGGTGCATCTGGCGTCCTATCGGCGCGACGCGGTGTCGGCGCGGGACCACGCGCTGGAGGGCGCCATGGCGCACGTCCGTGCGCTCTCGACGCTCGGGCGGGCGGCGCGCGAGGAGGCCAACGTCCGGGTGCGCCAGCCGCTCGGGCGCCTGGTCTGCGTCGTGCCAGGCCCACATGACGCCTCGTTGGACGAGCTGGTTCCGTACCTCAGGAACGAACTCAACGTGAAGGACGTAGAGTTCGCATCCAGCTCGGCCGAGTTCGTACGCCTCGAGGGAAAGGCGAACTTCCGTGCACTGGGGAAGCGTTTCGGCAAGCGGACGCCGCTGGCCGCGCACGCGGTGTCGGCGCTCTCCGAGGATGCGCTTCGTGCGTTCGAGCGGGGTGACGATGTCGCGGTATGGGTGGAAGGCGAGTCGCACATGCTCACGCCTGACGACCTCTCGGTGGTGCGCCGAGCTGCGGGCGAACTCGTGGTAAAGGAGGAGGGCGGCTACGTGGCGGCGCTCGATCCCGCCATCACGCCGGCGCTGCGGCGGGAGGGTCTCGCGCGCGAGATCGTGAGCCGGCTGCAGCGTATGCGGAAGGAAGCCGGCCTCGAGGTCAGTGACCGCGTGACGGTCATCGTGGCCGCCCGGAACGCCGAGATCGCGGCCGTGGTTGGCGAGTTTCAGGACTATATTTCCAGCGAAGTTCTCGCGGCGAAGGTCGAGCTCGATGCCGACATCGCCGACACAGCGAACGCGACGCAGGCGGTGGATCTCGACGGGATCCCCGTCACGCTCGCCCTCACCAGAGTGGACTAGGATGCCGTCTCCCTCCTCGGGCGCCAAGAAGACGAAGTCGATGAACAAGAAGTCGCTGGCGCACTTCGAGAAGCGGTTGCTCGAGGAGCGCAAACGTGTGCTCAAGGAGCTTGGTCAGTACAACGAGACGTTCAACAACACGCCTCAGTCGGCGGATGGCGACCTGAGCTCGTACTCGTTCCACATGGCCGATCAGGGCACGGACGCGATGGAGCGGGAGAAGGCGTTCCTGTTCGCCAGCCAGGAAGGGCGCTTTCTCTGGCACATCGACGAGGCGCTCCGGCGGCTTTACCGCTCGCCCGAGACGTTCGGCAAGTGCCACAATTGCGGCGAGGAGATCGATTTCGACCGCCTCGACGCGTTGCCGCACGCGCGGCTCTGCATCTCCTGCAAGCAGCGCGAGGAAGATGACAAGCGACAGGGCTAGCGCGAGAACGTTCTGGTCGCTGGTCGGAGTCATCGTCCTTCTCGACGTCATCACGAAAGCGCTGGCCGTCCGCCATCTCGCGCCAATGCACGTGCCGCGCGAGGTGTTGGGCGACGTGTTCCGTCTCACGCTCGTGTACAACCCGGGTGCCGCGTTCGGTCTCGATCTGGGGCCGTACTCGCGCTGGATCTTCCTCGTGCTGACGCTCGTCGCCCTCGTCGTGCTCGGCCGTCTCTACCGGGCGACGCGCGCGTCCGAGGTGATGCGCAGCGTCGCGCTCGGCCTCGTCTGCGGAGGTGCAGTCGGTAATCTCATTGACCGCATCCGGTCCGCGTCGGGCGTGGTGGACTTTCTGGACGTCGGCATCGGCGACTGGCGCTGGCCGACGTTCAACATCGCGGACATCGCCGTGAGCGTCGGGGCGTTCCTCCTGGCATGGGCACTCTGGGGCGAGGAGCAGGCGACAGCCGCCGAGGCCGCGCCGGCCGGCTCTCCGTCCGGCACTCCATCCAGCACTCCACCCGGCACGCCCGCCCGGGCGCCGGTCCCGTCGGCGAACCCGGGGCCGGGACGCTGAGGCGACGGCGGTGACGGCCGAGCGTGCAGCGGGCGGCGAGCGGCACGTGGTCACGATCGAGGCGGATAGCGATGTCCGCCTCGATTCGCTTTTGGCCACGCGGCTCGATCTCTCGCGCACGCGCACCGCGACACTGATCGCCACCGGGTGCGTGACCGTCAGCGGCCGGCGCGAGCGCGCGAGCTACCGCGCGCGGTCCGGCGACGAGATTGTCGTGGAAATCGCTCCGCCGCCCGGCCGTGACGTGCTCGGGGAGGCGATCCCGCTCGATGTCGTGCTCGAGGACGAGCATATCCTCGTCGTGGACAAGCCGGCCGGGATGGTCGTCCACCCCGCGCCGGGAAACTGGACTGGCACCCTCGTCAACGCGCTCAAGGGGCGCGGTGGGAAGCTATCGGCCGTCGGGGGCGACGACCGCGAGGGGATCGTGCATCGGCTCGACAAAGAGACGTCCGGTCTCCTCCTCGTCGCAAAGACGGATCGCGCCCATCGCGTGCTCGGTGCCGCCATCGCGGCTCGCCGAATCACACGGCGGTACGCGGCGCTCGCGTGGGGTCACTTCGCCTCGGATACGTTGACCGTGGACGCGCCCCTTGCCCGCGACCCGCGCGACCGGAAGCGCGTGGCCGTCGTCAGCGGCGGCCGCGCCGCCAAGACGGACTTCTTCCGGCTCGCGCGCTTCGACTCCGCCGACCTGGTGCGCGCGCACCTGCACACCGGGCGCACCCACCAGATTCGCGTCCACCTCGCCTCGGTCGGCCATCCCGTGGTCGGAGATGATACCTACGGTGGTGGCGGCGGGCGGAAGCTCGTCGCGCTCGCGCCGAACCGGCATTTTCTCCACGCCGCCTCACTGGCGTTCGATCACCCGGCTACTGGCGTTCGCACTGAGCTCCGGTCGCCGCTTCCGCCCGACCTTCGCCGCTCCCTCGCCGCGGTCTCGGGCGAGGATCGCCTTCCCGACTCCGTGGACGCGCTCGACTACTACGGGTTCTACGCCGGCGGGTAAGTCGTCCGCGTCGGCGCTCGCACCTCCGCACTCGGCGCGACGTTCCGCCGCTCGGATCGTCCTTCCCTCGTGGCAGGGGTGCGGGTGGGCCGCGCGATGCTCGAACGAGCAGAAGGAGGAACGGACCGGTGCTGATGGAGACGATACTGTCCGGGAGTCGCGGTGCCAATTGAAGGGTCGTTGCGCGAGCTCGGCATCTTCGATGTGCTGCAACTGCTGGAGTTGAGCGGCAAGACAGGCGCGCTCACCGTGACCGCGAGCCGACGAGAGAACGGCGGCCACGTGTACCTCGAGCGCGGAGCCGTCATCTTCGCCTGTCTCCGGAATACCCGGCGTCCGCTCGGCGAGCTGCTCGTTCACGCCGGTATGATCTCGCAGGCGGACCTGCAGCGAGCGCTCGACGTCCAGGCCCGCGAGGCGCGTGCCCGTGCGATCGGGGAAGTGCTCGTCTCCCTCGGCGCGCTCACGCGGGGCGACCTCGAGCAGCGGGTCCGCTCGCAGGTCGAAGACGCCGTCTGCACGCTGCTCTCCTGGCGCGACGGCTACTTCTCGTTCGAGGAGCGCGGGCTCGAAGACATTCCCGCCGAGGCGACCGTTTCGATCCCGACGGCGGCTCTGTTGTTGGAGGCGGCGCGGCGCGTGGACGAGTGGGCCCGCATCCGGACGGTGATCGCCGACGCGAACGCGGTTCCGACTGCGGAGGGCCATCGGCCGGAGCCGGGGTCGCCGGCCACAGATTCCGACGCCGAACGCGCGGTGCTCGGAGCGATGGATGGCGCGCGCAGCATTGCGGAGATCGCGCTCCGGCTCGCGCGCGCCGAGCTCGATGTCGCCGTATGCGTGGCGAGCCTCGCCGAGCGCGGCCTCGCCAGCGTGCGGCCGGGGCAGCCGCCACGTCTGCGCTCGGCCCCGCGCTCCGACGCGGCGGCGTTCGTCGCGCGGGCGACGGCCGCGCTCCGCGATGGCGCGGCGCAGCAGGCGCTGTCCGCGGCGCGAGACGCCGTCGCGGCCGACCCGTTCAGCGCCGAAGCGCGCCTCGTCATGGCGCGGGCATTCGTCCGCCTCGGGCAGCATGCCGAGGCAGCCGAGGAGCTGCGCCGCGCGGCGCGTCTCGATCCCCGGAACGCCGACGTGCGCCTCGAGCTCGGCCTCTGCGCGGTCCGGCACGGTGACTACGACGGCGCGCTGGCGAGCTGGCACGCGTACATGCAGCTGGCGCCGCTGGCGCCCGACGTGGGTCATGTGCGCGCCGCGACGAAGGCCGCGGCGCGCCTGCTCGGACTGCTCCGGCAACGCGCGTACGCCTGACGGCGCACTGACCGCGGCACCTGTGCGCGCGCAAGTGCGCGCGCCGTAGCGCGTACCTGCGCGCCTGCCCAACTTGATCGGATGCTCGTGTACCGGGTGCGCGAAGGCCGGGGGCGGTGCGAGACGGTGGAGGGCGGTGGCGGACGGCGCGCGATCGTGGCCGGTCGAGCGGGTGTCCGTACGCTCGCGTTCCTCGTCCTCCTCGCGTGCGTCGTGCTCGGCGCTCTCGCCGCCTTCGTGCCCCGCCGGCTCCTGGCTCAGACGCCCGCGCCCGCGCGCCTCGATCGTGGCCGGTTTACCGTCGTCGCCTACCCAAGCGACCTTCCGCTCGCGCGGTCCCTGCTACGCGCGGCGGTGGCCCACGACACATTCCCTGGCCTCGCGCGCCCCAGTGCGCAAGTGTTGATCGCCATCGCGCCGGATGCGCGCCGCTTTCGCGAATGGGTCGGACCATTTGCGCCGGAATGGGGCGCCGCGATCGCAATGCCGGACGAACGACGGGTGGTGATGCAGGGGCGGCGCGCATCGTCCGAGGCGGGCGATCCCCTGCAGGTACTTCGCCACGAGCTGGCGCACCTCGCGCTCCACGAAGCGTTGGGTGACCTCCCCACGCGGTGGTTCGACGAAGGCTATGCGGGCTATGCCGCCGGCGAGTGGGGAAGGGAAGAAGTGCTGGCGACGAGCGTCGCACTCGTGCTCCGCGGCACGCCGACGCTCGACTCGCTGGAATCGAGCTTCTATGGCGGCGCGGCGCGGGCGAGCGCGGGGTACGCGCTGGCCTACCGGGCAGTGACCGATCTGGCGACGCTCGACCGGGAGCGCGGGCTCGCGCTCTTTTTCCGCTACTGGAAGGAGACGGAGTCGATGGACCGGGCGATGCGAGCGGCGTACGGCGTGACACTCGCGAGCTTCGAGATGGCGTGGCGGGCGCGCACGGTTCGCCGGTATGGGGCGCTCGCCCTCTTCGCGGACCTGAGCCTGGCGGCAGCGGTCCTCATGGCGCTGGTGCTTCCGCTCTACATCTCGCGTCGGCGTCGCGATCGGCGGCGCATGGCGGCCCTCGTAGCCGCGGATGAGGCCGCCGACCGGGCGGCGCGCGAGAGCGCACTGGAGGAACTTTTGCGCAGCGTACCGCCCGAAACGAACGAGTCACCGCCGCCTCCGAGCGTTCCGCCGCAGCTGCCGTCGTGACGGGCATCACGCGAATGCATGGGAGCGTAACTAACGGAGCGGCCGTTGCTTGACACGTTCCGAGGCGGAACCTAAACTACTCGCCCTATGCCCGCTCCCGAGATCGCTTCCCGAGCCCGTCCCTTCGTCTGGTGGGGTGCCGCCCTCCTTACGATCCTCGCCGGCTACGCCGATCTTGCTCGCGGCGGCGACACACTGGCACCAATTCTGTTAGTAATCGGCTACTGCGTGCTCGTGCCGCTGGCGATCCTCAAGTAGCGCGCGCGGGCGCGCGCCGCGGAAGGAAGCCGCGGTGGTGCTGGCGCGGGACGGACGAAGGATGCTGCGGGCGAATAGCTCAGTTGGTTAGAGCGCCTGCCTTACACGCAGGATGTCGGGGGTTCGAGTCCCTCTTCGCCCATTCCGCCGGCCGGACCCTCTCGGACACGGATGGGGTACACCTGTTCACTAAGCGGAGGTTATGACAGTGAAGGCATTGACTCGCCAGTCGAGCACGGTCGGCGCGCTGGTGCTCCTCGCGGCGGTTGCCGGCGGCGCTCCAGGGTCCCTCGTCGCTCAGCGCCCGCGCACGAACGCGCCGCCGGAAGGCGCGCCTCGCCTGATGGTCCCGCCGCTCAAGTCCGCCGACAAGAGTCTGAGCGTGCAGGCGGCCGATGCCATCCGGTCGCGGCTCTCGCAGGATTTCGCGAGCAAGACGCTCTACATCATCGACAAGAACGCGATCGAGGCCACGCTCGAGGCCTCGGGCTTTCCCAAGAACGAGGCGCCGGAGCCGGTCACGGCGAAGCTGCTCGCGCAGAACCTCCGGGCCGACGAGTTCCTGATGGGCAACGTCTCTCGCGGGCCGAACGGGTTCCGGATCGAGTCGTCGATGGTGCTGACGCGCGACGCCTCGATGGTGCAGCCGCTTCCGGTCGCCGAGGGCGGCCGGATGCTCGACGCCGCGACGCAACTCTCGAAGTCGCTCGCCGAGGCGCGGAAGCAGCTCGCCGACGAGCGCCGTTGCGAGCTCGCGATCCGCGACAACAAGGTGGACGAGGCGATTGCCGCGGCCAGCGCCGCGATCGCGGCCTACTCGCGGTCCACGCTCGGGCGGGTCTGCCTCGCGAACGCGCTCGTGCTGAAGAAGGCGCCGACCGACTCGATCATCGCCGTGACGTCGAAGGCGCTGGAGATCCACCCGCGCAACAAACCCGCGCTGGAGATCGCCGCTCGCGCCTACACGGACGTCAAGAACGACGACAAGGCCGTTGAGACCTGGACGACGCTCCTCTCCACGGATCCGACGAACGTGCGCTTGCAGACGGACGTGGTCAACTTCCTGGCGTCCACCGGTAATGCGAGCAAGGCGGGTCCTATCATTGACACGGCCGTCGCGCAGAATCCGGGCGATCCCGACTTGCTCCGCCTGCAGTTCCTCGTCCGACTCACGATCAAGGAGTGGAAGAAGGCGATCGAGTCGGGTGAGAACCTGCTGAAGAGCACGGATACGGCCGCCGTAGATACGACCTTCTTCACGCGCCTCACGGCGGCATACGTCTCCGACAGCCAGCCGCAGAAGGCCGCGCAGACGACCGCGCGCGGCGTCGCCAAGTTCGCGAACAACGCGACGCTCTGGGCCCTGCACGCGCGTATCCTGAAGCAGGCCGGGCAGACGCAGCAGTCCATCGACGCGGCGAAGCGGTCCCTGGCGATCGACCCGAAGAATCTGGCTGGGTGGTTCTCGCTCGCCGATGCACAGGTGGAGCTGCAGCAGACCGACACCGCAGTCGCCACGCTCAGGAGCGCCGCCCAGTACGCCGCGACGGAGCAGGACAAGGCCCAGCTCGGTCAGCGGCTACTCATTGTTGGCAATAACGCGTTCAAGGTGGCGCAAGCCAGCAAGCTGCGCCCAGACTGGGAGCGGGCGGTCGCGTTGCTCGCGCCAGCCGATAGCATCGCGCCATCCGAGAACTCCAAGTTCCTCCTGGGCGTCGCTGCCTTCCAGACCGGCTACGCGGTCGTGCAGGAGAACGAGAAGGAGAAGGACAAGACGAAGGGTTGCACGATGGCACAGCTCGCCGAGCGGATGTTCGTGATCACGCAGCTCGAGCTGCCGAAGGGCGCCAAGGTGCAGCCGCAGACTGCGGGCCAGCTCCTCGGCTATGTGGCGCAGCTCACGGCTCCGGTAGAGAGCCAGAAGAAGAAGTTCTGTAAGTAGTCGCGCTCGGCGACTTCGACCCCTCGGCGCCGCTGACTGCGGCGCCGAGGGGTCGCGTCGTTCGGTGATACTTCCGACGACCTACTGGCAAGGCGTTCGGATCACGGCGAGACGCCGGCTTCCGGCAGGTGCGGCAGAAAGACTGCCAGATCATGCGGGCGGGCGTGATAGGAGAGCGTGCGAAGCGAGAGCGGCTCGCCGTCCACGTTCACGCTGACGGGGCGTCGCGTCGTGATCGTGAGCGACGGCAGCTGCACGTAGTGAACGCCCGGCTCCCCGATGTGCTCGCCTCGCCGAACCTTCAGAAGGAGCCGGGCGAAGTCGGCGCGGGGAAGACTCTCGACGATGCACACATCGAGGAGTCCATCAGTGACGCTCGCACGAGGCGCTACGCGGGTGCCGCCGCCCGTCATGCCTGCGTTGCCGACGGCGAACAGGAGAAACTTGGTGTGAAGGTCGAAGTCGAGTCCCGCGAAATGACCGGACTGCGGTCGCAGATCGGCCAACTTGCGGACACCAGTGATCGCGTAGGCGAGTGTTCCCAGCGTCTCCTTCGCGTCCGCCGGCGTCTCGGCCGTGGCTTCCGCGCCTACGCCGCCGGTCGAGACGTTGAGGAAGCGACGTCCGTTCAGCTCAGCACTGTCGATGATGGTGGGCGGCTGCTGGAGGATGACATCCATCGCGTGGTCTACGTCGTCGGGTATCCCCACCTGGCGCGCGAAGTCGTTCGCAGTGCCCACCGGGATGATTCCGAGCGGAACGGTGCTGCCGCTCAACCCGTTCAGCACCTCGTTTGCTGTGCCGTCGCCACCGATCGCGACTACGGCGTCGACGCCCCGAGCGGCGCCTTCGGCGGCGAACCGTTCCGCATCGCCCGCCTCCCACGTGACGCGCGCGTCTACGATGTGCCCTTTCTCGCGAACCCACCCCACCAGATGGCGCAGCGCGGGTTGGTCCGCCCGTGCACCATGGATGAGAAAGAGCAGCGACTTGCGAGTAGAATCAGGCATCCGCGCAGGCGGTTACGTAAACGACCGGCGCGCTTGACGCTGCCGACCGGGCAACTGTAGAATGCACACCCCGCAACAGCCTGTCCTCCCGTGGGCGAGTGATTATCACGCGCCCGTTCTCGCGGAGGAAGTGCTCTCGCTTCTCCGCGATAAGCGCGCCGTACTCGACGGCACCCTCGGTGGGGGCGGCCACACGCTCGCGCTGCTCGAGCGCGGCGCGATGGTAACCGCGCTCGATCGTGATCCGCAGGCGGTCGCGGCCGCCCGCGAGCGGCTCGAGGAGCACGAGGCTTCGGGGTGCTTTCGCCCGGTGCTCGGCAACTACGCCGACGCGCATCGGCTGCCCGCGATCGCGGGCGCCCACTTCGACGGCATCCTTCTCGATCTTGGTGTCTCGTCCCATCAACTCGACGACGCAGTCCGCGGCTTCTCCTTCCGGGAAGGCGCGCCGCTCGACATGCGGATGGGTGAGTCCGACGAGTCCGCCGCCGACGTGCTCAACGGGCGCAGCGAACGGGAGCTCACGCGCCTCTTCCGCGAGTACGGCGATGAGCCACGCGGCGCGCGCCTCGCGCGCGAGGTCGTCCGCAGGCGCGCGACACGTCCCTTCGCGACGAGCGACGATCTCGTCGGCGCCATACGCGCCGTGCTGGGCGCACGGAGCGGCGCGCCCGTTTTCGCGCGTCTGTTCCAGGCCGTGCGGATCGCGACGAACGACGAGCTCGCGCTGCTCGAGCGCGCGCTTCCGGCGCTGCGCGATCTGCTGCATCCGGGTGGCGTGCTCGTCGTCATCGCCTACCACTCCGGAGAAGATCGCATCGTGAAGGACGCGTTGCGCGACTGGAGCGCGGCCTGTGTATGCCCTCCGCGTCACCCGATCTGCACCTGCCGGGGCAAGCCATTAGGCCACTCGCTCACGCGAAAGCCGGTGCTCGCATCGGACCAGGAGACCGCGCGCAACGCTCGCGCGCGCAGCGCCAAACTCCGCGCGTGGCAAAGCGCCGCGTAGCCGGCCGGGGTCGCGGCCTGGTGGCGATCGTTCTCGTGACGTTCGTCCTCATCTCGGTCGCCGTCGTCTGGCGCCGGACCGCGGGCATCGCGCGCGCGCGCGAGCTGCGCGAGCTCTCCCAGCGGCGAACGGTGCTCGTGGCCGAGCGGGAACGGCTCACCGCCGAGATCCTCGAGGCGTCCAGCCGCGGTCACCTGGCGCCGCTGGCCGAGCGGAAGCTCAACATGCACCTCCCGCGTGACTCGGGCTACGTCATCCTCACGCGCCCGGTGGCTCGGCGTTAGATGAAGCCCGGAACGCGCGCGCATCTGGTGCATGGCTCGCTCATGCTGTTCGCCGCAGGGCTCGTGTGCCGCGCCGCCTACGTTCAGCTCTGGCAGGGCCAGCGTTGGTCAGTGCAGGCCGAGCGGCAGCAGGTCACCAGCGACAAGCTACCGGCGCCGCGCGGTACGGTCTTCGACATTGCCGGCGTACCGTTGGCACAGAGCCGCGCCGTCGTCTCCCTCGCCGTTGCGCCGCGCGAGGTCACGAGCGCCGACAGTGTGACGCGTGCGCTGGCCGCGCTCGGCGTGGACAAGCGCACCATCGCACGAGCGCTCGACCCGCGCCGGAAGTGGGTGCCGCTGGCGCGGCTGTTTCCGGTCGCGAGCGGTGCCACCGTGCGGGGCCTGCGCGGCGTCCATGTGCAGCGCGCCGTGGACCGGGCGTACGTCGGCCGCCAATCGACGCAGCGGATCCTTGGTCATCTCGGGGCGAACGGGCGTGCGGTCGACGGGCTCGAGCTGTCACTCGACGCCAGCCTCCGCGGGCACGACGGCACGGACGCCAGCGTGCGCGACGCGCTGGGCGGCAGGACGTCGTCGCCGGGTGTCGAGGGCGTGGAGGCCGAGCCGGGTGCCGACGTGGTGCTCACCATCAATCAGGCGCTGCAGGACATCTCGGAGCGCGCGCTCTCCGACGCCGTCGTCAAGATGCGCGCGGAGGGCGGGGACATCGTGATCGTCGATCCCCATACGGGCGAGATTCGCGCGCTCGCGACCTATCGCAAGGACCCGCGCTCGATGGGCAGCCCGGCGCTGTCCGAGACCTTCGAGCCGGGGTCCACGCTCAAGCCCTTCATGGCGGCGGCGCTCCTCGTCCGAGGACTCGCGCGGCCGGACGAAGCGATGGACGTGGAGCAGGGCGTCTTCACGGTCGCCGGCCGCACGGTGCACGACATCCACAAGGCCGACACGCTCACCTTGCGCGAGGTGATCGCGCAGTCCAGCAACGTCGGAATCGTCAAGTTCTCGCAGCGGTTGAGCGCGCGCGAGCAATTCGAGACGCTTCGCGACTTCGGCTTCGGGACGCCCACCGGCGTGACGTACCCGAGCGAGTCGGGTGGCCGGCTCCGGCCGCCCTCGCGGTGGACGGCGATGTCGCCGTCGGCGCTCGCCATGGGGTACGAGATGTCGGTGACCGCGCTGCAGCTCGCGCTGGCGTACGCCGCCTTCGCCAACGGCGGCGAGCTCCTCGAGCCGGCGCTGGTGAAGGAGGTCCGGACGTCCGCCGGCATCGTGTCGTACCGGCACGAGCGGCGCGTCGTCCGGCGCGTCGTTCCGCGCGAGATCGCAGACACGGTGCGATCCATGCTCCGAGAAACCGTCGCCGCCGGGACGGCAAGCGATGTGGATCTCGCGAACTTCGCGGTGGCGGGAAAGACCGGAACGGCCCGTCGCAACGTCGCGGGCCGTTACGTGCCGAATCAATTCACGCCCACGTTCGTGGGGCTGTTTCCCGCAGACAAGCCGCAATATGTGATCGTCGTGAAGCTCGACAATCCAGTGGGTGCGTACTATGGCGGGAAAACCGCCGCGCCCGTGTCGCGGGTGGTGCTCGAGGCGGCGATCGTCGCGCAGAATGCCGCGCTCGATCGCGGCGCGCTGGCGGCGAGCGCGCTGCTCCGCGCGGCAAGCCCTGCGGCTTCGGCGGCCGTGGCCAGTGCCGAGGAGCCGGCGTCCGACGTGGCGCCACGTCTCGAGCGTGCGGACACCCCGGTTGTCTTCACCTTGCCAGTCGCCAGGCCAGTCGGTCGCGTCCCGGACGGGGCGCGCGCCGTGCCCGAGGTGCGGGGCCTCCCGCTGCGCGCGGCCGTTCGCGAGCTCCATCGCGCGGGGTTTCGCGTACGTATCACCGGTGCGGGCGGGGTGGCTGGCACGGTGCCAGGGGCGGGGGCGGTACTGCCGGCCAAAGCCGTGGTCCGTCTGACTGCGGCTCCGTGACCGGCACTGTCACGCGCATCCCGCTCGAGCGCGTCATCGGGGCGCTCGACGCTGCCGGCCTCCTCGTACGCGTTGCCGGCGCGCTGCCGGATAGCGCGGCCGGTATCGGTGACGACAGCCGCTCGCTGAGCGCGGAGGCGCTCTTCGTCGCCGTACGAGGCGTGGAGCGTGACGGCCACGATTATCTGCCGCAGGCGGCCGCGCGCGGGGCGACCGCCGTGATCGTCGAGGACGCGACGCGAACCGCGCTCCCCGCGATCGTCGTGCGCGCCGGGCGCCAGGCGGCGGCCGTTGCTGCATCTGCGGCGTTCGATTGGCCGGCGCGGTCGCTCCGACTGATCGGCGTTACGGGCACGAATGGCAAGACCACGACCGTGGGAATCCTCCGTCATCTCCTCGATGGCGACGGTGGCGTGAGCGCGTCCATCGGGACGCTCGGCGTGCTCACTGGCAGCGCCGGCGCACTCGCGCCGGGTGGCAGTGGCTTGACGACGCCGGGCCCGATCGAGCTGCAGCGCGTGCTGCGGCATCTCGTGGACTCGGGCGTGCGGAACGTGGCGATGGAGGTGTCGTCGCACAGCCTCGATCAGCGTCGGGTGGACGGCCTGGTGTTCGACGCCGCACTGTTCACCAACCTCACGCGTGACCACCTCGATTATCACGCGACGATGGACGCATACCTCGTAGCGAAGGCCAGGCTCGTGGACTATCTGGCCCCAGACGGCGTGGCGATCGTGAACGCCGACGACCCGGCATGGGAGGCCCTGCCGGCGCCTCCGCGGCGGATCGCGTTCAGCGCCGAAGGGCGCCAGTCGAACGTGCTGGCGCGGGAGGTGGCGTTCGGACCTCGCGGGAGTAGCTGGACGTTCGTCGCCGGTGGCATAGAGCATCCGGTGCGGCTCCCGCTCATCGGCTCGTTCAACGTCGCGAACGCGCTCGGCGCGGCGGCCGCGGCGTGGGCGCTTGGTGCATCGCCGGAGTTGCTCGCCGAGCGGCTGGGGACGATCCCCCAGGTGCCGGGCCGGCTCGAGATCCTGAGCGAGACGCCGACAGTGCTCCGGGACTATGCGCACACGCCGGACGCGCTCGCGCGCGCGCTCGACGCGGTGCGTCCGTTCACGCGCGGGCGGCTGATCGCGGTGTTCGGTTGCGGCGGCGACCGCGACCGGGGTAAGCGCCCAGAGATGGGGCGGGTCGCGGTCGAGCGTGCGGATCTGGCCATCGCGACCAGCGACAACCCGCGCACGGAAGACCCCGAGCGCATCCTCGACGACATCGAAGCGGGGATGGGCAAACGCGCGCACGAGCGCGTCACCGACCGGCGGGCGGCAATCGAGCAGGCGATCGCGAGGGCTGACGACGGCGACGTGGTGGTGCTAGCGGGGAAGGGCCACGAGACATACCAGATTCGCGGAGCCGAGAAATTTCCCTTCGACGAGAAGGAAATCGTCGCGGAGATCCTGGGCGCGAACGGCCGCCCCCCCCGCTAGGAACATGATCGGCGACGGGCACGCTCCCACAACCGAATCGCCGCCAGCGCGGCCGTTCTGGACGCTCGACCGGGTGGCCGACGCGCTCTCGGGCGGCGGCAACCTCGTTCCGCACCCGCCGGGCCGGCGGCCAGGACGTGACTTCCCGCGCGGGAGCGCGCCGCTCGGCACCGTCTCGACCGATACGCGCTCCATCCGGCCCGGGGATCTGTTCGTCGCACTGGCCGGAGAGCGCTTCGACGCGCACGAGTTTCTCGCCCAAGCGGTGGAGCGCGGCGCCGCGGCGCTCGTCGTGTCTCGCACCCTCGTCGTGAACTCGCTCGGCGTGCCGATTTTCCTCGTCCCTGACACGCTCGCCGCGCTCGGCGCGCTCGGGCGATATCGGCGGCTGGCGTGGGGGAAGCCGGTTGTCGCGGTCGCCGGCTCGAATGGGAAGACAACGACGAAGGAACTGATCCGCGCGGCGCTCGGCTCTATACTCGATGTGCACGCGACGACGGGCAATCTGAACAACCTCGTCGGCGTGCCGCTCACCCTGCTCGCGATCCGTGACGAGGCGGACCTCGCCGTCATCGAGCTCGGCACGAACGTGCCAGGTGAAGTGCCACGCCTCCGCGACCTCGTGGCGCCCGAGATCGCGGTCGTCACGTCGGTGGGCGAGGAGCACATGGAAGGTCTGGGCAGCCTCGACGCGATCCTGCGCGAGGAGACGTCGGTGTACGAAGGCGCGACGGTGGGGATTGCGCCGTCGTCGCAGCCAGAGATCGCGGAAGCGGCCAGGGGCAAGGCCCGCCGTGTGGTAGTCGCCGGGCTGGAAGGCGGCGACCTGCCGATCACGAGCGGCCTCGAGGCGGATGGACTGGGGTGGATCACCCTCGACGGCGTCACCGTTCGCCCGCCGATCCGCGGCGCTCACAATCTCCGGAATGCGGCGCTCGCGCTGGCCGTCGCGGCCGAGTGTGGTGTGACGGTGGCCGACGCGGCGCGGGGCATCGCCGCGATGGCTGCTCCGTCCATGCGGACCGCGTGGGGAGCGCTCGGCCGTGCCATTCTCATAAACGACGCGTATAACGCGAATCCGCCGTCGATGCGCGCGGCGCTCGACCTGCTCGCGTCGTCGGGCGCCGGCCGGCAGCGTGTCGCGATCCTTGGCACCATGCGTGAGCTCGGAGCGCACGCGGCGCGCCTCCACACAGCGGTCGCGCGCTACGCGCTCTCCTCCGGCGCCGACATCGTCGCGGGTGTGGGGGAGATGGCGGAGGCGCTCGCCGCGGAGCGCGATGATCGGGTCGTGTCCGCGCCCGACGTGGCCGAGCTGTGGCCGCTGCTCGAACCGCGACTGGCCGAGGACGCCGTCATCCTGCTCAAGGCGTCGCGCGGGATGAAGCTCGAGCGACTGCTCCCTCACCTCTCCGCCTGGGCCAACCGCTAGTGCTCTACCACATCATGACGTCGCTGACGCAGTACTGGGGCGTCCTGCGCGTCTTCAATTACATCACGTTCCGGTCGGCGGGGGCGGGGGTGTCGGCACTCCTGCTCGCCTTCATCGTCGGCCCCAGCATCGTCAATCGCCTCCGCGCGCTCCGCGTCCGCCAGGTCGTGCGGGAGGGAACGCCGGACTCGCATGCCGGGAAGGGATACACGCCCACCATGGGCGGCATCATCATCCTGATCTGCGCGATCGTACCCACGCTGCTCTGGGCCCGCCTCACGAACCGCTACGTGTGGATCGCGCTCTTCGTGACGGCGTGGATGGGTGGCATCGGCTTTCTCGACGACTACCTCAAGCTCAAGCAGAAGCGCGAGGGGAAGAAGAACGAGGGACTGGTCGAGCGCTACAAGCTCGCCGGGCAGGTATCGCTCGGGATCATCCTCGGGCTCTACCTCTGGCGCTTCCCGCTCTCGACGCTCACCGAGCCGTCCACCACGCTGCCCTTCTACAAGTGGGTGCTGGTGGTACCGGCGGTCAGCTGGCTTGCGTGGCTGTACGTGCCCTGGGTCGCCTTCATCCTCACGGGCGCGAGCAACGCGGTGAATCTCACGGACGGCCTCGACGGGCTCGCGGCGGGGCTGATAGCCATCGCCGCCGCGACCTTCGCGATCTTCGCGTACCTCATCGGTCGTATCGACACGAGTCAGTATCTCGGCGTCTTCTATCTGCGCGGCGCAGGGGAGCTCACGATCTTCTGTGCGGCCATCTTCGGCGCCGTCGTCGGCTTTCTCTGGTACAACGCGCATCCGGCGCAAGTCTTCATGGGCGACACCGGGGCGCTCGCCCTCGGCGGGGCCCTCGGCGTCGTGGCGATCCTGCTCAAGTCGGAGTTCTTGCTGCTGCTGATCGGCGGCGTATTCGCCGTCGAGACAATGTCGGTGATCCTGCAGCGCGCAGTGTTCAAGTACCGCCGCCGGCGCTACGGGCTCGAGTACGCGAAGGCGCACCGGCTCTTTCTGCGCGCGCCCCTGCATCACCACTTCGAGCTCAAGGGCTGGCCCGAGACGCAGGTCGTTGTCCGCTTCTGGATCCTCGGCATCTTCTGCGCGTTCATCGCGCTGAGTACCCTCAAGTTGCGGTGAGAGCGCTTCCGCCGGAGTGGCGGCGCGGCGAGATCGCGGTGATCGGGCTCGCGAAGAGCGGCAGCAGCGCCGCGATGCTGCTCGCGCGTGCGGGCGCGCGAGTGTACGCGTCCGACGCCGCCTCCCATGAGGAAGTCGAGCGCGCGGCCGCGTTCGTGCGAGCGGCGGGCGCCGACGCGGATGTCGGCCGTCACGACCTGGGCCGTATCGGGCGCGCATCGCTCGTGGTCACGAGCCCGGGTGTCCCGCCCGACGCGCCTCCGCTCGTCGCGGCGCGCGACGCCCGCGTCGCGATCGTGAGCGAGGTGGAAGTGGGATTGCGCTTCCTCGCCGGCACGCGCGTGATCGCGGTTACCGGCACGAACGGGAAGACTACGACCACCGCGCTCGTCGGGCATCTGCTGCGCGCACTCGGGCGGGACGCGGTGGACGCGGGCAACATCGGCACACCGGTCTGCGAGATCGCGCTCCGGCCGCGCCACCCCGATTGGCTCGCGCTCGAAATGTCGTCGTTCCAGCTGCACGACACCCCGGGCCTGCGCCCGAACGTCGGTGTCGTCACCAACCTGAGCCCCGATCACCTCGACCGGTATTCCGACGTCGACGATTACTACGCGGACAAAGCACTCATCTTCCGGAACGCGACACGCGACTCGACGTGGGTGCTCAACGCCGACGACGCCGGCGTGATGCGGCTAGCCGTGCGGTTGCCGGGCGGCCAGGTGTCGAAATCGGGTGCGCCACCGGGAAGCGTCCGCACGTTCTCGCTCTCGAGCGACACGGCTGACGCGTACCTCGACCGGTCGCGCGCCGTGTTGTCAGTGTGCGGCAGGCCCGTGATCCAGCGCGACGACGTCCATCTCTTCGGCGACCACAACGTGGCGAACGCGCTCGCCGCGACGCTCGCCGTGACGGTGGCCGATCCGGCGTACGCCACACCGGAGGCACGCGCGCTGCTCGCCGGGGGGCTTCGCGCGTTTCGCGCGATCGCGCACCGGCTGGAGATTGTGGGGGAATACGGTGGCGTCCTGTGGATCAACGACTCGAAGGCGACGAACGTCAGCTCCACGCGGGTCGCGATCGAGGGGATGACCAGACCGACAATCCTGCTGCTCGGCGGCCGTCACAAGGGGGAGCCCTATACGGCGTTAGCAGATCCGATCGCGCGCATCGTGAAGCGGGTACTCGCCTTCGGCGAAGCCCGGCCGGAGATCGAGAAGGATCTGGCGGGGCGAGCTCCACTCGAGCTACTGGACGCACCGTTCCCCGAGGTGATCGGGCGCGCGCGCGCCGTGGCGGAGCCGGGTGACGTCGTGCTCCTTGCTCCCGCGTGCTCGAGCTTCGACATGTTCCGAAATTATGTCGAGCGCGGCACCGAGTTCAGGCGCCTTGCCTCGGGAGTGCGAACCGCATGAGAGCGACGGCGGCCGCCTCGGCCGTGCGGGACCGGTGGCGAATGGGGCTCGAGGCTCGCGCACTCGTGCTCGTGTGCGCCGGGCTCCTCGCGTTCGGTCTCGCCGTGCTATACAGCGCGAGCTTCATGTATGCGTTGCGCAAGAACGAGGGTGGCGCGTTCTACCTGCTGCGGCAGACGACCGGCGTCGCGATCGGGATCGTGGCGTTCGCCATCGCGGCCAAGTTGGACGCCGAACGGTGGCGGCAGTGGGCGTGGCCGCTCCTGGCGATCAGCATGTTGCTGATGGCCGTGATCGTCCTTCCCTTCACACTCCCGATCGCCCCGCGCGTGAACGGGTCGAGACGGTGGCTCGTCCTGGGCTTCGGTTTCCAGGTGTCGGAGTTGGCGAAGCTCGCTGTGGTGACGTGGACGGCGATGCTCATCGTGAAGAAGGGCGAGCAGTTGAGGCGCCTCACGAAAGGGCTCCTCCCGTTTCTTGTCATCGTCGGCGCGCTCGATCTCCTCGCGGTGCTCGAGCCCGATCTCTCGATGGCGATGATGTTCACGCTCGTCGTCGCCGTTGTCCTGTTCGCGGGTGGCGTGCGCATCGGGCACTTCGTGGTACTGGGTGTCCTCGCCGTACCCGTACTCTGGCACGAGGTAGAGTCGCGACAGTACGCGCTGCTCCGGATGACGGCGTTCTGGGATCCTGGCGGGGCGCCGGCGCAAGCAAGCCACCAGCTCAAACAGTCGCTGATCGCCGTCGGCTCGGGAGGCGCGCTCGGCGTCGGTTTCGGTCAGGGGCGCCAGCAGAGTGGCTACCTACCATTTCCCTACAGCGATTTCATCGCGAGCAACGTCGGCGAGGAGTGGGGCTTCCTCGGCATGCTCGTGCTGATCACGGGCTTTACACTCTACACCTACCTCGGCTTCCGCATCGCGGAGAAGGCGCGGACGCCCTTCCAACGGCTCGTGGCCATCGGGCTCACGGTGACGACCGTGTTCACGGCGTTCCTGCACATCGGTGTCGTGATCGGGCTGCTGCCGACCACCGGACTCACGCTCCCGTTCTTCTCGTATGGCCGCTCCAACCTGATCATGACGCTCCTCATGACGGGCGTGCTCGTGAACATCGGGAGCACGAAGGAGCGCGTGTTCGGCGAGCGGGCGACCAACCCGGTGGCGGCGGCGGCGTGAGGGTCGTCTTCGCGGGCGGGGGCACGGGTGGCCACCTCTACCCGGCGCTGGCGATCGCCCGCGCCATGGTGCGACTCGAGCCCACCGTTGAGCCTTACTTCGTCGGCGCGCGGCGTGGGATCGAGCGGGATGTTCTGCCGAAGAGTGGCTTTCCGTTCGCGCTGCTCGATCTCCATCCGCTGTACCGCTCGCGGCCGTGGTTGAATGGCAGAACGATCGGGGGGCTCGCGCGCGCGTGGCGCGCGCTCGGTGGCATCGCGCGCGAGCGGACGCCGGCGGCGATCGTCGGCACGGGCGGATACGCGTCTGGCGCCGCGCTCGCGTACGCGATGGTGCATCGGTTTCCGATCGCGCTGCAGGAGCAGAACTCGTATCCCGGACTCACTACGCGTCTTGCGAGCCGTGTCGCGCGCGAGATCTACCTGGGCTACGAAGACGCGGCGCGTCATCTCCACCCGAGGCAGGGCGCGTGGGTCGGCGAGACTGGCAACCCGATCGAGCCTCCGCCCTCGCCTCGCCCCAACCGCGCTGCCGCCCGCCTCCATTGGGGGTTCCCGCCCGATGGCGGCCGGGTGCTCCTGGCCTTCGGTGGGAGCCAGGGCGCGCGCCCGTTGAACGAGGCGCTCGCGGCTTGGATTGCTCGCGGCGTCCCGAACGATCTCTACGTGATCTGGGCAACTGGCGCTGGCGGTTACCACGCGTTCAAGCACCTGGCATCCGAGCGCGTCCGGGTCGAGCCGTATCTCGCTCCCATTGCCGATGCGTACGCGGCGAGTGATCTGGCGCTCACGCGGGCCGGCGCGCTGACATCCGCCGAGCTCAACGCGTGGGGGATTCCCGCGATTCTCGTCCCACTCCCCACCGCCGCGGCGGATCATCAGTCGGCGAACGCACGCGCCCTCTCGTCCGCTGGCGCGGCGGTGATGCTGGCCCAGCGCGACCTATCCGCCGGGACACTCGAGGGAACCATCGGGGGCCTGCTCAACGAGCCGGCCCGCCTCGCCGCGATCGCGTCCCGCGCCGCGGACCGGGGGCGTCCGTTCGCGGCGGAAACGATCGCGCGCCGGGTGCTCGCATTGGCCCGAGGCGGCGCCGCGCAGGCTTGAGCGGCGGCTGCGGCGGGCAGTATATTGGCTGCCCTTCCATGTCACTGTTCCTTCCGTCGGACTCCCGTCCCGTTCACTTCGTAGGCATCGCCGGCGCTGGCATGCGCGCGTTGGCCGAGCTCGCGGCGCGGCGTGGCATCACTGTAACCGGCTGCGACGCGAGCCCGGGCGCGGTCGGTGATCTGGAGCGGCTCGGCATCACAGTGTCGCGAGGCCACGATCCGGCCCACGCGGATGGCGCGCGCGCCATCGTCGTGACCTCCGCGATGCCCCGCGACCATCCTGAGCTGGAGCGAGCGCGGGCGCTCGGCCTTCCCGTCGTGCGGCGCGCCGAGGCGCTTGCCGAGGCGGTTGCGGTGGGCGACGTCGTCGCGATCGCGGGGACGCATGGCAAGACGACCACGACGGTGATGACGACCGACGCCCTGCGCGCGGCCGAGCGAGCGCCGACGGGGATCGCGGGCGGCCGCGTCGGGGCGTGGGAAGGAAACCTGAGTCTGGGCTCCGACCGGCTCTTCGTGGTCGAGGCGGATGAGTACGATCGCTCCTTCCTGGCGCTCTCGCCGACGGTCGCGACGGTGACGAACGTCGAGGCGGACCATCTCGACATCTACGCCGACCTGGACGACATCCGCGGTGCATTCGCGCAGTTCATCGGCGCGGCTCGCGCCGTCGTACTCTGCGACGACGACTCGGGCGCGTCGACACTCCCGTTGCCGAGCGGCGCGGAAGTAATCCGTTACGGGATCGCTTCGGGTGATGCACGTCTCGTCGCGCAAAATGTGCGCGTCGTCGACGGCGGAACGGCCTTTCGCGTGGTGTTCGACGACGAAGTCGTCGCGGATGTGAACTTGCAGGTTCCGGGACATCACAATGTATTGAACGCTCTCGCGGCATTGGGGAGCGGGTTGGCGCTCGGAGCTGATGCGCAGCGAATGGCCGAAGGGCTCGCGCGCTTTCGTGGCGTGGAGCGGCGCTTCGAGCACGTGGGCGATGCGGCGGGCGTGCGCGTGGTGGACGACTACGCGCACCATCCGACGGAGATTCGCGCGACGCTCGCCGCGGCGCGCTCGGCGTTTCCCGACCGGCGACTCGTCGCCGCGTTTCAGCCGCACCTGTATTCGCGCACGCGCGACTTCGCGCGGGAGTTCGGCGAGGCCCTCGCGGCGGCTGATGCGGTGTTCCTGACGGAGATCTACCCGGCGCGCGAGCAGCCGATGGTGGGCGTGACTGCGGCGCTCGTGCAACATGCGGTGCGCCAGGCCGGCACGGAGGTCGCCTGGTTGGGCGAGCGCGGGAATCTCGCAGCCGCCCTCGCTGCCGCCGTGCGGCCGGGCGATGTAGTGCTGACGATGGGTGCGGGCGACATCACGAAGACGGGTGCGGAGCTGCTGACGCGGCTCGGGAGTAAGGTATGACGGAGACCGGCCTTCCGCTTCGGCGGCGAGTGCTGCGTGTGGCAGGTGCGCTCGCCGCGCTCCTGCTCACCGCCGCAATGCCGTGGTGGGGGCCGGCGGCGCTGTCGGAGCTGGCATACTTTCGCGTGCGCCGCGTGGAAGTGGTCGGCACGCGCTTTCTTCCGGCGAGCGAAGTGCTGGCGCGGCTCGATGTGGATACCGCGGCGTCGATCTGGCGCGAGTTGGCGTCTCTCGAGCGTCGCGTCGCGCAGCTGCCGCAGGTGGAGAGTGTATCGATCGCGCGGCGGCTGCCCGCGACGCTCGTCGTGCGCGTTAGGGAGAGGCCGCCCATCGCGCTCCTGCCGTTTCCGGGTGGGTTGCGCGCGCTCGCCGCAGGTGGTGAGGAGCTGCCGATCGATCCGACACGGCATGACCTCGACCTGCCCGTCATCGCGTCGCACGACACGGCAGTGCTCCGCCTGCTCGCCGAGCTTCGCCAGCTCCAGCCCGGCCTCTACGGGCGCGTCTCGGCCGTTCGTCCGACCGGGCGCGACGAGCTGGCGATCGATGTGCCGCCGCTCACCGTGCGGGCGCTTCACAGTCTGACGGTGGCGCGCCTCGCCGAGATTCTGCCCGTCGAGCGCGACCTCGCCCGGCGGCGCGTGATCGCGTACGAGCTGGATCTCCGTTACCGCGATCAGGTCGTCGCCCGGTTCAAGTGAACGCGGAGCGATTGGTCGCGGGCCTCGACATCGGCTCGGCGAAGACGACGGCACTCGTGGCCGAGGTGGTGGGCGAGCTGCCGAAGCACGCCACGGTGAAGGTGCTCGGAGTCGGGCAGGCGCGGACGGGCGGCCTCCGCCGGGGCGTGGTGTCGGACATCGAGGAAACGACGCACTCCATCCGCAAGGCGATGGAAGATGCGGAGCGCATGGCCGGCGCGAAGGTGGACTCCGTATATGCGGGGATTGCGGGGGAACACGTGCAGGCGATGAACTCCACCGGGATCGTCGCGGTCAATGGCGATGAGATCTCCCGCGCCGACGTCGCACGCGCGAACGAGGTGGCTCGCGCGCAGGCGATGCCGCAGGACCGGGAGCTGCTCCACGCGATCCCGCAGGAGTACCGGGTGGACAAGGCGGAGGGCATCCGCGATCCGGTCGGCATGATCGGCACGCGATTGGAGACGGAAGTGTATCTCGTCACGATCGGTGTCTCGCCCGCCATGAATCTCCGCAAGTCAGTGGAACGCGCGGGGTACCGCACGAGGGAGCTGGTGCTTGAGCCGCTGGCGAGCGCGCTCAGCGTGCTGACGGAGGACGAGAAGGAGCTCGGCGTCGCGCTGGTCGAGATGGGGGCCGGGACGACGGATCTCGCGATCTTTCACGAGGGGAAGATCCGCCACCTCCGCACGCTCAACTATGGCGGCAACAACGTGACGAGCGACATCGTGCACGGGCTGGGCGTGACCCAGGCCGACGCGGAGCGGTTGAAGGAGAACTACGGTTGCGCGTACGAGCCGCTCGTCGATCCGCAGGACGTGATTCAGTTGCCGAGCACCGCGGCGCAGGGTGAGCGGGAGATTCCGCGTGAGCTTCTCAGTCACATCATCCATCAGCGGATGGACGAGATCTTCGACCTCATCCAGCGCGAGATCTCGCAGGCGGGCTACAGCGGGCGCCTGAGCGCGGGGCTCGTGCTCAGCGGCGGGGCGGCCGCGATCGAGGGCGCCGCCGATCTGGCGAACGACGTGTTCGGAACAGGCGTTCGCGTGGGTTCCCCATCCTTCAACGTGGGCGGGTTGAGCGATGCGGTCGAAGCACCGCGTTTCGCCACCGTGGTGGGCCTCGCCCAGTACGCCGCGCACCGGCTGGCCCTTGGCACGGGCTCATCGGCCGCCGGCAAGCGCGGCCGCGTGACGACGCCCGGCATGGATCGCATCGCCCAGCGCGTGAGAACGTGGTTGCAGGACTTCTTCTAACCTACATTAAACGGTTATTAGCAGGCAGCAGTTGGGACGTCGCTCGTTATATTGCGCGCCGGTGTTTTTTCTGACCCTCGCGTCCCGTCTTTCCCGCCTCGACGCGCCGGATCACCGAAGCCATAAGCCGAATCCATCGAGAGGCGATGCCTCTCCTTTTGTCTTTTCCCGAAGCGGACCTCGAACATGATCTTCGAATTCGAAGAGGCCGCGAACCAGAACGCCCGCATGAAGGTGGTGGGCGTCGGTGGCGGCGGCGGGAACGCGGTCAACCGGATGATCGAGGAGCACCTCGACGGGGTCGAGTTCATCTCTGTGAACACCGACGCGCAGGCGCTGCTCAACTCGAAGTCCGACGTCAAGATTCAGATCGGGAAGAAGCTCACGCGCGGGCTGGGTGCCGGGGCACGACCGGAAATCGGCCGTCAGGCCATGGAGGAGAGTCGCGACGAGGTGTCGCGCGTGCTCGGCGGCGCGGACCTCGTGTTCGTGACGTGCGGCATGGGCGGCGGCACCGGTACGGGTGCCGCGCCGATCGTGTGCGAGATGGCGCGTGCGGCCGGCGCCCTCTGTGTCGGCATCGTCACCAAGCCGTTCCTCTTCGAGGGGAAGAAGCGCATGCGCCAGGCCGAAGGCGGCATCGGCGAGATGCGGAAGCATGTAGATACGATGATCGTCGTCCCGAACGAGCGCCTGCTCGCCGTCGTCGGCAAGGGGATCCCGTTTCACGACGCGCTGAAAAAAGCGGATGAAGTGCTGCTCCACGCGACGCAGGGCATCTCGAACCTGGTGAGCGTGACCGGACTCGTGAACGTGGATTTCGCCGACGTGCGCACCGTGATGCAGAACGGCGGCGCTGCCCTCATGGGCACCGGGATCGGCCGCGGCGAGAATCGCGCGATCGAGTCGGCGCAGCAGGCGATCGCGAGCCCGCTGCTCGATAACATCTCGATCGCTGGCGCCACGGGCGTGCTCGTGAACATCACGGGCGGCACCGACCTCACCCTTGGCGAGGTGCACCAGATCAACGAGATCGTCCACGATGCCGTCGGGGACGACGCGGAGATCATCTTCGGCGCGGTGAACGAGCCCGCGATGCAGGGCGAGATTCGTGTCACCGTGATCGCGACCGGCTTCGACCGCGCGCTCCAGGGGTCGTACGGCTCGGAGCAGACCGCATCCCCGAATGGCCGCGTCACTCCGGGCGGTCCGGTCATTCCGTTTGGCCGGCAGGTGCGCCCCACTGGCGTAACCACGCGCCACGTTACACCTTCGGAGCCGCAGCGCCCCGACATCCCTCGCCGGGTCGCTGCTCCGCCCGTGCAGCTTCCGCCCAACGTGCGCCCCGTGCAGGATCTGGGCGACATGGAGATCCCGACGTTCATCCGGAGACAGATGGATTGAGGCCGCCGACGCGGCCGGTATCATCCGCGCGCTCACGCGCGGCCTTCGGGCTGAGCGCGGGCGCCCTTGCGCTCGCCATCGTCGGTGCGCCACCCTCGTGGTTCGGTGTTCCGACGGCGGTTCCTGCACTGCCGCCGGTCCTCGCCGCCGCTCCTGAATCGTTGCGGGATGCCCCGGCCGAGGCGGAACCAGGGGCGCATGGCGCGGGCGCCGTCCCATGGCGCACCGATACGGTCGTCGTGCGAGGCGTGATCTCGTCGTCTCTCTCCGACGCGCTCGAGCGCGCCACCGACGCTCCGCTCCCTCGCGCAGCGCGCGCCGAGTTGGCGTGGACACTCGCCGACATCTTCGAGTACCGGGTGGACATGAGCCGTGAGCTCCAGCCGGGAGACGGATTCACGGCCGTCGTCGCGCGCGCGGTAGGGCCGGGCGGCTCCGTGAAGCTGCGACAAGTGCTCGCCGCACGCCTCGATGTCGCTGGCTCGCCAGTCGAGGCGATCCGCTACCAGACCGGCGCCTCGCGCGGCGAGTACTTCGATGGCAACGGCAAGTCGCTCCGCCTCGCGTTCCTGCGGGCGCCGGTCGCATTCCGGCGCGTTTCCAGCGCGTTCGGACTTCGCCGCCATCCGATTCTCGGGATCTGGAAGGCGCACGCCGGTCTGGATTACGCCGCGAGCGCCGGAACGCCGATCAGGTCTGTGGGCGACGGACGCATCGTGTATTCGGGATGGCGAGGCGGGTACGGTAACGTCGTCGAGGTGCGCCACCGGAACGGCTACATCAGCCGGTACGGCCATCTGCGCGCATTCGCGAAAGGCGCGCGCGCCGGTACGTCGGTCGCGATCGGACAGACGATCGGATACGTTGGCATGACCGGCCTCGCCACCGCGCCGCATCTCCACTTTGAAGTGCTCGTGAACGGCCGGCAGCGTGACCCTCGCGTCGCGCTTGCGCAGAAGAGCGGATTTCCCATCGCCGCGAGCGAGCGGCTCCGCTTCGAGCAGGTGCGCGGGTTCTTTCTCGCGTACCTGGACGGACCTGGAGCGTCCGGAGAGATCGCGCTCCACTGAGCGCCGTGGCGTCGCCGGGCCCGGCCCGACTCGCGACGTGCCCCGCTACACCACGCTCTCCCGCATGACGCGCGCGCGCCCGCCGCCGCGCCCCTCCGGTCATTTGGGTAGATTGCCCGCCATGGTTCCCTGGATAATCGCGGTCGCGCTCGGCGTCGTCGCGGCCGCGATCCTCTATGGCTGGCGCGAGCGTGGCCGAACGGCGCGGTACGGCTCGCTCGCTGCACTGGGCGCGCTGCGCGCCACCGCGTTCGTCTTGCTGTTCGCGCTACTGCTCGATGCGCCGGCCGGCCGCCGGCGCGCCCCGGCGCCCATCATCGCGCTGGACGCTTCGGCGAGTTGGTTGCGCGGCGGGGGTGATGTGCCGTGGCGCGCGGCGCGCGAACGGGCGCGCCGCCTCGCGAGCGATTCACTCTGGCTTTTCGGCGACTCGTTGCGCGCCGTCGGCGCGCCCGATATGCCCTCGGATGCCGCCTCTCGCGGAACGCCGCTGGCGGAACGGGCGCTCGCGTCGGGACGACCGGTCGTCGTCATCACGGATGGGGAGCTGGAGGACGCCGCCGCGCTCCGCGAGCTGCCATCGGGCTCCCGTGTGGAGGTTACGGATCGGCCGCCGCAGCGTGATCTCGCGGTGCTCTCGCTCGAGGCGCCACGCAGCGTCGTGAGCGCCGATACGATCGAGGTCGCGATCACGGTGCGCGCCGGCTCGGCCGGTAGTCGGCCGGGCTCGCTCACGGTCGCTGTCGCCGGTAGGGCCGCGGCGACGATCCCGCTGGATTCGTTGGCGCCCCGTGCCGAGCGGCGGCAGAGCGTACGGCTTGCGGTGGTCGCGGCCGAAGGCCCGACGTCGCTCGCCGCGGTGGTCGTCGCGCCCGACGATACCGAGCGACGAAACGACACCCTGGCGGTTGCTCTCGACGTCCGGCGTGCGGCCGGCGCCGTTCTCGTCTCGACTTCGCCAGACTTCGATTCGCGGTTCATCGTCCCCGTGCTACGGGGCGCCGTGGCCCTTCCCACCCGCGCCTACCTTCGGATTGCGCCGGGCATGTGGCGGGTTGACGGTACGCTCGCGGCGGTGTCGGAAGCAGAGGTGCGCCGCGCCGTTCGCGAGGCGCCACTCGCGATCTTCCACGGGGATACCGCGATCTTCGGCTCCCCACGCTCGGCGACGACCGGCGCGCTGGCCCTCATCGCGCCCCCATCGGACAGCACGGGCGAGTGGTATCCCGTCGCGGCACCTGCCTCGCCGATCGCCGCGGCACTCGCAGGCATCGCCTGGGACAGCCTCCCCCCACTCGAGGCGAGGCCGTCGCAGGCGCGCGGGGACTGGGAGGGCCTTGCCGCGGCGCGGGCGCGCGAGCCGGATCATCAGCCGGTGATCGCCGGGAGCGAGCGACCGCGCCGTGTCGTGACGATCGCCGCGTCGGGGTTCTGGCGCTGGCAGTTCCGCGGCGGCGCGAGCGCCGACGCCTTCGCCGCGCTCTGGGGCAGTATCTTCGACTGGCTCTCGGCGGAGCGTATGGACGCGCGCGCCGCCTTTCCCGCGGAGGGGGTCGTGCGCGCCGGCGATCGCATCCGTTGGCGCCGGGGCGCGGGATCCGCGGCGGCGGCCGAGTCCACTGTCGTCGTCACGCTCAAGCGGCGCGGCGCCCCAGCGAGCGTGGATACGATTTCCCTCAGGTTTCCCGGCGCGGCTAATGTGGCGGATTCCGACCCCATGCCCACCGGAGTGTACGACGTCGGCGTACCTGGCGGTCCGGCACTCCTTGTGGTGGCCGCGTCGCGCGAGCTGTTGCCGCAGAGTGCCACGGTGCGCAGCGGCTCCGTGGGCGGCGCGGCTCGGCAGGGGGACCAACCGCGACTCCGTGACCGGGGGTGGCCATACGTCGTGATGCTGCTCGCGCTCTGCATCGAGTGGCTGGCGCGTCGCCGCTTAGGGCTCCGGTAGCTTCCGGGGCGCCGCCCTCGCGCCTCACATCAGGCGGGCCTCCGAGCCCGCCGTTTCATACTTCAGATTCCGTTCAACCGGTCACATGGCTCGCATTCTCCGCCGGAAGGAAGATGTCCCCAAGCGCTCGCTGTGGCAGCGAATCAAGGACATCGCGCTCATGGACGTTGGCGTCGCGGCGCGCGGCGGAGTCAGTCCAGGGTCCCTCGAGCGCCTCGAAGAGCTGCTGCTCGAGGCCGATTTCGGCGTCAGCGTCACCCTGCGACTCGTGGCCGAGGTCGAGCAGCTCGCCGCACGCGGCCTCATCGGGACCCAGACCGAATTCCTCGACGCGCTCCGGCACGGTGTCGAAACCTCGCTCCGGGCAGGGAAGAGCGACCCGGCCGTGAACATAGCTCCGACGAAGCCAACGGTCGTGCTCGTTGTCGGCGTGAACGGAGCGGGCAAGACCACCTTCATCGGCAAGCTGGCGGCGCGGTACCGGCAGGAGCGCAAGCAGGTGCTGCTAGCGGCCGGCGACACCTTCCGGGCAGGAGCGATCGATCAGCTCCGCGTCTGGTCGGAGCGAGTCGGCGCGCAGTTCGTGGGCGGACAACCCGGAAGTGATCCTGCGGCGGTCGCGTACGACGCGATCGAGGCGGCCATCGCGCGGGGGGTGGACGTCGTGATCATCGACACGGCCGGCCGCCTGCACACGCAGGACTATCTCATGACGCAGCTCGAGAAGGTCGGCCGCGTGATACGCAAACGCATGCCCGACGCACCGCACGAAACCTTGATCGTGCTCGATGGCACGATTGGTCAGAACGCGATCGCGCAGGGCAAGGCGTTCGCCGCGGCCGTACCGCTCACCGGTATCGTCATCACGAAGATGGATGGCACGGCGCGTGGCGGGATCGTCGTCGCGGTCCACGAGGCGCTCGACGTGCCGGTCAAGTTCGTCGGTGTCGGCGAGGCGGCCGAGGACCTCCTTCCGTTCGACGCCGCCGAGTACGCGAAGGAGCTCACCGAGGAGTGACATCGGGACCGATGACGCGCCTCTACCTCGACACCGCGGTCACCTATCTCAAGGGCGTCGGCCCCCGGCGCGCCGAAGCGTTACGGAAGCTCGAGATCATCACCGCGGGCGACCTGCTCTACCATCTCCCGCACCGTTACGAAGACGCGAGCACGGTCTCGGCCATTGCCTCGCTCGAACCTGGAATGGACGGCACTGTCATTGGCACGGTGATCTCGAAGGGCGTGATCCCGACGCGGAAGGGGCTGCGCATCTTCCAGGCGGTCGTCCGGGACGATTCCGGCATGATCGAAGCGTCGTGGCCGGGCCAGCCGTATCTCGATCGGACGATCCAGAAGGGCGATGTGCTGCTGCTCAGCGGGCACGTCCGCTTCTTCCACGGTCGCCAGCTCACACCGCGCGAGATGGTGAACCTCGGTCCCGACGCGGATGGTACGGCTGGCGGGCGGGTGCTCTCCGTCTACCCGGCGACCGAGGGCCTGTCGTTCAAGGTCATCCGCTCGCTCGTGGAGACGCATCTCGATGCGCTCCTACCGCTCGTCGTCGAGTATCTCCCGGCGGAGGTCATTGCCCGCTCGGGCGTTCCGCGGCTCGACGAAGCGTTCCGGCTCGTGCACCGGCCCACGTCCATCGCGGAAGCGATGCGCGGACGGTCGCGGTTGGCGTTCGAGGAGCTCTTCTTCGTCCACATCCTCCAGCGTCGCGCGCGCGATCTGGCGCGCGAGCGTCGGGAGGGGATCGCCTTCGTCAACCGCCGCGAGCTCACGTCCGCGCTGCGAGCCGGGTTGCCATTCGAGCTCACGGCCGCGCAAGTCCGGTCTACGCGCGAGATCTTCGCCGACATGTGCAGCGAGCGCCGGATGCACCGCATGCTGCAAGGGGATGTCGGAAGCGGTAAGACCATCGTCGCGCTCTTCGCCGCGCTGCTCGCTCTCGAGAACGGGTACCAGGCGGCGATCATGGCGCCGACCGAATTGCTCGCCGAGCAGCACATGCGGACCTTCGAGCGGCTGCTCGGCCCGCTTTCCGTCCAGCCGGTGCTCTTGACCGGGAGCCTCCCCGCGCGGGAGCGTCGCGCGGTGTCCGAGCGACTCGCGAGCGTTACGCCTCTCGTCGCCGTGGGCACGCACGCACTCGTCCAGGGAGGCACCACCTTCGGCCGGCTCGGCTTCGCCGCCATCGACGAGCAACACCGCTTTGGTGTGGAGCAGCGAGCTGCCCTCGGGTCAAAAGGTGAGCGGCCGGACGTCTTGCTGATGAGTGCGACGCCAATTCCCCGATCGCTCGCCCTCACGCTCTACGGCGATCTCGACCTGAGCCTCCTCGATGAGCGGCCGCCGGGGCGCAAGCCGATCACGACCGCTCTCCGCCCCGAGTCGGCGCGATCCCGCGTGCTCGGATTCGTCGAGCGCGAGATCGAGCGTGGGCGGCAGGCATACGTGGTATACCCGGTCATCGAGGAGTCGGAAAAGACCGATCTCAAGTCCGCGACAACCATGTTCGAGGCGCTGGCCACCGGGCCATTCGCGCATCGGCGCACCGCGCTGCTCCATGGCCGGATCCCCGCGGATCAGCGCGACGACATCATGCGCCGCTTCCGCGACGGGGAGCTAGATCTCCTCGTGGCGACTACGGTGATCGAGGTGGGCATCGACGTCGCGAACGCGACCGTGATGCTCATCGAGCATCCTGAGCGCTTCGGGCTCTCCCAGCTACATCAGCTCCGCGGCCGCGTCGGGCGCGGAGGAGAAGAGTCATACTGCATCCTCCTCGGCGACGTGAGCCCGGATGTGGCCGAGCGGCTTCGCGTGTTCGTGGAAACCGAGGACGGGTTCGAGATCGCGCGGGCGGACCTGCGCCTGCGCGGGATGGGCGACCTGTTCGGCGAGCGGCAGAGCGGGACGCCCATGTTCCGCTACGCAGATCCGCTGCGCGACGAGGAGCTGAACCTGCGCGCCCAGGAGGAGGCTGGCCGTATCCTGGAGCGCGACCCGGAGCTGACGCGCGCCGAGCATGCGGAGATTCGGAAGGTATTGGGCGCGCGCTACGCGCGGTCCCTCGAGCTCTTCCGGGTCGGCTGATCAGGACGTCCACCAGGCCCGGGTGCTCGCACGACGCTACGCGGGCGGACGGACCGGGCCAGTGAGGCGGCGCTTGATGCGCTCCAGCTCCGCATTCGACTTCTCGAGTGCCTCCTTGAGCCGTAGCACTTCCTTCTGCAGCTCCTCTTCTTTCGGGCTCGTGGTCGCACGAGGCGGCTCGACCGGCGCTTGTTCGACGGCTTCCTGAGCCGAACGCACGACGCGCGTGAGAGAGTCGAGTGAGCTCGCCATCGCACGCAGCGCCTTGGCCTCGGGGGTATGGATGCCCGGAACGGAATCGCGCAGATACTCGTCGAGGTGGCGAACCACGTTCCCGAACTGTGACGCCGCGTTCGCGGGGTCGAGCGCATAGATCGCGCGCCAGAAGGCAGCTTCCTTCGCCTCGGCCGTGCCAGCGTATGCAGCGGCAAAGGTGGCGAGCGCCGTATCGGCGGCGCCGAACCGGCCATCGGCGGCGGCCTGATGCGCGCTGGTGAGCGACGTGATCCATGCCGTCGTTGGCGCGGTCGTGACCGGGGGCGCCGCGTGCACGCACGCGAGCAGCGGCGCGGCCACCGCGCTGAGCGTCGCGAACGCGGCACGGGCAGCGCTGGTCATGTCGGGATGCTGCTCAATGCCGCGAACGGACCCGAGCTCCGCGCGCCGGCGCGAGCCGGGATGACGAGGTAGAACACCGTTCCGACGCCGACAGTGCTATCTACCATGATCGAGCCGCTGTGCGCCTTGAGGATCTGTTGCGCGATCGCCAGACCGAGCCCCGAGCCGACCTGAGCGGCGGCGCTCTGGTTGTCGGCCTGGTAAAACTTCTCGAAGATCCGTGGGAGTTGGTCCGGTGGGATGCCGGCGCCCGAATCGCGCACCTCGATGTGGACGTCCCGGTCCACGCCATCGGCGCGCAACTCCACCGTGCCGCCGCGCTCCGTGAACTTGAACGCGTTCGATAGAAGATTGCCGAGCACTTCGTTCATGCGATCCGAATCCCACTGAACGTCCGCCGGCAGGGATGGGGATCGTGTGACGCGCAGGGTAACGCCGCGCTGGAGCGCGAGCACCCGAAACCCTTCCTCGAGATCGTCGAGGAACCCGTCGAGTGGCATCGTTCGTAGCTCGAGCTTGCCGCCGCCCGCCTCGAAGCGGCTGACATCGAGTAGTTGGTGCACGAGTCGGGCGAGCGAGCGCGTCTGCGTTTCGAGCGTCTTCAGGACCTCGCGCTGCTTCGGCGAGATGCTGCCGTATACCTCCTCCTCAAGGAGCTGCACGTAGCCGAGGACGACGTTGATCGGCGTCTTGAGCTCGTGGGAGGCGACGGAGACGAATTCGGCCTTGAGCCGGTCGAGCTGGGCGAGCTGCTCCGCCATGGACTCGAAGGAGCGGGAAAGCTTCCCGAACTCGTCACCACGATCGGGGGAGACCGCGAGGCGGTGCCCGAACGAGCCGTCGGCGACGGCCGCCATGCCGGTCTCGAGGTCGGAGATCGGGCGGGCGATGCCGCGCCAGATGAGTACCGCGATGACCAACGTCAGAGTCGCCGCCACGAGGAATGCGCCAACGGCGACCTGACGGGCGCGCTCCGATCGCTCGCGCGCCCGGTTCACGGCCTCGCCCATTCGCCCGCGCAGAGTCAACTCGGCCGACGTGAGCATCGTATCGGCGCGCGCGAGCGCGGGCTTGGTGAGCGCCGTCGAGACGCTATCCGCGACGAGCCCACGTCCCCTGATGGCGGCGTCGTACTCGCGAGTCGCGTAGCCGGCGACTTCCGCCGTCGCGCCGCGGAGAAAGGCGGCGCCGTTCACCCCGAGCCGCTTCAGCGTGTCGGCCAGCAGGCCAATCGTGTCCACCTGCGCCAGCAGGGTAGCCGGGCTCGTCTCCTTCGGGAAAAGCGCCAAGTTGTCTTCGGTCCGCCGCACGTCGTCGAATCGCGCCCGGAGATCGCCGAGAATGAGGGACGCGGCGAATTCGCGATTCTGGAGTTGACGCGTCGCGTCGTGGAGCTCGGACAGCGAATGGAGCGCGAGCGCGAGCGGCGCGATCAATACGAGCGCGATCGCGAAGAGTCCGAGTGCGAGCCGGCCGCGAATCGTCACGCTAGAAGGCGAGCCGCGCGCCGACCGCGACGCCGCGCGACATCGCGCTGCGGGCGGCAGGGTAGGGAATGTTCGCGGGCCCACGCCGGTTGCGCAGGTCATAGACGAAGAACGCGGCGCTCCCGAGCAGGGTCACTTCGCCCGCGATGATGCCGAGCTGCGCGCGCCGGTCCGCGGTGATTGCGCGATCGTACAGCGCTTCGAGGCTCGCGTCGCCATAGCGGCCGTTCTCCGTGGTGCAGCGCGCGGGGGCCTGGTCGCAGGCGGCGCGGAGCGTGGTGTACGCATCGTCGGCGCGGTTGCTATTGCCGAGGGCGTAGCCGCCGAACGCGAGGGCGGCGCCGAGCAGAGCCCACTTGGCGACACGGACGCGGTGCCAGCCCGCTCCGGGCCGCGGGGCTGGTACCTGCGCGTCGAGCGGCGCCGCGGCAGGAAGCAGGACAAGGGCGACGAGCGAACTGCATACGATGGCGAGCCTGATATTCACCTGAGATTCATCGGAAGCTGACGACCTTGCCAGTGATCGGGGCAACGACGAGCTGCCGGTCCCGAAGAATGGGCGGATGACGAATTTCGCCCTCGAGCTGGCGAGACCAGACGGTAGTCCGCGTCGCCCGATCGAAAAGCAATACCTCCCCCCGAACTGTTGCAACGAGCACGCCGCCGCGAACCACGGTCGGGCCCGCGACGGTCACGCAGCCGATCGGAACGGATGTCGCGGCCGCCGGCCTCGCAAGCGGTATGGTCCAGAGGGTGCACCGGTTGGTGAGCGCAAAGGCTGTGTCCCCCGCAACGACCGCCGCACCGAAAACCGCGCCGTCCGTCGTGACGCGCCAGCGCACGCGGCCGCCCGGAATCGCGACCGCCGTTACACTCCCCGCCGGCGACGCGAGTATCGCGGTGGAGTCGTTCGCCAGGGTAATGGCGGCGACGGTCGAGCCCTCGAGCGGCGTTCTGGTCACCACCGTCCCCTTGGCCGCATCGATGACGAAGAGTGTGTCAGTGAGGGTCGCCACGACGACATGGCGACCCGCGAGCGCGACGCCCGATCGAGCCGGGCCGACTTTACGGGTCCAGAGCGTCTGGCCCCGGCCGGTGCCGATGGCGAACGCAACGCCACCAAGTTGGGTGACGCCGAACAGGACCGAATCGCGGATAACGAGCGGTCCTGCGACGTCGCCGGCCGCCTTACGCCATACGCGCCGACCCGTGTAGAGGTTGAGCGCGACGAGGAAGCCGTCGCGGCCCTCGGACGCGGCATAGACGCGCCCGCCGTCAATGAGTGGGCCCGTGCCGTACGGGCCGTCCGAGCGGTAGCGCCAGTAGGTCTGCCCCGATCGCGTGTCGAAGGCGTACACCCAGCGGTCGACGGTCGCGACGACGCTGATCCGCTCCCCGACTGCGGGGGCGCCGACGGTGCCGTGCCCCACATCGGCGCGCCACGCGATCTGCGGATCGCGACTGATCGCGTCGGGCGTCGTCGCCGCATGCGTTTGGGAGCCGAGATACTCGCGTACTTCGTTCGCGCCATCGCGCGGCGCGGGGCGTGAAGTCGAGACGCACGCCACGACGTTGACAGCCCACAAGGCTCCCGATAGCTTGCCCGGCCATCTTCGTAAACTCCGATCAATCAATGACATTGCCCTTCGTAGCGGTGAGCGAGCTGCGCCACCATGCCGGCCGCGCCGTCACGGTCCGCGCGTGGGTGACGCACGTCCGCTCCTCGGGAAAACTTGTGTTCGTGGTGTTGCGAGATGGAAGTGGCACCCTCCAGGGCGTGATCGCGAGGAGCGAGGTCGCACCGGAGGTCTGGGCGCTCGTCGGCCGCCTGTCCCTGGAGGCCTCTGTTTCCGCCAGCGGGACGGTTCGCGTGGAGGCGCGGGCGCCTGGCGGGCACGAGATGGGCATCACCGCCCTCGAGATCGTCGGCGATAGTCCGGCGGATTACCCGATCCAGCCCAAGGAGCACGGGGTTGATTTCCTCCTGGACCATCGGCACCTCTGGCTCCGGAGCCCCCGCCAGGCTGCGATCGCGCGCGTACGCCACGAGGCCGAGCAGGCGATTCACGATTTCTTCTACGAGCGGCAATTCGTGCGGGTAGACACACCGATCCTCACGGCGGCGATCGGCGAACGCTCCGGCCTTTTCGCGACCGAATACTTCGAGGAAGGCAACGCCTACCTGGCGCAGACGGGCCAACTCTACGGCGAGGCCGCCGCCGCGGCGCTCGGAAAGATCTACACCTTCGGTCCGACCTTCCGCGCCGAGAAGTCGAAGACCCGCCGGCATCTGACCGAGTTCTGGATGATCGAGCCCGAAGTAGCCTGGAACGACTCGGACGCGAACATGGCGCTGCAGGAGGAGTTCGTGTCGTACGTCGTGCGGCGGTGCGTCGAGCGCGCGGCGAGCTATCTGGCCGTGCTCGAGCGCGACATCACGCCACTCGAACGCGTCGTTCCGCCGTTCCCGCGCGTGAACTATACGGAGGCCGTGGCCACGCTCCAGTCGAAGGGGAGCGCAATCCAGTGGGGCGACGATCTCGGCGCCGAGGACGAAACACTTCTCGTCGCCGATTACGACCGGCCGATCTTCGTCTTCAATTACCCGAAGGAAGCGAAAGCCTTCTACATGAAGGAGAACCCGGACGACCCGCGAACGGTTCTCTGCAACGATTGCCTCGCTCCGGAAGGATACGGGGAGATCATCGGCGGAAGCCAGCGCGAGGACGACCACGACAAGCTCGCCGCGCGCATTGCCGCCGAGCATCTGCCGATGGACGCGTACGGGTGGTACCTGGATCTGCGGAAGTACGGCACGTTCACGCACGCGGGGTTCGGGCTCGGGCTCGAGCGGACGGTCGGGTGGATCTGCGGCGTTCCGCACCTGCGCGAAACGATCGCGTTCCCGCGACTGATGAATCGCCTGCGTCCGTAGGCTGTACTCGCGACTGGCGCACGTCACTCGCCCCGCTTCACCTCATCCCAGAGCGCATCCAGGTATTCCAGACCGGCATCCTGGACCGCGGCGCCGCGCTCGGTGGCCAACCGTTCCACTTCGCGAAACCGGCGCGCGAATTTCTCGTTCGCGCGATCGAGGGCGAGTGACGGGTGGACGCCAGCTTTCCGGCACAGGTTCACGACGGCGAACAGGAGGTCGCCGAGCTCGGCCTCGAGGCGGCCGTGCCGCTCATCGTACTGCGGCGCGGCATTCGGGGCGGTGTCGACTGGAAAGGCGACAAGCTGTTCCCGCACCTCCGCAAGCTCCTCCTCCACCTTCGCCGCCGGACCGGTCGCGTCTGGCCAGTCGAAACCAACGCCCGCCGCCCGGTCCTGGAGGCGGTGCGCGCGGTGGAGCGCCGGCAGGCCCGCCGGCAAGCCCTCCTCCAGCGTCGTACGAGTGCGAGCCTTCATGCGCTCCCACTGCTGTCGCGGCCCGTCGCCGTAAAGGTGGGGATGGCGCGCCCGCATCTTCGTCAGGAGCGCGCCAGCAACGTCGTGGAGGTCGAACGCGCCACGCTCCTCGGCCACCACGGAATGGAAGAGGACCTGTAGCAGCACGTCGGCCAGCTCCTCACGCACTCTTGCGTCGTCCTGCTCGCGGATGGCGTCGTCCAGTTCGTGCGCCTCCTCCAGCAAATAGGGACGTAGCGACTCGTGCGTCTGCGCCGCATCCCACTCGCACCGGGCGCGCAGATCGCGCATGAGGGCGAGCGTATCATCAAGTGTGGGTTTGTCTTGCATGCAATCTGGTGCGCCGGTATACTCCCGCCACGTGAACGATGGATCACTCGGCGAATGATACCACGCGCGCCTGGGTCGAGGTGGACCTGGGCGCGCTGCGACAGAATGGGGCTGCCCTCGCCCGCCGCGCGGGCGTGCCGATCATCCCGATGATCAAGGCGGACGCGTATGGCGTCGGCGCGCCAGCCGCCGTTCGGGCGCTCGATGCGCTCGACCCATGGGGCTACGGGGTAGCCACCGTGGACGAAGGCGCCGCCCTGCGGGCAGCGGGCGTCGAGCGACCGATCCTTCTCTTCACCCCGCTCGCAGCTGGTGAAGTAGCGGGAGCACGCGAAGCGGCCCTCACTCCGGCACTGAGCTCCCGCGGGGCGATCACGGAATGGGCGTCCACCGGCCTCCCTTGGCACCTGGCGATCGATACCGGGATGAGCCGCGCCGGCATCCGCTGGGACGAGCTGGGCTCGCTCGGGCTGCTCCCATCAGGCGCCTACCCGCAGGGCGCCTTCACCCACTTCCACTCGGCCGAGCGGAACGACGGCTCCGCAGGCGAGCAGGAGCGGCGCTTCGAGCGCGCCATCGCCGGCCTGGCGCGGCGGCCGGCGCTGCTCCACTGCGAGAACGGTGCGGCCATCGTCCGACGCGAGCGGAGTCGGTGGGATCTCGTTCGTGGCGGCGTGTTCCTCTATGGTGTAGGGAGCGGAGACGGGGCGGCCTTCGAGCCCGCTCCTGTCGTGAGCGTCCGCGCGCGCGTCGTGGACATGCGCACGCTGCAGGAAGGCGAAACGGTGAGCTACTGCGCAACCTATCGCGCCGTCGGCCGCCGCCGCATCGCGACGCTGAGCATCGGGTACGGCGACGGCTACCGGCGCGCCCTCAGCAACCGTGGATCGGCGCTCGTCCGCGGCGCTCGCGTGCCGGTCGCCGGCCTCGTGACGATGGACATGACGATGCTCGACGTCACCGACGTCCCCTGCGAGCTTGGCGACATCGCGACGCTCGTCGGGGCGGACGGCCGCGATGCGCTGCCACTCGAGGCCGTTGCGCGCGCGGCGGACATGTCGCCGTACGAGTTGCTCACGGGGCTGCGCGGACGGCTCGCGCGCGTGTACCGCGAGGCGCCGGCGTGAGCCGCCGCGCCATCGTCGTGGTGCTCGACGGCGTCGGAATCGGCGAGGCGCCCGACGCGGCGTCGTACGGTGACGTCGGCAGCGATACGCTCGGCAATCTCGCCCGCGCGGTCGGTGGGCTCGCGTTGCCCAATCTCGAAGCCATGGGACTCGGCCGGATCAGGCCGCTCGACGGCGTCCGCCCGGTTGACGATCCGACCGGGGCATGGGGGACGCTGACGCCAAGCAGCGCGGGGAAGGACAGCACGGCCGGACATTGGGAGTTGGCCGGTGTCCACCTCGAGAAGCCGTTCCCCACGTATCCGGCGGGTTTTCCCGCCGAGCTGGTCCGCGCATTCGCGCATCGCACCGAACGCCGCGTCATCGGCAACGTCGTGGGCAGTGGCACCGATGTGATCGCCCGCTATGGCGAGGAGCACGAGCGGACGGGCGCCTGGATTCTTTACACGTCGGCGGATTCAGTTTTTCAGCTGGCGGCGCACGAACAGATCGTACCGCTCGAGGAACTCTACCGCGCATGCCGAATCGCTCGCGAGCTCCTGGTAGTGCCGAATGATGTCTCCCGCGTCATCGCGCGGCCGTTCGTCGGCGCCCCGGGCGCCTACGCCCGGACGGCGAACCGGAAAGATCTCTCGATCGCGCCTCCCGCCGAAACGCTGCTCGATGTGTTGGAAGCGCGCGGGATCCCACGGTTGGGGGTGGGAAAGGTTGACGACCTCTTCGCGGGACGCGGCATCCGCTCCGAGCACACGGCGAGTAATTCCGAGGGCCTCGAGGCGATCCATCGGGGACTTCAGGACATGGACGGTGGGCTACTGTTCGCCAACCTTGTAGATTTCGACCAGCTCTGGGGGCACCGAAACGACGTCACGGGGTTCTACGAAGGACTCCGCGCCTTCGACCGAGCCATTCCGGCCCTGGAGTCCGCACTCGCCGAGGACGATCTGCTCTTCCTGACCGCCGATCACGGCAACGATCCCACCACGCCGTCGACTGACCATTCGCGCGAACGCGTTCCGCTGCTCGTGCGCGGCGCGCGCGCCCGGCCCGTTCTGCTCGGCGACCGGCCGACCTTCTCCGATGTGGGCGCAACGGTGGCCGAGTGGCTCGGCAGCGAGTTTCGGGGACGTGGAAACTCCTTTCTGAGCCGTCTCCTAGCGCGATGAGCGACCGGGATGCGGCCGGCGACGCCGTCCTCACGCGAGCGTGTGAGGCGGCGTTCGTGGCAATGGAGCGCGCGTATGCCCCGTACTCGGGGTTCCGCGTAGGCGCTGCGCTCGTGGGCGACGATGGCTCGCTCTTCGCCGGTTGTAACGTCGAGAACGCCGCCTACCCTGCTGGCATCTGCGCCGAGCGCGGCGCCATCGCGGCGGCGGTCGCGCAGGGAGTGCGCGCCTTCCAGTTCATCGTCGTCGCGACCGAGGCGGCCGAGCCCACTCCGCCGTGCGGTATGTGCCGGCAGGTGTTGGTGGAGTTCGCGCCGGCGCTCCGCGTGGTGAGCTGTACGCGATCCGGTGTCACCGCGCACTGGAATCTCGCGGAGCTGTGCCCGCACCCATTCAGCCCCCATTCGCTCGATCCCGCTCCTGGCCTTTCGGCCCCTGCTCGCGAGCGCCCTACGGGCGCCGGATCCCACGAGCCTTATCGACCGCTTCGACGTGGACGGAAGTAGTGCACCAACTTCGTAAGGTGTTTCGCGCGCTCGCCGCCGGCAGCGTCGCCGCGCTCCTCGCGGCGTGCCAGGAAGACCTGGCTGGCGGTGCCGCCTGTCCATCGCTCTGCCCCGAGCAAGGCCTGGAGGTGCGCGATACGACGGTCTTCGCGTTATCGCTCGACTCGTCGATCGTCGGCTATCCTCCGCTCGGGAGCGAGGCGCAGATCCTGATCGCCTACCGTGGCGACACGCTGCGCACGGCCGCCATCGCGCGTTTCGATACGCTGCTGTCCTCCCTCCGGGTCGGGACGGACACGACGAGCCGCCGCATCACGAGCATCGACTCCGGCAGCGTAGCCGTGCAGATCGGTACCACGCCGCTGGCCAAGGCCCGCGTGACGATCGAGCTGTACGACGTGGATACCGTCGCGGCGGATCTCGACACGGCAGCCGTGCGTGTCCTGTTCCGTTCCGACAGGTTCCTCGGAAGCCGCTCGTTCGCGAAGGACTCGCTTACGGGCACGTTACGCGTGCCGATCTCGCCCAGCTTCCTGACGTCCCGCATCACGGCGGGACGCCGGATCCGGCTCGGTCTCGTGATCAAGAGTGATTCGTCGGCGCAGATCCGGATTCTCGCGGCCGAGGCGGCCAGCGGAACGGCCCCCGTGATCACGTATCTCGCGCGCGCGACGGCCGACACGCAGACGATCTCGGTGCTCGCCAGCTCGAACGCCAGCGTACGCAACGGGCCGGCGCTCGCCGGCCTGGCAGACTACATGGTCGTGCTCGCGGGCACGCCGACCCCCCCGCGCGAGCTGCTCGCCGTTGGCGGGCTGCCGGCGATCCGCACGTATCTCCGCTTCGCGCTCCCGGCCGTGCTCGTGGACTCCACGACCGTCGTTCGCGCGACGCTACTCCTGACGCAGGCTCCCAGCCCCGGAGTCGACCCCACCGACTCGCTCGTCGTGCTGCCACTGCTCGGGCGGGCCAGGTCGGTGCTCGATGCCGAGCCTGGCAAGGCTGCGCTCGTCTTCGACAACGACAGGCAGCTGCCTCCGCTCCAGATCCCACCCAACGGCTCCGGCGTTCGCCAGCTCGAGATCGCGAGCATCATTCCCATCTGGAGGCTCGAGGATCCGGCGAAGATCACGCGAGCGATCGTTCTCGTGCTCGCCGACGAAGGGACAGCTGGCCACGTAGCCTACTTCTATTCAACTGATGCATCCGCGGAATCGCTCCGGCCGCGACTCAAGGTCAGCTACATTCCTCGCGCCGGGTTCGGCCTCCCATGACCGCTCGAATTTCTCGTACCGCGGGTCGCGTTGTCGCGGCCGTAGTGCTGCTGGTCGCCGCGCGCGCGGGCGCCGCGCAAGGCACGCTCAGTAGCCAGGGATTTGGCTACCCCCCGGGCCAACTCAGTGCGCGTGGCCTCGCGACAGGCGGCGCCACGGCCGAGCTCGACCCGCAGTCGCCGATCAATCCGGCTGCGCTCGCATCGTGGGGACGGCCTGGCATCTACTTCCAGTATTCGCCGGAGTTTCGGCGCGTGCTCGCCGGGGGTTCGGAAGACCGGGCGACGCTCGCACGCTTCCCGCTGGCGGTGGCGGCGCTGTCCGCGACGCAGCGCGTCACCGTCGCGATCTCGTACTCGACGTTACTCGACCGGACGTGGGAGACCAACTCGTCGCTGCTGGTCGGCACCGGCGACGACACGTCGACCGCGACCGCGACGTTTCGCAGTACGGGCGCGATCAACGATGTGCGGCTCGCAGCCGCCTACGAGCTGCGCCCGACGTTGCGCCTGGGGCTGGGCATCCACGCGCTGAGCGGCGAGAACCGAACAGA
This sequence comes from Gemmatimonadaceae bacterium, assembly GCA_037720885.1. GTDB lineage: Bacteria > Gemmatimonadota > Gemmatimonadetes > Gemmatimonadales > Gemmatimonadaceae > JACMME01. The sequence continues at coordinate 59,639 of JBBJNN010000001.1, read as the reverse complement.
GCGTGCCCTCGCCGCCAGCGATTCCAGCGCGTTCAGCTCGACGAGAGAGCAGCAGGCCTTCAGCTTCTCCGGTAAGGGCCTGAGCGCAGGGCTCGACTGGCGTCCCTCACGGTCTCTCGCGATCGCGGCCTCCGGCCGCATCGGGGGAACGCTCACCGCCTGGCGGGGCGACACGGCGGTTCGTCGAGCGGATGTGCCTACCCGTGCTGGCGCATCGGTCGCCTACAACGGCTTCGGCGGCTCGCTCCTCGTCGCGCGGGCCGATTGGGAGGGCTGGTCGCGCCTCCGGGGACTTTCGAGCAGCGCTGTCGAGACGCGGGATGCGTGGGAGTTGAGCGTGGGGACCGAGACGAGGGGTCCGAGCTGGTTCGGCACGAACCTGCCGCTCCGCGGCGGCGTCCACTGGCGCACGCTGCCCTTCGCGCTTCCGGGCACGGGTGACGTGCGCGAGGTGACGGGCGCCTTGGGCGCCGGCCTCCCGCTTGCGCGCGGCCGAGCGCAGGCGGACTTCACGGTCGAGCGGGCATTCCGGAGCTTCTCGGGCAACGCCCCGGGCAATGCCTCAGGCGGCGCGTCCGATGTGCGCGAGCGTGCGTGGACTCTCAGCTTCGGGTTCGGCGTGCGTCTATGAGCACGTGAGCATGCCGGATGCCGCGTCGGCGGCCGCGCTCATCCTGGTCGCCGACGATGTGGAAGCCAACGTCGAGCTCCTCTATGACCAGCTCGTCACCCTCGGGTATCGGATCGTTTCGGCATCCGACGGGCCCTCGGCCATCGAGGCCTGCTCCACGCACCAGCCCGATCTCTGTATTCTCGACGTCTCGATGCCGGCCGGCACGCTCGGCGTCGATGACCGCACCACTGGCTTCGAGGTGTGCCGCCGGATCAAGCGCGACCCGCGTACCTCGCGCATTCCCGTCATCTTCGTCACCGCGCTGAACGACACAACCGATCGCATCAAGGCGATCGAGGCCGGTGGCGATGATTTCCTCACCAAGCCACACAATCGTCAGATCCTCGGTGCCCGCGTCCGCAGCCTGCTCCGGCTCAAGTTCGCGACCGATGCGCTCGAGGATTCGTTCCGCAAGCTGCGCGAGCTGGAGAAGGTGCGCGACGATCTCATGAAGATGATCGTCCACGACCTCAAGACGCCGCTCACATCGGTGCTCGCGACACTCGAGATGGTCAGCGATGGCGATTACGGCCCCGTGACCGCCGATCAGCAGCGGGCGCTCACCGATGCCGAGGCGCGCGCCGAAGATCTCCTCCTCCTGATCGAAGATCTGCTCGAGGTGGCGCGGATCGAGGAAACGACGATCGCGCTCGATCTCGCGCAGCTCGAGCCGGCGCAGTTCCTGACGGAGCTGATGGACGAGTGGGAGCTGCGGTTTCGCCAGGAGCGGGCCGTGGTACGCGCCGAAGTGACCGAGGATGCGCCGATCTTTCGGGCCGACAAGGGAATGCTGAAGCGCGTGTTCAGCAATCTCATGCAGAACGCGCTCATGTACTCCGGCGGCAACAACGTCCAGCTCACGCTCTCGGCGCGGCGCGACGGGGTGGAGGCACTGCTCTTCACCGTCGCGGACAATGGCCCGGGCATTCCCCCCGAGTATCACGACGTGATCTTCAGGAAGTTCGAGCGTGTGAATCACCCCTCGCTGCCGAAGGTGCGCTCGTCGGGCCTTGGCCTCGCCTTCTGCAAGCTCGCTGTCGAAGCGCACGGCGGCCGCATCTGGGTACAAAGCGCGGAGGGGCGAGGTAGCCAGTTTCATATCTCCCTGCCGCTGCAACCCGGCGCGTCGGCGCGCGTGTCCGGCGCAATGCCTGCCGCCTGATCGCGCCGCGGTCGTAGCAGGGGTGTGACGACCGCGCCGGCGGCGATACCTTACGGCATGGACTCACCAACCGGCGGTACGGTCTACATCGAGACGTACGGCTGCCAGATGAACGCGAGCGACTCCGAGCTGATGCTCGGCCGCCTCGCCGAGTTCGGCTACCGCGCGGTCGATGCACCCGACGGCGCCGACGTCATTCTCGTCAACACATGCGCGATCCGCGATCACGCCGAGCAGCGCGTCATCGGTAGACTGGGGGAGCTCAAGAGGCACATGAAACCCGGCACCGTGCTCGGGGTGACCGGGTGCATGGCGCAACGGCTCGGACCCCAACTCCTGGAGCGCGCGCGGCACGTACAGCTCGTCATCGGGCCGGATGGGTACCGGGCGCTCCCCTCGCTCGTCGAGGGCGCCAGGCGGGGCGTCCGTGCGAGCGCGGTGGAGTTCGATCTCGAGGAGCACTACGAGGATTTCCGCGCGCGTCGTCTCGACGGGGTGCGCGCCTGGGTGCCGGTGCAGCGCGGATGCGACTACAGGTGCACGTACTGCATCGTGCCGATGACCCGCGGGCCCGAACGCAGCCGCCGCCTCGCCGACGTGGTGCGCGAGGTCGAGGAGATCGCCGCGGACGGCATCTCCGAGCTCACGCTCCTCGGGCAGACCGTGAACTCGTATCACGATGGAGCGCACGATTTTGCGGATTTGCTCCGTGCCGTCGGCGCGGTGCCGGACATTCGCCGCGTCCGCTTCACCAGCCCGCACCCGAACGATTTCAGCGGCGCGGTCATCGCCGCGATGGCCGAGACGCCGGCCGTGTGCGAGCACGTCCATCTGCCGATGCAGTCGGGCTCGACGCGAACGCTCAAGCGCATGCTGCGTCGCTACACCCGGGAGGGCTACATGGACTGCGTGGATCGGCTCCGGCGCGCGGTCCCCGGATTGGGCCTCACGACTGACGTGATCGTAGGGTTTCCCGGGGAGACCGACGAGGATTTCCGCGACACCCTGTCGGCCGTGCGCGAGATCGGGTTCGATGACGCGTTCACGTTCAAGTTCTCGCCGCGGGACGGAACGCCCGCGACGCGGATGCCGCCCGAGCTCGACGTGCCCGACGAGGTCGCAAGCGAGCGGCTCGCTCGGCTGATCGAGACGGTGCGCGATGGCTCGCGCGCGCGGAACATGGCACTCCTCGGAGAACGCCGCGAAATCCTCATCGAGAAAGTCTCGAAGCGCGGCACGCTCCTGCAGGGTCGGTCGCGCGACTTCCGAACAGTTCTGATTCCTGGCGACGAGCGCCTGATCGGACGCTATCTCACCGTCGAGCTTACCGGCACGACCGGCTCGACGTTCACGGGCGCGCCGGTCGCCGAGCGGCGGCCCCTGCCGATGGCGGTGTAGGGGCTCCACCGGCGAGGCGGTGGACCGCCGGGCGCCGGCGTGGCCGTCTGGGCGGCGAGCGGCAGGGACGGGGGAGGGGGGAGGGGAGAGACGTGCCGC
>JBBJNN010000001.1:46716-56297 GCA_037720885.1 Gemmatimonadaceae bacterium | reverse complement strand
CGTTGCCTACGCCGCCGGACTTCTGCTCGGATTTGGCGGGCACCTCGCGCTCTCCCTCCCCCTGTGCATCGCCGCCTGCGGTTCGTGGTGCCTCAGGCGCCGGCCAACGGACGCGTGCATCGCGCTGTTTCTCGGAGCGGGGCTGCTCGGTGCGATTGGGAGCGCGGCGCGCGAGGCGGGCTGCCTCGCGCGCATGACCTCGCGGCAATCGTGGCGGGTGGCGCTGCACCGGTCGGCCGGGCCGGGCGAGTACGTGGCGGGCGAGCTTCGCGAGGGCGGCTGCACGATGCCGGCCGGCCTCGCCATCGAGCGAGGTCGTGCGCGCGCGGGCGACATCGTGGAGGTGCGCGGCGACCTCGCTCCCGCCCGGCGCGGCGTCCTGTTTCGCCGGGCGCGCGTCGCGGCTACGGGGGAGCGGGATGCACTCATCGCGTGGCGAAGCCGAGCGGGCGGTGCGATAGACACGATATTTCGCGAGGATGCGCCGATCGTGCGGGCGCTCCTCATTGCGGACGCATCGGGGTTGGACGCGGAGGTTCGGGACCGTTACTCGTCGGCGGGCCTGGTGCACATGCTGTCGATCTCCGGCCTCCACGTGGCGATCATCGCCGGCGCCGTGGAGCTGGTGCTCACCGCGATGCGCCTCAGCCGCTCGAGCGCCCCCGTCGCGGCGTTCGCGCTCACGGCAGTGTATGTCGCGCTCATCGGCGCGCCGGCCCCGGCGGTTCGCGCCGGCGCGATGTTGGGCGTCGGTACGCTGTGCCGGCGGCTGGGCCGCCCGACGTCGCCCTGGGCGGCGCTGGCCGTCGGGGCGTGGCTTCCGTTGCTCATTGAGGCACGAACGGCCAACGACCTCGGGTACCAGCTCAGCGTCATCGGTATCGCAGGACTCATCGCCAGCGGCTCGCTCGTCCGCCGCTGGCTCGCGCCGCGCCTGGCCGGGCATCCGCTCGCGATCAGCTCCGTCTTGCTGACGTCCGCTGTCGCGACGATCGTCAGCGCGCCCGTCGTCGCATGGCATTTTGGACGCCTCAGCCTGATCGCGCCACTCACGAACGCCGTGGCCACGCCCGTGATCGCGATCGTGCAGCCGGCACTGTTCCTCGCGCTCGTCCTCGCGCCAGTACCTACGCTCGCCAACTTCGTCGCCGATGCCACACATCCCCTGCTCGCGGCCTTCGATCGCATCGCCGTGGTTGGCTCCCAGGTGCCTCACGCCGCGCTCTCGGTGGCGCCGAGCCTGGCGACCGCGATCCTCGTTGCGGTGGCGGCGGTCGCGCTCGTCGTTGCGTGTGTGAGCTACTTCCCCGCGCGCGCACTCGTCGCTGCCATCTCCTCGATGCTCGTCGCGGTCTGGTCGCCGCTCGCACCGGCGCGCGGCGGCGAGATGGAGCTCCACCTGATCGACGTGGGTCAGGGGGATGCCATCGCCATCCGGTCGCCACGAGGTCGTTGGCTCCTCGTCGACGCCGGACGGTCGTGGGGTACCGGCGACGACGGACGGCGGGTGGTGATTCCCTATCTGCGTCGGCGCGGAGGCGATCTCGCGGCCTTCGTCCTCTCCCACCCGCACAGCGATCACGCGGGTGGCGCGCCATCGGTGATCCGCGCGCTCCGTCCGCGCGAATACTGGGACGGCGCCTATGTCGCCGCGAGCGAGCCCTATCGCGAATCGCTGCTCGCGGCGGGAGAGCGCGGCGTGCGCTGGCACCGCGCGCGACCCGGCGATTCCGCACTGGTGGACGGCGTGCGTGTCGCGTTCCTCGCGCCCGATTCCGCCTGGACGCGCCAGCTCGACGATCCGAACGAGGCGAGCGTCGTGATGTCCGTTCGCTACGGGGCGCTCAAGTTCCTCCTCGTGGGTGACGCGGAGCGCCGCGAGGAGGAGTGGCTACTCGATCACGCCGCGGCCGATCTCCGCGCCGATGTGCTCAAGGTCGGTCATCACGGGAGCGCGACGAGTACGACGGCTGCGTTTCTGGCGGCGGTCCGGCCGCGCGTCGCGCTCGTCTCCGTCGGCACCGGGAACAGCTACGGACATCCCAGTGCCGACGTCGTACTCGCGCTGGGCGCCTCGGGCGCCGAGGTGTTGCGCACTGATCGCGACGGGACGATAGTGCTACGGACCGATGGCCACTCGCTCGAGGTGCGGATGCCGGATGGCAGCTGGCGCGCCGTGCCTCCATGAGGCGTGGGCTCCTCGGCGCGGCAGTCGAGCGCGTGCTCGGGCGCCCGATCGAGCTGGCGCCGGCGATGCTCGCCCGCTACCCCGAGCTGGCCGACGCGCGATACCGGCGCGGGGGGCTGCCACCGCGCGTCGGCGGCTGGGCGCTCGGCGAACCGACGGTGGAAGCGATTACACTGTGGCGCACCGTTTTTCTGGGACGCGACGCGAGCGCTTCCGCGGACCTGCTCTTGCACGAGGTCCGGCACGTCCACCAGTTTCAGGCCAGCCGCGCCTTCCCGCTCGCGTACCTCTGGGAGAGTATCCGGCGCGGTTATCATCGCAACCGGTTCGAGATCGATGCGCGGGCCTACGCCGCCGCCCGCCTTCGGACCCGGCCCCCGCCAAGAGGATAGTCGTGGTTCAGCATACTCCGACCTCCGTCGTCACCATCGAGCGCTTCATCATCGAGCAGGAGCGTCTTCACCCGGAGGCGACCGGCGAGCTGTCCGGCATCCTCTACGACATGGCGCTCGCCGCGAAGATGATCGCCAGCAAGGTGCGCAGCGCCGGCCTCGCCGATATCCTCGGCTCCGCGAACGCCGAGAACGTGCAGGGCGAGATGCAGCAGAAGCTGGACGTGTTCGCGAATGAGACGATCATCAAGGCCATGGACCATGGCGGCCGTCTCTGCTGCATGGCGTCGGAGGAGGAGCCGGGAATCATCCCGATCCCGGAAAACTTCAAGTGCGGCAAGTACACGCTGCTCTTCGACCCGCTCGACGGATCTTCGAACATCGATGTGAACGTTCCGGTCGGCACCATCTTCTCCGTGCTGCGAAAGATCACGCGTGGAGCGCGCGGTGACATGGAGGATCTGCTCCAGCCAGGCAGGCGGCAGATCGCGGCCGGGTACGTCATCTACGGGTCGAGCACGATGCTCGTGTACACCACCGGCCAGGGAGCGCACGGCTTCACGCTCGACCCGTCCATCGGGGAGTTCCTCCTCTCCCACCCGAACATCCGCACGCCGTCCACCGGTCGCTACCTATCGGTGAACGATTCATACGAGCAGCACTGGGAGGAGCCGGTGAAGGCGCTCATGCGCCGCTACCGCGGTCTGGATAGCGACCGCCGGCCACTCAACGTGCGATACGTCGGCTCGCTCGTCGCCGACTTCCATCGGAACCTGCTCGGCGGCGGCCTGTTCGCGTATCCCGCCAACAAGAAATCCCCCAAGGGCAAACTCCGGCTGCTGTACGAGGCGAATCCGCTGGCCTTCATCGTCGAGCAGGCTGGGGGTGCGGCCTGCGACGGCACGCAGAACATCCTCAACATCCAGCCGACCGAGCTGCACCAGCGCACGCCACTCTACATCGGGAGCCGCGAAGAGGTGGATCAGGCGAACGCGATGCTCGGAGGGGCGCTCTCCAGCGTCGGCGCGTGACGACGCCACCGGACGGGGAACGGCGGTCCCCGTCCGGCATTCCGATCGAGGGCATCTACCGGCCGGGTGACCGGAGCGTCGATTACGAGCGCGACCTGGGCGACCCCGGCCGGTTCCCGTACACGCGGGGCGTGCAGCCCACGATGTATCGGGCGCGGCTCTGGACGATGCGCCAGTACGCCGGCTTCGGGACCGCGAGCGAGACGAACGAGCGCTTCCGTCTGCTGCTCGATGCGGGCCAGACCGGACTCTCCGTGGCGTTCGACCTGCCAACGCAGATGGGCATCGATTCGGACTCGCCGCGCGCCCTCGGCGAGGTCGGGCGCGTCGGGGTCGCCATCGACTCGGTCGAGGACATGCACGCGTTGCTCGACGGATTGCCGCTCGACCGCGTGTCCACGTCGATGACGATCAACGCAACCGCGTCCACGCTGCTCGCGATGTACATCGTGGTCGCTGAAGAGCGGGGGATCGCGCGCGCGACGCTCTCCGGCACGATCCAGAACGACATCCTCAAGGAGTACATCGCTCGCGGCACGTACATCTACCCGCCAGCGCCGAGTCTCGCCCTCATCGCGGAGACGTTCCGTTTCTGCGCGGCGGAGCTTCCGAGTTGGAATCCGATCTCCATTTCGGGCTACCACATACGTGAGGCGGGGGCGACCGCGACGCAGGAGCTCGCGTTCACGCTGGCGAATACCGTGGAGTACGTGACGCGCGCCGTTCAGACGGGGCTCAGCGTGGACCAGTTCGCGCCGCGGCTCTCGTTCTTCTTGGCCGCGCACAACGACCTGTTCGAGGAGGTCGCGAAATTTCGAGCAGCGCGCCGTCTGTACGCGCACATCATGCGCGACCGGTTCGGCGCGTCCGACGTCAGTTGTCGCTTGCGCTTCCACACGCAAACGGGAGGCGTGACGCTACAGGCGCAGCAGCCGCTGAACAACGTCGTCCGCGTGACGATGCAGGCACTCGCCGCCGTGCTCGGCGGTACGCAGTCGCTGCACACGAACGGCTACGATGAAGCGCTCTCGCTCCCCACGGCCGAAGCGGCTACGCTCGCGCTGCGCACCCAACAGATCGTGGCGTACGAGAGCGGCGTGACGGCGACTGCGGACCCCCTGGCCGGGAGCTATTTCGTGGAGCAGCTGACGACGGCCATCGAGCGCGATGCCGCGGCGCTCATCGCGCGCGTGGATGAACTCGGTGGATCGGAGCGGGCGATCGCGGCGGGATTCTTTCAGGACGAGATCGCTCGCAGCGCGTACGAGCAGCAGTTGCGCCTGGAGCGCGGTGAGACGACGGTCGTCGGCGTCAATCGCTTCGGCGATGGCAGCGAGCCTCCGGTCATTTCCGCGCCCAACTTCTCGGCGCTGGAGCGGGGGCAGCGTGAGCGCATGGCCGCGGTGCGCGCGGCACGTGATGCCGGGCGGGTGCGAGCGTCGCTCGACGCTGTGCGGGACGGCGCGGCGACGTATCGCAGCCCCCGGGGCGCCATTCCGGTACGGGGGAACGCCCACCTCATGCCGAGCATCATCGACGCCGTGCGCGCCCGCGCGACCGTCGGGGAGATCTCCGACGCACTCGAGTCGGAATGGGGGCGATATCAGCCACGCGCGTGACTGGCGGCGCTCGCGGCCGTGCCTCGCTTGTTGCGGCGGCGCGCGTGGGGTAAGTTGCCCCGGAACACGCCACGCTTAAGTCTTCGCGAGATGCCGACTTACGAGTTTCGCTGCCCGAACGGGCACCTCTTCGAGAAATTCTTCCGGACGATGAGCACCGCGGCCGCGGAACTCGAGTGCCCCGAGTGCGCCGCGGTGGGCCAGCGGCTCATCTCGGGTGGAGCCGGCCTGGTCTTCAAGGGTTCCGGATTCTACCTCACCGATTACGGCAAGAACGCGCACAAGACGAGCGGCCCCGTCACGGCTGCCGGCGGCGCTGGCGAGGGCAGTGGCGGCCAGGGCGAGGGCAAGGCGGACAGCAAGAGCGAAGGGAAGGGCGACGCGAAGGGTGAGGCGAAGGGCGACGGGAAAGGTGAGGCGAGATCGGATCAGAAGGCGGGGTCGAAGAGCGATCAGAGCGGGTCGCGAGCCGAGTCGTCGAAGGGCGACAGTTCGAGCGCAGAGAGGCCGAAGGGCGACAGTTCGCGCGCCGAGAAGCCGCAGGGCGACAGGGCGAGAGGCGACAGATCGCAGAGCGAGAGATCGCAGAGCGATCGGCCTCAGGGCGACAGCAAGTCCTCGAGCGCGAAGCCGGCCGAGTCGAAAACGACTCCCGCGCCAAAGAGCGGCGGATCCGAGTGAGCGAGCGTGACGATCTACGCGCCGCGCTGGTTGTGGCGGCGCGCGACCTCGGCGCGCCCGAAAGCGTTGAGCCAATGCTGGAGCGTCCGCGTGAGAGCGGCCACGGTGACTGGGCAACCAACGTCGCGATGACGCTCGCGCGTCCGCTCAAGCGCAAGCCGCGTGAGATCGCGGACGATCTCGTCGCCCGGCTCGACGCCGCAGCGGCAGGCGTCGAGCGGGTAGAGATCGCGGGACCCGGCTTCATCAACTTCTTCATGCGCGTTGGCGCGACAGCGGGTGGCCTCCCCGCCATCGTCGCCGCGGGACCACTCTACGGTCGACACGCCACGGGGGCAATGCGCCGCGTGAACGTCGAGTTCGTGTCGGCGAACCCGACCGGTCCGCTGCATGTCGGACACGGCCGCCAGGCCGCCCTCGGCGACGCGATCTGCTCCCTCCTCGAGTGGACGGGGTGGGACGTAACGCGCGAGTTCTACTACAACGACGGCGGCGCGCAGATCGCCAACCTCGGGCTCAGCGTTCAGGGGCGGGCGCGCGAGCTCGCCGGACAAGCCTGGAGGATCCCGGAACAGGGTGGCTACCATGGCGAATACGTGCGCGACATCGCGCAACGCTACGTCGAGGGGCATCCGCAGGATCCGACCGGCGCCGATCTTCCGGCTGTCACCGCATTCACCGTTCGCGAGCTGCGCAAGGAACAGGACCTCGACCTCCAGGCATTCGGGGTACGATTCGACACATATTTCCTCGAATCATCGCTCTACTCGGACCGGAAGGTCGACGCGACCGTCGCCTCGCTCGTGGCGGCGGGGAAGACCGAGGAGCGGGATGGTGCGCTCTGGCTCCGCACCACGGAGTTCGGCGACGACAAGGACCGCGTGATGCGGAAGCGCGACGGCACGTTCACGTACTTCGTGCCGGACGTGGCGTACCACGTGACGAAGTGGGATCGCGGGTTTCGCCGCGCCGTGAACGTCCAGGGCGCTGACCACCATAGCACGGTCACGCGGGTGCGAATCGGATTGCAGGCGCTCGACATGGGAATCCCGGCGGGGTACCCCGAATACGTGCTGCACCAGATGGTGACCGTCATGCGCGCGGGCGAGGAGGTCAAGATCTCGAAGCGCGCCGGTAGCTACGTCACCGTCCGGGACCTGGTAGACGAGGTCGGGCGCGACGCCGTCCGCTACTTCTTCCTCATGCGGAAGGGGGAATCCCCGCTCGTCTTCGACGTGGATCTGGCGCGCTCGCAATCCGAGGAGAACCCGGTCTACTACGTTCAGATGGCGCACGCGCGGCTCAGCGGGATCTTTCGCATGGGCGAGATCGATGCGGAGAGCGTCACGGGCGCGGGCGTGGATCTATCGCTGTTGTCGGAGCCGGAGGAGCGCGAGCTGATCAAGTCGCTTCTCGATTTCCCGTCGCTCGTCGCGGGCGCCGCCGACGCGCTCGAGCCGCACCGCGTGGCGAGCTATCTGCTCGAAACGGCGCGACAGGTTCACCTCTGGTATCACAAGCACCACGTGCTCAACGAGCCCGAAGCGATCACCGCCGCGCGCCTCGTGCTGGCGCGGGCCGCGCGCACCGTGCTGCGCAACGGCCTCACCATCCTCGGCATTACTGTGCCCGAGCGCATGTGATGTCGCGAAGCCGCTACCGCCTCCCTCCGAGATGACCGTACTCGTCGTCGGCTCCGTCGCGCTCGATTCCGTGGAGACGCCGTTCGGGCGGGCGGACAACGTCATCGGCGGGTCTGCCACCTTCTTCGCCGCGTCAGCGAGCCTCCTGTCACCGGTTCAGCTCGTCGGCGTGATCGGGAGCGACTACCCGGTCGAGCAGCTTCAGCCGTTGGCGGCGCGCGGAGTGGATCTCGCGGGGCTCGAGCGTATGGAAGGCACGTCGTTCCGTTGGCGCGGACGCTACAGACACGACCTGAATTCCGCCGAGACACTCGAGACCCACCTCGGCGTCTTCTCGCACTTTTCACCGAAGATCCCTGACCAGTTCCGGTCGGCGCCGTTCGTCTTTCTCGCGAACATCGACCCGCGCCTCCAGCTCGACGTGCTCGAGCAGGTGAAGCGGCCGCGCCTCGTGGCGTGCGACACGATGAACTTCTGGATCGAGAGCCGCAGGCCGGATTTGTTGGCGCTGCTCGCGCGCGTTGACCTGATCACCCTCAACGACAGCGAGGCTCGGCAGCTCACCGAGCAATCGAATCTCGTGAAAGCGGCACGCTGGATTCTCGAGCGCGGCCCGCGCCACGTGATCATCAAGAAGGGCGAGCACGGGGCGTTCATGTTCACCGAGCGTACGGTGTTCTTCGCGCCGGCCTATCCACTCGAGGACGTGTTCGATCCCACCGGGGCCGGTGACTCGTTCGCCGGCGGCTTCATGGGCTACCTCGCGCGCACGGGCGACCTCAGCGAGCCAAACCTCCGCCGGGCGGTGATCTTCGGCTCGGCAATGGGCTCCTTCGCCGTGGAGCGGTTCTCGATCGGGCGGCTCCTCGAGATCACGCCGGCCGAGATCACCGACCGCGTCGCGCAGTTCCACCGGCTCGTCGCGTTCGACCAGGACGTTCGCGCGTGACAGTGCCGCTCGACTATCGTTCCGCCGGCGTGGACATCGACGCGGCGGACGATGCCAAGGGGCGCATCAAGGCCCTGGTCGAGTCCACGTTTACCGAGGGTACGCGCGGCAGATTCGGCGGTTTCGGCGGGATGTTTCAACTCCCCGGCGGCGCGAGGAGCCCGGTGCTCGTCGCGAGCGCGGACGGTGTCGGCACGAAGATCAAGGTCGCGATCGAGGCGGGCCGGCATGACACCGTCGGCCATGACCTCGTCAACCATTGCGTCAACGATATCCTCGCGCAGGGCGCGGTCCCTCTCTTCTTTCTCGACTATGTAGCATTCGGCGCGCTCGATCCCTCTGTCGTCGAAGCCGTGGTACGCGGGGTCGTGGCCGGCTGCCACGAGAACGGATGTGCGCTCCTCGGCGGCGAAACGGCGGAGATGCCGGGCATCTACACGCCGCCGGATTATGATCTTGCCGGGTTCATCGTCGGGCACGTGCAGGAAGGCCAGATCCTCGGGCCGGAGCGCGTTCGAGCGGGCGATGTGCTGGTCGCCCTCGCGAGCTCCGGCTTGCACACGAACGGCTATTCCCTCGCCCGGCGGATTGTGTCGCAGCGGATGGGCCTCGGCTCGAGCGACCCGTTTCCGGGCGAAGATGCGAGCGTGGCGGATGTCCTGCTCCGGGTGCACCGATCGTACCTCGCCGTGGTCCGCCCGCTGCTCGATCGCGTGCATGCGCTCGCGCACATCACCGGCGGCGGGCTACCGGGCAATCTCGATCGTGCGCTACCTCACGATCTCGACGCGGTGGTAGACACGGCGAGCTGGCACGTGCCAAACGAGTTTCTCGTGCTCGAGCGGGCGGGCGATGTGGATCGCGGCGAGATGTTGCGAGCGTTCAATATGGGCGTCGGGATGGTGTTGATCGTCTCGCCTGCGCACGCCGACTCGGTCGTGCGCGAAGCTGACACGCGCGGGGTCGGCGCGTGGATACTGGGGCACACGGTCGCGGGCTCGGGCCGCGTGCAGTTCCTGTAGTCGAAGCGAGCGGTGCCTCGCGGCCGCCACCTTGGAGATGCACCCGCCATGAACCT
>JBBJNN010000001.1:28868-46706 GCA_037720885.1 Gemmatimonadaceae bacterium | reverse complement strand
CCGCGCGGGCGCTCGCCTTCGGCGCCCTGCTCGTTGCCGTCGCGGCCGACGCCGTACTCCCGCAGGACGCGCGCTGCACGGACCCCTCGCTTGGCGTTGTTCGCATGAACGCCTTCGGCGAGATTCGCGGCGGTGACGCGTGCCAGAAGGGCGTGGATCTCTTCAACTACCTCACCCCGCAGCTCGGGAACGCGATTGCCGGCGGCAACGCCACGCTCGGTCAGGCGGGAACGCTGGGCGGCTTGGGCCGTTTTTCGCTCGGGCTTCGTGTGAATGCGGTGCGTGCCGGCATACCAGACGTCGAGGCCGACGAGGCCGAGCCGAGCATCGGCGCTGTGGACCGGGATTTCTATCCTGTGAAGGACCGGCCGCTGCCGATGCCGCAGGTAGAGGGCGCGATCGGTTTGTTCGGCGGCCTGCCGATCGGGCTCGCGAGCGTCGGCGGAGTGGACGCACTCTTTAGCGGGTTCTACCTGCCGAGCGCGAGTGCGGACCGCGTCGATTTCAATGGAGGCGGCTTCAAGGTCGGCTACGGCATCCGCGTTGGCCTCCTCGGCGAAACGCCGGTGCTTCCCGGTATCTCCTTCACGTGGGCCCGGCGCGACCTCCCAACGGTAGACATTGCCGCGAACCCGGTGGGCAGCGACGAGGTGACGCTCAACGAATTCACGAACGAGACGACGGCGTGGCGGTTCGTGATCGGCAAGGGATTTGGACCGGTGGCCGTGGCGGCGGGCTACGGCAAGGATGCGTACAAGTCGAGCGCGACGGTGTTCTACAGCGTGAACGAGAACTGTGGCATCGGCGAACCGTGTCCCGTGGAGCCGGTCGAGCCGTTCCGTTACTCGCGCGACTCGAAGGCGACGAGCATGTTCGCGGACCTGTCGCTCAGCCTCAAGCTCTTCCGTCTCGTCGCCGAGGTTGGCCAGATGAGAGTCAACGACATCTCGGCGGCGGATTTCTACAACGAGTTCGCGCAGGACCCGTCGAAGGTGCGGATGTTCGGCTCGGTGGCGTTCCGCTTCGGTCGCGACTAGCCGGGACCGCGTGACCCCTCGGCGCCCGGCGGAAACGCGCGATCGCGCGTTCATGCGCCGAGCGATCTCCCTGGCACGCCGCGGGTGGGGACAGACGGCGCCGAACCCGATGGTCGGCGCCGTCGTCGTGCGTGACGGCGCGATCATTGGCGAGGGTTGGCACGCGCGTTTTGGCGGCGATCATGCAGAGATCGCCGCGCTGCGTGCCGCCGGCGACGCAGCGCGAGGGTCTACCGTCTACGTGACCCTCGAGCCGTGTGCGCATTTCGGCAAGACGCCGCCGTGCACGCGCGCACTCATCGCCGCCGGAATCGCACGGGTCGTCATCGCGGCGCGTGATCCGAATCCAGACGCCGCCGGCGGGCTCGCCGAGCTCGCGTCGGCCGGCATCGAAGTCGCGGCAGGCGTCGAAGAGGAAACCTCGCGCGAGCTGAACGCGCAATTCTTCCACGGCTTCGCGTCGGCCCGGCCATGGGTGACGCTCAAGCTCGCCATCTCGCTTGATGCCGCGGTGGCCGACTCGCGCGGGGCGTCGCGGTGGATCACCGGCGCGGCGTCGCGACGTACCGTGCACCACCTTCGCGCCGGCAACGACGCTATCGCCGTCGGGATCGGCTCCGCGCTGGCCGACGAGCCGTCGCTCACCGTTCGGGAGGCTCCGCCGCCGCGCATCGCGCCGGCGCGTGTAGTCTTCGATCGAACGGCGCGGCTCCCTCCGGGGTCGCCGCTCGTGACCACGGCGCGCGAGATCCCCACGATCGTCGTGCACGCCGCTGCCGACGCCGGTCGCCTCGCGACACTTGCCGAGAGCGGAGTGCGACTCGTACGCGCCGAGTCGCTCGACCAGGGGCTCCGGTTGCTCCGCGCACTCGAGCTGCGGTCGCTGCTCGTGGAGGGGGGGCCGCGACTCGCGGGCGCGCTACTCGTCGCGTCACTCGTGGACAGGCTGATTATCTTTCAGGCGCCGATCGTCCTGGGCGCAGGTGCCGCCGGCGCGTTCGCGCACGTACCGGCGGCGGAGCTTGCGCTGGCACGGCGATACCGGCTGATCGAGCGGCGCCGCGTGGGAGCAGACACGATGATCGTGTACGCCCCATCCGGTGCCGACCGCGAGGAGACGATTGTTCACGGGACTGGTTGACGACGTAGGGACGGTCGAGCACGCGACGGATCGTGCCGCGGGGCGCGAGCTTCGGGTGCGCTGCGGCTACGGCGATCTCGCCGATGGTGAGAGCATCGCGCTCGACGGCGTGTGCCTGACGGTACGCGAGCACGGCGCTGGCACCTTCACCGTGGCGGCCATCTCGACGACACTGGAGCGGACCACGGTTAGCGAGTGGCGCGCAGGACGCCGGGTGAACCTCGAGCGGTCACTGCGCTTCGGCGACCGCCTTGGCGGGCATCTGGTACAGGGGCACGTGGACGGCGTCGGTACGGTCGCCAGCACCGCGTGGCGTGGCGATGCTTTTCTGGTGGACGTCGCGATCCCGCCGGAGATTGCCGAGTTGATGGCGCCGCATGGAGCGATCGCGGTGGACGGTGTGAGCCTGACCGTGAACGACATGCCAGCACCCTGCGTTGTGCAACTATCGTTGATAGACTACACGCTGCGGCACTCGACGCTCGGGGATCTCGCTGTGGGAGCCGCGGTGAACGTGGAGGCGGACATGATCGCGAAGCATGTGCAGCGGCTGGTCGCTCCGTACGGCTCGGCGCAGCGCGCCGGGAGCACAGGCTAAACGATGCGCTTCGGCACCGTCGAGCAGGCGATCGCGGATATCCGGGCGGGTAAGCTCATCATCGTCGCGGACGACGAGGGGCGCGAGAACGAGGGAGACCTCATCTGCGCGGCCGAGCTGGTCACGCCCGAGCTCGTGAACTTCATGGTATGGAAAGCTGGCGGGCTGATCTGCCTCGCGCTGACGGGCGCGCGTTGCGACGAGCTCGGCCTGGCCCCGATGGCGGACTCCAATCCTGATGACTACCGGACGGCGTATACCGTCAGCATCGACGCCGCGCCGAAGTTCGGCGTGACCACAGGTATCAGCGCGCACGACCGCGCGGCCACCATTCGCGCCGCCGTGCATCCGACGACGGTGCCGTCCGACCTCCGTCGGGGCGGGCATGTCCAGCCGCTGCGCGCGCGCGCGGGCGGCGTGCTCGAGCGCGTGGGCCACACCGAGACCGCGATCGACATCGCGCGCATGGCTGGACTCTATCCGGCTGGCGTCATCTGCGAGATCCTCCGTCGCGACGACGTTCACTCCGCCCGGCGCCCGCAGCTCGAGAAGTTCGCGGCGGAGCACGGTCTCACCTTCATCACCGTCGCGCAGGTCGTGGCGCACCGCCTGCGCTACGAGCGCCTGGTGCATCGCGTGGCCGAGGCCCGGCTGCCGACACCGGTGGGCGCGTGGCGTATCATCGGCTACCGCAACGACGTCGATGACCGCGAGCACGTCGCGCTCGTCTACGGCGACAGCGCCGATGTGGGCGATGGCGAGAATGTGCTCGTCCGCATGCACTCCAAGTGCCTCACCGGCGACGTGTTCAGCTCGCAGCGGTGCGACTGCCAGTGGCAGCTCCATACCGCGATGCACATGATCGCCGATGCCGGCCGCGGTGTCATCGTCTACCTCGACCAGGAGGGCCGGGGGATCGGGCTCCTGAACAAGCTCAAGGCGTACGAGCTGCAGGACACCGGACGCGACACCGTAGAGGCCAACGTCCAGCTCGGGTTCCAGCCCGACCTGCGAAACTACGGAATCGGCGCCCAGATCCTGCTCGACCTCGGCCTCAAGTCCATCCGGCCAATGACGAACAATCCCAAGAAGCTTGTCGGACTGGAGGGCTATGGCCTTCGCGTCGCCGAGCGCGTGCAGATTGCCGCGCCGGTGACCGCGGAGAACCAGGGCTACCTCGACACGAAGCGCGACAAGCTCGGCCACCTCTTCTCGCATTAAGTGGCCGAGTTCGCGGGGGCACCGGCCGGTGGCGGGCGGCGCTTCGCCGTCCTGGCCAGCCGTTTCAATGAGACAATCACCCAGCGCCTCGTCGATGGCGCGCTCGACGCGCTTGTCCGCCACGGGGCGGCGTTCGACGATGTAGACGTCGTGTGGGTGCCCGGCGCCTGGGAGCTGCCGTTTGCCGCGCGGCGCTTGCTCGCCAGTGAGCGCTACAATGCGCTCGTCGCGGTGGGTGCCGTGATCCGCGGTGACACGCCGCACTTCGACTACGTCGCGGGCGAAGCAACCCGCGGCCTTGCGCGCGCGAGTACAGACTTCGACACGCCGATCGGCTTCGGGCTCCTCACCTGCGACGACATGGCGCAAGCCGACGCGCGCGCCGGTGGCGCGCACGGGAACAAGGGGTGGGACGCCGCGCTCGCGGCGATGGAGATGGCGGACCTCTTCGACCGGCTCGATGGCTCGCACGAGAGTTGAGACGCGTGCGCGGGCGCGTGTGCTGCAGGCGCTCTACGCGTGGGACATGCGGCGCGGCCAGCCGCTCGATCGTGTCGCCGCGCAGATCTGGGACGATCTCAGCGTGAGCGCGGACGAGCGCGCGCGCGCCGGCGTCATTCTCCGGAAGGTGCTGAGTGAGGGGCGCGACATCGATGCCGACCTCCGCGACGTGACCACGAACTGGCGCCTCGAGCGATTGGGCGCGATCGAGCGATCGGTGCTCAGGCTCGCCGCCGCGGAGCTTGCGGTGGGTGATACGCCGCCGCGCGTCGTGATTCAGGAGGGCGTCACCCTCGCGGAGCGTTACGGTAGCGCGCAGAGCGCGCGCTTCGTCAATGGCGTGCTCGACGCGCTGGCGCGCAAGATGGGCGTGCTCTAGGTGCGGCGTGGAGCCGCCGTGGCCGCCTAGTGCGACTTCTGCTCGTCAACTGGCAGGACCGGGAGAACCCGCAGGCGGGTGGTGCGGAGATCCATCTGCACGAGATCTTCGGCCGGTTGGCAGCCCGCGGGCACGAGGTCACGCTGCTGTGCGGCGGGTGGCCGGGTTGCTCTCCGAGGGTCAGGCTCGATGGCATCGAAGTCCACCGCGTCGGTGCGCGCTACACATTCCCCTTTCTCGCGCGCGGCTACTACCGCCGAGCGCTCGCGGCGCACGGCTTCGACGTGCTCGTGGAGGACATCAACAAGGTCGCCCTCCATACGCCGCGTTGGGGCGCGAAGCGCGTTGTCGCGCTCGTACCGCACCTCTTCGGGACGACGGTATTCCGCGAGGCGCCGGTGCCCATGGCGGCCATGGTGTGGCTGGCCGAGCGTCCCCTGGCGCGCGTGTATCGGGGCATCGCGTTCGAGGCGATCAGCGATTCGACGGCTGACGATCTGACGCACCGTGGCGTACCGAGAGGTTCGATCCGGGTCATCTACCCGGGCATTGATTCGGATCACTACACCCCGCGCGCGGGCTCGCGCGCCCCGGCTCCGCTCTTCGCCTACCTCGGGCGGCTCAAGCGCTACAAAGGCGTGGATGCGGTGATCCGCGCGTTCGCGGTGTTGCGACACCCGACTGCCAGGCTCGCGATTGCCGGCGCGGGCGACTACCGGCGTGATCTCGAGCGGCTCGCTCAATCGCTTGACCTGGCGCCGCGTGTGCGGTTTCTTGGGTTCATCTCGGAGGAGGAGAAGGTCGCCCTGCTCCGTGAGGCGTGGGCACTCGCGTTCGCGTCGCCGAAGGAAGGGTGGGGAATCACGAACCTCGAAGCAGCGGCGTGCGGTACCCCCGTCGTCGCGTCTGACTCGCCCGGGTTGCGCGAGTCGGTGCGCGATGGCGAGACGGGCTTTCTCGTGCCCCACGGCGATGTGAACGCGTTGGCAGCGGCGATGGAGCGGCTCGCCAGCTCGCGCCAGCTCGTGGAAGCGCTTGGGGCGCGCGGCCGTGAGTTCGCTCGCGGGTTCACGTGGGAGCGTGCGGCGCTCGAGACGGAGGCACACCTGCGGAGTTTGGTGGGGGGCGATTGACGGAATTCCTGGCGGACGGCGCCACGCGGAGCGTGGGACTGGTGCTCGCAGGGGCCCGAGTCCGTATCGATGTACACGACGGTCTGCACGAGCGCATCCGGGTACCGTCCGCACGGCCAGCAGCCCTGGCGTGAAGAAGAAAAAATTCACCGTCGCCTGGCTCTTCGAGCTGCTCCGCGACACCCTGCATCTCGAGCTGCTGGGCGACGACGCCGGTCTCGCGCGACAGATCGGCAACCACGAGGCCGCCAGCCCCGGGCTGGTCCTCGCGGGTTACACGGAGCGCTTCGTCGCGGAACGCATCCAGGTGCTCGGCGAGACGGAGATTTCCTATCTCGCGTCGCTGTCGGCGAAGCGCCGGCGCGAGGTGCTCGCCAAGTTTCTCGCCTTCCCGCTCCCCTGCATCTTCGTCACGAAGGCGTTGAAGCCTCCGGAAGAGTTGACCGACCTCGCGGGACGCGCGGGCATTCCAATTCTTCGCTCCACGCTCAAGACGAACGAATTCTACCGTCGGATCAAGCCGGCGCTCGAGGAGGAGTTCGCTCCCATGGCGACCCTGCATGGGTCGCTCGCCGACGTGTATGGCGTCGGGCTGTTGTTCGTGGGACAGAGTGGAATCGGCAAGTCGGAGTGCGTGCTGGACCTCGTCGAGCGCGGTCACCGTCTCGTCGCCGACGATCTCGTCATCGCCACGCGGCGTGGCAATGACATCCTCATTGGCCGCGGACACGAGCTGCAGCGCCACCACATGGAGATCCGTGGCGTGGGTGTCATCGACATCCCATCCGTGTTCGGCATCCGTGCGGTGCGGCAACAGAAGCGCATCGAGGTGGTCGTCACGCTCGCGGAGTGGGACAAGGCCGCGGTCGTCGATCGGACGGGGCTCGACATGCAGACCACCACCATCCTCGACGTGGTCGTTCCAAAGGTGACGATCCCGCTCAATCCTGGAAAGAACATCACCGTCGTCGCGGAGGTCGTGGCGATGAACCACCTGCTGCGCTATAGCGGTGTGGATCCGGCGGAGGCATTCAACCAGCGCTTGATCGGACAGATGCGCGCGGCCGCCGAGGTCCGGCAGTATCTCCGCGAGGACGATGAGTAGCGGCGGGCCTGCCGCAGAGGCGACGTCCGCGGCCGCGCTCGTCGCGGGACACGGCGAGTTCGCCACCGGTCTCGTGTCGGCTGCCGAGGAGATCACGGGGCAGCCCGGATTCTTCGCGACGATGACGAACCGCGACCTTGGCGCGGACGACATCGAGGTGCAGATGCGCGCGCTCGTCGCCGCGCGCGGCGTGCGCGTCATCTTCACCGACCTCCCTGCGGGGAGCTGCACCATCGCAGCGCGGCGGATTTTGCGCGACCGCCCCGAGATCACGCTTGTCACCGGCGCGAACCTCGCCGCGCTTCTCCACTTCATGTCGCACGGCGCCGGCACTGCGTACGAGGCGGCTGTCGGGGCGGCCGAGCGTGCTCGGAGCTCCGTGCTCGTCGTGGGAGTGCCCGGTGGGCGTTGATCTCTTCCGCGTCGACGACCGCCTGATCCACGGCCAGGTCGTGGTCGGGTGGGGCCAGCCGATGCGGCTCGGATTCATCGCGCTTGTGGACGACGAGGTCGCCGCGAGCGAATGGGAGCAGGAGCTCTACCGGATGGGCGTTCCGCCGGAGATGCACGTGTACTTCGAGGACGTAGATGGGGCCGCGCGCGCCCTCCCGGGCTGGCAGCGCGATCCTCGGCCCGGCATTCTCCTCACCCCTGACATCGAGACGATGGCGCGCCTCGTGGTCGCGAGTCCAGCCGTTCGTACGGTGAATCTTGGCGGCATCCACCACCGGGCTGGCCGGGTGCACCGGTTGCGTTACATCTATCTGACGCCCGGCGAGGAGGCCGCGCTGAGATCGCTCGCCGCGCGGGGCGTGCAGGTGACGGCGCAGGACGTGCCGTCGGCGCGCCCGATGCCGCTCGACGACGTGCTGCGCGCGCAGGGCGAGCGGTGAGGCCCGCGTGACCGTCGGCGACGTCATTCCGCTGGCCATGCTCGGGGCGGTCCTCGGCCTCGATGTCGTCAGCTTCCCACAGGCGATGATCTCGCGCCCGATCGTCGCCGCCACGCTCGCCGGCGCGCTGGTCGGCGACGCCGGCATGGGGCTCTTCATCGGCGCGGTTCTCGAGCTGTTCGCCCTCGAGATGCTCGCCGTCGGCGCGGCCCGCTACCCCGAGTGGGGGTCGGCCGCGGTAGTCGGCGGGGCGCTCTTCGCGTCCGAGCCGCACGCGGACAGCCGCGCCACCGCCACCGCGCTCGCGGCATCAGTGAGCGCCGCACTCGTGATCGCGTGGCTCGGTGGCTGGTCCATGTACGCGCTCCGCCGCTTGAATGGCGCGGCGGCGAAGCGCCGGCTCGCCGCGCTCGATCGCGGCTCGCGCGATGCCGTTCTCGCGTTGCAGCTCGGCGGGCTGAGCGCCGATCTCGCGCGTGGTGCGATCCTCACCGGCCTCGCGCTGGCCGCGCTCGCACCGCTCTCGGCGCGCGTCGCCCGCGTCTGGGCGGTCGAGCCAGGGTTGTCGGAGGTCGCCATCCTCGGCCTCGCGTGTGCGGCGGCCGGCAGCGCGTCCTGGCGTCTCTTCCGCGGTACGAGCGGAGCGCGGCGGCTCTTCGCCGCCGGCATCGCGATCGGCGTCGCGCTGCTCATGTTCCGATGACCGGGCCGAACCTACCTCTCCGCACGCTGCCCTTCGCGACCCGAGTCGCGATGCTCTCGCGCCTGCTCGCGATTCAGGGCGCGTGGAATTACGAGCTGCTGCTCGGGACCGGCGTCGCGTTTTGCACCGAACCGGCGCTGCGGTCGCTTCCGGGCGGCCGCGATGGCGAGGCCTGTCGTGCCGCGCTGG
Source organism: Gemmatimonadaceae bacterium (assembly GCA_037720885.1). GTDB lineage: Bacteria > Gemmatimonadota > Gemmatimonadetes > Gemmatimonadales > Gemmatimonadaceae > JACMME01. Next base: position 37,806 of record JBBJNN010000001.1, on the reverse strand, counting down.
CGAGGCAGGCGCGCTACTTCAACGCGCACCCGTATACCGCCTCCTTCGGCGTAGCAGCGCTCGCGCGCGCAGAGCTCGACGGAGTTCCACCTGTACAGATCGAGCGATTCCGGACGGCGATCTGTGGACCGCTCGGAAGCATCGGCGACCAACTCGTCTGGGCGGGTTGGCTCCCGTTTTGCTCCCTCCTGGCGCTCGTCGCCTTTGGAGCGGGCGCGCCACCGATCGGTGTCGTGCTCCTCTTCCTGGGCCTTTACAACGTTGGGCACTTGGCGCTCCGCGTCTGGGGTTTCCAGATGGGGTGGCGATTCGGGATGCAGCTCTCCAGGGCGCTGGCGCACCCGGTGCTGCGGCACGGCCCCGCGTACATCGCGCGGGCAGCGGCATTTCTCGCCGGGCTCGCGTTGCCGCTGGTGCTCCAACGCACCGTAGCATCGGGCCGGCTCTACCTGGGCGGCACAGTACTCGGCGCCGCGGCCGTCGGATTCCTTCTGGTGCGGTTGCACGGCCGCGCCGAGGGGTGGCGTGTCGCGCTCGTCGCCCTCTCCGTCCTCGCCATCTATTCCGCCATCCGATGATGACCGAACGCGAGATGCGAATCGTGAACAGGAACGGCCTGCACGCTCGGCCCGCGGCCGAGATCGTGAAGCTCGCGTCGCGCTTCCAGAGCGACATCACGATGGTTCGCGAGGAGCTGGAGGTGAACGGGAAGAGCATCATGGGCGTGATGATGCTCGCCGCCGAGTTTGGCTCGACGGTTCTCGTGCGCGCGGACGGTCCCGATGCCGACGCCGCCGTGAGCGCGATCGCGACGCTCGTCGCCGCGAAGTTCGGGGAGTCCTAGTGGAGCGCACGCTCCGGGGCATGCCTGCATCGCCCGGCATCGTCGTCGGTCCGGTGCACCTCCTGCGCTGGGAGGTTCCAGACGTGCCGCACACGATCCTCCCGGACGAGGCCATCGAGCCGGAGATCGAGCGCTTCCGCGCAGTCCTCGAGCGCGCCCGCGAGCGCCTCGAGTTCGTCCGCGACCGGGCGGAGAGGCGCGCCGGTCCGGAGGAAGCGCAGATCTTCGAGATGCAGCAACTCCTGCTCGATGATCCGGAGATGCGAAAGCACGTCGAAGCGCTCATCCGGCACAGCATCAACGCCGAGCAGGCGTTCCACCAGCACATGTCGGACTGGCGTCACTCGTTCGCGCGCCACGCGGCGCCGGAGCTCCGCGAGCGGGCTGGTGACATCCTGGACGTGGAGATCCGCGTCCTCTCGCTCCTGCTCGGCCTCCCCGATCACGATCCAGTGGATGTGCCGAAGGGGACGAACGCGGTCCTCGTGACGCACGACCTCACGCCAAGCCTCACGGTGCAGCTCGATCGCGACGCCATCGCGGCGATCGCCACCGATGCAGGGACGCGTACCTCACACATCGCCATCCTCGCCCGCTCGCTCGGCATCCCGGCCGTGGTCGGGCTGCGGGACGCGACCGAGCGGCTCCGCGGCGACGAGATCGTGATCCTCGATGGCACCGTCGGAACGCTCAACGTCAATCCGACGGCGGCCGAGATCGAGCAGTACCGCGAGCGCGCCCGGCGCGAGGCGGCGCGCGATCATGAGTTGGCCAGCCAGGCCATGACGGAGGCGGTCACGATCGACGGCGTCCGCTTGCTCCTTCGGGCGAACGTAGATCTGCCGGAAGAGGCGGAGCTGGCCGCCCATAGTGGCGCCGACGGCGTCGGGCTCATGCGCACGGAGTTTCTCGTCCTCGGCCGCGCCGGGATGCCCGATGAGGACGAACAGTACGAGGCGTACCGGCGCGTCGTCGAGAGCTTCGCCGGGCATGCCGTCGTGATTCGCACGTTCGACATCGGCGGCGACAAGCTCCCGGTCGGCGGCTTCCCGCACGAGGCGAATCCGTTTCTCGGCTGGCGCGCCATCCGGATGTGTCTCGATCAGCCCGAGCTCTTCAAGGTCCAGTTGCGCGCGCTGCTTCGCGCCGCCATGCACGGCGATGTCCGCATCCTGCTGCCGCTCATCGTGAGCGTGGACGAAGTACACGCGACGCGTGACTTGCTGCGTGAAGCGGCGGCCGAACTCGCCGCGCGAGGCGTTCCTCACCGCACGCAGGTGCCGTTGGGAGCGATGATCGAGACGCCGGCCGCGGCAGTGTTGGCCGTGTCCATGGCGAAGGAGGTCGATTTCTTCAGCATTGGCAGTAACGACCTCGTGCAGTACACCCTCGCCGTGGATCGCGGCAACGCGAACCTGGCGGCGCGCTTCACACCGCTGCACCCGGCGGTGCTGCGTTTGATTAAGCACACCGTCGACGTCGGACACGCGCAGGCCATCGACGTGTGCGTCTGTGGTGAGATGGCCTCAGTCCCGCTCACCGCGTTCGCGCTGATTGGCCTCGGTGTGCGTGAATTGAGCGTGTCCCCGAGAGCCGTGCCGCGCATGAAGCGGCTCGTGCGCCAGATGAACGTCGCCACGGCGGCGGCGGCGGCGGCTCAGGCGCTGGACTCAGCGACCGCGGCCGCGGCCGAGGCGATCCTCGTGGCCTACATTGGCAGCGAGGGCGAGTAGGAGGTCCGTTCTCCCGTCCGTTGCCCCGGCCTTGGGCTGCGCGTATCATCAATGGCTACTTCCCATTCTACTTCCCGCCACAGGCGCGCCGCGGGCCAGGGGTATTCAGTGCTGGATAAATATTTCTTCACTTCCGAGTCGGTCACCGAAGGGCATCCGGACAAGATCGCCGATCAGATCTCCGATGCCATCCTCGACGAGATCCTTCACAAGGATCCTGCCGCGCGCGTCGCCTGCGAGACGATGGTGACGACAGGTCTCGCGTGCGTCGCGGGCGAGATCACGACCGAGACCTATGTGCATTTTCCCGATATCGTACGCCGCACGATCGAGGAGATCGGCTACAACGACGCGACGTTCGGGTTCGATAGCAAGACGTGCGCGGTCATCAGCACGATCGACCGGCAGTCCCCGGACATCGCGCAGGGGGTGGACACCGGCGGCGCCGGCGACCAGGGGATGATGTTCGGCTACGCGACCGACGAGACAGCCGAGCTCATGCCGATGCCGATCGTGCTCGCGCACCGGCTCACGCGCCGCCTCGCCGAATGCCGGAAGAGCGGCTCGCTGCCGTGGCTCCGGCCGGACGGCAAGGCACAGGTGACCATTGCGTATGAGGGCGGGCGGCCGGTCCGCGTCGACACGGTGGTCGTCTCGACGCAGCACGCCGAGAGCGTGACGAGCGCACAGATCCGCGAAGCGATCATCGCCGAAGTGATCGAGCCCACCATGCCGGCCGAGCTCTTCGACCGGAAGGCGACGACGTACCACATCAATCCGACCGGGCGGTTCGTCATCGGCGGTCCACAGGGGGACGCGGGCCTCACCGGACGCAAGATCATCGTAGACACGTACGGCGGCATGGGGCGGCATGGTGGCGGCGCGTTCAGCGGTAAGGACCCGTCGAAGGTGGATCGCTCCGGCGCGTACGCGGCACGGTGGGTCGCGAAAAACATCGTCGCCGCCGGACTCGCCAGCCGTTGCGAGGTGCAGCTCGCCTACGCCATCGGTGTGGCCGAGCCCGTGTCGGTCATGGTGGACACCTTCGGCACCAGCGAGGCGGACGAGGTGGCACTTGGTCACGCTGTGCGGGACGTGTTCGACCTCCGTCCGCGCGGGATCATCAAGGCGCTCGACCTGCGCCAGCCGATCTATCGCGAGACGGCCGCATATGGGCACTTCGGCCGGACGCCGGAAACGCGGCGCAACGGCAAGGCTGACATGACGCTGTTCTCTTGGGAACGAACCGACCGTGCGGACGCGCTCAAGCGCGCTGTCCGCTAGCTCTCATTAGGTGAGGACGATGACGACGAGCGTGAAGACGATGATATCCGGCCGCGTCCCTCTCGACGCGACGCATGATGTGAAGGATCTTGCGCTGGCCGATCAGGGCCGGCTCCGTACGGAGTGGGCCGAGCGCTCGATGCCGGTGCTCCGCCAGATCCGTGAGCGGTTCGCGGCCGAGCGGCCGCTCGCTGGGAAGCGGGTTTCGGCCTGCCTGCACGTGACGACCGAAACGGCCAACCTCATGATCACCCTGAAGGCGGGCGGGGCGGAGATCGCGCTCTGCGCGTCGAACCCGCTGTCCACGCAGGACGACGTCGCGGCGCACCTCGTCCGCGATCACGGGATCAAGGTCTTCGCCATCAAGGGCGAGAACGAACACACCTACTACGAGCACATCCGGGCCGCGATCGCCTTCCGCCCGGACATCACGATGGACGACGGCGCCGATGTCGTTAGTGCGATGCACATGATCGCGCTCAACCGGCTCGATGATCTCGCACCCCCGGTTCGCCAGTGGGTCGAGACGCTGTCGGCCGACGAGCGGAAGAGGCTGCTCGCGACCGTGATCGGCAGCACGGAGGAGACGACGACCGGCGTGATCCGCCTCAAGGCGATGGCGCAGGATGGCGTACTACACTTCCCGGTGATCTCCGTGAACGATTCGTTCACGAAGCACCTGTTCGACAATCGCTACGGCACCGGGCAGTCGACCATCGACGGGATCATTCGCGCGACGAATCTCCTGCTGGCCGGCGCGACGATGGTCATCGCGGGCTACGGATGGTGCGGGCGCGGCGTCGCCTCGCGTGCGCGCGGCGCCGGCGCGAATGTCATCGTCACCGAGATCGACCCGCTCAAGGCGCTGGAGGCGTTGATGGATGGCTTCCGCGTCATGCCAATGGAGACCGCGGCCCCGCTTGGCGACATCTTCTGCACGCTCACGGGCAACGTCAACGTTGTTCGCGGCGAGCACTTTCGCGCCATGAAAGATGGCGCGGTGGTCTGCAACTCGGGCCACTTCAACGTCGAGCTCGACCTGAAGGCGCTCGCCGAGATGGCCGATGGCTCGCCACGCGCGGTTCGCGAGTTCGTACACGAGTACGTGGTGGATGGCAAGCGGGTCTTCGTTCTCGGTGAGGGTCGGCTCATCAACCTGGCCGCGGCGGAAGGGCACCCTGCCTCGGTCATGGATATGAGCTTCGCGAACCAATCGCTGGGGGCGGAGTATCTAGTCAATAACAGCTCGTCGCTCGCGAAGGACGTGCACCGCGTGCCCGAGGCGGTTGACCGCGAGATCGCGCGGCTCAAGCTCGCTTCCATGGGCTCCCAGATCGACGAGCTGACGAGCGAGCAGCGGAAATACCTCGCCTCGTGGGACATGGGCACCTGACGCGGCGCAGCGCGGACCCAGGAGCGGAGCATGGTCGAAGTCGAAGTCAACAAGCTGGGACTGGACAGCTCGAATAACGCGCACGTCGTCATCCTCAAGGAAAAGGACGGCCCCCGGCTACTCCCCATCTGGATCGGGAAGTCGGAGGCCGATTCCATCCTCATGGAGATGCAGGGGCAGCGGCCCACCCGCCCCCTCACACACGACCTCTGCAAGCGGCTGATCACGGGGCTCGGCGGTTCCCTGCGGCGCGTGCAGATCACGAAGGTGAAGGAGAACACCTACTTCGCCGAGCTGCACATCCACCGCGGCGACGATCTGATACAGGTCGATGCGCGCCCATCGGACAGCATCGCGATCGCGCTTCGCCTCTCGGCGCCGATCTTCGCGCAGGAGTCGCTGCTCACGGCGATCGCGATCGAGGACGCCAGCGATAGCGAGGAGGAGGAGCCCGACTTCGGCGCCGCGGGGACGGGAGCCACGCCGTCGAGCACCTCGCCACCGGGCGGCACGGCTCGCGGCGGAACCGACCGCGTCGAGATGACGGGCGAGGAGCTGCAGGAGCACCTCAAGCGGATGCGCCCGGAGGATTTCGGCAAATTCAACCCGTGATGGGGCAGGCGGGACGACGGTGCGAGCGTGGTGTGCGAGGGGCGGTCGCGTCGAGCGGCCGCCCCGTCGTTCTCGCGCTGGCGGTGCTCTTGCTCGTGGCACTGCGGCCCGCGCCCGGGCAGCTCCCGGTCGCGGGCTCGCCGCCGGCTGACTCGTCTGCCGCGTCGAGCGCAGCGCGCCGAGTGCGCGGACGCGTCGTGCTGCCAGGAAACGAGACCGAGCGGGGCGTAGCCGGCGTCTGGGTTGTACTCCACCGGGTCGGTTCGGACCGCGCCGGCCCGCTCGACTCCACCCGCTCCGGTGGCGGCGGCGCCTTCTCGTTCGCCTATCGCGCCGTTGGCGAGGCGGACGCGCTCTATTTCGTCTCCGCGCAGTACGGCGGCATCGCGTACTTCTCGCAGCCGCTTCGGCGCGCGGACGTGTCCGGCGAGGACGCCGAGATCGTCGTCTTCGATACCACGTCGGCGAGATTGCCACTGCACGTACGCGGCCGGCACGTCGTCGTGGGCGCCGCGCGCGTGGATGGTGCCCGCGACATCGTGGAGGTGTACGAGCTCTCGAACGACTCGAGTGTCACGGTCGTGAGCCGCGACGACTCGTCTCCGACCTGGAGTGCGAGCGTCCCGGCCAGCGCGACGGACTTCCTACCAGGGCAAGGCGATGTCGGCGCCGATGCGATCCGCCTCGAGCGCGGTCGCGTCGTCGTCCTGGCGCCATTCGCGCCTGGTGTGAAGCAGATCTCGTTCACGTATCGGCTGCCCGGCGGGAGCTTTCCCTGGAACGTTTCGCTCGGACAGTCGACAGACCTGCTCGAGGTGCTGCTCGAGGATTCGAGCGCCACGGTGAGCGGCGCCACGCTCGCCGCCACGGCACCCGCCGCGGTCGAGGGCCGGACATTTCGGCGCTTTCTGGCGAACGATGTGGCGGCGAACGCCGTGGCGCGCGTGGTCGTGCCAGCAGTCGGTCGCCCATGGAACGCTCTGTACGTCGCCGTGCTGGCGCTGGTGATCGGCTCGACGATGCTCGTCGCGCTCGCCCGTGCCTTCGCGCGCCGGCCGCGGACGGCGGCGGTGTCGGCGCGCGAGCCGCCGCAGACGGCGGAGGCGCTCGCGCGGGCGGTGGCAGCGCTCGACGGCTGGTATGAGTCGCAGCCCGAGGCAACGACGCAGGAGCGCGCCGCCTACCTCGCGCGGCGAGCCGAGCTCAAGTCTCAGCTGGCGCGCGCGCTTGCCGGGGGAAAAGCGCGCGCCTAGATTGCGCGCACAATCGAACTGCGGACGGTGGTTCCGGAAGCCGGTGTAAATCCGGCGCGGTCCCGCCACTGTAACGGGCAAGTACGCGCGCTCTTAGTGCCACTGACTTCGGTCGGGAAGGCGAGCGCGAGAGCCCGAAGCCAGGAGACGCCTGCCGGCCGCGCCACGACACGCTCCCTCGGAGGAAGGGAGGTGGCCGCACGCTCGTTCGGGCATGGCGAGCATCAGTTGCGGGCATCCACCCTTCCGGCTGGATGCCTGCTTTGCGTCTGCGCCCGCTCGCTCTCGCACTCTTTACCGCCGCCGTCCTCGGTTGCGCCGATCGCGCGGCGTCCGCCGGTTCGGGCAGCGCCGACGACTTCGGCGCTCCCCTCGAGCACGCGGCCGGCGCCGCGCCGACCCGGATTGTATCCCTCAATCCGACGACGACCGAGCTTCTCTTTGCCCTCGGCGCTGGCGCCCGCCTGGTCGGCCGCAGCCACTGGGATGAGTGGCCGGATTCTGCGCGGCTGGTGCCCGACGTCGGCCCGGGCCTGCGCCCGAACATCGAAGCCGTACTCGCACGCCGGCCGGATCTCGTGCTGCTCTACGCGGGGGACGATAACCGCGTCGCGGCTGACCGATTGCGCGGCGCCGGCGTACGTACCATCGCGCTCAAGGTAGATCGGATCGCGGATTTCCGGCGCGCCGTCGAACTGCTCGGCACCGCGGTGGGAACAGAACGCGCCGCCGCGCGCGTGATCGCAGCGGTGGACGCCGATCTTGCGCGAGTGCGCGACGGGGTCGCGGGACGGCAGCGCTCGCGAGTGTTCTGGCACGTGTGGGATAAGCCCGTGATTACGATTGGGCGCGGAAGCTACCTGCACGAGCTGGTCGAGATCGCCGGCGGCGTGAACGTGTACGCGGACATGCTCGCGCCGTCGCCGCAGGTCTCGCTCGAGGATGTCGCGCGCCGCGACCCGCAATGGATCCTCGCCGGGCCGGTCGGGGCAGCCACGATCGCGCGCGACCCGGCCTGGCGCGCGATCCGCGCTGTTCGGGAAGGTCGGATTCTCATCGTGGATACCGCGCTCGTCGGTCGCCCGTCGGTGAAGATGGGGGCGGCGGCGCGCTCGCTTGCCCGCTTGCTCCATCCGGAGACAGGTCTGTGAGCACGCACGCGCTGCGTGCCGTGTTCTGGCCCGCCGCCACTCTCACGCTCCTCGCGTTGGTGGCGCTGGCGATCGCACTGGGCGCCGTACCCCTGTCGCTCGAGAGCGTCGTTCGAGCATTGGCCGGGCGTGCGGACCCGACGACCGATGCCATCGTCTGGACGTTGCGGATGCCGCGCGCGGCGCTCGCCTTGCTTGTCGGTGCCGGTCTCGGGATGGCGGGGGGCGCGCTCCAGGGCTCGCTCAGGAATCCATTGGCCGAGCCATATCTTCTCGGCGTCTCTGGGGGCGCCGCCGTTGGTGCCGTGGCGGCGGTCGCCGCGGGCGTGACGAGCGCTGCCCTCCTTCCACTGGCCGCCTTCGCGGGGGCGGCCGTCGCGATCGCGGTGGCGCTGGCCGTCGCGCGGGCGGCGACCGGTGCCGCCGAGCCACGGACCCTTCTCATGGCAGGCGTAGTCGTCGGTGCGTTCGCGAATGCGGCGATCATGGTCGCCCTCGCGGACGCGGCGCCGAACACGCTTCGCGGCGCGCTCTGGTGGATGATGGGCTCGGTTGCGGACGCCGACTTCGCGCGGGTGGCGTGGCTTGGCGCGTACGTCATAGCGGGCGGTGCTGCGCTCCTCGCCTGGGCGCGCGAGATCGACGTGCTCGCGCTCGGGGACGAGCCG
>JBBJNN010000001.1:0-28858 GCA_037720885.1 Gemmatimonadaceae bacterium | reverse complement strand
CGCGCAAGTCACCGCCATTCACCCGCTGCTGCCCGCGCTCGGGGACGAGCCGGCCGCGGCCCTCGGCCTCGATGTGGATCGCGCGGCGCGGCGCATCTACCTCGTGAGCTCGCTGCTGGCCGCGGCGACGGTGGCCGCAGCCGGCCTGGTGGGGTTCGTGGGCTTGGTTGTGCCGCACATCGTCCGCGCGGCGGGCATCCGCCGGCACAGGCCGCTCATCGCCGGAGCGGCGCTCGTGGGCGCGGCGCTCGTCGTCGCCGCCGATCTGGTGGCGCGAGTAGTCCGCCCGCCCGCGGAGCTGCCGCTCGGCGCCGTGACGGCGATGATCGGCGTCCCGTTCTTTCTCGTCCAGATCGCGCGCCGATCATGATCCGATTCGAGCGCGTCACCGTGCGCTACCGCCGTGCTGCGACGCCGGCGGTGAACGGCGTGACGTTCGAGGCGGCGTCGGGGGCTCTCACTGCCGTCGTCGGCCCGAACGGGAGCGGTAAGAGCACGCTGGTGCGCGCACTCATTCGGCGCGAGCCGATCGCGTCTGGCGAGATCACCGTGGATGGCCGCGCCGTAGGCGCGTATGACCGCCTCGGTCTCGCGCGCCGGCTCGCCGTCGTGACGCAACGGGAGGAGGCGCCCGCTGCGCAGACCGTGTACGACGCCATCGCGCTCGGGCGATTTCCGCATACCGGCCCCTGGCGCGGACTTTCGGCCGAAGACGGCCGGGCGGTCGATCGGGCGGCCGAGCTGGCGGGCGTCGGAGACCTTGCTAGACGCAGCACCGCGGAGCTGTCGGGCGGCGAGTGGCAGCGCGTACGGCTGGCGCGCGCGCTGGCACAGGGTGGGGACGCTCTCGTGCTCGACGAGCCGACGACTTTTCTCGACATCGCGCACGAGATGGCGATGTTCGAGCTGTTCGCCTCGCTCGTTCGCGAAGGTCAGGCCGTCGTCGTCGTGAGTCACCAGCTCAATCTGGTTGCACGGTTCGCGGACGTGGTCGTGCTGCTGCGCGAGGGTGAAGTAGTTGCCGCGGGCCGGCCGGGCGACGTGATGCGTGGCTCGACGCTGGAAGAGGTCTACGGGTGGCCGCTCGTAGTCGTGCGCGATCCGGCAGTCGGAGCGCCGGCGCTCCTCCCACTCAGACGCCGAGCGCCGCAATGATCGCGGCATTGCTGCTGTTCGCGCTGCAATCGGGGCCGGTCGTCCACGTGGCGGTGCGCGATGCGGTGACCGGTGCGCCCGTAGCGTCCGCGCAGGGGGCCGTGCGCGGCGCGAGTGCCGTTGCGGCCGCGGATGGCCGGCTCATGCTGTCGGCACGAATCGGCGACACGCTCCTCGTGCGCAGGATCGGCTACGCCGCGCAGCGCGTGGTCATCTCCGCCCGCGAGATTCTCGTGCACCTCTCGCCCGCCGCGCTTCGCCTCTCGCCAATCGAAACGCGGGAGGCCATCCAGCCCGCTCGCGCGCTCGCGACCGTCGACGCGGCAGAGGTGATGAAAGCTGGCGGCGCCACCGTGGCCGATGCGCTCGCGCGGGTGGCGTTCGTGACGGCGCGCGAGAGCCGCGGCGGTCTGTCCGTGTCCATGCGCGGAGCCCGGTCGGAGCAGGTGCTCGTCCTTCTGGATGGCGTTCCGCTCAACGATCCGGCCACCGGCTCGGCCGATCTCGGTGACATTCCGCTCGCCGCTCTTGGTTCCGTGACAGCGATGCCGGGTGCGTCACCATCAGCGGGCCCGGGCGCGTCTGGCGGCGTGCTGGCGCTCGCGGGATCTGCTCGGAGTGCCGCGATCGTGTCGGCCGGTTCGTATGGGCACGCTGGTGCGAGCGCCTCCGGAACTGCGGGGTGGGGAACCGCGACTCTGCACGCAGGTGGTGAATGGAGCTACGCGCGGGGAGACTACCCCTTCCGCAATTCGGTCGCGGCCTCGATCACCGGGGTAGCTGACACCACGGAGCTGCGCGAGAATAACGACCTCCACCGAGCGGCGGCGTTCCTGGGGGCTACATGGCCGGCGGCGCAGCTCGCGCTGGTGGTCGCGCGCTCGGAACGAGGGCTCGTCGGACCCGTGAACGTGCGCGGCTTCGATCGCGCGCGCGGCGAGACGCGCCGGGCGCTCCTCCGCGGTAACGTCTCGGCTGGCGAGTGGACGATCACGGGGGCGGCCCGCGCACTGCGCTTCGATTACGATAATCCGCCCTCCTTCCATGCGCGCACCTCCTCTGCCGCCGCCGACGTGGAAGCGTCGCGCCGGGTCGCTCGATACGCCGTACGAGCTGGGGCCGGCGCGGACCGTGCCGACGGCACGACGCTGCGGGCACACACGCGCCCGCGCGCATTCGTCGCGGCGAGTCGCATGATGGAGCGCGAGCGGTGGCGTGTCTCCCTCGACGCGCGCGCCGATGCGATCGGCGATGCGGGAGCCCGGTTGTCACCGTCTGTCTCCGCGGAACGCAGCGATCGCGTCGCCGTCTTTGCACGAGTGAGCCGGGCATTCCGGGCACCTACCTTCTATGATCTGTATTTCGCATCGCCGCAGCGGATCGATCCGGCCCCTTCACTCGACCCTGAGCGCGTGACACTCGACGTGGAGATTGGTGCGCGCGCCTCCGCGGGCATGACGACTGTCAGCGCGTCCGCGTTCGAGCGTCGCACTCGCGATGCGATCGTGTGGTTCCCCGGCAATTTCGCCTGGAGCCCGCGGAACGTGGGGCGCGAGCGTGTGCGTGGCGTCGAGGCACGTGCCGCTGTCGCAGGCGCGGCGGGGCGCGCCGAAGCGTGGGGCTCGGCACGGTCCACGGCGCTCCACCTCGATCTCGACAACGCGGACGTGCGCACGCCCTACGTGGCGCGCTACGAGGGTGGCGCCGTCGCGGAAGTGCGCGCGGGTCGCCTCGCGTTCTCCACGGTGCTCACCGCGCTCGGACGCAGGCCGACCGTCGGCATTCCGAACGTCCCACGACACCTCGAGCTCCCTGCCGTATTCCTGGCCGACCTGTCAGCGAGCTGGCGGGCGCCAATCCGCGCCACCTCACTCTTCCTGTCGATCGCCGTGCACGACGTCGGCGCGGCAGCGTGGCAGCCCGTCGCTGGCTACCCGACAGCCGGTCGCACGTGGACGGCGGCCATCACTCTCTTCCCATGAACTTCAACCTGGCAAGCTCGATGCGCACACCCATCGCGTTCCTCCTCCTTCTGCTCGCTGCGGCCTGCTCGGACGACCCCGCCGGCCCGCCGGGTGGTGACACGCCTTCCGGGGCGATCGTTCTCAACGGGGTCGGTGCCGTAGGCGTGACGATCGTCCCAGATACCGGCTCCACCTTCACGCACATCGACATCACGGGACCGTTCGACGGCGCTTTCATGACGGTGCGCGGCGATTCCGTGCTTACCGCGACGAGCGTTGCGGCGGGTGACCTGCTCTACGTGCTCGACGTCGGCGCGCGGACGGTGCGCGCGCTCCAGTTGCCGGCCTCGAGCAACCCGTCGGGGTCCGCGTTCCTGCCCGGCGTGTCAGTGTCCGGGACGCACGAATACGCGGTCGCACTCCGGAACGCCCGGACGATCGCCCGGGTTACGCTCCCGGCAACCGGCGCCGCCCAGGTCACGCAGCTCAGCGGCGCTGGCCGCTGCCCGTACGATGTCGCGTTCGCGCAGGGCGCGCTCTGGAGCGCGGATGCGAATCTCGCCTGCGAGAGCGATTACGCTCCCCAGGGCGCCGGCCGCCTCATCCGCGTTCCGCTCACCGGCACTGCGCGCGACACGATTCCACTCGGCGCGGCGGTGCAGAGCCCCACGCGCGTGATCGTCGTCGGCGGCTTCGCCTACGTTCTCGCCAGTGGCGGCGCTGCCACGCCCGCGGCCATCGCGAAAGTAGATCTCGGGACGCGGTCGGTCGTCGCGACGCTGCCCTTTTCCCAGGGCGCCTTTGGTGTGAACATGTCGCTCGGACGGGATGGCGTGCTCTACGCCATCGCCGCCAATGAGTTCGCGCCGTACACCACGCGGGCCTACAGCGTGGATCCCGCCACGCTCGCGTTCCGCGGACCGTTCTTCGGCGCAACGTCGCGCCGCCTGCTCACGCTCCCTGGCGGCGGGCAGGCAGCGTGCGCGGCCGCGTCTGCCGACGCAGCGGGGCGGGTCTACTGCGTCGAGAACGGGGAGACGCAGGCGACGCTCCGCGTCTTCGAAGCGAACGGAGCCTTCGTGCGGAGCGTGGCGGCGGGCTCGCTCGGCTTCGACATCTCCGTGCGATGACGACCCCGCGAGCGCCGCTTATCTTTCCCGGATGCCACTCGTCGCGACGGACGCCGTTGTCCTTCATGTCTTCGATTACTCCGAGACGTCGAGGATTCTCCGCATCGCGACGCACGAGGCAGGCGTCGTGTCCGTACTCGCGCGCGGCGCGCGCCGGCCGAAGAGCCGTTTTGGCAGCGCGGTCGATCTGTTCGCGCAGGGCACCGCCCAGCTATCGCTGCGCGATGGCCGCGATCTCCAGACGCTGACGGCATTCGACGTGACCAGGGCGCGTCCTCAGATCGCCGCGGATCTGGAGCGATTCACGGGTGCGGCCGCGCTCGCCGAATTGATGCTCCGCTTCGGGTCGGAGGACGTGAACGAGCCGTTGTTCGCGACGTTCGTGACGGCCCTCGACGCGATAGCCGATGCGCTCCCCGGTCGCGCGCGGGAGGCGGCGCTCGCCGGTGCGTGGCGTCTCGTTGCCGACATGGGATTTGCGCCTTCGCTCGACGCCTGCGGCGCGTGCGACGCGCCCCTCGAGCCATCGGCAGATGCCACGTTCAGCCACGACGCGGGCGGCGTTCTCTGCGCCCGTTGCGAACATCTGCATTCGCCTGGGCGTGCGTTGCCCGCGTCGGCCCGCTCGATGCTCGGTGAATGGCTCGCCGCGCGGCGGGTTCCCGATCTCGACGAGCGCGACGCCCGGGCTCACCAGCGGCTACTGCGCGAGTTTCTCGGTCATCATCTGTCCGATGGGCGGTCCTTGCGCGCCTTCGAAGTGTGGGAGCATGGGGGCTGGGCCGCGCGGTGATTCTCGGGACGGCCGGCCATGTGGATCACGGGAAGACCGCGCTCGTGCGTGCGCTCACCGGGGTGGACACCGACCGGCTGGCCGAGGAAAAGCGGCGAGGGATCACGATCGACTTGGGGTTCGCGCCGTTGCGCATCGACGACGACTTGACCATCGGGGTCGTCGATGTTCCGGGACACGAGGCATTCGTGCGCAACATGCTGGCAGGCGCGACGGGAGTGGACCTCGCGCTGCTCGTGGTCGCGGCGGACGAGGGTGTGATGCCACAGACGCGCGAGCATCTGGCGATTCTCCGGCTCCTCGGCGTGCGCGGCGGCGTGATCGCGCTCACGAAGACGGACCTCGTGGATGCCGAATGGCTTGGCCTCGTGCGCGAGGAGCTGGACGAGCTGGTCGCCGGCACGCCGTTGGAGGGAGCACCCGCGGTGGGTACATCGGTTGTTACTGGCGACGGGATCGCGGCGCTCCGCGAAGCGATCACGCGCGTGGCGCGCGCGGCGCCGAGCCGGCAGCCGGACGACCTCTTTCGCTTGCCGGTGGACCGAAGCTTTACCGTGCGCGGTACTGGCACCGTCGTGACGGGGACCGTCTGGAGCGGAATGCTCCGACGCGATGAGACCGTACGGCTCATGCCGGGCTCGCGGAGGGCGCGCGTGCGCGGCGTCGAATCCCACGGCGCGCCGGTGGCCGCGGCACTGCCCGGCATGCGTTCGGCCATCGCGCTCGCGGGCATCGACGTCGGCGACGTCGGCCGCGGAACGGTCCTGGTGACCGATCCGTCGTGGCGCGAATCGCGCACGCTGTTGGCGGACGTCACCCTCCTCGCGCCCGATCCGCCGATTGGGCCACGAACAGCGCTTCGCTTTCACCTCGGTACGAGCGAAGTCGGCGCACGCGTGATCGCGCGCCGGGAGACGCTCTCCGGAGCGGAGCCGGCACCAGCGCGCATCGCGCTCGACGAGCCGGTCGTTGCGCGGGCGGGCGACCGCTTCGTGCTACGTGGCGGCTCGCCGCTCGTGACGGTCGGCGGCGGAGTGGTGGTGGACCCGACGCCCGAGCATCGTCGCTCGCGCGCGAACCCGGCTGGTCGCGGGGATGCGCGCGAGCGCCTGCGTTACGCGCTCGCCGCGGCCGGAACGCGTGGGATCGAAACCGCATCGCTCCCCGTCCGTATCGGCCTTCGCCCCGATGAAGCGGCGGTACTGGCGGGAATGCTGCCCGACGCCGTACAAGCTGGCGATCGGCTCTACGAAGCGCCCGTCGTCGCGCAGCTCGTTGAACGGCTTCGCGAATTCGTTCGCGCGCACCACGCGGACAATCCGCTCGAGGACGGCGCGTCGCTCCAATCGGTCCGTGCGCGGCTCGGGGCGTCGAGCGAATTGGCGGAAGAGGTGGTGCGCCGGTCGCTCGCGCGTGGCGACGTCGAGATTGCCGGGCCGGTACTCCGCGAGTGCGGTTGGGCTCCGCGCCTCACGGCGGCCGAGGAACGGGCCAGCGCGGATCTTCGCGCGGCGCTTGAGCGCGCGGGCCGGGAGCCACCCGGAATCGCCGAGCTCTCGGAGGAGCGTGGCCCGACAACGGCGAGCTTGCTGCGGCTGCTGGAGCGGACCGGCGTGCTGGTGCAGGTGGATGCAGACCGATACTACGTTCGGAGCGCTGTGGAGGAGATGATTGCGGCTCTACGGGGCGCGATGCAGCCCGGACGGGAGTATGGACCACCGGAACTTCGGGATATTCTCGGGTTTTCGCGCAAGTTCCTCATCCCGTTTCTCGAGTACTGCGACCGCGCGGGAATCACGGAACGGCGCCCGGGAGGGCGTGTAATCATAGCAGTCTGAGGAGTAACAGATTGTCAGGCCGTTGCTTGACACGGATTGTGCGCGTCCGTATATGTTCCCCGCTGGCCCGTAGGAACCTTTAACCACATGAAGGAGCGAGCCCCTACACCTCTTTTCCGTCAGTTTGGAGAAGGAACATGAAGCAGCGGTGGGCAGCACTCTCGTTGTGCGTGCTCGCCCTCGGGGCGCTCGCGCCGAGTGTGATGTCGGCGCAGGCATCGAGTCAACCAACTCCGCCGGCGCGCGAGCGTAGCCCCGGGTTCGAGTTACGTCAGAATTACCCGAATCCGTTCAACCCAGCGACCACGATCCCGTTCACGATCGGTGACTATCCGACGTGCACGGACCCTGGGCGGCAATACCGCGTCACGTTGAAGATCTACAACATCCTGGCGCAGCTGGTGGCCGTCCCGATACTGCAGGGCGAGCCGGCGCCGGGTCAGCCGTTGCAGAACCTGCTGTTGCGGTGCGGTTCCTATACCGCGTTCTGGAATGGGAACTACCTGGCGACCTCGCAGGAAGTGGCGTCGGGCGTGTACGTGAACGTGCTGCAGGTGGATGGGAAGGCGAAAACGAACAAGATGTTAGTGGCGAAGTAGACGCATGCTGTGAGAAAAACGAGCGCGGTGGCGGGCCTGGTCGGGCCGCTACCGCGCTCGTTTCTTCGCCTCCCGCGCGCGAAATCCTAGCGGTGCGTCGGCCCCGACAGCTTCTGGGTGGCCGAGTCGATCCGGTTCCAGACGCGGATGGCGCGATCGGGATCCTCGGCGAGTGCGCGCGCCGCGCGCTCCAATTGAGCTGGCGAGAGGCCCCGCTCTTGCAGCGCAACGCGCCGAGCGGCCACTTTGCCGGCGCTATCCAATCGGACGTCGCGCTCGATCGCATGAAGTTGCGCCATGGCGGCCACGAACGTCGAATCACCGACGCCCGAGATCCCGCGGCCACGCTCGCACCCCGCGGAGGCCACTACCAGCGCCACATGCCAGACCCTCAATACGCTACGCATCGTCGGCCAAGGCTAGGCATGCGCCACACGCCCGTCAAGCGCGTGTGACCGCGGTCTCCGGCGAGACTCCGCGTCCGTACGCGGGAGCGGCGGGCAGCGCGCCGCCGGCTCGGACGTCCGGCCTCATTGCCGCGACGAGCGGCCGCTTCATCAGTCGCGGACGCCTCGCGATCAGCGCTTCGTACTGGGTCGCCTGGCTTTCCTTCTCCCGCCGGACCGCGATCGGCACCGGCATCCAGCGCGAGTTCGAAGGGCTCGGGCTCGGCGCCTTGCGACTCGTGTGTGCGGCGTCGCTCCTCGTTGGCCTGATCGCGATCTTCCAGATCGCCTACCAGCTCTCGGCCTACGGCGCGGAGATGATGAGCGTACGCGCCATCGGGTGGTTCACGGCGCGCGAGCTCGGGCCGGTCGGGGTGGCGCTCATGATTGTCGCCCGCAGCGCGGCCGGCATCGCGGGCGAGCTCGCGTCCATGCGCGCGAACGGCGAGATCGACGCGCTCCGCGCCATGGGGCTCGATCCCGTGAAATATCTCGTTGCGCCCAAGCTCGCGGCGTTGCTCGTCGCCGTTCCAGCGCTCACGATCCTGTCCGACGCGCTGATCACCTTCGGCGGCTGGCTCGGAAGCACCTTCATCCTCAAGTTCAGCACCAGCTTTTTCCTCGACCAGTACCGCGTGGCGTTCGAGCTTCGCGATCTGGTGATCGGCCTCGCGAAGAGCATCCTCTTCGCCTTTCTCATCGTCATCGTCGCGGCCGACGAAGGGCTGAATGCCGAGAGCCGGGTCGCCGCGATCGGCGAGGCGACGACGCGCGCGGTCGTTTACGCGGTCATCGGCGTCCTCGGCGTCGATACGGTAGTAAACGCGATCTTCTACTTCATTCCCGTGCTGGCGTGAAGCGACCGGCGCTCGACGTGAACGGTCTCACCGGCCCGGCGGCCGCGCCCGCGGTGTTCGACGTCTCGCTCTCGGTCGCACCCGGCTGCACGACCATCGTGCTCGGACCGATCCACTCGGGAAAGACGCTCGTTCTCCGGCACCTCGTCGGCCTCGAGGAGGCACTCCACGGAACGATCACTGTGGACGGGGAATCGTTCAGCGCGTGCGGTGAGACCGAAGCCGTGTTGCGGCGCATGCGCACGCGCGTCGGCGTGGTCTTCCAGGGCGCGGCGCTGATCACGCGACTGTCCGCACTCGAGAACGTGGAGCTACCACTGCTCGAGCACACGAACGCGACGGCGGCGGAGGCGCGCGATGCCGCCGGCGCGCTCCTGCGTGATGTCGGCCTCGCGCCACTCGACCCCGCCGTCACGCCCTCGCAATTGGACCGCGCGGTGCAGCGCCGCGTCGCGCTCGCGCGGGCTCTCGCCCTACGGCCGCCGGTGCTCCTGCTCGACGAGCCGACGCAGGGGTTCGATCCGCACGCGGCGGCGCAGCTGGACGAGACGCTCGCACGGCTGCAGGACGCCAACGGGTTCGGCCTCGTCATTTTCTCGCACGACGTGCGATACGCCTTCGGCCGAGCCGACCAGTTGTATGTGATCGCGGACGGGGCCATCATCGAGCACGGACCACCTGACGCCATCCGCGAGAGCGATAACGAGGTGGTGCACCGGCTGCTCAATCGTCGAGGCGCGGCGTGAAAAACAGCGACTCGCGCGTCGGTATTCTCGCCTTCCTTGGCACGACCGCCCTCGTTCTCGTCGCGCTCATCGCGTTCGCCCGCTATCCGTCGCTCTTTCGTGGCGGGGACGAGTATCGCGCCGTGTTCCGATCGGTTCCAGGATTGAGCCTCGGCGATGAAGTGCGCTTCGGCGGCCTGCTCGTCGGATCGATCACGGCGATGGATCTCGACCGCCGCGACCCGACACGTATCGTCGTGGGATTCCGCGTACGGCCAACGACGCCGATGCGAGCAGACACGCGCGCGTCCATCACGCAGGTCGGTTTTCTTGGCGAGCCGTACCTGAATCTGAATCCGGGCAGGCCGGACGCTCCTGCGATCCGGCCGGGCAGTATGATCGGCAGTGAGGAGACGCTCACGTTCCAGGACGCGATGAGCCGCCTCGCGATCTTTCTCGAGCGCGCCGACACGCTCTTCACCGGCGCCGAACGGCTGGTCGCGACATCGCCATTCGACCGGCTTTCCCAGACGCTCTCCCGCGCCGACACGCTGTTCGTGAGCGCGAACGCCGGTACGGCGCGCGTCTTCGCGCGCATGGACTCTGTCACGTCGCAGCTTGCCGTCGTGCTCGGCCGCACCGATCGGCTTGTGTCCTCGCTCGACTCGACGGTGCAGGGCGCGCGCCCCGAGCTCGCGTTGACCCAGCGCGAAGCGCGGGAGACGTTGCATGACATGCGGCAGCTCGTCGGCGAGCTCCGCGACGCGGTGGACCGCGGGGAACGCGTGGATGCGATCGTCAAGAATCTCGCCGTGGCCTCGGACAATCTTGCCCGGCTCTCCGACCGCATCGAGCGCGATCCGACGAGCGTGCTGCGGCGGCCCCGCGCTCCGGTCAAGCCTGCCGGCCCGTCGCCGCGTGGTTAGGGCGGTTTCGCGTCGGGCGGCGGCGTTCCTCGCCGTCGCGGGCGCCCTCATGTCTGGCTGCCTTGGCGGGCGCACGCCAGCCACCGAGCTGTACCGCCTCGTGCCGGTGTCCGCCGCCGAACGGGGCGGCGGTTCCGTCGTGGGTGGAGATGGCGAGGCCTCCGGTGCGCTCGCCGTTGGCGCATACCGGGCGCCCGGCGTCTATGGCGGAAGCCGGATCGTCTATCGAATCGGCGAGTCCAGCTACGGCAGCTACCCATTCCGGGAGTGGGCCATCCCGCTTGGCGACATGCTCGGCGTGCTCACGGCCGACATCGCACGAGGCGCGAACGTGACCGCGGGCGATGTCGCGTACGATCCGCCCTCGCGACGCCACTACACGTACATGTGGCACGGTGCCGTTCGCGAATTCGAGGAAGTAGATCGCGACAAGGCCGTCTTTGCCTCCGTCGCGCTCGACGCGCAGCTCGTGCGAATCGCCGACGATTCGGTAGTCTGGTCGGCAACTCGACGCGCTGAACGTCGGGTAGAGCGTCCGACGATGAGCGGCATCGTGGCGGCGCTCTCATCGCTCTCCGCCGAGGTGATCTCGGCACTGCTCGCGGACGCCAAAACGGCGCTCTCGTCGCGCCCCTCCGCCGGACCTGCACGTCGTCCGTAGCGCGACGGCGCGGGGTAGGCCGAGCCGGCAGAAAACCGGGGCACCGTGGTTGCTATGAGGTACCATCAGAATCGCCCCTCGCCGGCCAACCGTATGTCCCCTCGCTCCAGTTTTGATGTTGAATCCTGATCGATTGACCGTGAAGGCGTCGGAGGCACTGTCCGAAGCGCTCGCGCACGCGCGACGGAACGGCAACCCGCTCGTCTACGACGCGCATCTGCTCATCGCGCTGCTCGGACAGGACGAAGGCATCGTCGTCCCGATCCTCCGGAAGCTCGGCGTCGATGCCGGCGCACTGCGCGCCGATCTCGAGCGCGAGGTTGCCCGGTATCCGAAGCAGTCGCATGCGCAGCCGTCGCTCGCACGCGAGCTCAACCAGGTGTTGGACCGCGCGGAGCAGGATGCAAAGGCACTGAGCGATGATTTCGTGTCGGCCGAGCATCTGCTCCTCGCCCTGTCCGATGTACGCGGCACGGAGAGTCGGGAAGCCCTCACGCGTGCGGGAGTGAGCCGAGCCGCTCTGCTCGAGGCGCTTCAGGCCGTGCGCGGATCGCACCGTGTCACCGATCAGAATCCCGAGAACCAGTACCAGGCGCTCCAGCGCTTCACGCGCGACCTCACCGACGCGGCCCGGAAAGGGAAGTTGGACCCCGTCATCGGGCGGGACGAGGAGATTCGCCGTGTGGTGCAGGTGTTGTCCCGGCGCACGAAGAACAATCCCGTGCTCATCGGCGAGCCAGGCGTCGGCAAGACGGCGATCGTCGAGGGCCTTGCTCAGCGCATCATCAACGGTGACGTGCCGGAGAGCCTCAAGAACAAGCGGCTCGTCGCGCTCGATCTCGGCGCGCTGATCGCGGGCGCCAAGTATCGCGGGGAGTTCGAGGAGCGCCTGAAGTCGGTGCTCAAGGAGATCACCGAGAACCAGGGCCGGTTCGTCGTCTTCATCGACGAGATGCATACGCTCGTCGGCGCTGGCGCCGCCGAAGGGGCGATGGACGCGGGCAACATGCTCAAGCCGATGCTCGCGCGCGGTGAGCTCCGTGTCGTGGGCGCCACGACGCTCGACGAGTATCGGAAGCACGTCGAGAAGGACGCAGCACTCGAGCGGCGATTCCAGCCCGTGTACGTCGGCGAGCCCTCGGTTGACGATACGATTGCGATCCTGCGCGGACTGAAGGAGCGGTATGAGACACACCATGGTGTCCGCATCACGGACGGCGCCGTGGTTGCCGCCGCGACCCTCTCGCATCGTTACATCGGCGACCGCTTCCTGCCCGACAAGGCTATTGACCTCGTGGACGAAGCCGCCTCCCGGCTCCGCATCGAGATCGACTCGCTCCCGCAGGAGATCGACGAGGTGGAGCGCCGGGTGATGCAGCTGGAGATCGAGCGGCAGGCGCTACAGAAGGAGAAGGATTCGGCGGGTGTAGAGCGACGCTCGAACCTCGAGCGCGAGCTTGCCGAATTGCGGGAGCGGTCGGCCGGTATGAAGGCGCAATGGCAGGCGGAAAAGGATACCCTGACGAAGGTCGCCGCGGTGAAGGGGCAGATCGAGCAGGCCCGGCTCGAAGCGGAGCAGGCAACGCGCGCGGGGGACCTCGGCCGAGCCGCGGAGATCGCCTACGGCACAGTGCCGCAGCTCGACACCCAGCTCCGCTACGCGGAGCAACATCTCGCGAGCAAGCAGGCGGGAGGCACGCGATTCCTCAAGGAGGAAGTGGACGCCGACGACATCGCGGAGATCGTTGCCCGCTGGACAGGCATTCCGGTGACGCGCATGATGGAGAGCGAGCGCGCCAGGCTCACCAAGCTGGAGGATGTGCTGGGGACGCGCGTGATCGGGCAGCCGGAGGCCGTGCGAGCGGTCGCGAACGCCGTGCGGCGCTCGCGTGCCGGGCTCCAGGATCCGAATCGGCCGATCGGCTCGTTCATCTTCCTCGGGCCCACCGGCGTCGGCAAAACAGAGACTGCGCGCGCACTGGCTGAATTCCTGTTCGATGCGGAGCAGGCGCTCGTGCGAATCGACATGTCCGAGTACATGGAGAAGCACGCGGTTGCGCGATTGATTGGCGCACCGCCCGGTTATGTCGGCTTCGAGGAGGGAGGTCAGCTCACGGAGGCGGTGCGCCGCCGAGCGTACTCGGTCGTGCTGTTCGACGAGATCGAGAAAGCGCATCCGGACGTATTCAACATTCTGCTTCAGATTCTCGACGACGGTCGCCTGACCGACTCACAGGGACGCACCGTGGACTTCCGCAACACCGTCATCATCATGACGTCGAACATCGGAAGCCAGCTTCTGCTCGAGCACGCCGCCGGGAGTTGGGAATCAGCAGAGCGGCACGTGATGGCTGCGCTCCGCCAGGTCTTCAAGCCTGAGTTCCTCAACCGGGTCGATGACATCATCGTGTTCCATCCGCTTGGAATGGCCGAGATCGAGAACATCGTAGACCTACAGCTCGGTCGGCTGGAGCGGCTCCTCGCCGATCGCAAGCTCACGCTCGACGTGTCGCCCGAGGCAAAGCGGGTGCTGGCCGAGGAGGGATTCGACCCGGTGTACGGGGCCCGGCCGTTGAAGCGGGCGATCCAGCGCGCGCTTCAGAACCCGCTGGCGCTCGCGGTGCTCGAGGGGCGTTTCGTCGAGGGAGACCGGATCGTGGCGACGCGTGGGCCGGACGGAGCGATCGGATTCGAGAAAGCCGGTGTCGCCGATGTCGCCGCGATGGCGCGATAGCGAGCGGCGCACCGGATGCGTGGCCATGAAGTCTAGTCGGGCTGGGCACGGCCCTCCTGACGCGCCCCCGCACGGTGCGGATTCGACGGATAGCACGTGGATGGCGGCGGCGCTGGCGCTCGCACGTGAAGGGGCAGCATCAGGCGAGGTGCCGGTCGGCGCGCTGATCGTCCGCGGCGGCGGCGTGCTCGCGCGTTCGTCGAACCGCTCCGTCCGCGATCGGGATGCGACGTCACATGCGGAGGTGCTCGCCATCCGCGCAGCGTCCGCGGCGCTTGGCGACTGCCGTCTGGACGGGTGTACGCTCTACGTGACGCTCGAACCCTGCGCGATGTGCGCGGGCGCGATCGTGCTGGCGCGCCTCACACGCGTTGTGTTCGGCGCGTGGGACGACAAGGCCGGCATGGGTGGATCAGTTGGCGACGTGCTCCGGCATCCCCGGCTGAATCATCGCCCTGAGGTCCGCGCGGGGGTGCGCGCCGACGAGTGCGGGGCGTTGCTGCGCACGTTCTTTCAGGAGCGTCGCGCGGCTTCCGTTGACTCGACTCCAGCGTCCGGCTAAACTTCTCGCCCTGCGCGCGCAGGGGGATCGTGTGCGTAGGACAGGTGGCCGAGTGGTTGAAGGCACCGGTCTCGAAAACCGGCATACCGGTGAACCCGGTATCGTGGGTTCAAATCCCACCCTGTCCGTCCGCGCGTCCGCCGGGCACCCTGTCGGCGCGGCGCGTAGAGGCGGGCTTCGGCCCGCCTTCTTTGTTCCCGGGATGGGTGGCCGAGTGGTTTAAGGCGCACGCCTGGAAAGCGTGTGGGGGTGCAAGCCTCTCGCGGGTTCGAATCCCGCCCCATCCGTGCCCACATACCACGCGCGCCCGACCCTTACAGGGCGGGCGCGCGTGGTGTTGCCGTGCGGCCGCACTCACCGCCGCGATCGCGCTGTGGATCGCGGACGCGTGTCTCGCAGGATGATCACGGTCGGCGCCGCGAGTGGAGGAGGCGCGTTCAGCGACCCACTGCCGCTCTTCGATCCGACGGCGAATGGCAGGCGCGCAGCGACTGACCGGCCAACTTGGGCGACCGCCTTCGAGGCGCCGCTCGGCGCCGAGGCGCGTTGCACCGGGGCACCGCTTACCGGACGCGGAGCCGAGCCGCCGCTCGGCGCGTTGCTCCGCGTCGCCGGCGTGGTCGGACGATCCCCAGCGACGCCCCCAGGCCGTGCGCCCGCGCGTGGTGCCGGGTCGCGCGTGATGAGGGCGAAGGCGACGAGCGCCAGCGCGATCACGGAGAGCACGGAGAGTGCGACACGCGTTTTCGGCCACGCGCTGTCGCTGAACACGTCGATTTTCGGCGCACGGCGGTGCGGCGCCGACTCGGCCTCATCCCCCATCTCGGCGTCGAGATCGTCCAAGTCAGGCTCAGTTGGAGCCGGCCGAGGGGATAGGGGCGCGGGACGCGAAGGAAACCCCGTTCGCGGCATCGATGGCGCGATCGCGGGTGCCGCCGACTGCGCGGTCGCCGGTTCGCGTCCTGTCATCGCGACCGTCGGCGTGGCGGCGTCCTCGTATTCCTCCTCCCCACTTCCCTCCGCGTTATCCTCGCTCTGTTGTGTGCGCCGTTCCTCGACGCGTCGCCGGAAGTCGGCCGATGCGATTTCCGCCCACGACGGCGTTTCCCGGAGGATGAGCTCCGGCTGCCGGCGCGACGGCAACGCTGGCTCGGCGTGGATCGGAATCTCGCGCTCCGCTTCGCCTCCGAATTCCTCGGCAACGTCGTCACGGGCACTGCCATCGTCGACATTCGGCTCTCGTTCTGGCGTACGCGGGACAGCCCACGCCGGAGGCTCCGCTGCCGCGGCGCTCGATAGTTGCTCGCTGCCGTCGGCTGCGGGAGTCGCTCGGTCATCATACACGGCGAGCGGAGCGAGCGGCGTCGTGTCGAGCCGCAAGGCGGCGATCTTCGCGCGCTCCATCTGCACGCTCCGGTGATCCTGGCCCAGCGTCCGCTCGCGAATGGCGAGTGCGCGCTGATGATACGCCAACGCTTCCTCGGCGCTGCCCGCCGCGGCCACTCGATCGGCCAGATGCTCGAGCGCGAGGGCGACGCCTAGCGCGTCGGGCGCGAGCGTACGCTCGCGGATAGCCAGGACGCGCCGCCAGAGGGCCTCGGCGTCCGCGTTGCGCCCCGCGGCTTCCTGCACCGTTGCCAAGCTGGCAAGAACAGTGGCGACCTCTGCGTTCTCCTCGCCGTCACCTTGCTTGAGGGCGAGAAGGCGGCTGAGCAGGCGCTCGGCAGGCTCGAATTTGCCCCGCTTGAAATACACCTGCGCGAGGCCACTGAGGCAGGGCGCGAGCTCGGCGTGGCGGGGGCCGAGGATCTGTTCGCTGCCCGCGAGCGCTCGCTCGAGCAGCGGTTCGGCGCGATCCAGTTTGTTCTGAGCCAGATACACGCCGGCGAGCTCGCTGAGGGCCGGCAGAAGTCCCGCGGAGATGGCGCTAGGAATGCGCTCCCTGATCTCGAGGGATCGCCGGAGCAGCACCTCCGCCGCGATGAAATCGCGGTCCTGAAATTTCCGTTGCCCTTGCGCGGTCAGGCTGATCGCGGTGTCGAGACCTGCCGACTCGGGCGCGTTCTCCCACCGGTCTGCGTGCGAAGCGCTCTCGCTCACGGGCGGCAGTTCGCCGAACCGCGAGCGCGTCAATTCCGGCGACGCATCGGAGTGTGTGCTCGGCTCGCTCATACCGGATCTTCCCTCCAAATTGTGGGCCACTGACGAGCGAGCGCGCCGCGGCGGCTCCCTAATGCGAAGGTGCATTGTAGCAACGCCTTGTACACCGCGCCGAACGATCTGGCCCCATTGGCTCGGCGGGAAGGCAGCGCGGAAGTGCGGGATTGTTGCGTGAGCGCCATGGACGCGTTGGACGCCGCCGACAGATAACGTGGCCCGCCCCGCGTCAAGCCTCGGCAAGGTTGAGCTACAGACCGAGTGACGCTACCTCGCTCCTGTCCGGAGAACACCGCTCCGACGGTTTCAATGTTCCCAGCGAGGAAAAGGTGTCAAGTGCTTTCGCCGCACCGCGTTCCGGCGCCCCTTCGCGCCGTGGAGCGATGTACGCTCCCCCCTGCCGGCTCGGATTCGTTCGGACGTGCAAAGCGCCCTGTCGCGTGATGCGGCGGCGCGTCATATTGTCCGCCGATGCCTGCCGACAACAGAACTGTGCTCGACGGTCGTGCGCTCGATCGCACGTTGCGCCGCATGGCGGACGAGATCGTCGAGCTGAATGACGGAACCGAAGGGCTCATCATCGTCGGAATCCAGCGGCGTGGCGTGCAGCTCGCCGAACGGATCGTCACGACGATCTCCGAGCGAGAGGGGGCGGTGGTGCCGCGCGGTGCTCTCGACATCACCCTCTATCGGGATGATCTGCAGACCGTCGGGCCCCGCCCGGTCGTCGGCCCTACCGACCTACCCTGGAACCTGGAAGGGAAGCACGTCGTGATCGTGGACGACGTGCTGTACACCGGCCGGACGGTCCGGGCCGCCCTCGACGAGCTGGCGGATTTTGGCCGGCCAGCGCGCATCGCGCTCGCGGTGCTGGTGGATCGCGGCGGCCGCGAGCTGCCGATCCACGCCGACGTCGTCGGGAAGCGGGTCGACGTCGCGCCGACCGAGCGGGTTGACGTGCTCGTCCAGGAGCTCGACGGGCGCGACGCCGTCGTCGTGGTGACCCCGCCGCCCGCGCGGTGACGAGCGCACTCGGGAAGGATCTCCTCGCGCTCGAGCCGCTCAGCGCCGCTCAGATCACGCTCATCCTCGACACCGCCGAGCCCTTCAAGGAAATCAGCGAGCGCGCCATCAAGAAGGTGCCGACGCTGCGCGGGCAGACGATCGTCAACCTCTTCTTCGAGGCATCGACACGGACGCGTGTGTCGTTCGAGTTCGCGGAGAAGCGGCTATCCGCCGACACGGTGAACGTCGCCGCGTCGGGATCGAGTGTTTCGAAGGGAGAGACGCTCGTGGACACGGCGCGGAATCTCGAGGCGATGCGCATCGACATGGTCGTGATCCGACACGGCGCGTCGGGCGCCGCGCATTTTCTCGCCGAGCGCATCGAGTCGAGCGTGATCAACGCGGGCGACGGGACGCACGAGCATCCGACGCAGGGCCTGCTCGATCTGCTGACGCTCCGCGACCATTTTGGAGATCTCGCGGGCAAGCGCGTCTGCATCTGCGGCGACGTGTTGCACTCGCGCGTTGCGCGATCGAACATCTGGGGCCTGAAGAAGTTGGGCGCCGAGGTCGCGGTCTGTGGGCCGCGGTCGCTCCTGCCGACGGCGATCGACGAGTTCGGCGTCGCCGTGTTCGCCCGCATCGAGGAAGCGATTGCCTGGGCCGATGCACTCAACGTGCTTCGCCTCCAGCTCGAGCGCATGACGGCCGGCTACATCCCTTCGCTCCGCGAATACAATCGAGTGTTTGGCGTCACCCGCGAGCGACTCGAGCGCGCGCCGCGCGATGTGCTCATCCTCCACCCCGGGCCGATGAACCGTGGCGTCGAGATCGACTCGGACGTCGCGGATGGGCCGCAGAGCGTGATTCTGGATCAGGTGACGAACGGCGTCGCGGTCCGCATGGCCGTGTTGTACCTGCTGGCGGGAGGCCGGCCTGAGTTGGCCGAGGCGGCAAAGGGTGGGGGAGAGCGGTAGTGCGCCCGCTCCTGCTCGCCGGTGGCCGCGTCGTGGATCCGTCGCAGTCGCGCGATGAAATTGCCGATGTCCTCCTGATCGACGGCAGGGTGGCGGCGATCGGCGCCAACCTCTCCGCGCCCGACGAAACGGAAAGCATCAGCTGCGACGGGCAGATTGTCGCGCCCGGCTTCATTGACGTCCATTGCCACCTGCGTGAGCCAGGGCGTGAGCACGTCGAGACGATCGCGACCGGGGCGCGCGCCGCCGCCGCCGGCGGCTTCACCGCCGTGTGCGCGATGCCAAATACCGACCCCGTGACGGACAATCAGGCCGCTGTTGGGTTCATCGTGCGGCAGGCGATGAGCGCACGAGCGGCGCGGGTGTATCCGATCGGGGCGATATCGCTCGGACAGATGGGCGAATCACTCGCCGAGTTCGGCGAGATGGTAGGTGCCGGTGCGGTCGCCGTGAGCGACGACGGGCGTCCGGTCGCGAGCGCGCACCTCATGCGGACGGCGCTCGAGTACGCGCGGACCTTCGACATTCCCGTCATCGATCATTGCGAGGAGCCGACGCTGGCAAAGGGTGGCGCGATGCACGAAGGGCTCGTCAGCGCACGGCTCGGACTGAAGGGGATTCCCGCCGAAGCGGAAGAGATCATGGCGATCCGTGACATTCTGTTGGCGCGGCTCACTGGAGGGCACGTGCATCTTGCGCACATGAGCACGAAGGGATCAGTGGAGCTCATCCGGTGGGGGAAGGCGCGAGGGATCAACGTGACCGCCGAGGTCTGTCCACATCATCTCTCGCTCACGGATGAGGCGGTCGAGGGCTACGCGACGAACGCCAAGATGAACCCGCCGCTGCGAACGGCCGCAGACGTCGCCGCGCTCCGCGACGCCATCCGCGATGGCACCATCGATCTGATCGCGACGGATCACGCGCCGCATCACTATGATGAGAAGGAGCGCGAGTTCGCCGACGCGCCGAACGGGATCGTCGGACTGGAAACAGCGCTGGGCGTCATCGTGACCAACTTGGTCGCGAGTGGTATTCTCGATCTCCCCACGCTCGTCGAGCGGATGTCCTGCGCGCCGGCGCGGCTCTTCCACCTCGAGGGCGGTTCGCTGCGGGAGGGCGGGGTCGCCGATGTGACCGTGTTCGATCCTGGTAGCGAGTGGCTCGTCGAGCCGGCGCGATTTCTGTCGAAGGGGCGGAATACGCCCTACGCGGGCACCACGCTCACGGGACGGCCCACGTGTACGGTGGTGGGCGGACGCCTCGTCCATCGGCTCGCCGATTGAGGTGCAACTGACCATGCGGGCGGAGGGAGCGAGCTGACCCGGGTGGCGGAGGAGGAGCGCGCCGCCCGTCATGGGATCGTCCGGGTTTGCCGCCGGCTGTACGAGCGGGGCCTCATCGCCGGCCCGGATGGCAACGTCTCGGTCCGTATCGGAGAGGGTCGGATCCTCGTCACTCCCGCGGGCATGTCGAAGGTGGACGTCCGGGCGGCCGACATCGTCGAGATCACGCCACTCGGCGAACAGCTCAGTCGGGGCCGCCCCGCCTCATCCGAAGTCGCGGTACATCTACGGATTTATGAGCGGCGTCCGGATCTGCGCTCGGTTGTCCACGCGCACCCGCCAACGGCAACCGGGTTCGCGGTCGCGGGGGAGGATCTGATGGCGCCAGTGTTGCCCGAGATCATCCTGCAGGTGGGCGGCGTGCCGATCGTCCCGTACGATGCGCCCGGCACGCGCGAGCTGGCGGAGCGGTTCGATCCGTGGCTCGCCGATCACGACGCATTCCTCATGGCAAATCACGGCGCCGTGACCGCCGGCCGGACACTGGAGGCAGCGCACCAGAGGATGGAAAGCGTCGAGCACGCGGCGCGGATACTGTTCACGGCGCGACTTTTGGGTAACGTTAATGAGCTGACTCGGGTCCAGGCCGCCGCGCTTCATGCGGCGCGGGTGCGGGGGGCTGGGGTGGCACCCCCGACCGATACTCAACCACCAGCAGGGCGCCGGAGCCTGTGATGACGAATCCCGTTACGAGTGGCGAAGGGAACGAGGTGGGTCGGCTGTTCGCGGAGCGGCAGCGCTTCGAGGGGTGGCTGAACGCGCTGGAGGCGCGCCGCGCCGCGACTCCGCCGCACATCTATGACCGGGTGCGTACCGATTACGAGGGACGACTCGGTCAGGTTTTCACGCGGCTGGCTGAGCGCCGAGCCGAGATTCAGGGCATGGCCGACGCCCTCATCAAACGGCTCACGGCGCTCGACGCCGACGAGCAACGTCAGCGCGACGAGCGCGTGGAGGCGGAGCTGCGTGCCGCGATCGGCGAGCTGACGCCGGAGGAGTCGCAGCAGATGATCCGGCGCGGCGAGGAGGCGCTCGGAACGCTGGCCGGAGAGCGCGCGACCGTATCGTCCGAGCTTTCCCGACTCCATGAGGTCCTGGAACGCGCTGGCGAGGATGGAGCTGCGCGGCGTTCCGGGCGTGAGGGCCGTGCCGCGCGGTCGCTCGAGCCCCCTTCGCCGCGGGGTGAAACGCCACCTGAGCTCGCCGCCGCCCTCCGGAATGCCGCGGCCGCGCCTTCGACCCCACCAGGCGCGCAGACGCCCACCGTGGGCGCCGGCTTTGACGAGATGGCGTTTCTGAAGAGCGTCGTGGACACGCGGCCTCGAAGCGGCGGAGGAAGCGCGCCGTCCGGCGACGCGCCCTCATTCGCGAAGGCCGGCGCCACCCCATCTGGGGCGGCACCCGTTGCGAGCGAGGAGGGCAGGAAAGACGCGACCGTTCCCGCCTTCCTTCGCGACGTGCCCGCCGAGCAGGTGAAGACGCTCAAGTGCCAGGAATGCGCGACGATGAACTATCCCACGGAATGGTATTGCGAGCGCTGCGGTTCGGAGTTGGCCGCACTCTGAAAGGCCCACCAGGTCTGGAGTAGCTCGATGCCAGAAGCCCCCGCGATCCGATTCTGGATCGCGGGGGCTTCTGACGAGCGAGGTGTCTGCGACGCGGTCAGGTCGCCTTCGCCAGCCGACTCTTCTGGCGCGCTGCCGCGTTCCGGTGGATCAGTCCCTTCCGAGCCGCGCGGTCCAGCAGGCGAGTCGCGAGCAGCCGCTCGGCGTCCCCACCGCCATCAGCCCTCGCCCGCTTGAGCGCGGTGCGGAGTGCGGACCGCTGCGCGCGGTTCCGCACCGCCGCCGCACGGGACTTCCGCAGATTCTTCTTCGCGGACTCGATATTCGGCACTGAACGTCTCCAAAACGCGTTGTGAATTCGCGGGTTCGCGAACGCGGTAACCTAGGCTCGCCATTCACGGATGTCAAGGCGCCACTTCACTTTGACATACTTCGCGGAGAGGCATACCTTTCGCGCCGGACCCCAGCACGTCAGCTTCGTCCCCCTTCTTTCCGCGGCGCCGTTTGGACAGCGAAACTCTCCGGAATTTTCTCCTCGCGGCCCCCGTCCTGTTGTTGTCGATGGTCGCGCACGAGTACGCGCACGGGTACGCCGCGCTCCGGCAGGGCGACGCGACCGCGTACCAGCTCGGACGGCTCACGTGGAACCCGGCGAAGCACATCGATCCGTTCATGACCGTGCTCCTGCCGATCATGCTCTTCGTGTCGTCTGGCGGCCGCGTCATGTTCGGCGGCGCGAAGCCCGTGCCCGTCGTGCCCCGCAATTACCGGAACTACCGGCGCGGCGACATCATCGTCTCGCTAGCTGGCGTGGCGGCCAATTTCGCGCTCGCCCTGTTGTGCACGCTCGCGCTGCTGGTGATCGGACTGATTGGCCGCTGGGTTCCGGCCGCAGCCTCCACGCTCGCCATCGCGCAGCAGATGCTCCAGATCGGCGTCGTGATCAACCTGACGCTCATCGCGTTCAACCTGCTGCCCATCCCGCCGCTCGACGGCTCGCACGTCTTCAAGTATCTCCTGCCACCGGCCTGGTCGCTCCGATACCAGCAGATCGGCGGCTACGGGATGATGCTGCTCTTTCTCCTGATGTTCGTCGGCGGCCGCTTCCTCAGTATGTGGATGACGCCTGCCTACCGGTTCGCGGATTTTCTCATCGGTTCGGTCAACCGCTTCCTGCTGTGATGGCCGGCCCGTGACCTTCGCCGGCACGTTCGCGCACGACGGTTTCGGCACCGCGGAGTCCACGTTCGTCGTCGAGCTCGATCAGTTCAATGGCCCCTTCGATCTCCTCCTCGCGCTCATTCGGGAGGAACAGGTCGAGTTGGTGGACATCCCGGTCGCGCGTATCGCGGAACAGTTCCTCGCACGGATCGGCACGCTCGGCCTCGGATCGGCGGCGGAGTATCTCGACCTTGCCGCGCGTCTCGTGCGCATCAAGGCGCAGATGCTGCTCCCAAGGCGCGAGGGGGACGACGAGTGGGACGACCCGCGCACGGAGCTCGTCCGCCGGCTGCTCGAGTACCAGCAAATTCGCGAGATCGTCGACGTGCTCGAGCACCGCGGCGAATCGCGCCGCAATCGTTTCGCGCGCGGCTATCTCCCACCAGAACGCGTTGCGGAGCCGGCTCCCGCCACCCTGTCGCTCGGCGAGCTGCTCGCCGCCGTCGATCGCGTGATGCGCCTGGTCAGCCGGCCAGACGTCCACGATGTCGTGCCGCGAGCGCTCGACGTGGACGGCGCCATCGCGCTCGTGCGCGCGGTGCTGGCCGCCCGATCGCGCGCCCGCTGGGGCGACGTCGTACGCCACGGTGCAGAACCCTGGGAGATCCTGTCCGCGCTCCTGGCGCTGCTCGAGCTGGCGCGTCGCGGCGAGGTTCGGCTGCGGCAGCCAGAGCCGTTCTCGACTCTCCACATCTCCCGTGACACCGCTGGCGAAGCTGCTTGAGGCAGCGCTCTTCGCCAGCGACCGGCCACTCCCTCCGGCAGAGCTGCGAGCGCTCGACGGCGGTGCGACTCTGGGCGGAATCTCCGCCGCGCTCGACGAGCTCCGCGAGCACTACGATCGCGAGGAGCATGGCGTGGAGCTGGTCGAGGTGGCCGGCGGTTGGCAAATCCTTACGCGCTCGGAGTACACCGAGGCGATCGAGCGCGCACAGCTCGCGGCCCGGCCGCAGCGTCTGTCTGCCGCCGCGCTCGAGACGTTGGCGATCATCGCGTATCGACAGCCTGTCGGACGCGCGGAAGTCGAGGAGATCCGAGGCGTGAGCGTTGGCGGCGTGCTGAAGCAATTGCTCGAACGCGGGCTCATCGACATCGTCGGGCGCTCAGAGGGAATCGGCCGGCCGCTCCTCTATGGGACGACGCGCGCGTTTCTCGAACAGTTCGCCCTGCGGCACCTCGAAGAGCTGCCGCGTGCCGACGAGCTGGCAATCGCCCTGCGCGCGTCCCCGGCGGCCAACTGAGCGTGGGCGAGCCGATGCGGGTGCAGCGCGCCCTGGCGCGGGCGGGAGTCGCCTCGCGGCGGCACGCGGAGGAGTTGATCGCGGCGGGCCGGGTCACGGTGAATGGGGAAGTCGCGCAGATCGGGCAGAGCGTCGACCCGGCTCGGGACCGGATCGAGGTGGATGGCGCGCGCATCGCGCGGCCGCGCGGCGTCACGTGGATCGTCCTGAACAAGCCACCGGGGGTCCTGACGACGCGCTCCGACCCGGAGGGCCGACCGACCGTCTTCGACCTCATTCCATCGGTGCCGGGTCTCACGTACGTCGGGCGGTTGGACTACCTCACGGAGGGCGTGCTGCTGCTCACCACGGATGGCGACGCGGCGCACGCTCTGACACACCCGAGCCGTGAGGTCGAGCGAACCTACGTGACAACCGTGAGTGGAGACGTCGCGTCAGCCCTGCGCGCGCTCCGGCGGGGCGTCGTGCTGGACGACGGGATGGTCGCGCCTCGCGAAGCATCGGCCGAGCCGCTTGGCGGCGGGCGGTGGGAGCTGACCGTCGTACTCGGGGAAGGACGCAATCGCGAGATACGCCGGCTCTGCGAAGCGCTCGGGCTCCAGGTCGAGCGCCTCACCCGAACCAAGTTCGGTCCGGTGTCACTTGGCTCGCTGCGGAGCGGGGGCTCGCGCGACCTCACCGATCGCGAGCGCCGGCTGATCGCCGCGCTCACCGGCACGAAGCAGTCGGCGCCATCGCGGAGGCCGCGGCGCTGACCGAGCCGCGTCGATCGCGGTACGCAGACGGGGTGGAGGGTGGTCCCGTTCTTGAACCATTGCTGCGGTCGCGGGTACGGACGCGCAGGACACCGAGACCAGGACACGAGGGGGCGAGCGCGTGGCGACACGGGTGATGCCGACGAGTGACGCCGCGCTTGTGTCGCACATCGTCGAGCAAGTGGGGCGACGGATCGTGGGACAGGATTACATGGTGGAGCGGCTGCTCATTGGTCTGCTCACCGGCGGACACGTGCTGCTCGAGGGCGTGCCGGGTCTGGCGAAGACGCTCACGGTCAAGACGCTCGCCGAGACGATCTCGACGTCCTTCCAGCGCATCCAGTTCACGCCCGACCTGCTCCCGGCCGACGTGCTCGGCACGATGATCTTCGACCAATCCACCGGCGAGTTCCGCGCAAAGAAGGGTCCGATCTTCGCCAACATCATCCTGGCCGACGAGATCAACCGTGCGCCGGCCAAGGTGCAGGCGGCGCTCCTCGAGGCGATGCAGGAGAAACAGGTCACGATCGGCGGTACGACGTACCACCTCGATGAGCCGTTTCTCGTGCTCGCGACGCAGAATCCGATCGAGCAGGAAGGCACCTACGCACTGCCAGAGGCACAGGTCGACCGTTTCATGCTCAAGCTGCGTGTTGGCTACCCGACCCGCGAGGAAGAGAAGGAGATCATGCGGCGGATGGCGGGCGGCCAGCCGATTCCGGTCGAACACGTTGCATCTCCGCAGCAGATCATGGACGCGCGCCGCCGGATCGCGGAGTTGTACGTGGACGATCGCGTGATCGACTATATCGTCGACATCGTGCACGCGACGCGCACGCCGGCCGACGTCGGGCTCAAGGAGCTGACACCCCTGATCGAGTACGGCGCGAGCCCCCGGGCGACGATCTTCCTGGCGCAGGGCGCGCGGGCCTACGCCTTCCTCCGCGGCCGCAGCTTCGTGACGCCCGACGACGTGAAGGCCGTCGCGCCGGACATTCTGCGCCACCGCGTCCTCACGACCTATGAGGCGGAGGCCGAGGAAGTGACGAGCGACGAGATCGTCCGGCGCATCCTCGGCGCGATCGAGAGCCCCTGATGCCAGCCGCGCGCGTCCGCGGCCGCGCGCCGGCCGAGGGTACGGGCGGCGGCCCGGCGACGCGCGGGACACGCGATCGCTCGACCGCGGGCGTGCCGACCGAGATCCTCCGGCAGGTGAAGCTGCTGGAGCTGCGGACGCGCGGACTCGTGAACTCGCTCTTCTCGGGCGAATACCACTCGGTGTTCAAGGGACAGGGAATGGAGTTCGCCGAGGTGCGCGAATACCAACCCGGTGACGAAGTCCGTTCGATCGATTGGAACGTCACCGCGCGCATGCGGCAGCCGTTCGTGAAGCGCTACATCGAGGAGCGCGAGCTCACCGTCATGCTCGCCGTGGATCTTTCGGGATCGGAGCGCTTCGGCACAGCGACCCGCTTCAAGAGCGAGCTGGCGACGGAGCTGAGCGCCGTTCTCGCGATGTCCGCCGTGCGGAACAACGACCGGGTGGGCGCGATGCTCTTCACTGATGAGATCGAGCACGTGGTGCCGCCGGGGAAGGGACGCCGGCACGTCCTCCGCCTCATCCGCGACATTCTCGTGTACGAGCCAAACGGGAACGGCACCGACATCGCCGGCTGCGCGGACTACCTGGCGAAGATGCTGCCTCACCACTCGATCATCTTCTTCATCTCGGACTTTCTCGGCGTCGGGATCGAACAGCCGATCAAGCTCCTGTCCCAACGGCACGATGTGGTCGCCGTGTCGGTAGAAGATCCGCGCGAGCACGCGCTCCCCGATCTTGGGGTCGCGCGTTTCACCGATCCGGAAACCGGCCTGACGCTGGACGTGGACACAAGCGATCCAGCAGTTCGCACGCAATTCGAGGACGTGGTGCGACAGGAGCGCGAGGCGCGCCGGCAGCTCTTCCGGCGGCTGGGCATCGACGAGATCGTTGTGAGCACCGACACCGGGTACATCGACGCGCTGCTCCGGTTCTTCCGGCTGCGCGAGCAGCGGGGGCGGCGGTGATCGTGCTGCTCGTTGTCCTCGCGCTGCAGGGAGCGGGCGACGGCCGCGTGCCGGTGCCCAAGGTACAGATCGGCGTGACTGTGCGGCCGGACACGGTGACGGTCGGCGAGCCATTCACGGTCCTCGTACGCGTGCGGGCGCCGCTCGGCTCCGCGATCGCATTTCCGGACGGACCTGATTCAGGTGCGGTGGTCGAAGCCGTTGATCCGCGCACCGTGCGCTCGGCAGCGGATTCCGGTGCGGTCGATGTAACGGCCGCGTACCGCCTGGTCGCATGGGATACTGGCGCGCGGTCGGCGGGGCTCGGCGCCGTGCGCGTGACGGGTCCAGCCGATCAACTGCTGACGCTGCGCGAGGCGGCGCTCTACGTGCGAAGCGTGCTGCCGCGCGACACCGCGCTGCATGTGCCGAAGCCCGAGCGCGACATCCTGGCTGGCGCACGTCCGTGGTGGTATCGGCTGCTCGCCGCGCTCCTCGCGTTGGCGATCACGGGGTTGCTGCTGTGGGCGTGGTGGCGCAGGCGCCGATACCGGCGAGACGAAGCGCAGGTCGTGGACGCCTTCGAGCGCGCGGAAGCCGAGTTCGCGCGGATCGACGCACTCGGCCTTGTCGAGGCGGGCGAGCGCGGTCGGCTCGTAGCGCTCGCCGTTGACGTCACACGAGACTACCTCGCGGCGCGCCTTCCCGAGGCGCGGCCGTCACTCACGAGCGGCGAGCTCCTTGGGGCCCTGCAATCCAGGCGGGAGATTCCGGCGGACCGGCTGCGCGTTCTGCTGGCCGAAGCGGACCTCGTCAAGTTTGCCCGCCGAAACGTGAGCGGAGAACGAGCGCGGGAGCTGTCGTTACATGCCCGCGCGTTGGTGCGCGACGTCGAATCCGCGGTGAACCCGCGGGTGCCGGACGCGCGGACGACACCCGCGTCGGAGGTGCGCGCGGCATGACGTGCGTCCGTACCGGGAGCGCGAGCTCGGAGCCGAAGGTCGCATGACGACGCTCGCGCGCTACTTCGAGGCGATGTGGGGGCTCGCGCTCGTTCCGGTACTCACTGGCGCGATCGTCGTGCTGCTCGTAGCGACGGCGCGGCGGCGCGCGGTCCGGCTGGCGCGAATGGGCCAATCGGAGGTCGTTGCGCGGCTCGTTCCTCCGACGTCCCAGCGGCCATCGCGTCTGCGATTGCTCTGCCTTGGGCTCGCCGCCGCCTGCGCGACGGTCGCCTTCGCCGGTCCACGCTGGGGCGTGGAGCGCACCGTGGTCCGGAGCAGCGGTGCCGACATCGTGCTCGCGCTCGACGCATCACTCTCTATGCTGGCGGCGGACGAGCGACCTGACCGGCTCGCGCGCATGAAGCAGGAAGCGCGACGCATCCTCGCGAGCTCGGCTGGCGACCGCGTCGGTCTCATCGCCTTCGCCGGCCGCAGCTACATACTCGCGCCGCCAACCGTGGATCACGGCGCCGTGAGCCTGTTCCTCGACAACCTCGACCCCAGCGTCGTGGGGCAGGCGGGCAGCTCCCTGGCGCGCACGATCCGGCAGGGAACCGAGCTGCTCACTCTCTCGAAGAGCGGTAGCGACCGAGCGCTGGTCGTCATGAGCGATGGCGAATCGTTCGAGCCGCAGGAAGACGTCGTGGCGGCAGCGGAGCGCGCGGGATCGGCCGGCGTCGCGCTGGTGCTCGTGGGATTCGGGACCGCGAACGGCGCCACGATTCCCGTCGCGACGGCGGAGGGTACGGTCCCGAAGCGCGACGAGACCGGGGCGGTCGTCATCACTCGCTACACGCCGGCACTGCTTCAGGCGGCAGCGACGGCTTCCCGCGGAACCTTTATCGACGCGGCCGCGACGGACAAGGCCACCCGCGTGGTCCGCGCCGTCGCAACGCTCCGGCGCACGCAAGGCGCCACGGATTCGAGCGCGAACCGGCGTCCGCGCTTTCAGCTCTTTCTGCTGCCGGCGCTGCTCCTGGCGCTCGCCGACACCTTGCTCGCCGAACGGCGCGGCCGGCGGCGCCGGGGGGCAGCGGCGGCGACCACGGCCGCGGCGGCTTCGCTGTTCCTCCTGCTGCTGCCGCCGGCGCAGGCGGGCGCCGCGCCCGGGCCGGGCGACGATCTGTACCGCTCGAAGAAGTACCTCGAGG
>JBBJNN010000046.1:4073-38279 GCA_037720885.1 Gemmatimonadaceae bacterium | reverse complement strand
ATGCCCCTGGGGTGACTCGAACACCCGGCCAACGGTTTAGGAAACCGCTGCTCTATCCACCTGAGCTACAGGGGCAGCAACCTAAGTCAAGTAAATAGAAGCGCTTAAGATAAGCTCGCTCATGGATGGATACAAGACGTCCGGTACCGCCTTCGTGAGGCCGTTCAACGCCTTCCGCGTATACGCCTTTGGGTCGCGAATTTTGCCTATGTGATTGCTTCAATTTTGACATAACTGTCGCCGGCTAGCGAGTTGATCGGGTGGGCACGGTCCTGCTCGGGTCGGGATGACAAGACTACGCCGATTGAGCGAGGCGAAGATCCTGATCGAGCAACTGAATCGTATCCGCGGATCTAACGGATCCTCCCCTGACTACGGCCCCGCTGGCCGATAGTCCCTGTGCCCGAAACGCTCTCCGTGACTCGCGCCATGACACAATGTCCCCGAGCGTACCGACGTGCGGCTGTCGCTCGCCGATACCTTCCAGGAGACGCTCGAACGCGGCCATCGCGTGCGGATAGCCCAGTGCAGCGTCCATATTGGGATGCCACAGGCCTGTCCACAGCCCACCAGCCCGGCGGCACGCGTCCATCAGCTCGATCGCGTCCGTCACCCACTCCTGTGGATCCTCCACACCCGCGTACTTGCTGAGCGCGCGGTCCATCCACACGAGCGGCACGAGGGAGATGTCACTCGCTGATTGGCGGGCGGCATCCCAGGCCAAGACCACGTCAGCGAGCCCGAGGCGAAAACCATTCCGGTCAGGGAAACCTGGTGTTGCGTCGTACTTGAAACCCGCGTCGCGCATGGCGCGCTGAGTCTGGCCCGGTCGCATTCGCAGGAAATGCTGCCGGACGCCCTCCACGCGAGAGCCGCTCTCCCTCTGCAACCGCTCGCGCTCCACGCCAAACTCCCCCTCCTTCCCAAGGGTGGCGAAGCTGCCATGTAAGCCGAGCTCGTGCCCCGCCGACCGCACGGCCGACACGATCCGCTTCCCCAGCGGCGCATCGAGGCGATACGTGAGATCACCGTGACGAAAGGTGCGCAAGGTGGGAACTCCGGAGAGGAGGAACCACGTTGCGGGCACCCCGCCGCGCGCCTCGAGCTCGAGAATTCGATTGACGGCGTTCCAGACGGGCTGGCGGGAAATCGAGGACGCCGCTGCTCGAGTGACCGACCACGCGCGACGCAGATCTCGTTTTGTCACGAGCTCGGCCACCCGCAACGCAGAGAACAGCGGCCACCAGTCTACAACGTCAAGATCGTGCGTGAGCGCGACACACCAGTCGCGGCCGTTCGGCCAGGGGGCGACAGTCCGGAACACGCGCCTGCCGCTGGCGTCGCGTGCCGACTCGCGGAGCCGTACGGCGGCCAACGACACGACAGGAACACGTTCAACTGCCGCTGCGACGAGCGCATTCTCCGCGCTCGGTACGCGTCCAAAACGATCGGCGACGCTCGATCGCTGCTCGGCGACCAGGCCGGCAATCTCCGTGACGAGCGACAGAGAGCCACGTGGGATCCGTACGCAGGCATCGTCGACGCGGATCCCCCACCCTGCCGCATGAACAGCTCTCACATCGGCCGCTGGGGCGGACTCGTCCTCGACGACGAGATCGACCACGTCCGCGCTCTCGAACTCGGCGCGAACGAGACAGGACAGGTCGAGCAAGGTGTCCAGGCCGAACCGCTCGGCCGAGTTCAATGGCGTAGGGGACCGAACGCGTATCACGCCCAACCGTCTGGCGGCACGAGCATCCGAACGGTCCGCGCTGGCTGCCCCGCCACGACGTGCAGCGGAGAAACGTCTCGAGCTACCACCGCCAGTGCGCCCACCACAGCGCCGCGACCGATCGTCACGCCGGGAAGAATCACCGCGCCGGCGCCAATCCACACGTCGTCTTCCAGAACGACCCGGCCGACCTGGACGGGGGCGAATGGGCGAATGCGCGAGGCATTGGGATGCGATGACGTGACGAGTGTGACGCGTGGAGCGATGCTCACGCGGTCTCCGATGACCAGCATGCCATGCTGAGCAAGCTCCTCAACGATCATCAGTCCGTCGGCGATGTAGACGTCGCGCCCGATGCGGAAGCCGCACCAACGCAGCAGCCTCAATCGCCAGGCCGGAAAGAACGCATCACGTGCCCAGCGTTTGAACACCTTCTTCCGCAACCGCAGGAGGATCATGCTCCCCTCAACCCAGGTACCGGTAAAACCCTCCAGCGCGCCGCGTGACGCCCAGCGGGAGCCGAGACCAAACGGTCGTGGCCAGTGCGAGTGGCCCACGATCCCGGCGCGCCACGTTCAGTCCGCCTGCGCGCGGCCAGAAGTCGGTCGAGATGGGGATAGCCTCAGCACCCCACCGTTTCTTGAATTCGACCAGGCCCTGTTGTTCCGGTGCCGCCCGACCGAGATCGAAGGTCACCCCCGCGGCGGCCGCGTCGAGCATCGCTCGCCAGATGAGCAGGTGATTCGGACGGAGGTCAAGCATCTCCGGACGCGAGGCGCCGAAGGCATAAATCCATTCGCGAGCGCCCTTCCACACCGTGATTCCGGCTGCCACCTCCCCGTCCGCCCGCCGCGCCAGGTAGAGCTCCGCAAGGCCGAGGCGCTGCAGTTCGACGCAGAGAACACCAAAGAAATGGCGTGGAGGCGCGGGTAGGCCGAGGCGGCGTGCGGTACGTTCCTCGAGGTCGGCCATGATCGACCAATCGCAGGCCGATTCACCGCGCTGAGCCTCCAAACCTGACCGTCGTGCTTTCTTGATACTGCGCTGTGTGCTGCTTCCGTGCAGGCGCTTCCACAGGACTGCCTCTCCACCCTCGGTGCTCACCCGATACGTCGAATACTTCGAGACCCGTTCGAATCCGGGCGTAATGGTCCCCAGCACGCCCACCTGCTTGATCTCCAGACGTCGCACGGACCGGGCAGTCGCAAGCTCGATCGCCCGCGCACCGAGCGACGCTGTTGCGTCCGACCCCGCCGGGAAGACACCCGACGCGTAGCTGAACGGCAAGCTGACCAGTCGGCGTGGTCCGAGCAAGGCGGGCACTTCCGCGAGCGCAAGGCCGGCAACGCACACACCGCCGCGGTGGGCCGCCAGGTAGAATTTCGGGAAGCCGTAACATCGTGCGAGACCGTCGACCCAAGCCGGCCGATGGTAGAACGATCCTTCGCCCAGTGCGAGCTCGTCCCAGCCCGGCGGCGCGTCAGGCTGCGCGACGATGTCGAACGACGTCATCGTAGAGCGAAAGAAAGCGGGCGGCGGCGGCGTCCGGCGCGAAGGCCTCGCGCACCATGCGCCGACCGCGCTCCGTGAGTTGGGCACGCAGGTTCGAATCGGCGAGAAGCCTCGCAATCTGCGACGCGAGCGAGGCCGCGTCGCCATCGGGCGCCAGCAGCCCTGACACACCATCAGTGACAACCTCGGGAATGCCGCCGGCGTGCGTGCCGACGACCGCAGAGCCCGAGAGCAGCGCCTCGACGAGCGTGAGGCCCAGCCCCTCCGCCCGACCGCGCGTCGGCAATACCGTGACAGTACTCGCACCATACTCCGCGGGCATCGCCTCCTGGCTGACGAACGGGGACCATGTCACGTCGCCGGCGACACCCAAGCGCTCTGCATCGCGCCGCAGCGTCGCGAGCTCGGGCCCGCTGCCGAGCAGCTTGAGCCCG
Source organism: Gemmatimonadaceae bacterium (assembly GCA_037720885.1). Classification (GTDB taxonomy): domain Bacteria; phylum Gemmatimonadota; class Gemmatimonadetes; order Gemmatimonadales; family Gemmatimonadaceae; genus JACMME01. The sequence continues at coordinate 34,601 of JBBJNN010000046.1, read as the reverse complement.
CAGGGGGCAGCCTGTTGCCGGAGGATCGCGAACGCGTGGAGCAGGACATCAACGCCTTTGCTGGCGAGCAGATTTCCCGCGTACAGGATGCGCGGCGGGTCGGCTTTCGCGACCGAGCGGCCGGCCTCGAAGTGCGCCACGTCAACGGGCATCCGGGCCACATGTACCGGTGTCGCCAACGTTGGTAGGACGCGCCGAATATCATCGGCGAGGAAGCGCGAAACGGTCGTGATCGCGGACGCGCGAGCGAGCACGGTCAGTGCGCGGCGCCGCAACAGCGCGGATCGGTCCAATAGCCGCACGTCGCTTCCGTGGGCCGTGACGATGAATGGAGTTCCCGGGCGCGAGGCCAACCATCCACCCGGGATCCACCAGTGCGCGTGGATGACATCCGGCGCGAAGGCAGCGACCGCCCTGGTGATCGCGCGAGCAAATGAAGCGATGAAGAATGGCAACCCGAGCGCGACGAGCGGCGCGGAGAGTGCGCTCACGCGATGGAGATCGCCTCGGTACGCCACGCGCTCGAAACCGTCTGGTGCGTAACGGAAGCGCGTCACGCTGACACCCTCGTCCTGCTCTTCCTCTCGAGCGCCCGTCGCGTGCGGCGCGACGACACATATTTCCGCGCCCGCCCGGCGCGCCGCCACCGCGAGGCGACGCACGAATGCGCCGGCCGGATCGCCAGCGACGCGCGGATAGTTGTGCGTGACGACGAGAATCCTCACCGTGCGTTGCGGCTGCTGACGGCGCACCTCGCCGCCCGCGACGTCCGCTCAGTACCTGACGAGCGCGTACGGATCGCGTGCCGCCATTGTGGTAAGCCCTGGCAGGAAAGAGAGGGCGATAAGAAACGTACACCCCACGACCGTCGCGCCTAGCCTCTCCACGAGCCGACATGTCGCGGCGGCCGTCCCGCCCGTGGCGAGTACATCGTCCACAATCAGGACGCGGTCCGTAGCGCCCAGCGCGTCAGCGTGCATCTCGAGCCGGTCGCTCCCGTACTCCAGCGCGTACTCCTCGACGTGGCACGTATAGGGCAGTTTTCCCGCTTTCCGCGCCGGAATGAGGCCGGCGCCCAGTGCTTGGGCGATGGGGCCCCCAAGGAGGAACCCACGGCTTTCGATCGCGACCACATGAGTGATACCCGATGCCTGATGACCGTTCGCCATCGCAGCGGTCGTCGCACGGAAGAGTGCGGCGTCGCGGAGCACCGGAGTGATATCCTTGAACACGACGCCTTTGCGCGGGAAATCGGGAACGTCTCGGATCGTACGCCGGAGCGTCTTTTCGATCTCTCTCAGGCCGGTGATCCTCGGCGCCGCCGGCGCCGTGTTGGGCGAGTCATCGCAGGATGGCGAACGGCCGCGGGAGCGGGATGCCATCCTCCAACGTGAACTGCTGAACGTCGGAGACGCGTGCCCCTTCGGGGCCCCGACCGATCGCCCGAATGAAGCGATCGACTACTTCCTGCTCCCCAGCCGCAGCTATCTCGACAGTGCCATCGCCGAGGTTTCGGGCCCAGCCGTCTATACCTGACCGGCGGGCGGCTTCACGCGCGAACCACCGGAAACCTACACCCTGGACCGTCCCGCGCACCACCAGCCTCACACGGCGCACTGCCGATCACACAGGTCGGTCGCGCAGGAGGGCCGCGAGTACCACGGTGAGGGCGCCGGCGTCGTTATCGTACGTCGCGTCTGCGCCGATGCGGACCGCACCGCTGCGCACCCGTCCGGCGAGACGCTCCAAGGTGTCGCCGAGCGCCGACGCGACACTTGACGGTCGGAGCGACACCCCGGCCTCGACGCCGAGCGGAAAGGCCCACGGCTCGAGCTCTTTGAGCTGCTCGAGCGCGCGAAGCGCCTGCACCGTTAGCGGCCGGGGGATCGGTGCCGCGATCTCCGAGGTGTACGAGCGCTCGCCGTCCCCTCGGAACGTAACGCTCGTGTGTGCCGGAGAACGGAGTTCGGCCGGCCGGGCTACGTGAAGCGTCGTTTGCGACGCACCGTCCGCCGGGCGCGCCCGCGCGCCTCTGACACCGCCGTCAGCAAGCGCGACGCGCCGCATCTGCGGACCGCGATCCCGAGGCGGCGCATCGGCGGATGCCGCGCGGAACGGCCGTCGGAGTGCACGCCCGCGTGTGAGCTCCGGCGCGCGGGATCCACTGGCGGGACGCGGCGAGATTGCCGTCTCGGAATCTTCGGAATCTGCGGCATCCGCCGGAGCGGAGGCTGCCAGAACGAGCGCGGGTGCATTCGGCGGTTCGTGTCGACTCGCAGCGCCGGCACGCGGACTCCGCACCAGTCGGTCGTCCGGCACGATCGCCGCCAGCGACGCGGGAGGCGTAAACGGGCGGGCATGTGCGACCGCGACACGTCCGAGCGCCATCGATGGCGCCGCGCTACCGTGAGCGACAAAAGGACGGGCGGTGCTTGGACGTGGCGAGCGGTCGGCGTCGTTCATGAACCGGGCGCTGCGGGACGTGCTACTGGAGGCTGCGGCGAATATACCGGTCACTGCGGCGACGGTCAGCCGCGCGTCGCCCTCGCACCGGTTACGTCCTGGCGCTCCCGGGCCACCCGTGGGTACCGAGCAGGGGCACGAAGCGGACGGCAGTCACATCTTGCCGATCGAGCGTCGAACCACGTCTCGTAATGAGAGCCAGGGTTTGCCCATCTCGGTCGCCAAGGGGAATGAGGAGCTTGCCGCCCTCGGCGAGCTGTTCGGTCAGCGGCAAGGGGACCGACGGGCTGCCGGCGGCGACGAGTATCGCGTCGAAAGGCGCGTACTCGCGCCAGCCCAACGTCCCGTCGCCGGCGAGAGTGGAGACGTTGGCGCATGCCGCTTCGCGCAGGGCCACGCGGGCGCGATCGAGGAGAGCAGCGACCCGCTCGATCGAGAAGACCTGTGCGGCGAGGTGCGAGAGGAGCGCCGTCTGGTAGCCCGAGCCGGTGCCGACCTCGAGGACGCGCTCGCCGCCTCTGAGCCGCAGCAGCTGTAGATACCGTGCGTGAGTCGAGGGCTGTGAGATCGTCTGGCCATTTCCGATCGGCAGCGCAGCGTCCTCGTACGCCCGATGTTGCAGGCCCGACGGGACGAAGAGGTGCCGGGGCGTGAGATCCACCGCTCGGAGCACGGCCAGGTCCGAAATGCCGCGATCGCCGAGGGCCTCGACGAGCCGGCGTCTCGCACCGGCGAATCGGTTGGTCACAGGTCCTGCCACCAACTTTGAGCGTCTTCGAGCATCTGGTAGTTCGTAAGATCGAGATGCAGCGGCGTAACCGAGACGTAGCCGTCGCGTACGGCGCGAAAGTCGGAGTCATCACGCCCTGACCACGCAGCGGAACCACCTCCGATCCAGAAGATCTCACGCCCCCAGGGATCCTTCATGCGCATCAGCGAATCCGAGTAGACGCGCCGGCCGAGCGTCGTCAGGCGTACTCCCTTGACCTCTCCGCTCGCGAGTGGCGGGAAATTCACATTCAGCAGCGTGTCGGGCGGAAAGGTCGGGAGAGCGGCAACGTGGGCGAGCAGCCGTGTGATGATCTCAACTTGACCCGCGAGCAGTGTCGGGTCAGCGCGCAGGTCGCCCCCCGCGAAGGACAATGCGACCGACGGGATGCCGAGCGAGAGCCCTTCCATCGCGGCGGCGACCGTCCCAGAGTAGAGCACGTCCTCGCCCATGTTCTGCCCGTGATTGACTCCACTGAGCACGAAATCGGGACGATCAGGCATCAGTGCCTCGATCGCCAGCATCACACAGTCCGTCGGCGTGCCGTCAACCTGCCAACGCTGCTCGCCGCGCTGCACTGGCCGTATCGGATGATGCAACGTGAGCGAATGACTCGTCGCACTCTGCTCCCGGTCCGGAGCGACAACGGTGACGTCGCCCAACGGAGACGCGGCACGGACGAGGCACTCGAGGCCGTGCGCCAGAATACCGTCGTCGTTCGTGCAGAGGAACCGCATCATTCGCCCCGCCCGGAACGGTGCGCCCAGAGCGTGCGCACGATGCGCGCGCCGTCGGCCAATGGGCGAAAATGGCTGGGCGGGCCGTAGACCGTCGAGATCGGAACGCTCTCCACGCGAAAGCCTGCACCGATCGCGCGCAGGAGGAGATCGCTCTCATACTCGTACCGGTCCCCTCGGCCCTGCACGGCGCGAAGCACGGCCGCTCGGAGCGCGCGAAATCCGCACTGGGTGTCGAGCAGTGTCGCCCCGCTCAGCGCGCTGAACGCGGCGCTCGACAGCGCGTTCGTGACGCGTCGGCCCCATGGCATACCGCCGGGCGTGCGCGTGCGCGCACCGACGGCGACGTCGGCACGGCCCAGGGCGTCGAGCAACTTCGGCACGAACGCGGGGTCGTGCTGTCCGTCGGCATCGAGTGTCACCACCGCAGACACGCCGAGCGCCAGTGCTTCGCGGAAGCCGGCGCGGAGGGCCACTCCTTTCCCGCGGTTGGCGGACCACGAAATAGACACGTCCGCGAGCTCGCGCGCGATCGCCTTGGTTCCGTCGCGTGAACCGTCGTCGATGACGATCACCGTCGCCGTGGGGACGGCAGCGCGCGTGGCGGCGACAACGGCCGGAAGCTGTGTTGCGGCGTCGAACGCGGGAACCACACAGGCGACGCGCCCGCTCACGTGACCCCGTCGGCGTCACCGAGGAGCGCGAGGAGACTGCGGGCGTCGCGCTCCAGCGCGGAAATTGTCTCCAGATCGAGCGCTGCACGCGCCGCCTGCTTCAGCACTTTCCCCTTCCGGTGCTCGTCCACCTTCTTGCGCGCTCCCTCGATCGTGTACTTCTCGGTATACAGCAAGCGTTTGACCAGCAGAATGAGCTCGATCTCGCGACGCTGGTAGGCGCGGTTGCCTGCACGTGTCTTGGCCGGCGCGAGGAAACGGAACTGACTTTCCCAGTAGCGGAGCACGTGCGGCTTGAGTTCGGTCAGCTCGCAGACCTCGCTGATCGAGAAAAAGAGCTGGACGGGCTCCCCGCTCATACGGCGTTCATGCGTCGTCAATTCGTGGATCGTCCATCGCTCAGCCGTCCCGCTCCGAGCGCAGATCGCGCGTCATGAGCTCAGCGATCGCCCGGCGCGCAGGCTGCCCCTCGAAAAGGATGCGGTGCACGGCCGCGACGATGGGCATGTCCACGCGCTCGCGCAGCGCGAGCGCGTGCGCGCTTTCCGTCGTGACCACGCCTTCGGCAACGGTGGATTTGCCCGCCAACGCCTGCGCGAGTGTCGCACCGGCGCCAATCGCGACGCCGACCGCCCGATTCCGACTCAACGCTCCCGTACAGGTGAGCACGAGATCCCCGAGGCCGGCCAACCCCGCGAAGGTCGCCGGTGCTGCGCCGAGCGCGACACCCAATCTGATCATCTCGGCAAGGCCGCGCGTAATGAGCGCCGCGCGCGAGTTGCTTCCGAGGCCCACACCCTCCGCGATGCCGGTCGCGACCGCGATCACGTTCTTGAGCGATCCGCCAAGCTCGACCCCGATGACGTCATCGTGCGTGTAGACGCGGAAGGTGTCATTGCTGAACGTTTGCTGAACCGCACGCGCTGCCGCCAGGTCGGCGGACGCCGCCACCACCGCCGTCGGCTGGCGTTTCGCCACTTCGGACGCGAAACTCGGACCGGAGAGCGCAACGACCGCGCGAGGTGCCAACTCGCTCGCCAGAACGTCCGACATGAGCGCGAGGCTCCCGCGCTCGATCCCTTTGCTCGCGACAACGATCGACGCGCCCTCCGGGAGTTCACCGGCTCCGCGGCGAGCGACCTGCCGGAGTACATGCGACGGTGCGGCGTAGAGGGCAAGCTCGGCTCCGTCCAACGCCGCGCCGAGGTCCGTCGTCGCGCGGAGCGAATCGGCGAGCGTGGTACCGGGCAGAAACGCGCTGTTCTCACGCGTAACGGTCACGCTCCGCGCTACGTGCTCTTCGTGAGCCCAGAGTGTCGTGTCGTGCCCGTTGCGGGCGAGGAGGTCGGCGAGCGCGGTGCCCCAGGCGCCCGCACCGACGACGGCGCAGCGCACTAGGCGGGCTTCTTTCGCCCGAAGCGATGCTCCTCTCCCCGCCGCAGTCGCCCAATGTTCGTGCGATGCGTCCAGAAGACGAAAACTCCCATCGCGCCGGCGACCGCGAACAGCGGAGAGCGTGGCCCCTCCGTCGCGAGGATCGCCGCGGGGAGCAGGATGGCTGCGCCGAGCGAGGCGAGCGACACGTAGCCCGACAGTAATACGATCGCGGTCCAGGCGAGCGTCGCGAGCAGGAGCGCGAATGGCGCGAGCGCGAGGAAGACACCCGCCGCCGTGGCAACGCCCTTTCCGCCGCCCTTCCACAACAGAAATACGGGCCGCACGTGGCCGAGGATGGCAGCGACGCCGAACGCTATCGCCCACCAGCCACGATCCGGGACGCCGACTGCTCCCGGAAGGTAGAAGACCGGCAGCGCGCCCTTGGCAACGTCCACTGCCATGACGAGCGCGCCGAGCTTGCCGCCCATGACACGGAACACGTTCGTCGCACCGAGGTTGCCGGAGCCGTGATCGCGGAGGTCTATCCCGCGAAAGAGTTTGCCGGCCAGGTATGCGGCCGGAATCGAGCCCGACAGGTACGAGAGTCCAACAGCCGCAAGCGGATGCACCTATGCGGCCTTGCGCCGCATCAGGACCAGCAGCGGATTTCCGACGAAGCCCCAGGATTCCCGAAAGCCGTTGTGCAGATACCGAATGTAGTGCTCCTGCACGAGCTCCGGGTGGTTGCCGAAGACGGCGATAGCTGGTGGCGCGGTCTCGACCTGCGTGGCGTAGAGCAGCTTCACCTCGCGCCCCGCGGCCTGCGGCGGCTGGCGGCGCGCGAGGAGCTCTTCCAAACGCGTATTCACCTGTGAGGTGGTGATTCGCTTGTGCCGCTCGGCGTCCACCGAGAGAATGACATCGAGCAGCCGGGTGACGCGCTGTCCAGTCAGCGCCGAGGTGAACACGAAGGGGACAAAGCGGAGATACGGAGCTTTCTCGGCCGCTTCCTTCTCGAACTTCGCCGCGGTCATCGTCTCCTTCTCTGTCAGATCCCACTTGTTCACGACCAGGATGAGCCCGCGGCCGGTTTCCCACGCAAGTGTCGCGATCTTGAGGTCCTGGTTGTGAACGCCCTCTGTCGCGTCGATCGCCAGAACGCAGATGTCGGCGCGCTCGATCGCGCGCCGCGTGCGGAGCGACGAGTAGAACTCGATGCCATCCTCGATCTTCGATTGCCGCCGGAGGCCGGCGGTGTCAACGAACACGAGGTCCCAGCCATGGTAGCGCAGCGGCGTATCGATCGCGTCACGCGTGGTACCCGCCACCGCCGATACCACGAGGCGCTCCTCACCGAGCAGCCGATTGACGATGGACGACTTGCCGACATTCGGACGGCCGATGACCGCCACGCGCAGCGCGCTCTGCTCTTCCGGAGCGGTCTGCGGGATGCGCGCGATCAGCTCGTCGAGCATGTCGCCGGTGCTCTTGCCGTTCTGCGCAGATACGGGGATGGGATCGCCCGCGCCGAGCGAGTAGAACTCATAGAAATCCGTCGATGCCGGATCGTCCACCTTGTTCGCCACGAGCAGCCATGGCTTGCGCGAATCGCGCAGCAGATCCACGACCCGGGCATCGTGCGGGTGCACGCCGGTGCGAGCGTCGACGACCAGCAGGAGGAGATCCGCCTCGGCGATTGCCTGGTCTACCTGGCGGCGTATCTCGACATCCATCGGGAGGTCGGGGCGCTCCGTGAGGCCGCCGGTATCCACGAGCCAGAACGCCTGGCCTCCCCAGTCGGCCCGGGCGAAATGGCGGTCACGCGTCGTACCGGCCTCCTCGCTGACGATGGCCGAATCGGACCCGACAATCCGATTGAACAGCGCGGACTTGCCGACATTCGGGCGCCCGACCAGCGCGACGACTGGCGTGCTCACGCGTGGACCTCGCCACCGTCCATGATGCCTTCGCGCGCGAGGACATCGACGAAGTCGTACGATGGACGGACAGGCATCGGGAGCTGGCCAAGCAGGTCGGCAAATTTCACGTCGTCGAGAAACACGCCATCCTCATTGATGCTCTCCGCCGGGATGAGTGCGAGATCGAGATCGAAGCGATCACGCAACGCACGACCGATGTCGGCCGACACCAGGAGACCCGCTGTAGTGGTAGTCGGACCGAACAACGAGTTTTCGACCGCGAGCAGTTCGAAGGTGGCGCCAGTAGCCGCCGCCAGTCGCTCGAGCAAATCGGGCATGAGCGGCGCCATCGACGTACCCGTCACGACGCCGATGCGCTGGCGGTCGAGCCGCGGCAGGTCCGCCAGGCCGTCACTCACCCGCTGTCGCAACGCGGCGACCGCGCCCACGCCATTCTCGATCTGGGAGAAATCGCCGTAATGCTCGGCAGCAGGCAGGCGGCGGCCAGCCAACAGGTATAGCTCGTCCGACCCGTACACCCACCGGTCGGCACGTTCCTGAAGGGCGCGCGCCTCCCAGCCCTCGACGCACTGGAGGAGCGTTTTCGCCACCGCCGGACCCATCGACTGGCCGGTGTAGAGATGCGAGAACTGCGTGAGCCCGACGGGCACGAGCGCCACGGACAAGACCGCATCGCCCAGCCCCCAGAGGTCCGTCAACGATTGCTCGAGCACGTCGCCATCGTTCAAGCCGGGAACGATCACCATCTGGCAGTGGAACTGGACACCATGGCTCGCGAGCGTCACGAGCTGCGCGAGGATGTCGGGAACGCGCGGGTTGTTGAGTAGCGTCTTCCGCGCCTCCCACGGCGTCGCGTGTACCGAGATGTAGAGCGGCGACAGCCGGTACTCGACGATCCGCGCGACGTCGCGCTCCTTGAGATTGGAGAGCGTGGCGAAGTTGCCGTACGCGAAGGAGAGACGGTAGTCGTCGTCGCGGACATAGAGCGAGCGCCGGAGACCGGTCGGAAGCCCCTCGATGAAGCAGAATTCGCAGCGATTGGCGCACCGGCGGATACGCGGCGGCTCCAACTCCAGGCCCAGTGGCTCGCCCTCGGGGCGATCGAACTCGAAGCGGATCTCCTCGCCGGACGGCAGACACGCCTCGACCACGAGCTCGTCGTCCGCGGTGAGGAACTCCCAGTCGAGAAAATCCTCGAGCGGGCGGCCGTTCACGCTGCGGAGCTCCGTGCCGGGGACGATACCCAACTCGTCGGCGACGCTCTCGGGCTGGACGCGGGTTACGCGGATCATGATTCTCTACAAACGCGAAACCGCGTTTCGGCGGGAGAACAAGCCGCGCGACGTGCTCACGCGGTGGCGCAGACGTGGGCGCCAGACAGGTCAAGTAACGTACGAACCAAGGAAGGCGAAATCAAGCTGATACGGCCACTTCGGCGCGCGGAGTAGAGCGATTCCGCTGACCGGATGTGACGAGGCCCGCGCCGGTCACTGCGCGGGCCTCAGGTACGACGACTACCCCGCGACGCTCAACTGATCGGAGCGTACCGGAACGCTACGACCCCGGCCTGGCTGACCTCGACGCGGAACTCCTTCTTGCTCTTCGGCGGCACGGAAACGGCGGCTTCCCGCGACGCGACGACGTTCCCGGTCTTGTCCAGGAACTCGAACTTGATCACGTAGTTCCCCGCCGCGTCCGTCGTATTCTCGGCGCTGCCCGTGAGCGTGTGGTTGGCGCCCGCGTGCTGGAACCCGGTGAAGCTCATTCTCACAGCGGTCTTCTGCGACCGCTCGACATACTTGATGACGGAATCGGTCTGCGCTTTCTTCAGCGCCGCGCCGGCCTTGCGCGACATGCCCTGGAACGCGCCTGCGACGAGACGCCAGTTGTCAGGGTTGTTCGGGTCGACCGATACGAGCTTCTGTGCGACCGGGAGCATCTTGTCGAACTGCTCGCTCGCGAAGTAGGTGTTTGCCAGGTTGAACAACGCATCGCGGAAGTACGGATTCTGCGCGAGACCGGCCTCGAGAAGCTTGGCCGCGTCGTCCCGGCGGTTGGCGCGAAATGCGCTCGTCCCCGCCTCGAACAGCTGAATGTCCGTATACTTTGACGGATCCTGCACCATGGCGGCGTAGACGCCCGCCACCGCGGCCGTGTCCCCCGCCCCGCCCAACGCGCGCGCGAGGCCCGTACGTGCCTCCGTGACGCGCTCGCCGCCAGGATAGGTGTCAACGTAAGTCCGAAACGCGGCAGCTGCTTCCTTCATCTTCGCGGTCTTCGCGTCTCCCGACATTGCGTCGGCCTCGTTCTGCGTGATGAGTGCATAGTTGTAGAGCGAGGTCTGGCGAATCTTGAGCATCGAGGAGTCACGCGCGACGGCCTCCGGCGTGAGCTGATCGACGGTCCGCTTGTATGCAAGCGCCGCAGCCGGGAGGTTGTTCCGCTTCTGTGCGATGACCGCCATGTAGTACGTCGGGAGCGCCGAACCACTCCATGCCGACTGCGCCCGCTTGATCGCGACCTCGGCCGAATCGAGCTTGTCCTCGTTCATGAACTTCCCGGCCGCGTTGATGGCCGGCGTCCAGATCTGCTTCCGCAGGTCGGCGGTTTCCCGCATGCACTCGGGCTTTGCCGCATCCACTGCCGAGAACGCGGAGTCGATCGCGGCGCCAACGTCGATCATGCCATTCGGATCAGTAGCGTAGCCCAGGTCGCCGCGCTTCGCGACGGCGGGCGCGCCGCCCTGCGTCGCCCACCAGACCAGGGACTTCCCGAGCACGTAGTTCCGCCCGGCTTGATTGTTGATTTTCTCCGGGTTCTGCGTGAGCACCCCAACCGCGCTCTTCATGTGCTTGCGCGATTCGTCGGCCTTGCCACCGCCCGCCGCCTTATTGAGGTAGATGAGCGCGGAGCTGACCTGGTACGGACTGCCGGTGTTCACCTCGCACTTGCCCTGCGCAGCCACGGTGCCGGGAGCGACGGCGGCGAGCGCGAACGAGCCGACGAGAGCGTTTCGCCAAGCGTTCATCTGGTATCTCCTCAGTGTTAAAGCGGTCGGGCGAGGAAAGTCACTCGCCGCTGAACATACCCGAGCGCATCACGCGCGTTCCGCAGCCGCGCGGGCGAGATCGGCAATCTCGCGCAGCGACCGGCTCGACGCGCGCGCAACCCGCGTTACGTCGTCGAATTCCGGTTTGCCTCGGCGCGACCCATCTGGCAGCACGGCTACCTTCACGCCGACTGCGTGTCCGAGAACCGATACGTTTTGCATCTCGCGAGCCAGGACGCGACGTTCCGTCAACATACGCCGAACCCCCAAGCTCGTTGTGACCTGAAGCACGAACGCTTCGAGATCTTCGGCGTCCTTCGGTGTGGTGAGCACCTCGAGGCGAGCGCCCGGACGGCCCTTCTTCATAATCGTTGGGATCAGAATCACATCCAACGCCCCCGCCTGTCGAAGCTCTTCGGCGGCGCCCGCCAAACTCTCCGCGTCCATGTCGTCAATATCCGAGGACAGGAGCACCACCTGCTCCCTCGTGCCGGCCGAAGGCGCCGCATCGTCAGCCGCGTCGGCGAGCACGATCCGGAGCGCGTTCGCGCGCCCGGCGAACTCTTTCGTCCCGGCACCGAAGCCGCTGCGAAGCGGCACGTACTGAGCCGGTGGCGCGCCTGCCGAAAGGATCCGCACGAGCGCCGCTCCAGTTGGCGTCACCAACTCGCCCGAGCCTTCGGGACCGGGTCGAATCGCCTGTCCTTCGAGCAGCTTCAACGTGGCGGGAGCGGGCACCGGGAGTACCCCGTGCGCGGCGCGGACCGAGCCGTCTCCCACCGTGAGCGGGCCGCAGTACACGCGATCGACCCCGATCTGCTCGAGTCCCCATATGCTCCCGACGACATCCAGAATAGCGTCCACCGCGCCGACCTCGTGCAGATGGACCCGCTCGGGCGCGACGCCGTGAATCTGCCCCTCCGCTTCGGCGATCGCGGTAAAGGTGCGGTCCGCGCGTTCCCGGACCGATGGGGGCGCGTCGCTTCGGGCGACGAGCTCGCGGATCTGGTGAATGTGGCGCCCATGCGGCTGCGGCGGGATGTCGAAGTCCACTTTCGAGCAGCTGATGTCACCGCGCCGCACACGCTCGATCCGTACTCCGACCCCTTCGAGCGAGAGGCGCGCGGGCAGCCCACGGAGCCAGTCAGGGTCGAGACCGACCTCGAGCAGCGCGCCGAGTATCATGTCGCCCGCGATGCCACTGAAGGCATCGAGAATCGCGATTCGCATGGCACGAAAGATACCGGCGCGGCGCTCGGCAGCGAGAGGCGCATGCCACTCACCCGGCGCTCGCGCGTCAGAAACGGTAGGAAGCGCCGCTGCCCGTATTGAAGAGCACGACCTCGGTGTCCGCCGCCACGCGCCCCTCGCGCACGAGCGACTCGCACACGGCGAGGGCACAACCGCCCTCCGGCGCTGCGTCGATACCGGCAGCCCGCGACAGCCGCAATGTCGCCGAGCGAATCTCGCCTTCGGACACAGCTCCGGCGTCGCCCGAACTCTCGCGGAGCGCACGCAGGATGAGGCGGTCACCCAGCGGGCCAGGTACGCGCAGGCCGCTCGCGTGCGTCTCTGGATCTGGCCAGGCCGTGGCGCTCGACTCGCCGGCGGCGAATGCGCGCACGATCGGCGCGCAGCCCGCTGCCTGCGCCGTGATCATGCGTGGCAACACCATGTCTGGAGGCAACCATCCAGCCGACACCAGCTCGCCGAACGCCTTCCACATTCCGATCAATCCGGTGCCGCCCCCGGTCGGGTAGACGATCGCACCGGGCAACCGCCATCCCAACTGCTCGGCGAGCTCGAGGCCTAGCGTCTTCTTCCCCTCGATTCGGTACGGCTCGCGCAAGGTCGAGACATCGAAGAATCCGGTCTCCGCGGCATTCGCGCGGGCTGCCTTGCCGGCGTCACCAATGTGTCCCGGTACCAGGGTCAGCTCGGCGCCGAGCGCGCGTATCGTGGCGAGAATTGGCTCGGGTGTGGTGTCCGGCGCGAAGACGCGCACCGGGAGCCCAGCCGCGGCGCCGTACGCCGCGAGCGCCGCCCCCGCGTTTCCGGCCGTGGGCACCACGAAGCCGGGGACGCCGAGAGAGCGGGCGCGTGTCACCGCGGCACTCATCCCGCGCGCCTTGAAGGATGCGGTCGGGTTGAGCGCCTCGTCCTTGACCCAGAGCGCTCGGACGCCAACTTCGGCGGCGAGCGCGGGCAGCTCGATCAGAGGCGTCGCGCCCTCGCCAAGCGACACCGGGGTTTCGCCGGAGGCCAGCGGGAGTAGCGCCGAGTATCGCCACATGTCCCAGCGCGGAAGTAGAGCATCGCGCGTCTTGGGAAGCGATGCATAGCGGACGAGGTAGGGCTGCCCGCACGCGACACAGACGCTGGCGAGCGCATCCCCTGCCGCCGTCGCGCGACACGCCGAGCACTCGAGTGACCACTGTGCGCTCATCTATTCCGCCGGGACTTGGGTGGGGACTGGGCCGTTCAGCGCCTCGAGCAGCCGGCGTGCGCTCCCGGCGCTGAACCCCGGCACCTTCGCGATGTCAGCTTCGGCGGCATCGCGCACGCCCTGCACGCTTCCGAAGGTCTGCAGCAGTGCGCGCCGCTTCGTCGGACCGATGCCAGGAATCCGCATCAGCTCCGACGTCACGGTGCGCATGGACCGGCGCTTTCGATTGTACGTCACGGCGAAGCGGTGCGCTTCGTCGCGCGCCCGTTGAAGTAGCCGGAGCGCGGATGACCGGCGCGATAGCCGGAGGGGATCGCTCCGGCCCGGCGCAAAGATCTCTTCGTCGCGCTTCGCCAAGCTGATGATCGAGAGGTGGGAGAGGCCGAGCGTATCGAGCGCCGAGCGCGCCGATGCGAGCTGCCCCTTCCCGCCATCGATTACGATCAAATCGGGAAGCGACTTCTCGTCAGCCACACGTCGCGCGAAGTATCGCGTCACGACTTCCCGCATCGACGCGAAGTCGTCGGTGCCCTCCACCGTCTTGACCTTGAACTTTCGATATTCCGCTCGCTTGGGCCGTCCGTTCTCGAACCAGACGCACGAGCCGACGGTATCCGTGCCCTGCGCAGTCGAGATGTCGAAGCACACGACCGAGCGCGGGACGTGGTGGAGGCCGAGCTCCCGCTGCAGCTCGTAGACCGGATCGGCGGCACGTTCCTCTGATTCCATGCTCCCGAGCTTCTGCTCCTCGAGAAGGTGCCGCGCGTTCTGCTCGGCCAGGTCGAGCAGCTCGCGCCGGGGCCCCCGCTGCGGGGCCAGAACGCGCGTGTGGCCGAGTGACGCCTCGAGCGCCTCGCGATCCTCGAAGTCGAATGGCACTAGCAGCTCCGCGGCTCGCTCCTCGGACGGCAGATAGGTGCGCGCCAGGTACGTACCAAGGACAACCGAGTCTGCATCGTCCTGAATGTTCTCGAGGAAGTTGTGCTCGCGCGCGAGCAACTTGCCAGACCGGATGCGGAGCAACGCCAGGCACGCATCGTCGCCATCGCGCGCATAGCCGACCACGTCTCGATCCCCGCCTTCCACCTCGACGACGACTGTCGGTTCCTCCATGCGCTCCAGGTGGCGAAGCGCATCGCGCAACTCCGCCGCACGCTCGAAGTCGAGGTGAAGCGCCGCGTCCTCCATGCGCTCGCGCACGCGCCGAACGACCTCATCCGCGCGCCCGCCGAGAAAGAGCACGACTTCGTCGATCATTGCGCGATAGTCGAGCAGCGATTGCGCGAGAATGCAGGGGGCCTTGCACCGCCGGATGGAGTAATCGAGGCAGGGACGCTCCGGCATCTCGCGCGGCATGTCGTAACTGCACGATCGTACGGTGAAGATGCGCTTGACGACGGTGAGCGCGCGCCGCATGCCACCGACATCGGTGTACGGGCCAAAGTAACGGGCGCCGTCGTCGATGAGCCGGCGCGTGACGAAAATTCTCGGGTACGGCTCCTGGACAGTGACCTTGATGTAGGGGTACGACTTATCGTCCCGAAGCGCGATGTTGAACTTCGGGTGATACTCCTTGATCAGATTCGCCTCGAGAATGAGCGCGTGCGCCTCCGACGGGACGACGATCGTTTCGACGTCCGCGACAGCGCGAACCAGTGCCCGCGTCTTGACGCTCTCGAAGTGATCGCCTGCGAAATAGCTGCGGACCCGTGAGCGGAGACGCTTCGCCTTCCCGACATACAGGATTGCGCCAGAAGCGTCCTTCCAGAGGTAGACGCCCGGCGACTCCGGCAAACCAGCAACCTTGCGCGCGACGATTTCGGGGGCTTCAGCCATCAGGGTGCAATATAAACGGTTGCCATCGCGAGCCGGTTCAGCCGGCTCGGTCAGCGACGTCGTGCGACGCGCGCGACGAGTCCGGTCGCCTCGGGGATCCGGAGTGCGAGTGTCGAGAGGAGGTAGATGCCGCCATACGCCGGGAGCACGGTTAGGCCGGTCAGCGCCGGGCTTCGGGTGCCGACGAGGAGCTTGACCGCCCATCCGCCGCCGGCCGCGAGGAGCGCAACTGCCCAGAGCGATAAGAGATACGCGGACGGGAGCGGCACCGCGCCGATGCGCCCGCGAAGGGAGGCGCGGAGCAGGACGAACTCGAGCCACCCCGCGATGCCGGCCGACGCTGTGAGCCCTACGGCGCCCCATCGCGGCTCGATCCCGAGCATGCGCGGGAGCGGAAGCGCGAAGACGTAGCCCAACACGATGGTCAGCGCGATGCGAGCAAGCGCGAAGCGCAGCGGCGTACGCGTGTCGCGCAGCGCGTAGAACGCGGACGAGTACAGGCGGCCCATGGTGGACGCGAGGAGCCCGACAGCGGATCCGGCAAGAATTGCCCAGACGTACTCGCTCTCCCCGCGACCGAAGCGCCCGGTCTGGTACAGCAGCGCCGCCACAACGTCTCCGAGCGCGAGGAAGGCGACGGCCGAGGGCACGATGAAGTACGCCACGTGCCGCAAAGCGCCGCCGAGGCGCGAGCGCAGCGCGGCCGCAACCTCCGCCTCGGCACCGCGCACGCTCGCCATGGCCGGCAACTCGGCGGCCGAGACGGCCATGCCGAAGAGGCTCACTGGGAGGGTGTAGATCACCTGCGCATAGCCGAGCGCGGCGGTCGCTCCAGTCGGCAACAGGCTCGCGATGATCGTGTCCACCCACGCACTGATCTGTACCGCGCCTCGGCTCACGAGCGCGGGAATAAAATTGCGCGTCACGGTCCGCACGCCACCCGTCGCCGTCCGGAGCGACAATCGAACGCCGGGCGCGACCCGCGCGACCGTCGGCAGTTGCACCGCGAACTGCAACGCGCTGCCCACCACCGCGCCCCACGCCGCGGCGATGGCCAGCTTCGAGAGATCGGCCTGCCGTCCCTGCATCACGAGTGCCGCGATGATCGCGACGTTCCAGACAATTGGTGCGGAGTACGACAAGAGGAACCGGCGATGACTATTCAAGATGCCAAGGCACCACGCGGACATGACGAGGAGCCCGATCCCAGGAAAGAAGATGCGTACGAGCCGGGACGTCAGCTCCCGCTTCTCTCCGCTGAATCCGGGCGCGATGACGGCGATCATGAGTGGCGTCCCAAGGACGCCGGCCAGGACGATCGCCGCCGCCACCAACGCGAGCAGCGTCCCAATCACGCCAGCCATGCGATCGGCTGCCTCGCGCTCGCCCTCCGCTAGGAGGCCAGCGTACACCGGAATGAACGCTGCAGAGAGCGCACCTTCGCCGAACAAGTTCTGAACGACGTTCGGGATGCGGAGCGCGGCGTTGTAGGCGTCGGCGGCATCGGTGGAGCCCAGATAGAAAGCGAGCGCGCGCGAGCGAACCAGCCCGAAAATCCGGCTGACCAGAATACCCGCGCCGACGAGTAGCGCGGGCCGCGCGCCGCGCGCCGGCGACGGGGGTGCAGTGCCCTTAGCCGGCGACGGCTCGGGCCGCGAGGCTTCCCCACCCGCGTCAGTCACCCGGTTCGCCCGGCTCTCGAGCGGCGAGCCGACGCAATTTCGCACATGCGGTGTGCGCTCACCCGTCTCGATCGGCTGGCATGAGGCGCTCGGCGTGCTCGCGTGCACGATCGAGCATCTGCATGAGCAGGGGCGGACCATGGCGCGCGAGCATCGGAAGGAAATTGAGAGTCCGCTCCTGCGCCTTCCCGCGCGGATAGAGTGCAGCGCGTAGCGTCGTCAGCTCGCGGAGCATCTCCCCCGAGCGGCGCTTTGCCGTCGCGACGACGCGCCGCTCGAGCCGCTCGGCCCGACGGTCGAAATCGCGGGTCAGACCGGCGACCACGGACTTCGGAAGCAGCGCGTCGTCACCAGTATCCGGCGCGCTCGCGATCATGGCGAGAGATTGGGTGAGCGATCGCAACCCAGTGCGGAACCCGCTCAGCGCATCCGTCACGGGTCGAGGCAGCGCCGCACGCGCGAGGTGGCCCTCGGCGGCGTGCGGGTCACGAAGGTCGTCGAACGTGAGCGCATGGCGCGCGAGCAGGCGCTCGATGTGCGGCTCGACGATCAATCCGGACCAGCGGGGAAGCACGAGTGGCGCGGGGAGCCCCAGCGTCTCCGCCACAGCTGACACCTGGGCGAAATAGGCAAGCTCGCCCGGTCCTCCGACATAACTGGCGGTCGGCAGTATCGCTCGCTCGACGACCGGACGAAGCAGCACATTCGGCCCCACGACCGCAGTGGCGTCACGCGCCACCTGCGTCGCCGACGCGGCGCTCACCCGGCGGCGCGACCCCCCGCCCTCCTCCGCCAGAACGAGTGTCAGCCCGCGCACGAGTGGAACCTGCGTGGTGTAGCCAGCTGCTGCGATCGCTCGATCCCGATCCGCCAGTGCCGCCTCGAGAATCTCCGACCTCTCGAGCGCCAGGGAGAGCGTCGGCCGGGCGGCAGCGCGCACGGCCGGGTGCCCGGCATCGAGCACCGCGATGCCGAGCGGCTCGAGCTGCGAGCGCAGCAACGCGAGGTAGGCGCTCCCGATCGTCGCGTCAGGCCCATAAGCCGCGCGGGTAGCGGACAACGCGCCCGGGTAGACGGCGGAACCAGCGCCTGCCTCGAGCTCGCGAACGAGGGCGCTCACGTCGCCTAGCGGAACGTCGCGAAGCGAGACGCCTTCGCGCTCTGGCGTCGGGAGCGTGAGCGCCTGCACACCGGTCGGCGTCGCGATGTACGTGACGCTCCCCTCGGCGAAATCGCTGTCGTCGGTCGCTGCCCAGAAGACGGGCGCGCTCGGGACGCCAGTGATCGCTTCCAGTTGGTCGGCGAGCGCGAGCGCGGCGACGGCCTTCGACCAGGTATAGACTGGTCCTCCGAACAAGCCGGGCTGCTGGCCCGTGGTCACGACCACGCCGCCCGCTCGCGCCGTGCGGTCGAGCCGGTCCCGGGCGGCGCCAGAGGGCGCAATGGCCGGGAAGAGCGCGAGGAGCCACGCGGGGTCAGCGAACTGTTCCTGGACGCTCGCGACGTACGAGCGCCATTCACCTGCCGTCTGCGGACGTCGCGCGTACCAGCCCTCAGGTACGACGCCATCGATCGCGGCCTGCGTGAGTGCGGAGCCACCCAGCTGCTGCGTGATGACGCGAGGCCCGCTCATGCGCCGCGACAGTCGATCGCGCGGAGCATGGTGGCGGTCAGGAGCGCACGCACCGCTGCGTCACTTGTGGTACGGCTCTCCGCGCACGATCGTGCCCGCGCGGTAGAGTTGCTCGGCCAGCACGAGGCGCGCGAGCTCATGCGGGAGCGTCCAGCGCGAGAAGGCGAGAAGCAATCCGGCGACCGCGCGCACACGGGAGCTGAGGCCGTACGCTCCGCCGATGATAAATGCGACATCGCGCGCGGCGCGCTCACGCTCAGCCCGCAACAAGCCGGCGAACGTCGCAGAGGTGAGCAGGGTGCCACCTTCATCGCAGGCGACGACGTAGGCGCCGGTGCCGACTCGTGCAAGCAACCGATCGCCTTCGCGCTCGCGAACCACATCGGCGCTCGAGCCCCGCGCGCTCTCCTCACGCACCTCCACCACGTCGAGCGGCCAGTACCGCGCGGCGCGCGCTTCATACTCGCGAATGGCGTCGGAGAGCGCCCGATCGCGAGGCCTTCCGACCGCGGCGATCACTACCCGCACGAACGACTACAGCTGGCCGCGCGTCCGACGCCGGGGCGCTCAGGCGTAGATGCCGCGGAGCCGGTGCACCGTCGCGACGCGGCTGATGGCGAGCATGTACGCGGCCGTCCGCATGTTCACCTTGTGCCGTTTCGAGAGGTCGAGCACGTCGCTGAAGCTCCGCTCCATGATCTGCAGGAGCCGATCGTTGACCGATTCCTCGGTCCAGAAATACCCCCCTCGATCCTGCACCCATTCGAAGTACGAGACGGTCACGCCGCCGGCATTCGCGAGGATGTCGGGAATCACGAAGATGCCTTTCTCGTCGAGGATCGCATCGGCCGCCGCGGTCGTCGGGCCATTCGCGCCCTCGCAGATGATGCGCGCGCGGATGTTCGCGGCGTTCTTCGTCGTGATCACATTCTCGAGCGCGGCGGGAACGAGGACGTCCACGGGTGCCGTCAGCAGCTCCTCGTTCGTGATGACGTCCCCGGCCTTGTAGCCCTCGAGCGAACGATGCGTCTTCACGTGCGCGATCGCGGCGTCGATGTCGATCCCGCCATCATTGTGGATGCCGCCGGAACGGTCGCTGATCGCCGTGACCTTGCATCCTTCGCGGCGAAGCAGATGCGCAGCGACGGAGCCCACATTGCCGAAGCCTTGCACGGCGATCGTCGCGCCAACGAGCGGCATGCCGAGGTGACGCAGCGCATCCTTCGTCACGGTCATGCAGCCACGACCCGTCGCCTCGCGACGGCCGAGCGAGCCCCCCATCTCGACCGGCTTCCCGGTGACGACCGCCGTCACCGTATGCCGCATGTGCATCGAGTACGTGTCCATCACCCACGCCATGACACGCTCGTTCGTGTTGACGTCGGGCGCGGGCACGTCAGAGTCCGGTCCGAGCGTGTTGATGATGCCCGCCGTATAACGACGCGTGAGACGCTCGAGCTCGCCCGCGCTCAGGGTCAGCGGATCGCAGACCACCCCGCCCTTCGCGCCGCCGAAGGGAATGTTCACGACGGCGCACTTCCACGTCATCCACGCGGCTAGCGCCTTGACCTCGTCGAGTGTGACCTGAAGATCGAAGCGGATGCCACCCTTGCCCGGACCGCGCGACGTGTTATGGAGCACCCGGTAGCCGGTGTACACCTCGATCTCGCCGTTGTCGAGGAGCACGGGGATGGACACGATGATCTGCTTCTCCGCGTGGCGCAAAATCTTGTAGAGCCCGGGCTCGAGGTCGAGCAGAACGGCCGCCCGGTCGAAACGCGACATCATCGCCTCGAACGGATTCTCCTCATTGAGGAAGCGGTCCTTGTCCGGCTGGACGATGCGGTGAGTCGGGAGTCGGAGGTCGGTGGCCATGGGATGACGTCAGTCGGCGGCGGGGCCAGCCCGCACCGGGATGGAATGTCGCGCACGAAGGAGGACCTCGAGGAGCGCGTGGAGCGCGCCCACGCCGTCCTCGACGACGACGCGCTGGGAAACATACCACAAGGCCGGCGCGGCGCGAGGCCAAAGCGGCGCAAGCTTCACGGCGTCCTTGAGGGTACACAATGGCAGCTCGTCTGCCCGCACCGAGGCGGCCAGCGTGCGCACCTCGGACGCGTCAAATCGGAAATGATCAGGATAGATGGACGGCCGTACGCGGGCCCCGGCGAGCTCGAGTTGCTGAACGTACGCCCAGGGATCGCCGACCCCGGCGACCGCCGCGACGGCCGCTCCGTCAAGCGACGCGAGCGGTCGCCGTTCATCGTCGGACGCTCGCCGAATCTCATCGAGCGCCAGATGCATGGTGGCGACCGGGAGCGTCGGGAACGCCGCATGAAGACGTTGTCGCACGGAGTCGGCGCGCGTGTGCGATGCCGCCTTCCGCGTGATGACGGCGATCGACGCTCGCTCGAGCGAGGCCAGCCCTTCCCGCCAGGGCCCGGCGGGGAGAAGACGTATTCGTCGCGTCCAGGCGTCGGCGCTGATCAGCACGATATCGAGATTGCGGTTCAGCCGGCGATGCTGAAATGCGTCGTCGAGCACGACAATGTCAGCGCCGAGCGACAGAGCCTCATAGGCGCCCGCGAGGCGATCGCGTGATGCGATAACCGGAATGTCCGGGTGCAGGCGGCGGTGTACATCCGGCTCATCGTCGCCGTAGCCGCGCATCACGATCGCCGGCCGCGCGCCGCCGGCACGGAGCTCACTGGCGATCCAGGCCGATACCGGCGTCTTCCCCGTGCCGCCCACGGTGAGGTTACCGATACTGACCGCCGGCAGCGGCGACCTCAGGATGCGCAACATGCCACGGTCGTAGAGCGCGTTCCGCAGCGCGGTCGCGGCCCCATAACCCGCCTCGAGCGGGGCGAGGGTCAGCCGCGCCGCAGCCGCCAGCCAGCCATCGCCACGCCAGAGCTGATCGGCGATCTCGCCGGCGCGCACGTGCCTCAGTCGTCCGCGGCACGCGTGAGCGTGTCCAGCGCAGCGCGCACCGCCGGTACCTGCGCGACGGCATCGCGTGTCCCAACCTGCGCGAAGGCGATAGGATCGCCGTACGAGATCGTGACGCGCGCGAACGGCTTCGGGATCATGAAGCGGTCCCAGCTCCCGAGCCTCCACGCGCTCGACGCGCCAGCGGCGAGTGGCACGATCGGCGCGCCGCCTCGTTGCGCAACGATGACGGCGCCGGGCGCGAACGATTCAGCCGGCCCGCGCGGCCCGTCCGGCGTGACGGCGACCACACCGCCATCCTTGACGATGCGGATCATACCGAGCAGCGCGCGCTCGGCCCCCCTCGAGGAGGAGCCACGCACGGTGCGGCATCCCATCGCCTCGCCGATCCGGGCGATGATCTCGCCGTCACCGTGCTCGCTGATCAGGATGGCGATGCCTTGCCCGCGGTGGTGCCACAGCAGCGGGAGCATGCGTCCGTGCCAGAATGCCAGCACGAACGGACGCTGCTGCCGCCGCAGGTCGCGGACGATATGCCCGTTTCGCTCCCGGATGCGCCACGTGCTTGCGAGGACGCGGAACACGCCGAGTCCGAGGCGGACGCCCCATCGGATCCGACGCGACCGCCGGCGCGCGGTCGCCGACGCGCCGGCGGTCACCCGAGCAGCTCGAGCGCCATCGATGCGACGCGCGACGCCGCGCCGGCCTCGCCGAGTTGCCGGCGCACGTCGGCGAGATCCGCAAGCATCGCTCGCCGAGTGGGGCTCTCGCGCGAGAGGAGCGGGACCAGCGCCGCGGCAATGCGCTCCGGCTGCACCGCGTCCTGAACGAACTCCGGCGCGACCTCGCGCCCGGCGACGATGTTGACGAGGCCAATGCGAGGAATCTTCACGAAGCGCTTGGCCAGCGCGTAAGTCCACCAGCTCGTGCGGTACACGACTGCCAACGGGCAGTCGGCCACCGCCGCCTCGAGCGTGGTCGTACCGCTCTTGCAGAGCGCGGCATCCGCGGCCCGGAGCACCGTGAACGACGGACCGCGCACTACCGGGTAGCCGGACGTCTGCCCGTCGAGCGGGATACCGGGCGCCGCGCAGATGACGACACGCAACCCCCGCACTCGCGACTCGACGATCCGGGCGGTGGCGACGAAGGCGTCCAGGTGACGCGCTATTTCCTGTGCGCGGCTCCCGGGAAAAAGCGCGAGTACGGGGCCGTCCGGCGGGAGGCGGAGCGCGCGGCGAGCTGCCGCCCGATCCGGGAGAGCTCTCGCGCGGTCGAGAAGTGGATGGCCCACGAAGGTGGCATCGACGCCATGCTCACGGAGCAGTTGCTCCTCGAACGGCAGAATGACCGCGGCGCGCGTCACCGTCCTCGCCAGCTCGGTGAGTCGGCCCCGGCCCCAGGCCCACACCTGCGGCGTCACGTAGTAGAGCACCGGAACGCGCGCCGCCTGCGCCGCCCGCGCCACCTTCATGTTGAAGCCAGGATAATCGATGAGCACGAGCAACCGCACCTGGCCGCCTCGTAGCCGACTGCGGATGGCGCGGAGCAACGCATAGTGCCGCGGGACGTGTCGCAGCACCTCCGCGAAGCCCATGACCGCCATGCGCTCCGCGCGCTCGAGGAGTATCACTCCCTCGGCCGCCATACGCACTCCCCCGACCCCGGTGAGCGTGAGATCCGGACGGCGGCGCCGCAGCTCGGCAGCCACGCCCGCGGCGTGCAAGTCTCCCGAGGTTTCGCCCGCTACGAAAAAGACCTCACCGCTCATGCGCGCCCGCGAGCGACGGGAGCGTACGCTCGATCTCTCCGACAATGCGGAGCGCGACCGCGAGCGCCTCGCGCCCTTCCGCGCCGGTCGCGACAACCGATGCGCGGCCTTGCAGGGCGGCGATGAAGCTCTCGAACTCGAGCCGGAGCGGCTCACCCTCCGGTGCATCGAGCGTTACGCGCTCGACGAACGCGAGCAGCTCCTGGGGCGATTGGGTGAGCGCGGCGAAGTCTACGTCGCCTCGCATCCGGTAGAACTCGCCGGCACCTTGCGCGAGATCCAGCGAGAGATATCCATTGCGCTGGAAGATCCTGATCTTCCGCATCCGCTCGCGCGAGACCCGGCTCGCGGTAATGTTCGCCACTGCGCCCGAGGCGAAGGTCAGCCGCGCATTCGCAATGTCCACTGACGGCGTGAGGACGGCCACGCCGACAGCTGAGAGTTCCGTGACCGGCGTGCCGACGAGTGTGCGGACGAGGTCGATGTCATGAATCATCAGGTCGAGGACGACCGCGACTTCTGATCCGCGCGGATTGAACGGCGCGAGGCGGTCACTCTCGATGAAGCGCGGCGTGTCGATATGCGGGAGCGCGGCGCGTACGGCGCGGTTGAAGCGCTCGACGTGTCCGGTCTGCACCAGGGCGCCGCCACGAGCGGCCGTCTCCAGCAGGTCGTCGGCTTCCTCGAGTGTCGCGGCGAGGGGCTTCTCGATCAGGACGTGCGTTCCGCGCTCCAATGCTGCCTTCGCGACCCGGTGGTGTTCCGGCGTCGGCACGACCACCGTGATACCGTCTACCCCCTCGTCGAGGAGTGCCTCGAGCGTCGGGAACGCGCGCACACCGAGCTCGCGAGCGACCTGCTCGGCGCGATCCGGCCGGCGCTCGACAAACCCGACGAACTGAACGTCCGGGAGCTCGCGAAGGATACGGACATGGTGGTAGCCAAGGCTTCCCGCGCCGACGGTGCCGACTCTCGAGCGATTCTTCACATCGCCAGTCCGCGCTGCGAGCTCTCGACGAACTCGAGCAGGTGCCGAATCTCCGGAAACGGCTCGAGCTCCGCGCTCGCCCGCGCGAGTGCTTGCGACACGTTGAGCTCGGATCGGTAGAACAGGCGGTAGGCACGCTTCAGCTCGCGCAACACGCGCTCATCGAAGTTGTTCCGGCGTAGTCCGACACTGTTCAACCCGTACAGCTTCATCGGGTTGCCGACTGCCTTGAGGTACGGCGGCACATCCTGCGATACGCGCGAGGCGCCCCCGACGAAGGCGTGTGTCCCGATCCGTACGAATTGATGAACCGCCGTCATGCCGGAGACGATGGCGCGATCCTCGACCGTCACGTGCCCGGCGAGCTGCACGTTGTTCGCGAGGATGACGCCGTCGCCCACGTGGCAGTCATGCGCGAGGTGGACGTAGGACATAATGAAGCTCTCGCGCCCCACGGTCGTCTTGTACGACTGGGAGGTGCCGCGATTGATCGTGCTGTACTCGCGGATCACCGTTCCCTCCCCGATCTCGACGGTCGTCTTCTCGCCCTGGAATTTGAGATCCTGCGGATCGCCACCCAGGACCGAGCCGATCCCCACCCGAACGCGCGGGCCGAGGCGGACGAAGCGCTCGAGCACGGAGTGGGGCGCTAACGAGCACCCGTCGCCGACCACGCAATCCTCACCCACGATCGCATACGCCCCGATCTCCACGTTCTCGCCGATCCGTGCCAGCGGGTCGATGATCGCCGTGGCGTGCGCCCGAACGGTCATCGGTCGCGCACCATCGCCGCCATTTCCGCTTCCGCCACGACCTCGCCCGCCACGTAGGCGACGCCGCGCATCCGACAGATCCGGCCGCGGATCTGCATGATCTCGAGCTCCGAGCGGAGCTGGTCGCCGGGCCGGACCGGCCGGCGAAACTTCACGTTGTCGAGCGACATGAAGTACACGACCTTGCTCTGGGGCTCCTGCACCGAGCCCAGAAGCAGCATCCCGCCGACTTGCGCCATCGCCTCGACTATGAGCACGCCGGGCATGACCGGGTGCCCCGGAAAATGCCCCTGAAAGAACGGCTCGTTGATCGTGACGTTCTTGATGCCCACGACGCGCTTTCCTTCCTCCAGCTCGACGATGCGGTCCACGAGCAGGAACGGGTAGCGGTGCGGCAGGACCTTCATGATTTCTTCGATCTCCATCACGCGTGGCTCCTCCGCGGCAGCCTTCGTCATCTCTCGAACGAGTCTCACCGTGCCCCGATGGCTCGGCTTTTCCGCTATCACATGCGCGCGCACGCGCTTCCCGGCAAGCATGAGGTCACCGACACAATCCATCGCCTTGTGCCGGACGAACTCGTCCGGCCAGCGGAGCGCTGTGTCGAGCACGCCTCGATCATCGAGCACTACGGCGTTGGCGGTCGAAGCTCCCTGGATGAGGCCCATCCGGCGCAACGCCTCGACCTCGTGCACGAAGCCGAACGTCCGGGCCGGCGCGAGCTCGCGCGCGAACGTGTCGCGCGTAATCGCGTAATCGCAGCGCTGCCGGCCGATCAACGGGTGCGGAAAGTCGATCGTGACGTCGACACGGAGTGCGGACGCCGGACGGGCCTCGTAGCACGCAGCACCGTCGGTCACCTGTACCGGCTGCCGCAGCTCGAGGTACTCGACGGCGCCCGACCGGTCGGCGATCCCCGCCTGATCGAGCGCGTCGAAGAACGGCGCCGCACTGCCATCCAGAATCGGTGGCTCCGGAGCATCCATCTCGATGACAATGTCGTCTACCTGTTGCGCAGCCACTGCGGCGAGCACGTGCTCCACCGTGTGCAGTGCGCCAACGCCCTCTCCAAGCTGCGTCCGGCGCTCGCTCGACACCGCGCGGCTGATGTGCGCCGGCGTCTCCGGCGAGTCCGCCAGGTCGATCCGCCTGAAGACGACGCCCTGCCCCGCTTCCGCGGGCCGGAACGTGAGCCGGCATGGACGGCCGAGATGGAGGCCGACGCCATCGAGCGTGACCGCCGAGCCGATCGAGTGCCGTCGCTCAGTCATGGGTTCGGGCGCTCCGCCGCGCGTTCGAGCCGGCGCCAGATGCTCGCCAGCTTGAAGAGCGCGCCTTGCGCGCGCAACGCTTCCCGATGCGGGCGCGCCGGATAGCCGGACCAGCTTTCTCCCGCGGGCACGTCTCCGAACACTCCTGCCTGCGCCGCAATGCGTGCTCCGCGACCAATCGTGGCGTGGCCACCGATTCCGGCCTGCCCGGCCACGATGCACCCATCCTCGATCTGTGCCGACCCGGCGATGCCGGCCTGCGCCATGATCAGGCACAGCCGGCCGACGTGCACATTGTGGGCGATGTGCACCAGGTTGTCTATCTTCGTTCCGGCGCCAATCACGGTATCGTCGATGCTGCCGCGATCGATCGTCGTGTTCGCCCCAATCTCGACGTCGTCCTCGACCAGACAGCGCCCAACGTGCGGCATCTTGGCATGCGCACCGTCGGAGTAGACGTAACCGAACCCGTCCGAACCCAGGCGCACCCCCGCGTGCAGGCGCACGCGCTTTCCGACGCGGGTGCCCTCGTACAGCGTCACGCCGGCGTACAGGCGGCTGTCGTCGCCGACGAGCACACCCGCGCCGATGTCGCAGTGACTGCCGAGACGAACCCGGTCACCGAGATTGACGCCGTCGCCGATGACCGTCCACGCGCCAATCGAGACCTCGGCGCCCAGTGTCACGCCGCGGCCGAGGATCGCTGTCGGGTGCATTCCCGGCTCGCCTACCTCGATCGGATACAGCGCCGGCAGCAATCGCAGCATTGCATCGTGTGGCCGAGCGACGACGATCCGGCAGGAGGGTCCGCTCGGGGAGTCCGCGAGCTCCGGCGACACGAGCACCACTCCAGCCCGCGACTCGGCGAATAGCCGTAGGTAGCGGGCGCTCGTCAGGAAGCTGACGTCGCTTGGTTCCGCGCGGCCGAGCGGCGCGACACCCCGAATCGTCGTCGTCCGATCACCGAGGACAGTGCCACCCGTCAGGGCAGCGATGGCGTCGGCGGTGAGGGAACGCATTCCCCCACCGCCGGATCCCTGCTGGTCGAGCCGTGCCGTCAAGGAAATGACGGCGGGGTCTTCGGGCGCGTGACCCCGGCCGGCGGAGCCGCGACGGGGCCAGCCGGCTTCGCCACGTTCGCGGCGGGCGTCCCGCCGGTCCGCGGACGGGCGGCGGCCAGGGTCTTGAGGCGCGCGAGCACTTTCTCGGTGATGTCGAGATTCTTGTCCGCCGCGACGACCACACCGGCGGTCGAGCCCGCATCCAGAATGAAGGCGTAGCCGTCCTCGGCCCGAATGTCGTTGATGACCTTCTGGATCTGATCGAGGATCGGGCGCGTGAGCTCGGCTTCGCGTCGGGACGCCTGCTGCTCGAGCGCGCCGGTGCGCTGCTGATACTCCTGTTCCTTTGTCTGAATCTCCTTCTGCTTCGCTTCTTTCGCAGCCGGGCTCAGGATGACCTCCTGCTTGTCGTAGGAGGCGACGAGCGTCTTGAGGGAATCGCCCATCCGCTTCACCTGCTCCTGGTAGCCCGACATCTCACGCTTGAACTGCGCCTCGGCCTCCTCGCGCCCCGGAGCCTGTGCGAGGATCTGCTGCGAGTTGAGGTAGGCGATTTTGGGGCCGGTCTGCGCCGCCCCTGACGTCGCCGCGAGCAGCGTCGCCACCGCGGCAATAGCGTACGAACGAACCGAGAAACTCATCACGCGCTCCAGTTAGAAGATGTTGCCGAGTCGAAAATGTAGCTGCCACTTGGGGTCGGGCCGTCCATTGAAATCGAGCCGATCGAACCCGTACGCGTAATCCAGTCCGAGCGGACCGAGGGGCGTCACCAACGCGATGCCCGCGCCAGCGCCGCGGAAGAGTCGCGTTGGATCGAACTGCCGCGGCCGATCCCACAGGTTGCCGGCATCGAAGAAGAGATTCGTGTAGAGCTGCTGGCTCACGCGCAGCCCGACCTCGGCCGTCGACGTGAAGAACGCGCTGCCGAACGACTCTCGCCGCGCGTTGAAGTTGTTCGTCCCGGTCACGTAGCCGCGCGGCGAGATCGAGAACTCATCGTACCCGCGCAGCAACTCGCCATACTGCGTCCCGCCGAGCGCGAACTTCTGGGAGACGAGGAAGGGGCCGACGTCACCGAAGACGGCACCGGCTCTCGCCGTAAGCCCGAGTACGAACTTGATCGGTTGCGCCCCGGGCTTGTCGCCCCCGAACTGGGCAAGCGGCGCGTAGGCGCGCAGCTCGGTCGTGTAGCGCTGGAAGTTCGCAGATCCTCCGAGCGGTCCGCCGTTGAACTGCGCGCTGAACGTCTGCATTCCGCCGCCCGAGGCGAACGGGAGATCGACGCGCGTGTCATGCGTACTGGAGAGGCCGATCGTCGAGCGGAATCCGTCCGTCGAGAAGCCTGGCAACGTATCGCGGTCGAACAAGCCGCCGCTCGACTTGACCTGTTCGCCACCGTACGACACGAAAACGCGCGTGTACAGTGACCAGGGGACGGGGAACCCGAACTGGATCGAGCCGCCGGAGCGCGTCGTCCGGCCGAGGTCCGCGACCGTGAAGCGTGAGCGCGTGTGATACGCGGTGGCCGTGCCCGAGATGCGCGACTGCCGGATCGCGGGATCGGTGTAGCTGAGCTGGAAGTCATTGATGTAGCGCCCAAATTGCCAGTTGAGCGACACGCGCTTGCACAGCCCGAAGACATTGGGCTGGTCCAGTCCAAGAAAGCCGCCGAGCCCTGTTCCCTGCCCCATCGACGCGCCGAAGTTGACGCTACCGGTGCGCCGCTCCTTCACATTGAAGACGATATCGACATCGCCCTTGTCGTTCGCCGAGCGCGTGTCGGGGAAGGGCAACGGCTGCTCGAAAAAGCCGAGGTTGCTGATGTTCTGATAGCTGCGGATCAGCCGATCGTAGTTGAACACGTCACCGGGGACCACGAAGATCTGATCGCGGATACACGCTTCGGTCGTGTAGTCGTTGCCGGCGATGTCTACCTTCCGGATCGTCGCCGGCGACTGCTCGTCGATGTCCCATCGAAGGTTCACCGTGGGCACCGAATCGGCCGACATCACGCGGTCCACCACCGGCCGGATACGCGCCGAGATGTAGCCCTCGTTGTAGTACGCGGTTTGTACGCGCTGCGTCGCCTCGTCCCAGGCGCTCTCCCGGAAAACGTTCTCCCGTTTAGGACCCTTGCCGACAAGGCTCTTGAGGCGGTCCGTGATCGATGGGTCCGTGCGCGTGAACGGGAAGAACCGCTCGATCTCCTCGCTCGAGAACCGCCGGTTCCCGCCGACGTCAAACGAGCCCACCCGGTACTGGTTTCCTTCGCTGACGGTGATCTGCACGAGTGCTTTGCCGTTCGCGCGATCGACGATCAACGTGTCGCGAACGATCTGGAAGTCCACGAAGCCTTCGTTCGCGTACCGCTTTGGAATAAGCTCGCCCAGGTCCGCCGTGTACTTGTCCTCGTCGAACTCCCCCTTCCGGAACCACCAGAACCCTTCGGGGTGGGTTTTCATCGCGCCGACGACCTGCCCGTCGCTCAACCGGCTATTCCCGACGATCTCGACGCCCGACACGGCCAGGCGCCGCCCCTCGTCTACGCGGAAGGTGATCTTCGACTTGTCGCCGACGACGGTCGTCTCCGCCTTCACGGTCGCGAGATAGAACCCCTCCGACTCGTAGAGCGAGTCGATGCGCTCGGCGGCGCGCGCGACCTGCGCCGGGTCGATGGGCCGCCCGATCAGCAGGTCGACGCGATCCTTCACGCTTCGCGGCGACACGCGGTTAGGGCCCACGACCGAGACGTCGCTCAGCAAGGGACGCTCCGAGACACGGATGACGAGGATCGCGTGCGCACCATCCGAAGTCGGCTCGCACGCGATATCCACTTCGTTGAACTGTCCGGTCGCGTACAGCCCGCGGAT
Source organism: Gemmatimonadaceae bacterium (assembly GCA_037720885.1). Lineage (GTDB taxonomy): Bacteria > Gemmatimonadota > Gemmatimonadetes > Gemmatimonadales > Gemmatimonadaceae > JACMME01. The sequence continues at coordinate 4,309 of JBBJNN010000046.1, read as the reverse complement.
CGCACGCTGCGTGGCGGATTGACTGAGGGTGTCGCGGGCCTGCAGGCCGGCGTCGCCACGTATGGAGGCAGCACTGACCCGGTTGTTCCCACGAACGACGAGCGAGTCGGGACGCGCGCACGCGCCGACGGTCGGTTGCTGCGCAGAAAGCGGCACTGCCAGGAGGAGCAGCGCCGGCAGCAAAGGGGGGTGCCGGAACATGGGGGTACTATACACACGAACGGCCGGATGGAGCC
>JBBJNN010000046.1:0-4063 GCA_037720885.1 Gemmatimonadaceae bacterium | reverse complement strand
CCGTCCCGCCCCGCTCCGGAGAGCGGCTACGCGGGCTCGTCGCGGGCTACGAGGTCTTCGTCAGAACCCGGAACTCGAGCTTCGCGCGGTCGGCCGAGACGTCTACCTCGAGCTCGTCGCCCTTGGCAAACTCGCCCGTGAGAATCTTCTCGGACAGCGGATCCTCGACGAAGCGCTGGATGGCTCGCTTCAGCGGACGCGCGCCGAACTTCTCGTCGAACCCGTGTGAGCTCAGGAACTCCGCGCCGGCGTCGGTGAGCTTGAGCGTCAGCTCCTCGTCGACCAGGCGCTTCTGCACGTCCTTCAGCAGGATAGAGACGATCTTCGCGATGTGCTCACGCGAGAGCGGGTGAAACACGATCGTGTCGTCGAGCCGGTTCAGGAACTCCGGGTTGAACACCCGCTGCAGCTCCTCCTTCACCTTCTCGGCGATCCGGTCGAACGTCTCGCGCTCGTCGGGTGGCGAGAAGCCGAGCGCCTTGTTCTTGGTGATGTCGCGCGCACCGACGTTCGACGTCATGATCACGACCGTGTTCTTGAAGTCGATCACGCGACCGTAGTTATCGGTCAGGTGCCCCTCGTCCAACACCTGTAGCAAAATGTTGAAGACATCGGGGTGCGCCTTCTCGATCTCGTCGAGCAGCACGACGGAATAAGGCTTCCGGCGCACCGCCTTCGTCAGCGTGCCCGAGTCCTCGTACCCGACGTAGCCGGGAGGCGCACCGATCAGGCGCGACACGGAGAACTTCTCCATGTACTCGCTCATGTCCACCCGGATGAGCGCCGTCGGATCCGCGAACAGGAACTTCGCGAGTGCTCGCGCCAGCTCCGTCTTCCCGACGCCCGTGGGGCCGCAGAAGATGAACGAGCCGATCGGCCGATTCGGATCCTTGAGGCCGGCGCGGCTGCGGCGGATAGAGCGGGAGAGCGCCTTGATCGCATCGTCCTGCCCGACGACCGTCCCATGCAGCTCGTCCTCCATGCGTAGCAGGCGCGAGCTTTCGGCCTCCTGCAACCGCATGACAGGAATGCCCGTCCAGCGGCTGACGATGAACGAGATCTCCTCTTCACCGAGCACAGGGCGGAACGACTGGCGGTGGCGCTCCCACTCTTCCTGCTTCCGACGGATGTCGCCCTGGATCTCACGCTCCTTGTCGCGCAGCGCTGCCGCGCGCTCGAAGTTCTGATCGCGGACTGCCGCTTCCTTCTCGGAGTTGACGTCCTCGAGCTTTCCCTTGAGCTCCGCCACTTCGGCCGGCGGCGCCTGGGCCGCGAGCCGGGCTCGTGCGCCCGCCTCGTCGATCACGTCGATCGCCTTGTCGGGCAGAAAACGATCCGTGATATAGCGCTCGGACAGCTTGGATGCGGACAGGAGCGTCGTGTCGGGAATGGTGACGTGGTGATGATCCTCGTACTTCTTGCGCAGCCCCTTGAGGATCTCGACCGTCTCGTCAATGGTCGGCGGGTCCACGATCACGGTCTGGAACCGCCGCTCGAGGGCGCCGTCCTTCTCGATGTACTTGCGGTATTCGTTGAGCGTGCTAGCGCCGACGCACTGCAGCTCGCCGCGCGCGAGCGCAGGCTTGAGCATGTTCGACGCATCGATCGCCCCTTCCGCCGCACCGGCACCGACGAGCGTATGCAGCTCATCGATGAAGAGAATGATGTTCTTGTTCTGGGCGATCTCGTTCATGACCGCCTTGAGCCGCTCCTCGAATTGGCCGCGGTACTTCGTGCCGGCGATGACGGCCGCCATGTCGAGCGCGAGCACCCGGTGATCGCGCAGCGACTCCGGGCACTCGCTATTCGCGATGAGCTGCGCGAGCCCTTCGACGATCGCCGTCTTGCCCACTCCCGGCTCCCCGATGAGCACGGGATTGTTCTTCTTCCGGCGCGTGAGTATTTCCATCACGCGCTGAATTTCCTTCGCGCGGCCGATCGTCGGGTCGAGCTGCCCCTCGCCAGCGAGCTGCGTGAGATCGCGGCAGAAGTGGTCGAGCGCCGGCGTCTTGGACTTTTTCTCGCCCTTCTGGGCCTGCGGCGCGGGCTGGTTTCCCTGCTGCGCCGTCGCACCAGTCTGCGGCATCTCGTTGCCGAGCAGACGCAACGTTTCCGCGCGTGCCGTATCGAGGTTGACACCGATGTCGGTGAGCACCTGCGCGGCGATTCCCTTCTCCTCGCGGAGGAGCCCGAGCAGCAGATGCTCGGTCCCGACGTAGCTGTGGTTGAGTTCGCGCGCCTCGCTCATGGCGAGCTCCAATACTTTCTTCGCGCGCGATGTGTACGGTAGGTCTGGCCCGGTAGCCTGCGTCGCCTTTCCCTTCTTTACTTGCTCCTCGATCTTCTGCTGGATCTCGTCCAGGTCGATCGAGAGGTTCTGCAGCACCGCCGCGGCCACGCCTTCGCCCTCACGAATCAGTCCGAGCAGGATGTGCTCCGTCCCGACGTACTCGTGGTGAAGTCTGGCCGCCTCCTCGCGGGCCATCGCGAGCACCTTACGCACCCGCTCGGTGAAGTTGTAGCCGTTCATAGGTCCCTCAGTTCGGGTTCCCGCGTACGGAGATCACCCGTTCGTTCCCGCTTCTTTGGCGAGCTCGTCACGCACGTATCGTGCGCGGGCGAGATTCGCCTCCGGCTCGGCGAGCGCGCGCCCCTCGGCGTACGCGAGGTGCGCGGGTTGCGAAAAAATCAGGAGCTTGTTGAGGGTATATACACTGAGCCCGGCGATCAGTTTCAGCCCCACCGCGAGACGTACGCCACTCAAGTAATTCATGGCTTCGTCGAACGTGAGACTGCGGGCATATCGCAACGTACCGTACGCTCGCCAGAGCTTGTCTTCGATAATATATCCCGCGTCGCGAAGCAAGACCCGGCGTGCTTCCTCCTCTCTCTGTACGAGCAGGCGAATGACGCGCAACAGATCTTCCAGCAGCTCCTCCTCGGAGCGGCCCAACGTCGTCTGGTTGGAGATCTGGAAAAAATTGCCGACGACCTCGCTTCCTTCCCCGTACAAACCGCGGTACGTGAGCCCCACCTGTTGCAAGCCCGCCAACACTTTCGAGATCTCTTTCGTCAGCACCAGCCCCGGCAAATGGATCAACACCGATGCGCGCATTCCGGTGCCCGTGTTCGTCGGACACGAGGTCAAAAAGCCGAACTCGCTGTGATACGAGAACGGCATGCGCGCACCGAGTTCCTCGTCTACCCGCTCGAGTGACGCAAACGCCGCCGAGAGGTCGAGCCCGGACCGTAACGCCTGCAGCCTGAGGTGGTCTTCCTCATTCACCATGAGACCCAGGCCATCGCTCAGAAACACCGCAGCGCCGTTACGCACCGGGTGCTGCGGATCGAGCCCGGCGAGCTCCTTGCTCACCAGATGCCGCTCGTGCAACAGTTGGCGCTCCTCGTCGAGCAGCTCATCCACGCGCTGATAGAAGCTGCCCCGGAGCGACGGCGCCGACGCGACTGCCTCCCGCACTGCGGCGAGTATTCGCAGGCGCTCCCCGTCGCGTGCCCGGTTCGCGAAGGCGAACCCCTCCAGATTGCGCGCCAGGCGGATCCGTGTAGACAACACGATGTCCGCCTGGTCGCCGGATGCGTCGAGCCAGCTCACGCCCCCGTCGGGCAGAAGCGATAAGTCGAGCGTCATTCCAGCACCTTGATCCGGTCCCGCAGCTCGGCCGCCAGCTCGAACTGCTCGGTTTCGACCGCGCGCCGGAGCCGGTCGCGCAGTTCGTTCAGCACGCTTCCGCCCTCGGGGGGGGTGAGCTCGGGCTCACGATACTGACGGCCCACGTGCCGCGCATTGCCGTGCACGCGGCGGAGCAGATCGCGAAGCGTTCCCTCGAAGGCCGTATAGCACCGGGCACAGCCGAGCCGGCCCGTCTGCTTGAAGTCGCGCAAGGTCGCCGAGCAGAACGTGCAGCGGCCCGCATCGCCAACGCCGCCGCCGACCGCCAGTTGCTTCTGGGCCGGCATGAGAAATTCCACGAGCGCGCTCTTCGGCGCTGTAAGACTCGTCTCGACCCCGAGCTCGGCCGCACACTTCTCACAGAGATGCCGT
>JBBJNN010000045.1:36798-38349 GCA_037720885.1 Gemmatimonadaceae bacterium | reverse complement strand
GAGCTCCTGAAGGAGCATGATACACCGTTCGCGCTCGAAATGATGCAGGAGCTGCGAGCAGAGGGCGATGTCCACGCTCCGGTCACGCAGCGGCAGCCGGAGCGCGTCGGCGCGGGCCATCGGGAGCTCGGGCGAGTTGGCGGCGCGTGCCAGTGGCTCGCTCGCGTCCACGCCGAGCGTGAGGAGCCGCACCCCGTAGCGGCGCGCCAGATGGCGGGCGCGGCCGGGTATGTCCCCCGCGCCGGTGCCCACGTCGAGTAGCGTCAGGTGGCGGCCCGCGTGTCCGCGCAGCACCCCATCGAGCTCCGAGAGCGCGGTACGCGTGCCGCCGAACAGCCGATTCGCGCGCGCCACGTCGCGGAGCGAGCGTCGCGCGACGCGTGGGTCCACTCCAGGCTCGTCGAGATACTCGACGCCCCGGTAGCGAGGCGGAGTGAGGAGGGCGGTCAGTCTAGCGCTCCAACTGCGTGTACCCACCGCGATAGTAGAGCAGGGGACGTTCCTGCATCGCGTGTGCGGCGACGACCTCGCCGACGTAGATCGTGTGGTCTCCACCCGGATGGCGGGTCACGATCGTGCACTCGAGGTGCGCCAGCGCGTCACTGATCAGCGGGGCGCCCGTGACGCCGCGCGAGTACCCGATCCCTTCGAAGCGGTCGCCGACGTGCTCGGCGAAACGGCGCGAGATGGCCTCCTGCCCCGCTTCCAGGATGTTCACGGCCAACTGCTCGACCTCGCCGAGGGCGTCGTACATCTCAGCCGTATGATCGATGCAGACGAGGATGAGGGGCGGTGACAGGCTCAGCGAGCAGAAGGCGCTGACGGTCATCCCGCGATCCACGCCCTGGGCATCGCGGATCGTGACGACCGTGACGCCCGACGCGAAGCGTCCGAGAACGCTCCGGAACTTGGCTGGATCGAGCGGCACCGCTCTCAGTCCCCCCCAGGCTCCGGCGCAACCACGCGATGCGCGGGACCGACTGGCGCGGATTCGATGGTGCACAGGCGCGGGGAGTGGGCAGCTTCGTTCATTGGGGGGGGCCCCCCGCGCTGGCCGCCGCCCACGAGCACCCGCCACACGTAGCTCGGCCGAAGCACCTCGCGCGCGGGGACGAAATCGCCCGCGACGCCAACGAAGATGTCCGCCAGATCTTTTCGCTGGCTGAGCGACCGCGCCGTACGGTTCATGAGTGGCGGGTACGCCACGGCTGCACCCACGAGACGCTCCACCGCCCACTTCCCGCCGAACTCGCGGCGGCGGGCTGTGTCGTACGCCCGTAGCGCATCGGCGGCGGCGCGGGCTCCCGGCGCGGCGAGCGCCGCGAGGAGCGCCGGCGCGAGCATCTCGCCGCCGCGCAGCGCGGCGTAGATCCCTTCCCCGGTGAACGGGTCGAAGAAGTCCGCGGCGTCGCCGACCAGCGCGAGGCCGGGTGCCCACGCGCGACGCGCGCGCGACGCGAACGGACCCGTCACGTGTACCGGCGTCGCGCGCTCGGCACGCGCGAAGCGCGGCGCCAGCTGTGGACGCCGCGCGATCCATGCGCGGAGGAA
>JBBJNN010000045.1:0-36788 GCA_037720885.1 Gemmatimonadaceae bacterium | reverse complement strand
CGAGCGCGCGAGATGCGAGTGGCGTGCGCGAGAGGCACGACGACCGCGACGTTCGCGAGGCCGCCGCCCACGTCGGCGATCCCGGCGTAGCCATCGCGCTCCACGTGCATCTCGCCGTAGGCACCCACACCCGAGACGCCGCGGTAATGCGTCACGAGGGCGAGTCGTCGCATCCAGCGGGAGGAGCGCGCGAGGCCGGTACGCCGCGCGATGAGCGACCGCAGCCCGTCTGCCGCGACCACCACGCGCGCCCGGCGCTCCTGCGCCGAGCCGCTGCGCGCGAGCGTGCGGACTCCCGCAATGGCGCCTCGCGAGTCGCGGAGTACGTCAGTGACCCGGATCTCTTCCTCGACGCGCACACCCGCAGCCCGTGCGCGCTCGAGAAGGATCGCGTCGAGCACGACCCGCGGGAGCGCGAGACCGCGGTCGCGGTAGCCACGGTAGCCGTGATCGGCCACGAAATCGCCGTGGATGACGTCGCCAGCAGGCGAGCGGACCTTCATTCCGGCGAGCTGCGCGGCGCCCGCGCCTTCGACCGCCCCGAGCGCGCCCATCGCCGCGAGGACACGCGACGCCTCCGGACTCATGTACTCGGAGCACGGCTTGTCGCGCGGGAATCGCGCGCGATCGAGCAGGCAGACGTTCACGCCGGCAAGCGCGAGCGCCCAGGCGGTACTCGAGCCGGCCGGCCCGCCACCGACGACGATGACGTCGGGGTCGTTCACGCGAAGGCGCGGGTGAGGCGCTGGAAGAGTCCCATGTAGCGCCAGTGCGGGCGCGGTAGGCGGAGCACCGATGCGAGCCGGGTGAGGTAGGGAAGCAGGGGCGAGCGCGAGTCCGCGGAGAACATGAAGCGCGGATGCCCCCCCGCGAACTCGCGCAGTCGTGCGACCGTGCGCCCGAAGTCGAGGCCGGGCGACCAATAGAAGGTGGGCGCCAGCAGGGGATCGCCGAGCGCGATCACGCCTTCCTCCAGGGCGATGCGCTGCAACGCCGTGCCGGGATAGACGCGCAGACCGACCGTCAGATAGACGGCGTCGCCCCGCTCGAGCCGCCACCGGGCGAAGCGGAGCGTTTCCTCGAGCGTCGCCGCGGTCTCACCGGGCCCGCCCACGAGAAAGATCCACAGCACTCCGATTCCCGCCCGCTCAACCCGTTCGGCGACCTCGCGCAGGCGGGCGACATCGAACCCTTTTTGGAGCCGCTCGAGGACCGGGTCGCTTGCGCTCTCGGCCGTGATGCCGAGCCAGCGGAAGCCGGCGCGCCGCATGGCTTCGAGGAGGTAATCCGGTGCGTTGGCGGGGGTGAAGTTCGTCGTATCGAGCTGCACGCGGAGCCCGCGGCGCACGATCGTCTCGCAGACTTCAGTCGCGTGTCGCGGCGGCGCGTTGAAGGTAGAGTCCACAAACTCGAAGTTCCGCACACCGGCGGAGCGGTGCAGCTCCTCCATCTCGTCAACCACGAGCTCCGGCGTGCGCAGTCGGTAGCCCCAGCCCTCGACGTTCAGGTACGTGCAGTAGACGCACTTGAACACGCAGCCCCGCTTCGTCTGGATGGGCGCGGTGCCGCCGTGGCGTTCGTAGGCGCGGAGGTCGAGCCAGCGATGCATCCTCGCGGGCGGGAGTGCGTCGAGCGCCGCATCGCCGCCGGGCGGCGTGAGGCTGACGCCATCGCTCGTGCGCCGGACGATGCCAGGGATCCCCTCGGGCGTGCGTCCGGCCGCGAGCGCGTCCACGAGCGCGACGGTGGCCCGCTCGCCGTCACCGGCCACCGCGACCTCGACGTCGAGCGCCTCGAGCAGCGCCTCCGGCGCCACGCCGAACGCCGCGCCGCCCGCCAGCACCCGAGCGCCCGGCGCCGTCTCGCGGAGCGCTCGCAGCATGTTGGCGGCCTCCGGCGTGTAATGCCGGAGTGCGACGAGGTCGCTGTTGTCGATGTTCCGGACGGAGACCCCGATTACATCGGGCCGGAACGCGCGCGCGGCAGCGCGGGCAGCGCTATCCGGGTCGCGCGCGAAGCAGAGATCGAGCACGCGGACATCGTGCCCCTCCGCCTCGAGTGCCGATGCCACGCACGCGACTCCGTTCGGCACGACCGGGAAGGGCTGCTGCTCCCGATTGGTGCTGACGAGGAGCACACGCGGCCGCGAGCCTGTGCGGCGCGCGTTGGTCTCCCCGGCAGGCATCTCTCCCATGGTTATCCCCCCGGCGCGGCTACGACCAGAGAACGAGGGCGACGGCGGCACCGACCGCGCCACACACGAGATTTACCCGGTCGTTGTCGAGCCACGCCAGCCCGCCCGCACGTTCCGTCGGCGTGCCGCACGGGTGAATTCGTCGTTCCGTCGAGGTGGCGCACCGCGGACAGCGGCGGCGCGCCTGCACGAGCGCGCCCGCGAGCGAGTCGGCGAGCGCCCCCGCCGCGCCTCCGGCCGCACCGGCGAGCGCCACTCCCGCGCTCCAGCCGAGGAGACGCGCCGAGCCGGCGACGAGCACCGCGCCGGCGGCACTCGCCGCGAGCCCCGCGCCGCTCACGGCGCCCGATGTCCCGGCGGGCACCCGGCGCCATGTGGTAATGACGCGAGGGGCACCGGTGGCGAGCGTTCCGACCTCGGTTCCCCAGGTGTCCGCCGCCGCCGCGGCGAGCGCGCCGACCCCCAGCGCGTCCCAGCCCCCCCACGGCGCCAGGAGGGAGCCGAGTGCGGCAAGGGCATAGAGTCCGCCATTCGCGAGCACCTGCGTCGCATCGCGCGCGCCACCCTTCTCGACGATCGCCGCGGTGCGACTGGCCTTCGTGCGCTCGCCGATTCGAGAGAGCGCGCTCGACGTCACGAAGAAGGCGATGAGAAGAGTGCCCCATCGCCAGCCGGCGGAGACGCAGAGCGCGCCGACGACCGTCGCGGCGAGCGCGCCACCGCGGGAGAGCGAGCCTGAGCGCCAGGCGGCGAGCGCGATGGCCGCCGCGAGCGCCACACCCACCGCGGAGCGAAGGAGCACGCGCCGCGCGCGTTACGGGCCGCGCGATCCCGTCGCGCCGCCCGACTCGTCGCCCGGCTCGTCGCTCGCTAGACGGCCGCGATCGGCGGGAGTGGAGCGTTCGGCGTCCAGATCCCTGCGGATCCGGCGACGAAGCTCATCCGAGGCCGGTTGCGTGTGCGAGGGACCGGCCACGCGGCGGAGGAACCGGCGCTCGTGCTCGAACCGGCGCAGGCACGGACCACACTCGACCAGGTGGTCGCGTACCCACAAGTCTTCCGCGCCTGGCAGCTCACCATCGAGAAAATCGTAGACGCGCGCGACTACCTCATCGCACCCCCAGCGTGCGCCTTGCTGCTCCGTGAGCGGGCTCACGTCAACGTTCTGGCCGGCGGCGTTCGGTCATGGCTCGGTTCCCTCCAACGCGTCCACGTGGCGGAACGCCTGCTCGGTCGTATGGTTGAGGCGGCGGTGGTCGCCGGAATCTCGCTGTGCCTCGGAAACTGGGTCCCCGTGGGCCGGGGCGGCAAGCCGCCGCCCCAGCCCACGAGGGCCTACCGCGCCACTCATTACCAAGACATGTCCGGCGCGGCGTGTTCCCACGGCGTCGGGTAGGAGGCCGTGCACGCCAGGCGCTCGGCTTGAAGGGCACAGCCGTGACGAGTAGCTTCACTGTCCGCCAATTCCACCCCGCCACATGTCCAGCACCGTAGACGCGCTCCTCCCTCTCAGCTTCCTCGAGGCGGTCCGCAGTGTGGACGCACCTGACGACGATCAGGGTGCGGAGTTCGTTCACGAGTTGCGAAACAAGCGCTTGGGGCTGAGCGAGACCGTTTACGCGCAGAGCCGGCGCTACGCCGACGCGGTCAAGCGGAAGCAGCGCGCCGTGCAGGACGAGGCCGTGGCGCTCGCGCGGCTGGTCGGCCGTCGCCCTGACGCCGGGGAGGTCTTCCGCGAGGCCGGCCGCTACCTCGCACGCGAAGCGTATCTCACCATCCCGGCGTGGACTCGTCGCACCCTCCTCGCGCTGCCCGCGTTCGTCGCGCGCCCTGTCGCGCTCCGGAGTACCGGAAAGTTCGCCGCGCGCTACCTCAATGGCACGCTCCGGCGGTTCGGCGGATTCGTGTACCTCCGCGTGCCCAACTCGGTGACGCTGGCGAGTGCCCCGAGATCCGAGGGGTGTGTGTTCTACGAGGCGTCATTGCACGAGCTGCTCCGCCTGCTCATCGATGTGGGGAGCGCCGTGGAACACACGCGGTGCGTGGCCCGCGGTGACGAGGAGTGCGAGTGGCGCGCGGAGTGGCGGTAACGCTGCGCCCGGCGCGCCCCCCGTCTAGCGCAGCGACCAGAGCAGCCGGCCGGCGAGAATGACGATTGCGACGGTGAGCAGCCGGACGATCCGTCGGCCCCGCATCCGCTGCGACAACGCCGCGCCGAGCTGAGCGCCGACCACGACACCAAGCCCGAGCGAGCCGGCGAGCCCCCACGCGATCTCACCACGCCGCGCGTACTCGAGCACGCCGACCGCCGCGGTGATGGCGAGCACGAAGTGCGATGTCGCCGTCGCGACGTGGACGGGGAAGCCCATGAGGTGGATCATCGCCGGCACGTGCACCAGCCCCCCACCGATTCCCAGGAGGCTCGACAGGATGCCCACGAACAGCGAGATCGCGAGCGCTAGCGGAAGGTTGTAGCTGTAATCGAAGGTCTCGCCGTCGAGATCCGTGAACCGGCGGTGCACCCGTCCGGGCCCCCGCGCCGGTGACCTCGCCGCGCGTGCTGAGCGCTCGGGCTTGAGGAAGAGGAAGAGCGCCATCGCGAGCAGGAAGATGGAAAAGGCGAGCTTGAACGTGCGCTCATCGATGCGCTCGCCGATCCACGGCCCCACGAGCGCCCCCGGGATCGTCGCGAGCGCGAGTACGACGCCCGTGCGTACGTCCACCCGGCGCTTGCGGAAATATCCTATGGAGCCGCTCGCCGCGTTGAGGAACACGACGACGAGCGAGGTTGCGGCGGCGGCCGGCGGCGGCAACTTATAGAGCAGCAGGAGCAGCGGGACGACGATGAAGCCACCGCCGAGCCCGACCAGCGTCCCGTACGTGCCGACGACAACCCCGAGCAGCGCGAGCAGCGCGACTTCCTGAATGCCGATGCGATCCCCCCGCTCCCAGGTCAGCCCTCGCCGTGCTCGCGCACCGCACCCCGTGGGCCGCGAGACTAACGGCGCCGATCGCCTCTCACAAGGGCGCCGCGCGTGCTGACCCCCGAGACGCTACCCGCGATGCAGAGCGCGATCGCCGAGGCGGGCCTCGACGGCTGGCTCCTCTTCGACTTCCACGGACTCAACCCGATCGCGCGCGGCATGCTCGGACTCGGCGGGATGGGGACGCGCCGCATCTTCGCGCTCATTCCCCGGCGCGGCGTGCCGGTCGCCATCACGCACAACATCGAGCAGGGTGCCTGGCGCGACTGGCCGGCCGAGTGGAGGCGCGAGCGCTACAGCACGTGGCGCGCGCTCGAGGAGACACTCGCGACACACGTGCGCGGACTTCGTGTGGCGATGGAATATTCGCCGGGCGACGCCGTGCCCTATCTCGACCGCATCCCGGCCGGTGTGCTCGACCTCGTCCGCGCGGCGGGAGCCGAGGTGGTCTCGTCCGCGGACCTGGTCACCCGGTTCTACGCCACGCTCACGGCCGCTCAGATCGCGTCCCACGAGCGCGCGTCGGTGGTGGTGGCGCGAGTGGGACGCGAGGCCATCGAGCGCGCTGGCCAGCTTGCCGGCGCCGGTACGCCCGCGCACGAGCACGAGCTCGCAGCGTGGATTCTCGACCGTTTCGCGCGCGCCGGCCTCCACGCTGACCACCCGCCGATCGTCGCGGCCGGCGCGAATGGTGCCGACCCGCACTACGAGCCGTCGGCCGACCGCCCGCGCCAGATCGCGCGTGGGGAGATGCTGCTCATCGACCTCTGGGCGCGCGAGATCGAGCCGGTGGGCGTCTACGCGGACCAGACCTGGATGGGCTCGCTCGGCGCACCGTCCGCGCGCGCGGCGAGCGTGTGGGAGGCAGTACGCGACGCTCGCGACGCGGCGATCGCGCTCGTCCGGGCACGCGGGACCGCCGGTGCGCCGGTGCGCGGGGGCGAGCTGGACGATGCGGCGCGCGAGGTGATCTCCGCGCGCGGCTTCGGGGATTACTTCATCCATCGCACCGGCCATTCCATCGACGCCCGCGATCTCCACGGATCGGGCCCGCACATCGATAACTACGAGACGCGAGAGGAGCGCGTGCTCGCGCCGGGCGTCGCGTTCTCGATCGAGCCCGGCGTCTACATCGCCGGCGACGTCGGCATGCGGAGCGAGGTCAACGTCTACATGGCCAGCGGCGGCGAGGGCGCCGTGGTGACGCCCGCGGAGTACCAGCGCGAGCTATTCGTGGTGTGACGGAGCCCGTCCGGCCGAGCGCGCCGCTGCGCCGGGAGCTCGGCCTCTTCTCGGCCACGATGCTCGTGGTGAGCGGCATCATTGGCAGCGGAATCTTCTTCACGCCGGCCGAGGTGGCGCGCGCCCTTCCCGACGGGCCGTGGATCCTGGTGGTCTGGGGCGTTGGCGGGCTCGTCGCGCTCGCCGGCGCCCTCACCTACGCCGAGCTTGGCGCGATGCTGCCCGACGCCGGCGGCCCGTACGTCTACATCCGCGAGGCGTTCGGGGAGCTGCCGGCTTTTCTCTACGGGTGGATGTGCCTCGCGACGATCGCCACCGCCGCCACGGCCGCGGTCGCGATGTCGTTCGGCGGCTACATCGGCCGAGCCGTTGGCGCTGACTCGCCAGCCTTCTCGCTTGTCGTGGGCTCGGCGGCGATCGCGCTGCTCACCTTCACCAACTGCCTGGGGATCCGGCCGGGCGCCGCGCTCCAGAACGTGTTGACGCTCGCCAAGATCGCGGCCCTCGCGGGGCTCATCCTGCTCGGCGCCGCGCTGTGGGCGAAGCTCGGTGCGCCACCGCCCGTGGCCGCGCCGCCGGCACCGCGCACGTCGCTCGCGGCGGGGCTCGCGGCGGCCTTCGTCCCCGTGCTGTTCACGATCGGCGGCTGGCAGCAGATGAACATGGTCGCCGGCGAGGTGCGCGATCCGCAGCGGCTCATCCCCCGGGCCCTCGGGCTTGGCATCGCCATCGTCATCGCGTGCTACCTCGGCGCGAACGCGGTGTATCTGCGCGCGCTGGGGCGCGATGGATTGGCCGCGAGTCCAGCCATCGCGGCGGATACCGCGGTGCTCCTTGCGGGCCCCGCCGGCGCCAGGTTCATGACGGCCGCTGTCGCCATCTCGGTGCTCGGCTTCCTCAACGTGGTGCTGCTCGCCAACCCGCGCATCTTCTTCGCCATGGCGCGCGACGGAATCTTCTTCCGCGCCGCGGCCGCCATTCATCCGCGGACGGGCGCGCCTGTGGGCTCCATCCTCGTGATGGGCGCGTGGTCGGTCGCGCTCCTCTTCATCTCGCGCGGCGACATCGGGTGGCTCCTCGGCGGCGTGGTGTTCGCCGACTGGATCTTCTTCGGGTTGGGCGCGGCGAGCGTCTTCGTGCTGCGGCGCAGACGCCCCGACCTCGCGCGGCCCTATCGCGTGCTCGGCTACCCCGTGGTTCCGGCGCTCTTCGTCGTCGCGGCGGTGATCGGTGTCGGTAGCTCCTTCGTCGCGTCGCCCCGCGCCTCGCTCGCCGGTGTGGGGATCGTGGCCCTCGGCGTCGCCGCCTTCCGCGTGTTCATCGCGCGTCGCGGCGGTCCGGGGCGCGCCGGCATTCCCTGATCTACCTGATCATCTACCTGATCGCGCGCCAGACGGCGGGATCCTCGAGCCCGAGGCGCCAGAGCGCGAAGCGGCGGATGCCGGAGCGCTCCACATCGCTGATCAGCGCGCGCAGTAGCTCCGCGTCCGCTACCCAGAGCTCCCACTCGCCCGGTCGCGTCGCGCGCAGTGTTCCCGTCGCGGGCTCCCGCTGGAGCTGGACGCCGGCTTCCAGCGCGAGGCGCAACGCATCGGCGTAGCTCACGACCTGCGCGGCGTAGCCCACCTGCGAGGGCGTCGAGTTCGATGGCGAGGGCGCCGATGCGCCCGCCGAGTCGCGGCGCCAGTGGTAGCCGAAGAGTGGGAGCGCGGCGACGAGGCGGCTCGCGCCCACTTCGGCCACGCGCACGCCGAGCTGGCGCCGCACCCAATCGGGCGAGGCGATGGCGCCCGGCCGGGAGCCCGCCCAGTGCTCGTCGTAGAGCAGCACGACGATGAGATCCGCGGCGGCGGCGAGGCGCGCCGTGGGGTAGGCCGCGGTGTCGCCCGCCGGGACGGCGATCGCGACGGGGCGGATTCCGCGCTGGTGCGCCGCATCTCGAATGGCGGTGGAGACCGCGACGAGCGCCGGCGCGTCGGAGGGTGCGAGGCCCTCGAAGTCGAGGACGAGGCCACGGTAGCCGGCCACCGAAGCGCGCTGTCCGATCTCGTCAGCCACGCGCGCGAGCTGCGCCGGCGCTGCTGCAAGGCCGCGCACGGTAGACGCATGGAAGCGGTCGCCGGCGAACGAGGTGACGAGCGCCATGCGCCGGCGGGCGGTATCACTCGCGGGCGCCACCGTGTCGCGGAAGACATCGAGCGGCGCGCCGGTGAGGCTGTCGAGCGCGATCCAACCGGTCACGATCGCGTCGAGCGCGGCGCCATGCTCGCGCGCGCTCGCCGTGCTGCGTGCATCCCACGGCACCGTGAAGCCCCAGACCTCCCGCGCCGGCCGCCCGATGAGCGGAAGCGAGCCGCACGCGGTGACGGCGAGTGTCGCGGCCAGCGCGAAGGCGGTGAGCGTGCGGAGCGAGCGAGGGCGCATGCAGGAAGGTGGCGCCGCGGCTTCCGGTCCGACAGGGAGGGCGGCGCGCGCGGCGCGCGGCTTGCGAACTAGCTCGGCCGCAGTCACTCTCACCGTTCCGCGAGCGAGGTCCCAACCTGGTCCACCGTCTGAGCGAGCCAGCGAAAGCGCACCATGCGCTTCGTGTATTCCGCCAAGCGACAGCGGCGGCCGCGTTCGCCCTCGCGGTATCGCTCGCCTCCTGCTCGCGCGGGGAGAGCCCCCCCGACTCCTCACGGTCCGATCCGGCCACGCGAATGGCGCGCGTGCGGGAGCCGTACCGCGTCGCTCCGTTCGCGGGCGGCGGGCAGGTGGCGGGCACGGTGGGGTTCCGCGGGGCGGCGCCCCCCGATTCGGCGGTCGCGGTACCGCCGGAGGTGGGGGCATGTGGTGCGGGTACCCTCCGCGTCCCGGCACTCCTCCACGCGGGCACACGGCTCGGCGAGGTGGTGGTGTGGTTGAGCGATGTGCGGAGCGGCAAGCCGCTGCCAGCGGAACGGCGCTTCGCCCTCACGAATCAGGGTTGCGCGTTCCGGCCGCGCGTTCAGGGGGCGATCGTGGGTGGGATGCTCAACGTGAAGAGCGATGACGCCACGCATCACCGCACGCGCTTCGTCCTCGCCGGAGGTGGCACGACGCTCGGCACCGTCGAACAGACCGATGCGGGCCAGGTCGTTCCGGTGGCGAGAGTGCTCGAGCGCGCCGGGCGCGTGGACGTGATGAGCGACGAGCACGCCTGGATGCGCGGATGGATCTTCGTCTTCGACCACCCGTACTTCGCTGTGACGGAAGCGGACGGCCGCTTCGCGCTCGACTCGGTGCCGGCAGGGCGGCATCGCCTCATCGCCTGGCACCCGCGCCTCGGGGTGCGCGATACGGCGATCGTGGTACCGCCGGACGGCGACGTGCGCCTCACGATCGTGTTCGAGGCGAGGCCGTAGCGCTGTCCAATCAACGGGGGGTGACTGCCCCTTCGCGCCACTCCTCGTCGGGGAACTGCCCGCGATAGAGCCGCGCATAGACGCCGCCCTCCGCGAGCAGCTCGGCGTGGCTGCCTTCCTCCACGATGCGTCCGCGGTCGAGCACTACGAGGCGGTCGGCGCGTCGGACGGTGGAGAGCCGGTGGGCGATGATCAGCGTCGAACGGCCGCGGAGCAGCTCCTCCATCGCCTCGCCAACCAGGCGCTCGCTCTCCGAGTCGAGGCTGGACGTTGCCTCATCGAGGATCACCACCGCGGGATCCTTGAGGAACACGCGCGCGATCGCGATGCGCTGACGCTGCCCTCCCGAAAGTTTGACGCCCCGCTCGCCCACCGGCGTCGCGAAGCCGTCGGGCAGCCGCTCGATGAATTCGGTTGCATGCGCCGCGCGCGCCGCCGCCTCCACCTCGGCGTCCGTGGCAGCGCGGGCATAGGCGATGTTGTCGCGCACCGTGCCGCTGAAGAGCGCCGGCTCCTGCGGCACGATGCCGATCGCGCCGCGCAGGGTTCCGAGCGAGAGCTCGCGCACATCGACGCCGTCGAGGGAGATGCGGCCGGCGGTCACGTCCCAGAAGCGCGGGAGGAGCGACGCTATCGTCGTCTTCCCCGCGCCCGAGGGCCCGACGAGCGCCACGACCTCGCCCGGCGCGATGCGGAAGGTCACGTCGTGGAGCACGTCCGGCAGCGACGGATTGTAGGTGAAGCTGACCGCCTCGACGCGCACCTCGCCGCGCACGGGCAGCGCGAGCGGGGCGGGCGCGAGCGGCTCGCGTACCGTGCTCTCGGTGGCTAGCAGCTCGAACACGCGCTGCGCCGCGCCGACCGCCTCCTGGTAGGCGCCGAAGAGCGACGCCAACGCGCCCACCGCGGCGGCGACCGTTACGGCGAGGAGGAGGAACGAGACGAGCGCACCCGCGGTGAGCGACCCCTCGAGCACCAGCCGGCCGCCCTGCCAGAGCACGGCGACGATCGCGCCGAACGAGGTGAGCGTGATGACGCCGTAAAAGATGCCGCGGAGCCGCGCGCGGCCGACCGCGGCGCCAATGAGCTCCGCCAGGTGCCGGCCATAGCGCCGCGTCTCCTCATCCTCGCGCGTGAAGCTCTGCACCGTGCGGATCTGCGCGAACGCTTCCTCCGCCGTCCCTGTCGCCTCCGCGATGCGGTCCTGCACACCCGTGCTCGCGATCCGGAGCGCGCGCCCGAACAGCCACGCCGCGCCCACGATGATTGGGATCACGGCCAGGGTCGTGATGGTGAGCCGCGGGTGGGTGAATAGCAGAAGCGTGATGCCGCCGGCCAGATAGAGGATCTGGCGCGCCAGCTCCGACATCTGGTGGTTGATGACGGTCTGCAGGAGCGTCACGTCCGAGGCGAGGCGGCTCGTCAGCTCGCCCGTTCGCCGCTCCGTGAAGAAGCCCGGCGATAGACGGACGAGGTGCGCGAACAGATCCTGCCGCAGCCGGGCGATCACTCGCTCGGCGGTGGATGAGATGAGGTAGACCTGACCGAAGTTGAGCAGCGCCTGCGCGCCGAAGAGCGCGATGAGCCCGATCGCGATCTGATCGAGCCGGGCGCTGCTCCGCTCCACGAACGCGGCGTCGAGCAGGTAGCGCACGATGAGCGGAAAGGCGAGGCCGGCACCCGCGCTCCCGGCGAGGCACGCGGCTGCACCCGCGAGCGCGCCCGCGTAGGGGCGCACGCGCGGGATGAGCGGCCGGAGGATCTTGGGGGATGCGAGCTTGCGAGGGCGGGGAGCGGCGTCACCGCCGCGAGCACCGCCCTCGGCGCTCAGCGCCGCGCCGCGTCGAGCCACGCGCGCAGCGCCTCCAGCTCCACGCTCACCCGGCGGCGCCGGTCGTAGGCGTCGCGCACGCGCGCGTACACCTCTGCACCTGGCAGGGTGAGCTCGGCCGGCGCTCCCGTCCAGTTCTCCGCCGACCATTCCTGCACGCGCACGTCCGCACCGGGCACCCCCGACCCCGCCGGGCGCGAGAGTACCCACAGGTAGGCGGCGGCGCCGTCCGCGTCATACACCTGGACGGTGAACCGGTCAGCCTCCGCCTCCGGAGGGCCGCCGCTCCCGTGACCGTCCGTCGCGCTCATCGCATTACCGCGCGGTCTACCGCCATCGCGAGAAAGAGCAGCGCGAGGTAGAGGAGCGAGAACTTGTAGACGCTCCACGCCGGCTTCGACCACTCGGGCGTCCGCATCACCCGGACCACCCCCACCAGTAGCCAGGCGCCGAGCAGTGCCGCGCTCACAAAGTAGAGCGCTCCGAACACGCCGAAGAGGGCAGGCAGGAGCGTGATCGGAATCAGAATGAGCGTGTACCAGAGCATCTGGCGCATCGTCTCGCGCTCGCCCCAGACGAGGGGCGCCATCGGCACGTCGGCGCGCCCGTAGTCCACCTGCTTGTTCAGCGCGAGCGCCCAGAAGTGCGGCGGCGTCCAGTAGAAGACGATGAGAAAGAGGTAGATCGCCGCGAGATCCACCCGCCCGGTCACGGCGGCCCAGCCCACGAGTGGTGGGAACGCCCCCGCCGCGCCGCCGATCACGATGTTGTGCGGCGTACGGCGCTTGAGCCAGCGGGTGTAGACGAACACGTAGAAGTAGAATCCGGCGAGCGCGAGCGAAGCGCTCAGCACGTTCACCGTCCACGCGAGCACTGCCGTCGCCGCGGTCGCGAGCAGGAGCCCGAACGCCAGCACCGCGCGCGGCTGCATGCGCCCGCTCGGCAGCGGACGGAGCCGCGTTCGCGACATGCGGTCGTCGATGTCGCGATCGAGGTACATGTTGACCGCGTTCGCGCCACCCGCCATCAGGTAGCCGCCCACGATCACCGCCGCCACGAGCCACCCGCTCGGCTCCCCCGCGACGAACATCGGTGCGACGGTCGTGACGAGCAGGAGCGAGATGATGCGCGGCTTCGTGAGCGAGACGAGGTCGCGCACGAGCGACGCGGTCTGTGCGCGTGGCATGGCGACGCCGGTCATGACGCCGCTCCGCGCGGGCTCGTGACGCCGGCGCGCGCCGCCGCGGCCGGCTCGACCCGCCGGCTGGCCTCGCGCGCGGCCGATCCCGCGGTGGCCGTGAGCGGGCGGGCGCGGCCGGCGAGCGTCGCGAGCGCGACGATCGCGAGCCAGACGAGCGTTCCCGCTCCCTGATGCAGCGATTGGAGCACTGGCGGCAACCCGCTCTCCACCAGCACGGCGGCGATCACGATCTGGAGCACGATCGCCGCGAGTGCGAGTCGGGAGGCGCGCCTCACCGCAACAGGCTCGCTTCGCTTCCCGATGGCGACCGCGAGAGCCGTCACATGGAGCGCGAGGAGGACCGCCAGTACCCGGTGCCCGAGCTGGACGTGCAAGCCGCCGCCCGCCGCCGAGCCGAGCCGGCAGTGCGGGAAGCCGAGGCACGATGTGGCGGCGCCGGGCAGGTTGGCGGTGAGGGCGCCGAGGATGAGGACCGCGAACGCCAGCCCCCCGGCCGCGAGCGCGCCGCGATAACTCTTCGCGGTACCGCTCCCGGCGGTCACGCTGCTCGCGCCAAGGCCGCCGGACCGGAGTACCACGGTGACGAGCGTGGCGAGCAGCGACATCGCGACCGCGAGGTGTGCGACGATGACCAGGGGGTGGAGCCCCACCTTGACGGTGATGGCGCCGAGGACGGCGGCCGTGAGGACGAGCGCGGCGGCGAGGCCGGCGGCCGGCACGACGCCGCTGCCCGCTACGCTGGGCGCGCGACGCCTGGCAATCGCCAGGCCCGCGAGCGCGACGACGGCTGCGGAGAGCGCGGCCGCGATGTAGCGGTGCGTGATCTCGATGATGAGGTCCGGACGGTCCAGGGGCGGCATCCATTGCCCCATGCACCGGGGCCAATGGTCGCCGCACCCCATGCCGGAGCCAGTGATGCGAACGACGGCGCCGAACACGATCTGCAAGTATGCCAGCACCAGCGCCGCGTAGGCGAGCCGGCGGAGTGAAGTCACGGGCGAAGCTCTGTCGATGAAGGTAGGGCGTTTGAGACGGACGCCGAGACCGCGGCTCGGCCTGGCGCACCGGGCGGGCGGCACCGCGGGGTACCGGGTACCGGGCCCACGCGGTGCGCGTGGCGTTACAAGGAGCGCACCGGGCGTTCTCCGCGGGCGCTTCTGTCACTAGGCGGTGGCTCGGGCCTCACCGATACGACGGGGGCGGGGGAGGCTGGAGCTGTCGTGCGCTCTACGGCCCGCCAGGTGAAGAACAGGACCGCCGCCAGGCCGACGGCCGGCAACACCGCCCACGCGACTTCAGCCGCGCGGGCCGCAGCCCGGCCGGGTGTATGGGCCTGCGCCGCCGCCGCTCGCAGCGCGGATCGGATCACGAGCCCCTGTGCCACCGCGCAGCAGGTGGCAGCTATCCAGAACAGCACGCGGGCAATGCCCGGATCGAAGGTGATGGTCTTACCTCATGGTGTACGGTTCAGGGGAATGGTGAAAGGTCACACCCCTCCCGGAGAGGGTCAAGGCGAGCCCGGAGTGCCGACCCTGGCACGCGAAGCGGCCGGCCGGTACCATCACGACATGGAAAACGCCGCGACTTCTCCATCCGCGCTCCCACGGCGCCTCGGCTTCTGGAGCGCGGTCGCGGTGCTGGTCGGCTCGACCATTGGATCCGGAATCTTTCGCTCGCCG
Organism: Gemmatimonadaceae bacterium; assembly: GCA_037720885.1. Taxonomy (GTDB): domain Bacteria; phylum Gemmatimonadota; class Gemmatimonadetes; order Gemmatimonadales; family Gemmatimonadaceae; genus JACMME01. The sequence goes on along the minus strand of JBBJNN010000045.1, from coordinate 22,274 downwards.
GCCGGCATCGCCGACAAGCTCCCCGGTCCGCTCCCGCTGCTCGCCGTGTGGGTCACCGGTGGCGTGTTGGCGCTCTGCGGTGCGCTCACGCTGGCCGAGATCGCGGGCGCGCTTCCGCGAACGGGCGGGCTCTACGTGTTCATCCGCGAAGGGTGGGGGCGGCTCCCCGCCTTTCTCTTTGGCTGGGCCGAGTTCGCGGTCATCCGCGCGGCGGCGCTCGGCGCCATCGCCACGACCTTCGCCGAGTATTTCTACCGCGTGATGGGGCGCGATCCGGCGAGCGAAGGGGTGCACTACCTGGCCGCCGTGGCGATCGCCGTCACGGCGATAGTCAATTACCGTGGCCTCCGCTGGGGCTCGCTCGTGCAGAACATCACGACGGTCGCCAAGTTCGGCGGGCTCCTCATCATCGTGCTCGCGGCGTTGGCGATCGGACTACCGCGGACGGGCGGGCACTTCACGCCGGCGGCGCCAGCGGGAAGCTTCTCGGTGTCCGCCTTCGGGCTGGCGTTGGTGAGCGTCCTGTGGGCCTACGATGGATGGGCGGATCTGAGCTTCGTGGCGGGCGAGGTGAAGGACCCGCGGCGCGTGCTCCCCCGGGCCCTCATCACCGGCACGCTCGCCGTGATCGGCATCTACGCGCTGGCCAACCTGGCCTATCTCGCCGTCTTCTCCATCGAGGAGATTCGCGGCTCGCGGCTCGTCGCCGCGGAGGTAGCGCAGCGCCTCATCGGCGCGCCGGGGGTGATTCTCGTGGCGTCCACCGTGATGCTCTCGACCTTCGGCACGCTCAACGGCTCGATCCTCACGGCGCCGCGCATCTTCTTCGCGATGGCGGACGACGGGCTCTTCTTCCGCCGCGTCGCTTCGGTGCACCCGCGATTCCAGACCCCTCACGTCGCGATCGCGATGACCGCGTGCCTCGGCATCGCGTTCGTGCTGGTGCGGTCGTTCGACCAGCTCGCCGACGCCTTCGTGATCGCCATCGTCCCGTTCTACGCGCTCGGCGTAGCGGCGGTCTTCACCCTACGCCGGCGCGCGGACTACGATCCATCCTTCCGCGTGCCCGGGTATCCGGTGGTTCCGGCGTTGTTCGTGATTGCGACGATCTACCTGCTTCTCAACGCGATCATCGACCCGTCCTCACGCATGGCCACGCTCGGCGTGTTGGGGACGATCCTGCTTGGCATCCCGCTCTACCATCTCACCGTCGGAAAGCGGCCGGCTGCGCCGCGAGGGGTGCCCGCCGGCAAGGTTGCCGGACCGTGACGGTTACGGGGCCAGCCGGGCGCGGCACGGGCTGTATCTTTCCCTCGGGCGCCGGCGGCCTGATGCGCGCGGCCCGCAGGGCGGAGTTCATCACCGATCAAGGAGAAATTCCATGAACGTCGCTAGTGCGTTGCGTATCGTGCTCGCGGTCGCCACGATCGTGCTCGCGATCGTGCGCGCCCTGCCGGCACAGGGCGTCACTTCGGGGGCGATCAGCGGCCTGGTGCTTGACGATCAGGGCCAACCCGTGGACGCTGCCCAGGTCCAGATCATCCAGCGGGCGACCGGCTACACCACCTCCACGCTGAGCAAGGACGACGGCCGCTTCTACGTGCAGGGACTCGAGGTCGGTGGTCCCTACTCGGTTCTCATCCGGCGCATCGGCTTCAGCCCGCTCGACCGGAACGACCTCCGGATCAGCCTCGGCCAGAACCTCGCGCTCACCTTCCGGCTCGTCCGGCAGGCGGCGGTCCTGAACGAGGTCACGGTGCAGGGTTCGGCCGAGGACCCGACCTTCTCGCCGACGCGCACGGGGATCGGCACGACACTCAGCGACTCCGCGCTACGTCGGCTGCCCACGCTCAATCGAAATTTCACCGACTTCGTCACGCTCACCCCGCAGATCTCCACCTCGGGGCCCGGGCTCTCGGGGGCAGGGTCGAACCACCGCTACAACAATATCCAGATCGACGGCACGAGCGAGAACGACCTGTTCGGTCTCGGCACGACGGGGCAGCCGGGCGGGCAGGCGGGCGGGAAGTCCATCTCGATCGAGTCGGTGAAGGAGTACCAGGTGCTCCTGTCGCCGTACGACGTGCGGCAGGGAAACTTCGCGGGCGCACTGATCAACGCGGTGACGAAGAGCGGCACGAACGCCTTCACCGGCGCCGCGTACTACGTCTTCCGCAACCAGAGCCTGGCGCGCGAGCAGACGTACATCTCGGACTTCGACCAGGCGCAGTACGGCTTCTCGCTCGGGGGTCCGATCATCAAGGACAAGATCCACTTCTTCGTGAACCCCGAGTTCCAAGATCGGAAGACGCCGGCGTTCGGACCCATCCTCGGCGGAACAGGAACGACCGTGGCGGAGGCGAGCGTGACCCAGTTCACGCAGCTTCTGGGCGGCTATAACCTCCCGGCGGGTTCGTCCGGCGCGATCGAGAACGAGAACCCGCTGCAGAATATGTTCGCGCGGCTCGACTTCGCCCTTCCCTGGAACAGCCGCCTCGTCCTCCGCCACAACTACGGTTACGCGACGGACGATGTGTTCAGCCGAGATGCCGCGGGGACCACGAACCCCGTGTTCCGCCTCTCGTCGAACGGCTACTTCTTCCAGTCCACGAAGAACTCGACCGTCGGCCAGCTCTTCACGAATCTGTCGAACGGGCTGAGCAACGAGCTGATCGTCGGCTTCAACACGATCCGCGACCGGCGCACCACGGGCGCCCGTGTCCCGCAGATTCAGGTGACGGTGCCGAACCCCGCCGGAGGGAATACCCTGCTCCGCGCCGGGACAGACAATTCCTCGCAGAACAACGAGCTGGACCAGGACGTCGTCGAGATCACCGACAACTTCACGATCCCGCTGGGCGGACACCGGATCACGATCGGGACGAAGAACGAGTTCTTCAAGGTCCGCAACTGGTTCGCGCAGAACTCGTTCGGCCTCTGGGAGTTCTCGAGCCTCACGAACTTCCAGAACGGCGTCCCCTCGCGCTACCAGGTGGGCGTGCCGGTGCCGTCGGGTACCGACGGGGCGGTCCGCTTCCGCGCGGCGACCTACACCGGCTACGTACAGGACCAGTGGCAGCTGACGCCGACCCTGAGCCTCACCGGCGGCATCCGCCTGGACGTGCCGAACTTCCGCGACAAGCCGCCGACGAACCAGGTCGTGCTCGACAGCTTTCAGCGCGACACCCGTGACATCCCGAGCGGCCTCAAGCACTGGTCGCCGCGCTTCGGGTTCAACTGGGATGTGACCGGCGACCAGCGGAATCAGCTCCGCGGTGGCGTCGGTGTGTTCACCGGGCGGCCCGCGTACGTGTGGCTCTCGAACGCCTTCCAGAATTCGGGGCTGACCGGCGTGGTGCAGATCACCTGCACGGCGACCGCGGCGCTCCCCGCCTTCAACGCCGCCAATGCGGCGAGCCCGCCGCAGCGCTGCGCGAACTCGACGACGGCTCCGGCGGTGACGGGCGACATCAACCTCGCCCAGGACGACACGTATTTCCCGCAGACCTTCCGCGCATCGCTCGGGTTCGACCGCGACATCGGCTACAACCTGGTCGTCACGCTCGAAGGCCTCTACAGCAGGGCGCAGAACAACTTCTTCTACACGAACCTGGCGCGCGACTCGGTCGGACTGGACCGGAACGGCCGGGTGTTGTATGGCACGCTGGCAGCGGGAACCGGCATCGCCACGCCCAAGCGGCTCGGCAATCGCCTCAACGTCATCGACATCACGAACTCGAACAAAGACTACTCGTACCAGCTCACCGCCGGCCTGTCGCGGCGCTACGCCAACCGGTTCGAGGGGTCGCTCTTCTATACCTGGATGAAGGCGGAAGACCTGCAGAGCTTCGCCTCGAGTACGGCGGGCTCCAACCTCCAGCGCGGCCGCTCGCTCTTCGAGGGAATCAACCACCAGAACCTCTCGACGTCGCGCTTCGACCAGCCGCACCGGATCATCGCGCAGGGCACGTACTCCCTGCCGACGCGGACGGACATCTCGCTCATCTACACGGGGCAGAGCGGCGAGCCGTACGACTACGTGTATACGGGATCGGGTGGGCGCGGCGACCTGAACGCAGACGCGCAGGCTTCGAACGACCTCGTCTACGTGCCGCAGAGCGCCAGCGACCTGGCCGAGATCCGCCTGCAGGCGACCGCGACGGCGACTGTCGCGCAGCAGCAGGAGGCGCTCGAGCGCTACATCAATGGTGAGGAGTGCCTCCGGAAGGCCCGCGGCGGACCGATCGAGCGCAACAGTTGCCGCGCGCCGTTCCAGAACCGGATCAACGTCGCGCTGCGCCAGTCGCTTCCGACGTTCCGCGGCCAGAACGTGTCGGTCCAGCTCGACGTCTTCAACTTCGCGAATCTGCTGAACAAGAAATGGGGTTCGGCGCCGACGCTCAACCGCGTCTTCCAGCCGGACGCCAACTCGTCCGTGGCGCTCCTCACGCATGTCGCGCAGACAACCGGGAGCGCGCTCGGCTCCAGCGGCTCGCAGGGAATCTTCACCTTCAACCCGAACCTCCGCACGACGAACACAGACAATCTGGCATCAAACTACCAGGTGCAGTTCCAGGTCCGGTACAGCTTCTAGGTCATCGGAACTCGGTACTCGGTAGGTGCGGATGATGCTGGAGGGCCATGATGCATCACGGCCCCACTGAGGGCCCGGTGTGGGGCCATGATCCATCGTGGCCCCGCCAGACCTAGTGCCGAGTCCCGAGTCCGATGCCTCCCTCACACAATCTCATGGAACAGGTATGACTCCTAGCATGTGCGTCCGCCGCGCGATCGGCCTTGCCGCGCTGGTCGTGCTGGCCGGCGCGGTGCGTCCGGCCGCGGCACAGCAGGCGACGACGACTGGCGCGGTGCGCGGTGTCGTCAGCGGACCGGATGGGGCGCCGCTCTCCGGCGCGACCGTCATCGCCATCAACGTGGAGACCGGCGTCCGGCGTCCGGCGCTCACCGACGATGCGGGGCGGTACCAGATCCCCTTCCTCGGCCCGGGACCCTACACGGTGCGTGCGCAGTTCATCGGCTACCGTGCGGTGGAGCGCTCGGGGTTCCGGATCTCGATCGCGCAGGTCGAGCGCGTGGACTTCCGCCTCGACCAGTCGGCGGTCACGCTCGAGGCGCAGACGATCACGGCCTCGGCCGACGTCCCCATCATCGAGACGACGAAGAACTCGTCGAGTACGCGCGTCTCGGAGGCGCAGATCCGGGAGCTTCCCGTGAACGGGCGAAACTTCAAGGATCTCGTCGTGCTCGCACCCGGCACCGCGTCGGATGTGGCGTCGGGCTCCGGCGGGAGCCAGTCGGTGGGCGGCGGGCGGGCCGGCGCGACGAACGTCCTCATCGACGGCGTCAACAACAATGAGAGCTTCTTCGGTGGCGATGCCCGCGGTGGCGACCGGGCGCCCTTCTCGTACTCGATCGAGGCGGTGAAGGAGATCCAGGTGATCACCGCCGCCTACGATGTGGAGCGCGGCCAGTTCACGGGCGGCACGGTGAACGCCGTGACGAAGTCCGGGACGAACCGGTTCAGCGGCTCCCTCTTCGGCTACTTCCGGCAGGATTCGCTCGCCGGCCTCGCCGTGACGGGCCGAGACTTCACGGGGCGGCCCGCCACGAACTTCCGCTCGCAGCAGTACGGGTTCAGCGCCGGTGGCCCGATCGTCAAGGACAAGGCGCACTTCTTCGTGTCGTACGACCGGCAGGTGCGCGACGAGCCGCGCCTCATCTTCTCCAGCGCTGCCACCGGCGACGAGTTCACGCGCGCCGCGGGCGTCAACAAGGACACGCTCGCGAACTTCTTCAACATCCTGAACAACGTCTACGGCTACGACGCGACGCGGGAGACCGGCAACGTCGTCAACGCGACGAACGAGAACGCCGTCTTCGCCCGCCTCGACTGGCAGATCAACGACAAGCACCACCTCACGCTCCGCGACAACTTCACGGACGTGGTGGCCGAGAACGACCGCGTGACGGTATCGCAGACCACGACGGAGCTGGCCTCGAACGGTGGACCGAACAAGGATCGCGGGAATTCCCTCGTCGCCTCGCTCACCTCGCTCTTGGGCGGCGGGCTCACCAACGAGTTCCGCGCGCAATACGCCACGGAGAAGAAGCCGCGCCCGTCGAACCCGTCCGGGCAGTTCGGGGTCGCGCTGCCGCAGGTGACGGTGAACAACGTCCGGTCCATCCTCTCTGACGGCTCGTCGTTCAACACGACCATCCGGTTCGGCGCCGACCCGGTGCTCCACAACAATCTGCTCGACCAGCAGACGCTCGAGCTGATCGACAACCTGCGGTGGACACGCGGGAGCCACACGGTCAAGTTCGGCGGCAGCCTGGTCCGGGTGCACGAGTTCAACCGCTTCTGGTTGAATTCTCTCGGGAGCTTCACTTTTAACGGCACGAGCGAGTTCGAGTCGCAGCTCTCCTCGAGCACCTCGGCGTTCACGCGCAACCTGCCCTATCCGGGAAAGAGCGCGATCGAGACACAGGACTTCGTCGCCTGGGAGTCCGCGCTGTACGCGCAGGATGAGTGGCAGGTGAACCCCCGCATCTTCCTCACCTACGGGCTCCGCTACGATTACAACTGGTTCGCCAACAAGTCGGACCCGAACCCGGACCTCGCGCGGTTGTTCCCACAGTACAACACCGCGTTCCAGCCGCGCGACAAGAACAACGTCTCCCCGCGCGTCGGCTTCACCTTCGACCCGAACGCCGACGGCCGGCAGATCATCCGCGGCGGAACGGGGATCTTCTTCGGGCGCTCGCCGTACGTGTTGTACTCCAATGGCCTCGCGACCACCGGGCGGACGCAGACCTCGCTGACGTGCGGCACCGTGTCGGCGCCGACGCCGGACTTCCAGTCGTATGCCGACGACCCCAGCACGATCCCGACGGCGTGCGTCGGTGCCGCGGCCACCCCGCCGACCCCGGACATCAACGTGTTCGAGGACGACTTCAAGCAGTCGTACGCGTGGAAGGCCAACCTGGCCTATGACCGCCTGATCGTCGACGGCTGGCGCCTCACACTGGAGGGGATCTACTCCACCACGCGCGACAACTACGTGCTCGTGGACGAGAACCTCAACCCCGTTCCGCGCTTCCTCGCCGACGGCGGGATTCCGATCTTCGTGGATCCCGCGACGATCAGCACCGCGAACGGTGCGGTCAGCGTCAACAACTCGCGCCGCTCCACGCAGATCAACCGCCTGTTCGTCACCCGCTCCGTCGGCTCGTCGCTCGGCGGCCAGGGCATCGTGCAGCTCGACGGCCGGACGAAGTGGGGCGGCATCTACGCCACGTACACGCTCGACAACACCCGCGACAACTTCTCTCGCTCCTGCTGCACGCTCGGCGACTACTGGGGCGACACCAGGGCGAATGGCAACCCGAACAACTACGACGACCAGTGGGGGCCGGCCGCGTTCAACCGGCGCCACTCGTTCGTGTTCTCGCCGCGCTTCAACCTGCCGTACGGCTTCCAGCTCAGCGCCATCGCGCGCCTCTTCTCCGGGCGCCCGTATACGCCGGTCTACCAGTTCGACATCAACGGCGACGGGCAATCGAACGACCGTGCCTACGTCCCGACGCTCGCCCAGCTGAACGACGGCAGCTACCTCATCGCCGGCGCCACGACCGCCGAACAGGCGCGCCAGCGCTCGCTACTCGAGCAGGTGATCGAGCGGAACGAGTGTCTGCAGGATCAACGCGGCCGCGTCGCCACGCGGAACTCCTGCCGCAACCCGTGGCAGAAGGTGGTTGATGTCCGGTTTTCGAAACGGTTCCCGACGGTGAACGGACAGAGCGTCGAGCTGCAAGCCGACGCCTTCAACCTGCTGAACGGCCTGAACCGGAAGTGGGGGCAGCGGAAGGAGGTGCAGTTCGCCGGCGCCCAGTTCCTCGTCCCGGCCGGCTTCGACCCGGCGCAGCGGAAGTTCCGCTACCGCGTGAACGAGCAGTTCGGCCAGGCCACGACGGCGAACATCTTCACGTCCCAGCAGTTCCAGATGCAGCTCGGGCTGCGCTACAACTTCTAAGGGGCGAGCTCCCAATGAATCCACGCAGCCTCATACGCCTTGCGGGCGCGGTCGCCGCCGGGGTCGTGCTCGCCGCGGCGACCGCCTGCGACAAGCAGGAAGCGGGTCCAATCAGCGGGCCGCCGGGTACGCGCACGCTTCGCGTCGTCGTGCTCCGCGACACGGCGGTCGTCGCCGGATCGCGGCCGCTGGTCGCCGGCACTGGCGTCCGCGTCAACGTCTTCGCGGCGAACGACACGACGCTCGCCATTCGCACCGTGACGGCCGACGCCACAGGCGCCGTGACGCTCGTCGGCCTCGCCGCCGGGCAGTACATCATCCGCCCGGTGCTGAGTCCATTCTCCGCGGCCACCACGCGGGGCGCGGACACGGTAACGGTGGCGGCGGGCGACACCACGGTGCTCGTGGCCGACACGCTCAGGGTGCGCCTGGGCGCGACGATCTCCGGGAATCTGGGTGTGGACTTCACCGGCCAGGCGGGGCGCGTGCAGACGCGATTCCCGAACGTCACGGTCACCGTGCAGCGCGAGACAGCGGTCGGGTCGAACACCTACGCGACGTTCGCCCTCGACACGACCGACGCGACGGGAGCGTTCACGCTCGCGGCCGAACCAGGGCCGCGGCGCTATCGGTTCGTCTTCGATGCATCGACGCTCCCCAACTTCCCGAACGACTCGCTCCTGCTCGGCGGTACGGGGACGGCCGTGGCGACACGCGGCGTGGTGACCAGCGCCGCGTTCACGCTCGCGCCGGGCAGCACAAGCACGCAGACGCAGACGTACCGGTACAACACCCGCGTCACCGGCGCCGTCTTCCGCGACAACAACAAGAATGGCATTCGCGACACGGGCGAGGGGCTTCTGGCCGGCGACACGGTCGTCGTCCAACTCCGGAACTCGGCGGGGCGCGTCGTGGCCACGTCCACGAGCATCGGGCCGAGTACCACCGCGTCGTACACCTTCACCAGCCTCGTGGGCGGCGGCTATCAGCTCACGTTCGACCCGGTCCTCAGCCGGTTTGCCGACACGTTCCCGCTACGCGCGTCGTTCTGCCCTACTCCGGGGACCGGTACGGTCTGCCCGGTGATAGTGCCGATCCCGCGCAGCCTCGGCACAACGACCGCGTCGCAGACGGTGACGCAGAACGTCGGGATACAGTTCGTGCCATAGGGCGGCGTCCGGCCGGCATCAAGCTCGCATCGTCATACGGATGCTCCGGAAACTACGAATAGCAGCGGATCGTTCTGTGTGGTGCGAGAAGCTCTCCCGCCAAGCCCCTACAGTATGCTTTGTGGGTGTGGCGAGCGGGGCTCTCGCGCCAAGACGAGCGATCCGCTGTTTTTCGTGGTTTCCGGAGCATCCGCATCCCGATGCGAGCTTGATGCCCGGATGACGATGAATCCGTGATGCCGGCCTAGAAGATCTTCAGGTTGATGTACTTCTTCGGATTCTTTCGCAGGTCCGCCAGCAGCGAGTCCATCTGCGCGAACGTCGTCCTCGTGTCCGTCAGGAGGGCGCGCGTGTCGTTGTAGAGCCCGGGGTCGTTGAGCAGCTTGCCGGCGGTCCCCTCGCTGCTCGAGAGCTTGGTCAGCAGCGTATCGAGCCGCCCCGTGGTCTCGCGCAACCCTGTCGTCAACACCACCATGTTCGCAGTGGTCGCCTGGATGCTCCGCACGGTCGAGTCGATCTGGGCCGAGTCCACGGCGCTCATCGTACGACGAAGATTCGTCATGGTCGCCGTAAGCCCGCGCGACTGCTCGGCGGCGATGCCCGAGAGCTGGACGACCAGGCGGTTGGCCGAGCCCACGGTGTGTCGCAGGTCGGCGAGACCGCCGCCCTTCACGAACTCGAGCTGCACGCTCTGCAGCACGTCGGCCACGCCGCGACTCAGCGTGTCCACACGGAACATGATCTCGTCGATCGACGGCGTGGCGCGGCCCGCTGGGATCGTGTCATCGGGCGCGTAGAACTGCGTCGTCGGACGGAGCGGGGTGAGCGCGATGGCCTTGTCCCCGAAAAAGCTCACCTGCGCGACGGTCGCCGTCGTCCCCTCCGGGACGCGCCGCGCCTTCTCGATGTCCATCGTGACGTCGAGCCACCCCTGCTGGTTGAAATCGATCTCGGTAATCGTCCCGACCTCCACGCCGGCGAGGAGCACGGGCTGCCCCTGCTTGAGCCCGGCACCCCACGTAAAGCGTGTGTGCAGCGGGTAGGAGGAGCCGAAGCCCTTGCGGGCGAGCCAGAGGGTGCCGCCAATCCCAACGATGAGGGCAAACGTGATGAGTACGCCCACGAGGACTTCGTCGCGTCGTTTCATTCCTGGTGCGTGAGAGCCTGATCGGGAGTGCTTACTGGAGGAACGGCGCGAGAAACAGTGCGATCAACGCGTCCAGCATGAGGATGAGCACCGAGGTGATCACGACCGCGCGGGCCGTGGAGCGTCCCACGCCCTCGGCGCCGGCCTCGGTGATGAATCCCTCGTACGAGCAGACGAGCGAGATCGCGCAGCCGAACAGCGTCGCCTTGATCAGGCTGTAGATCACCTGGAAGGGGATGAAGGTGAGCCGAAGCCCCGCGAGGTAATCGTCCACTGGAACGCCGGCCGCGAGCGCCGAGACTGCCAGTCCGGCCATGATGCCGACCGTGTTCGCGACGACCGTGAGCACCGGCAGCATCACGAGCGCCGCAAGAAACCGCGGGACGATCAGGTACGCGACCGGATCGTAGGAGAGGGTCTCCAGCGCATCGATCTGCTCGGTCACGCGCATGGTACCGATCTCGGCCGTCATCCGGGCGCCCACGCGCCCGGTGAGCACAAGCGCGGTGAGCAGCGGCCCGAGCTCGAGGATGATCATCTGCCGCACGATCCAGCCGACCGTGCTGAGCGGCACACCGGGGAAGAGCTGGTAACGTGTCTGGAACGCCGAGACCGCGCCGATGAACGCCGCAACGAGACCGGCAAGCGGGATCGAGTCCACGCCAATGTTCCGCATCTGCTGCATGGTGAGCGGCAGATACGTGCGGGGCTCGCCGAAGGCGCGCGCGATCTCACGGGTGAACAGCACGCGCCGGCCGAGCTGCCCGAAGGCGCCCAGTGTGCCGCGCGAGATGTTGCGAAAGATGACGAGCCCCACCCGCTGGGGAACAGGAAACGTAGATGTCGGGCGCCCGCTGCTGGGTGGGGTGGTGCGCGGAAGGGTAGGGGCGCTCACCGAGTGCCGGTCACGTGCGGGTCCGCAGGAGGAAGAAGAGGCCGACGAGCCCGAAGACGGCGTTCGGGATCCAGGCCGCCAGCCCGGGAGGGAGCAGCCCCCCGCCGCCAACGGCCTTGGTGATCTGGATGAGCATGAGGAAGATCACGGTGGTCGCGAGACTCACGCCGATCCCGTACGCCGCCCCTCCACGCTGGGTGCTGGTGGCCAGTGGCGCGCCGAAGATGGCGATGATGATGCACGTGAGCGGAATCGCGATCTTGAGCGCGCGCTCCACCCGCAGCTCGTTCGCGTCACCTCCCGAGCGTTCGAGCGCGGTAATGTAGCGCCCCAACTCGCCGTAGCGCATCTCCTGTGGGCTGCGCGGTGTCGCCATGAGCTCCTGAGGCCGCTCGCGCAGACGGTTGTCGCGCAGGCTGTCGTAGCTGACGACGATATCGGTGAGCGTGTCTGGGAGGATGTGGACCTCGCCCTCGCGTAGCGTCCAGTGCCCGTGCAACGAGTCGAAGACGCCAGCCTTCGCTGCGACCACGTAGCTCGGGTAGTCGGGTCCCTTGCCCTTCCGCTCGATCTCCAGCCCTTGCATCTCGGAGCGGTCAACGCTCAGCGATGCGATCTTGTAGACGCGCCCCTCGTCGGCCGCGTAGGTGAAGTTGAAGCGATCGGTGCCCGAGCGGAACTTCCGCTCCTGCAGGAGCACGGCTCGGCGGCTGTTCGTCACCGGCACGAGCTCGCCGAGCCCGAGCGCGAAGATGGATACCGCGACGGCGCCAATGAAGATGGGCAGCACGAGGCGGTGGAAGCTCATCCCCGACGCCTTGGCCGCGGTGATCTCGGCGTGGCGCGTGAACGCGCCGATCGAGAAGACGGTCGCGAAGAGGACGGAGGCCGGCAGCGCCATGAACATCGAGTCGGGAATCCAGTACAGGTAGCTCATCGCGATCTGCTTGCCGGGCAGGTTGCGATTGAGGTACTTGTCGAGATTGTCGGTGAGGTCGATGACGATGACGAGCAGCGGGAAGCCTACCGCCGTCGCAGCGAAGATCTTCCAGAACTCGGTGAAGACGTAGCGATCGAGCGGACGGAGCAGCCGCGACATCATGTTCTCCGCGTCATGTGGATGGTGCCCGGTGACGTCGGTCGAGGTGAATGCCGACGGCGCGCGCGCGCTGCGCGAGCCAGCTGCGCATCGAGTCCCACATCTCGCTCATGTCGCCGCCGCGCGCGGTAGCGCCGGTCTTGCGTACGAGCCAGAGGAAGTAGAGGCCGACGAGCGTGAAGATGACGTTGGCCAGCCACATGGCCACGAACGGGCTGAGAATGAGCTTGTCGGCGAGGGTCTCGCCCATGATGAGCCCTACGTAATAGAGCGCGAACACGCCGAGGCTGACGCCAATCACCAGACCGACGCCGCCGCGCGGGAAGCGGAGGGCGATCGGCGCGCCGAGGAGCACGAAGACGACGCAGGCGGCGGAGAGGGCGAACTTCTTCTGGATCTCCACCTCGTAGCGGCTCATGCTCTCGCGGGCGTCGGTGATCCGGGAGCGCATGACGTCCGCCTGCGCGATGACCGACGCGAAGGTCTCGACAGGCTGGGTCACGAAATTGGCCGCCGGCGCGATCACGGGCGACGGTGCGGCGAGGCCCGCGGCCGTCGCGGCCGCCGCGCGTGCGGAGTCCACGCCGCGCGGCATCCGGCGCAGGCCGCGCGGGAGGAGCGCAGGGTTCGCGGCCATGCCGGAGCCCGGGACGGGGGCGGCTCCTCGAGGCGGGCGGGGCGCCTGCGGTGTCTGGGTCCCCTCCGGCGTCGGAGTTCCCTGCGCCAACGCGAGCGCGGGCGGCGCCGCGTCAGCCGGCTCCGCCGCGAGCGCCGGTTTAGTGGCGAATACCGGGAGTACGTAACGGCAGTATGCCGTGCCGATGGACAGCCCGGGCTGCCTCGCCAGAGCGGACTTGGGGGCGTTCCGGAGCGTTGCCCCGGTGGCGACGCGGTGCGTGGCGTTGGCGAGCACATCCGCCAGCTCCGTCCGGGCACGCGAGACTTCCGTGGCGCTCTGCCCGACCGCGCGCTGCATCTCGCAGATGGACATCTCGCGGTCGCTCTTGTACGCATCGTTCGTATCGCGCTCGAACCCGTTCGCGACACCGCGCACGCGAATCAGATCGACCGTGTAATAGAGCCGCTGCAGCTCGGTGGAGTTCGCCCTCGGAATCTCCTGCGAGTAGCCGCTGAACAGCGTCATCTCCAGGTCCTGGAGGTTCGACGCGAGCGCCATCCGCCCACTGTCCGCGTAGATCGTGCGTCGGCGTCCCGGGTCCGTCATGTCGTAGATCGTGATCTCGCGCAGTGCGTCGGACGATTCCTCGATGCGTCCGGCGCGGAGGAAGAGACGCCCCGGCGAAACCTCGTTGATCACCTGCTCCTTGAGCGCGAACGTCGGCTTCTTCCGCCCGATGTCGCTCTGCAGCGTGCGCAGGCGATGGTTCGCGCGCGGGAGGATCTGGTCGTTGAACGTCATCATGATCGCGGAGATCACCGCGGCGCCGTACAGCACCGGACGGATCAGCCGGGACAGGCCGATGCCGCTCGCCTTGAGTGCCGTGATCTCGTTCTCGGCCGCGAGGCGGCTGAACGCGTAGAGCGTCGAGACGAGCACCGCCATCGGGAGCGTCATGGCGATGATGAACGGGATGGACAGCAGAAAGAATTCCCCGATCACACCCCACGACAGCCCCTTGCCCACCAGGTTGCCGAATTGCTTCGCGACCTGGTTGAGGAGCAGCAGCGATGTGAGGGCCGCGAGCGCGAAGACCAGCGGTCCGACATGCTCGCGAATGATGTAGCGCTGAAGGATCTTCACACGACACGAGCCGCCCGAGTGAGGCGGAACCTTGGCATTGGATTCGGGTTGTAGCGTACTGCGCGGACACTATATTGCGGGCCGGTCGCCCGGGCTCCGGCGCGAGCGCGGTTGTGCATCACCGCCATCTCACGCGCGCCCCGCGACGCCGCCTGTGAATCTAAGGGCGCCGTGGCCGCCGCACGACCTGTCCGGTCATGCGAATCCCATTCCTAACGCCCGCCGGGTTGTACCCTTCGTCTAGGGTTTTGGTGCGCTTCTCTAGACTGCGCGTCGCGGTCACCTCGCTCTCCATCGTGCTGCTCGCCTCACTCGCGGCCGCGAGGGTCGCGCCCGCACAGGCCTCGGCTCGCGATTCCGTTCGCCGGGCGGCCACTCCGGGCTTGCTGCTGCGCGACACGATCCGCGCCGGCCGCCGCGACACCATCCCGCGCCTGGCCGCCCCTGACACCGCGGCCGAGCTGCCGTGGCTCCACATCCGCTTCGTGCGCGATTCGCTCCGGCTCGACCGTCCCGCCCCGTTTCTGCCGTTCGGCCGGCTCTCTGATGTCCGGACGACCGGCGAGGCCGTGGCAGGCGCTCGGGTCGCCGCCCTCATGCGCGCCACCGCGGCGCAGCGCTCGGCCGTGTGGGGGCAGACCATCGGCTCGGCGTTCGGTAACACCGCGCTCCCCGATTCGGCCGGGGCCGTCGCCGCAGCGGCCACGGCACAGACCGCGACGCCAGCCGCGGTGCCGGCCTCGCCGGTCGTCGTACCCGCGCTCTCCGGGGACACCACGATCACCGGCCGGGCACGCACGGACACCGTGCCGCGCGTCAACATGCCCAACCCCTTCGGGCAGTATGCGGACCTCGGGCTTCAGCTTCAGTCGCGCCTCGAGGCGAAGCTCGAGCGCAACAAGAACGAGCGCTGTACCTCCTTCGACTTCCTGAACCCGGCCGGGAACTGCCGGGGGAGCATCCAGCCGCAATTCGACTTCCAGTTCGGCGTGCGCACGGGCGGCGTCGTCGCCGACCGCGTGCACGTGAACGTGGACTACAACTCGGAGCGCGAGTTCGACGCGTCGAACAACATCAGCGTCTATTACGAGGGGAAGTCGGACGAGATCATCAACCGCGTCGAGGTCGGCAACGTCTCCTTCGCGCCACCCGCCTCGCGCTTCATCACCGGCGGTATTCCGGCCGGCAACTACGGCCTCCAGGCCACGGGGCAGCTCGGCCCCATGTCGTTCCGCACGATCATCGCGCAGCAGAAGGGGAACGTCGTCAAGGACCGGGTCTTCACCATCGGCGACCGCACGGTGCAGACGGTCGAGCGCGACATCGAGGACTACCAGGTGGAGCGCCGCCGCTTCTTCTGGGTCGTGCAGCCAGATTCCGCCTTCGCCGGCCGCTACCCGAACATCGACATCCTCGACGCGAACGCGCTCACCAATCTCGCGCTCGGCATTCCCGCGAGCCGGCGTCCGCGACAGGTCCGGATCTACCGCTACCGTCCCCCGGGCGTCGGTGGCACGGCGACGAACAACATCAACGGCCCGTACGCGATCACGCTCGGCGCGCGGACGCAGAGCGAGGTCGGACCCTACGAGGTGCTCGAGCCGGGCCGCGATTACTACATCGATCCGACGAACCTGTGGGTCGCGCTCGTGAGTCCGATCAACCGCGGCGAGCGGCTCGCGGTTTCGTACACGGTGTCGGCGTCCGACGGCGGCGAGGTCGCGATCGGCAGTGTGGGCGGCACCGTGCCCACGCAGCGTGGTGCCGCGGGCGCCGACACGGTGCTCCTCCTCTGGGACGGCGAGGTGCTGCCGAGCGACGCCGCGTTCACGCGCGAGATGCGGAACGTCTACCGCCTGGGCGGCGAGGACATTCAGCGTGGCACGGTCTCGCTCAAGGTGGTGGTGGGCAGCGGGAACGACCAGGAACAGCCGCGCGGCGGCTCCGCGCAGACCTACCTCCAGCTCTTCGGCCTCGCCCAGCGATCGAACACCTCCGCGTTCGACGTCGAGAACCGGCTCTGGCCGCGGCTTGGCGACCCGAATCAGGCCGTCGGGGGCACGAACGCGAAGCTGATCAAGGACTTCTTCGTCATCTTCCCGTCGCTCCGGCCCTTCGCTGACCCGACCTTCGTCCGCCCGCCGGACCCCACGAACGACTCGCTCTACCGGACGCCCGACGAGGACCTCTCGACGCAGCGACGCCCGGCGACGCAGTACCGCATCCGCACCCGCTACTCGGCCGAGGGCGGGGGGGAGAGCGGATCGCTCGCGCTGGGCTCCGTGCAGGTGCGACCCAACTCCGAGCGGCTCGTCATGGGCGGCGTCATGCTCCAGCGCGACGTGGACTACCGCGTGGACTACGAGCAGGGGCGCGTCACCTTCCTCCGCCCCGACACGCTCTTCTCGCGCCCGCAGCAGGTGGCCGTACAGTACGAAGAGAATCCGCTGTTCGCGTCGGCGCCTACGTCCATCTTCGGCTTTGCGGCGCAGTTTCCGTTCACGAACGGTCAGCTCAACTTCGTCGCCATCTCGCAGGCACAGAAGACGACCTTCAACCGTCCGCCACTCGGTTTCGAGCCGGCGTCCGCGCTCGTCGCGGGCGTGAGCGGCAACTTCAACTTCGAGACCCCGCTCCTCACGACGTTTCTCGACAAGCTGCCGATGGTCGAGACGAGCGTGCCCTCGACCATCAACATCCAGGGCGAGTTCGCGACGAGCCGCCCGCAGCCGAACGCCGCGGGCGTTGCATATGTGGAGAGCTTCGAGGGCGACGCCGGGAGTATCCAGCTCAACCTCGGGCTGGCGGCATGGCGCTACGGATCGCAGCCCGTGGTCGGCTCCGCGCTCGCGCCCGGACTCGGCGCCTTCGCCTTCGACACGTCGCGCGCTACCACGCTGGCCTGGCAGAACCTCGGCTCGCCGATCGTACCGTCCAATCAGCCGGGCAAGCTGGACAGCCTCGGCGCGCCGATCAACTTCCTGCCGGAGCAGATCGACCCGCAACTCTCCTTCACGAGCGGTCAGGGGTTCCGGCAACCCGAGCAGCTGCTCTGGCTCACGCTCTTCCCCACAGACGTCGGCGGCATCTTCTGCAACGAGTGCCCCCGCTCGGATTTTACCTGGCGGCTCCCGCTGCGCTCGGGGCGGCGGTGGCGCTCCATCAGCCAGAGTCTCGGAACGACAGGCGTCGATCTCTCGCGCGTGGAGCAGCTCGAGTTCTGGGCGCTGGTGGACACGTCGCTCGCGAATCGACGGAAGAACGTCACGCTCGTTTTCGACTTCGGCGACGTCTCGGAGAACTCGATCGCCTTCGTGCCGGAGACGCTCACCGTACGCCGCGCCGCAGCGACGACGGCGCGGCACCTGGTGGACAGCCTCTTCACCGGGCGGAAGCTCCAGGGCTTTGACCGGCTCGATACGGAGCGCGACCCGCTCACCAAGTCGTTCGACGTCTCGCTCAACGACAGGGGCCTGCCGGGCGATGTCGCGGAATCGCTGGTGGTGGTCGACGCCGACAACGGCCGAGTGGTCACGCTGCCGAACGTGCCGCTCTGCCGGGGCGGCAGCGCGCAGGTGGAGGTGCTGGGAGACACGAAGGACAACTGCACCGTGGGCAACCGGCGGCTCGACGAGGAAGACCTCAACATCGACAACTTCCTCGACATCCCGTCGAACGCTCGATCCACGGAGCGCGTGCTGCGCTACGTCACCGACCTGAGCGATCCGCGCACCTACAACCGCATCGGGGGATGCTTCGCCACGGTCTCGGATACCTCGAGCTCGGGGGTCCAGCAGCGTAACTTCTGCTGGGTGCAGGTGCGCGTCCCCTTCAGCGCCCCCGCCGACTCGATCAACTCGCCGCTCCGCCGCCGCATCAAGGCCGCGCGGCTCACCGTCGTGTCGTCGGCCGCGGCGCCGGACACGGGCTTCGGCGGCCAGCAGCTCGCGATCGCGCGCCTCAGGCTGATCGGCTCGCCGTGGGTGAAGCGCGCGGACCGCGCGATCGCGGGCGTGGGTGGCGCGCTCGCGAGTGGCAGTGGATACGTCCTCGCCTCGGTCATCGGCACGCAGGATCGCGACTCCACCGCCAACCTCTTCTACCAGTCGCCGCCCGGCGTGGTGGATCAGGCCGAAGCCCGCACCGCCGACCTCGCCGCGGGCTCCGTGCAGATCAACGAGCGCTCGCTGCGCCTCGTGACCGGCAACCTCCCACGCCTCGCGCGGGCCGAGGCCTTCTACCGGTTCCCTGAAGGCGAGAAGAGCTTCATGGGGTATCGCGAGATGCGCGTGTGGGCGCGCGGCCGGAACAAGGGGTGGGGACCGAACGGCGACCTGCAGTTCTACGTGAAGATCGGCCGCGACCAGGACAACTTCTACTTCTACCGGACTCCGGTGAATGAAGGGCTCACGGTGGACGCCTGGCTCCCCGAGATCCGCATCGACTTCGACAAGCTCCGCGCCCTGCGCGCGGAGATCCAGAACAACTACCTGCGAAACGGCGAGCAGATCGCCTGCACGGGGCTCGACCGCCAGCTCGTGGACTCCTCGGCGGCCCCAGCGGCGCCCGGCAGCAAGCTGTACGCTGCGTGCTCGGACGGCTACATCGCCTATACGGCCAATCCCGCGATCACGCCGCCCAACCTCGCCGCCGTGCAGGAGCTCTCGGTCGGCATCCTCCGCGTCGCCGACGCCGGCCTGGGCTCCGGTGGTACGATCACGTTCAACGATTCGCTCGAAGTCTGGGTGGATGACATCCGCCTGACCGGTGTCGTGGACGACGCGGGGTACGCCGGCCAGCTCGGCATGAGCATCAGCGCCGGCGACGTCGGCACCATCCAGCTCAACGTGAGCCGGCGCGACAAGAACTTCCGCCAGCTCGCCGAACAGCCAACCTACATCACCGACAATCAGGTCGGCATCGCGACGTCGTTCCGGCTCGACAAGTTCCTGCCGCAGGCGCTCGGCCTCATCATGCCGATGTCCATCAGCTACTCGTCGTCCGCGAGCGATCCGTTCTTCGTCTCGCGCTCCGACGTGCGGGCGAGCGGTATCGAGGGATTGCGCAGGCCCAGCAACTCCGCGACGAGCTACTCGCTCTCGCTGCGCCGAGCCGCCCCGCTTCGCAACGCGCTCCTGGGCCTCGTCTTCAATAACCTCGGCCTGGTGACGAGCTACTCCCGAGCGAGCTCACGGAGCGAGTATCAGGTGGGGCGATCCACGTCGTACACGGCGCTCGTGGACTGGAACCTCTCCGCCAACCCACGCACGTTCGGCACGCCGGGCTGGCTGGATCGCGCCATTCTCCACCTGCCGGGCTTCCTCCGCAACTCGGACTTCATGCGCTCGGCGCGTGAGTCGCAGTTCCGCTACAACCCCACGCAGATCCGCTTCACGAGCGCGTACGCCCGCAACGCGGACCGGCGCAACACCTTCTCGCTCCCGGTCGCCGTCGACTCCGGCGACGTGGCGCGGCGGGTGACGGGGCTGACGAACGTGCTCCGCAACACGGGCGCAATCCAGCTCCGCCCCATTCCCTCGTTGAGCCTGAGCTGGGGATTGAACTCGATTCGCGACCTGCGCGACTACGGTGACACGGTCGCATTCGGCGGCACCCGGAACGTCGGCGCGATCGCTCGCGGCGAGCGCACCCGCCTGCTCGGCATGGACGTGGGGCTCGAGCGCGAGCGGCAGATGGACGCCTCGATCAATCTTACTCCTGCGCTCACCGCGTGGCTCAAGCCGAGGCTCGAATTCTCGACGACGTACTCCATGTTCCGCGACCCCAACTCGCCGAGCGTGCTCCAGCTCGATTCGACGGGGCCGTACCGGCTGCCGCGGCGGCTGTCGAACTCGCAGGGCTTCGGGGCGGGCGCCGCCGTGGATCTCGCGCGCGCGATCGCCCTGCATACGCGCGACTCGAGCCTCGTGCGGCGCATGGCGAATGTTTTCCTCCCGATCGAGGTCACCTGGCGTCGGGACCTCCGCTCGGCGTTCGACGGCGTGCCATTCACGCCGGGCTTCGGCTACCAGTTCGGGCTCGGAAGCGTGAGCGACTTCCGCTCCGCGCGCGGCGTGTTCGCGACGAGCGCCGGCGAGACGCGCAACTTCGCGGTCAATAACGCGTTCGCGCTCCCGTACGGCGCGCGGGTGCAGAGCCGCTACAGCGTCGCCAGCTCGAATGTCTGGACCCGGCGCCTCAGTGCGCAGGCGCTGCTCGAGCAGCGCACGGTGGCCTTCCCGGACCTGAGCGTGCAGTGGACCTTCCAGCCGGTGTTCCTGCGCAAGGTGATCCGCAGCATCGGCGCGCAGGCGGGCGTGCGCGTCGAGAAGACCGTGACCGATCAGCCGGCGCTCGGCGATCCCTCAGCCGCGGCAACGGCCGGCGCGGCCGGCCTGCACGGCGAGGTCGAGTCGAGAGGGTACCCACTCACCGGCTCGATCACCTGGGCCTTTGCGGGCGGCTTCTCGACCACCGGCGGCTGGCGGCGGACGGACCGCACGGAGCTGCGGAGCGGCGGCTCGACGGTGGGCAAGCAGAGCGACGTCACGGGGCAGGTGGGCAAGTCGTTCAAGCTCCCCGCGCGCTTCAAGGCGGTGAGCGACCTGCGCTGGTCGATGGGATTCTCGCAGAACCGGTCGGAGAATTACTTCGTCAGCGACACCACGCGCCGACGCGTGCTGGACAACGGTCGCTGGGCGATCAACACGAACGCCGATACCGACATCTCCCAGACCATGGGTTTCAGCATGACGCTTTCGCGTGTCGTCACCTACGACAACCTCTACGACCGGCGGTTCACACAGATGGTCCTCACCGCGACGTTGCAGCTCTCCTTCTTCGCCGGCGAGCTCCGGTGAGAACACTCACGATGAGAGCGCCCGCGACGAGAGCGCTCACGATGAGAGCGCTCACGATGAGAGCACTCACGTTGACGCTCGCCCTCTGCGCCGTCGCCGGCTGCCATCACGAGGGGAGCGCCGCCGGCCCGAGCTCGCCCTTCAGCGGCGACTCCGCCATGCGCTACATCAAGGCGCAGCTCGACTTCGGGTTCCGCATACCCGGCACGCTCGCGCACCGCCGCACGGGGGATTGGATCGAGGCACAGATGCGTGCGCGCGCCGACACCGTGACCGTGCAGACATGGACGCACGTGACGGAGGCGGGCGACACGCTGCCGCTGCGGAACATCTTCGCGCGCTTCCGGCCGGAGGCGGCCGAGCGGGTGCTCTATCTGACGCACTGGGACACCCGGCCGACGAGCGATGAGGCGAGTGACCCGTCGCGCCGCACGCTCCCAGTGCCCGGCGCGAACGACGGCGCGTCGGGCGTGGCGCTCTTCATCGCGCTCGCCGACGTGCTGAAGAAGACGCCACCGGACGTGGGCGTGGACCTCCTGTTCGTCGATGGCGAGGACTACGGCGACTTCGGCAAGGGCGTGGACGTGCTCCTCGGCTCGCGCTACTTCGCGAAGCACTTCCCGTCGGCCGGCTACCGCCCCCTCTACGGCGTGTTGTGGGACATGATCGGCGACGCCAATCTCCAGATCTACCAGGAGGGGAACTCGTTGCAGCGCGCGCCGGAGGTGGTGTCGCGCGTCTGGAGCACGGCGGCCGATCTGGGCCTCTCGCAGTGGTTCATCCCGCGTGCCGGCCAGCACATCACCGACGACCACATCCCACTGCTCGACGCGGGCCTGCGGGTGATCGACGTGATCGACTACGACTACCAGCCCTATCACCACACGCCGGAGGACACCTTCGACAAGGTGTCGCAGGCGAGCATGAAGCTCGTGGGCGACGTCGCGGTGAGGTTGTTGATGGCGAGATAGGCGCGTAGCGCGCACGGGCGGGCCGAGATTCGCCCCATGTCGCGAGCATTCGGTCACGCGCCAACGGCGAGCGCCCAGCACTTTCGGCGAGTCGGTCTCACCCCCCGGACGCTCGCCCATGACTCCAGCCGAACGGAAGGCTCTCCTCTTTCTCTCCTCGCTCGCGCTCCTCGGCGCGGGTGTCCGCGCCGTGCGGGCCGTCGGCGGGGCGCCCCCACGCTCGGCCTTCGCCGAGAGCGGCGCCGCCGGCCTGCGCACGCAGATCGCCGCCGTGGACTCGGCGCGCGCGGTGGCCGGCCGCGGGCGGGCGACGCGCG
>JBBJNN010000044.1:20150-38528 GCA_037720885.1 Gemmatimonadaceae bacterium | reverse complement strand
CAGCTCGCCGGCGCTGCGGATCGGCTCGCGGCCGGCGACTTCGCCGCGCCCCTCCCCACGCCCGCGGTGTGGGAGGTCGCGCGCACCACACGCGCCTTCGCCGAGATGCGAGCGGCGCTCGCCGCGCGGCTGTCGGAGCTTCGGGCCGCCAACACCGAGCTCGAGGATCGTGCGGCACGGCTCACGTCGCTCCAGGCGGAGCTCATCCAGCGCGACCGGCTCGCCGCGAGCGGACGGCTCGTCGCGCAGCTCGCGCATGAGATCCGGAACCCCGTCGCCAACCTCCGCAACTGCCTCGAGCTGCTGCACCGCCGGCTCGCGGACGATCCCGAGGGGCGCGAGTTCGCCGACCTCGCCATCGACGAGCTGCTCCGCATGCACGAGCTGGCCGAGCAGATGCTCGACCTCAACCGGCCGCGCGAGTCGGGCGCACGTGTGTGCGATGTGGCCGCCGTCGCGCGCGAGGTGGCCGCGCTCGCGACCGCGGGCGCGCAGGCGGGAGAATTCCGCATCACCGTCACCGGCCTGCCGGCCGCCGCCGCCGCCATCGCCCCCGATGCGTGCAAGCAGATCCTCATCAACCTCGTGCAGAACGCGCGTGAGGCGATGACGCGGTCGAGCGTCGCCGGGGGCGGCGCGACAAATGCGACAAATGCGATGAATGCGACGACGACCTCCGCGCGCGCGGGCGGGCATGCCGAGATCGCGGTGGGGCGCGAGAATGGTATCGTCACCCTGCTCGTGCGTGACGACGGACCAGGGTTCGCGCCCGATGTGCTGCCACGCGTGTTCGACCCGTTCTTCACGACGAAGGCCGCGGTGCGCGGCGTGGGGCTCGGGCTCTTCGTCGCCGAAGGGCTGGTGCGCACGGCGGGCGGGCGCATCGCCGCGTCGAACGCGCCCGGGGGCGGCGCCGAGATCCGAGTCGAGCTCCCCGCAGCCGCCGACACGGGAGCCACCGAATGACGCATTCCACGCCTACCTCCGCCCCCGCCCCGGCACGCGGCGCGGCGCGCATCCTCATCGTGGACGACGATCGCGCGTTCCGGCTCTCGACCGCCGCGCTGCTCCGCGCCGATGGCTACCACGTGGCGGCTGCCGCGGATGGCGTCGAAGCCGTCGAGGCGCTGCGCGCGTCGCGCTTCGACCTCATGCTGCTCGATCTCCGCATGCCGGGCGCCGATGGGATCAGCGTGCTCGAGGCGCTCCGCCTCTGGGGCGACGGCATCCCCGTGCTCATGATCAGCGGCTATGGCACCGTGGACGCGGCGGTACGCGCGCTGCACGTCGGCGCCGACGATTTTCTCACCAAGCCGGTGGAGCCGGAGGTGCTGAGCGCGCACGTCGCCGAGCTGCTCGAGCGCCGGCCCGGCGCCCTGCCCTCGGCGGGAGAGAATCCCGGTGGCATGGTCGGGCGCTCGGCGCCGATGCTCGCGGTGTTCGATGTGCTGCGCAAGGTGGCGCCGACGGAAACGTCGGTGCTCGTCACTGGAGAGACCGGAACAGGGAAAGAGCTCGCCGCGCGCGCGGTGCACGAGCTATCGCCGCGGCGCGGGGGGCCGCTCGTCGCCGTGAACTGCGCGGCGCTCGCCGAGGGGCTGCTCGAGAGCGAGCTGTTTGGTCACGTGCGCGGCGCGTTCAGCGGCGCGGTGCGCGACCGCCCGGGGCTGTTCGAGGCTGCGCACGGCGGAACGATCTTCCTCGACGAGATCGGCGAGGTGGGGCCCGCACTGCAGCAACGGCTCCTCCGCGTGCTGCAGGAGCGCGAGGTCACACGCGTCGGCGCAACGCGACCCCAGCGCGTGGACGTGCGCGTCGTGGCGGCCACGAATCGCGACCTCCGCGCGCGAGTGCGCGAGGGCGCGTTCCGCGAGGACCTGTTCTACCGGCTGCACGTCTTCCCGGTGGTGCTTCCACCGCTCCGCGAGCGCGCCGGAGACATCCCGCTCCTCGTGGAGCACGCACTCACGCGACTGCGCGCCGGTGGCGCGTCGGCACCGGGGGCGTCGCCGCTGGCGATCCGCCTGCTCCGCGCGTACGACTGGCCAGGCAACGTGCGCGAGCTCTTCGCCACGGTGGAGAGCTCGGCCATCCACGCCGGTGGTGCGCGCATCGAGGCGCAGCATCTCCCGGCACACGTCCGCGGCGCCGGCCGCCGCGCCGAGGCGCCACGCTACCGCGCGGACAGCGCCGAGGATAGCGAAGCGGTGGCAATCCGCGCCGCGCTCGAGCAGACGGGCGGCGCGCTCGCCCGCGCGGCCGAGATGCTGGGCATGGGGCGGACGACGCTCTGGCGAAAGCTCAAAGCATACGGGATCGAGGTGCGCTGACGTCCCAACACGGGCCCGCTTCGGGGCGCGCGAGTGGAGGCGTCATCACCTACACGCGTGCGTCAGTATCCGGCATCGTTCGGCGCCGGCGTGCACAGCTTATGCGACGATGCCGGTGTCGCCAATTCCGGCGCAGCTGGACATGAATCGTAGAGAATAGAGGTGAATACCATGCTCGCTCACAAAATCACCGTGATCGCGATCACGATCGGCGGCCTCGCGGCCTGTGCGTCTTCGTCGCGCGAGGTCTCGTCCGGCGAAGTCGCCGCCGCGGCCGACGCCGCGACCACCACGCCGGCGACGACGGCAACCACACCCGTCTCGTGGAGCGCCACACTTGCGCCGCCATCCGGCGCCGCCATGGCGATGCACGACAGCACGATGCGGGATAGCACGAAGAAGGATTCGACGATGGGCGCCATGAAGATGCCCACGGTCACCGGCTCGGCGTCCGTGGCGCCGGGCACGAACGGGACGGAGACGAAAGCGACGGTACGCATCTCCGGTGGGACGCCGGGCTCGTCGTACCCGTGGCACGTGCATATGGGACAGTGCGGCGACGACAAGGGCATCGTCGGGCCGCCCGCCTCCTACCCGCCGATCACCGTCGGGCAGGATGGGAGCGGAACGGCCGAAGTCACGCTCCCCATGTCCACACCGAATCAGGGGCAGTACATGGTGGACGTGCACCATTCGGCCGAGCAGACGGGGATGATCGTCTCCTGCGGCAACCTGACGACGTCGGCGCGCTAGACGGGACTCACGCGGGCATCCACGCCCGCGGCATTTGGTGTCGGATGGATACAATAAGTACATAGACGGCAGGCTCCCGGACCGTGGTCCGGGAGCCTGCCGTCGTTCAGGGCATGGGATCATCCACCGCGTGGGGCGCGTCCGGCGGTCTTGACGGCGGGAGGGAGCAGTATATACATAGCCCGGCCCGCCCACCGCCCCGCTCGTTGCCGGTAGGGGCGCTCCCATCCCCGCAGCATCTGTTTCCACCACACGCCACGACACCCGGAGGCATCGTGTTCCCCACCCGCACTCCACTCGCCGTGCTCCTCTCCCTCGCTGGCGTTACCGCCTGCGCGAAGGGTGGCGACTCCGGCGCGACGACCGACACCGCGGCGGTGGCGTCAGCGGCCGCTCCGCAGATGGCCGCCGCGCCGAACGTCGTGAACGTTACCGCGACGAACTACAAGTTCGACGCACCCGACCAGATCCCGTCCGGGATGACGACGATCCACCTCGTGGACGACGGGTCCGAGGCGCACCACGTGCAGCTCGTCAAGCTGACCGACGGGAAGACGACGACCGATCTCGCCGCGGCGCTGAAGAAGCCGGGACCGCTGCCGTCGTGGGCCGTGACGGTCGGCGGCCCCAATACACCGCGTCCCGGGGGCGGGATCGCCGAGGCGACGCTCGCGCTCGAGCCGGGGAATTACGCGATGCTCTGCTTTATCCCCTCCCCCGACGGCGTCCCCCACTTCGCCAAGGGGATGATGCGGCCCCTCACTGTCACCGCCGCGAGCGCGCCGATGGCGCCCGAGCCCACCGCAGACATCACGGTCAAGCTGGTGGACTACGACTTCCAGTTCTCCACGCCGGTCACGACCGGGCGTCATACCCTCTCGCTCCAGACAGCGGCAACGCAGCCGCACGAGATGTTCATCGTGCGCCTCCCCGCGGGGAAGACGGTCAAGGACTTCGCCGCCTGGACGGAGAAGATGCAGGGCCCGCCGCCCGGCGAGCCCCTGGGCGGGGCGACCTTCATCAACCCCGGCGGCACGAACTACGTGACGATGGACTTCACGCCCGGCGAGTACGGGCTGATCTGCTTCGTCCCCGACGCGAAGGATGGAAAACCACATTTCCTCCACGGAATGATGAAGCAGTTCACAGTGAGCTGACCGAGCTCGCGGCTCCCGCTGCTCGGCACGAGACGTGCGATGTCCCCGGACGCCGATGTACGGAGTACGTAGCATGTCACACGACTGATGTGAGCCGAGCGGATATGATATGACGGGGGCCGGAGAGAAGTTCTCTCCGGCCCCGTCTGCTGTCCGCTACTCCCGGAGCGCCGCTACCGGTCGCGACCGTGCCGGCGCGTGGTGGCAGGGATCCGTACGGCGCCGCGCACGTTGTCGTGGCTGATGCTGCCGCTGCCATCGTTGTCCACGACGAAGTCGCCGCCGACGTCGGCCACGCGGATCGAGCCCGAGCCATCGTCGCGCACGCGGACCATGCCGCGCACGTTCTCGGCGGTGATCTCGCCGGAGCCGTCATCCTCCACGACCAGGCTTCCGGTGACATCGCGCACGGTGATCTCACCGGACCCGTCGCGCACGCGCACGTCGCCCCGTACGCCGACGATGCGCAGCTCCCCCGAGCCGTCGTTCACATCCACCGACCCACCGATGTCGGCGATCTCCAGCTCACCGCTCCCGTCTTCCATCGTGAGGCTCCCCACGCCGCGGATCACGGCTTCGCCGCTCCCGTCCTCGACATCCAGTGGAAGCGTCGCCGGCACCTCGATCACGAGGTCGAGTCCGCGGTAGCGGTTGTCGCCGCCGTTCCAGTCGGCGTCGGGAATGTCCACCTGCACGAGAACGACATCGCCTTCGCGGCGCGCGGTGAGCTTGATGTCCGCGAGGTCGCCCTCGCGCGAGGCGCGGGCGGTGCCGGTGACGCGCACCTGCGATATCCCGGCGCGCCCGGTGATGCGAAGCGAGCCCGCCTCGGCCCGGACGGTGACAGACCTCGCGCCGGACGCGTCCACCGTCGCGTCACGGGGCGACGTGTGGTAGTTGGAGTTCCACTGTGCCCGCGCCGTGGCAGCCGAGCAGAGGACGAGCGCCGCGGTGGCGGCGGAGGTGACGATGCGCATGATGCCGACGACTCCCGGGAAGGTTGCGCGATTGGACAGCCCGGAACGCCGTACGGTTTGAAGGAGGGGAGGGTTACATCGCGACTCGGGACTACCGCTCCAGCTTGAACCCCGCGTCGACGCCCGGGCGATCCGGGGTCGAGGCGACGGCCCACCCGGTGGCGTACATCCAGCGCGTCATGCGCGCGAGCTTCGTGATGTCGATACGCGAGGGCTCGTCGCGGGGCGTGTGATAGTCGGGGTGGAGGAGCGTGGTGAAGAAGAGCGACGGGATGCCTGCGCGTGCATATGGCAGGTGGTCGCTCCGGAAGTACCAGCCCTCCGGATGCGTCGGGCGGTCCCACGAGGAATCCACCGCGAACTTCGTGATCCGCGTGTTCGCCTGGAGCGCCATGTTCACGAGCGTCGTCGAGTTGCGATGCGGGGGCTGCGACCCGAGGAGCGACGCCGAGTCGGGATGGTTGCGGCCGATCATGTCGCCGTTGAGGACGGCGACGATGGATGTCTTGGGGACCGTGGGATGCTCCACGTACCAGCGCGAGCCGAGGAGACCGCGCTCCTCGGCGCCGTGCCAGACGAAGAGGGCGGAGCGGGGCGCGGGGCGACGCGAGACGGCGCGCCCGATCGCGAGGAGCGCGACGCTCACCGTGGCGTTGTCGTCAGCGCCGTTCCAGATGGAGTCGCCCTCCACGGCGATCCGCACGCCGTCGTGATCCTGGTGGCCGCTGTACAGCACGTACTCGCTCCGCAGGCGCGCGTCCGTACCGCGTACGCGCGCGACGACGTTCACCGACGGGTAGACGAAGCTCTCGCTCGCGATGGAGGCAGTGAGCCGCGCGCCGGGGATCGCGGCCGCTGCTCCCGCACCCGATGCTCCGGCGCCCGGCGCCGCGCTTGCCGAGCCGCGCGGCACGATCTGATCGAGCATCGCCCGGCGCACCCAGATGACCGGCGCGCGGCGGATGGGCGCGCGGGGCGCGCGCGCGGTGTCGAGCCCGTACGTGCCGCGCGCCGAGCCGGCGCCGACGGCCTCGAACTGGGTGTCGGCGATGGAGTCGGAGATGATGACGACGGCCGCCGCCCCGCGCCCGGTGAGGAAGGTGGAGCGCTGCCGCACTGCCTGCTGTGCGTAGCGGCGGGCGGAGAGGCTCATGCTGGCCGGGGGTGCGTTCGACGGCGGGATCACCATCGCGGCGACCGCCTTCCCCGTGAGGTCCACGCCGGCGAGCTCGCGCTCCGTGCTCGTGCCGATGTAGACGAGCGGGAGGTCAACCGCCGAGTCGGCGGGCGAGAGGATGACGACGTCGCGCCAGAGGGTGAGCGGGCGCCCGTCGATCGCCACGCGGCTCGCGTCGGACGTGCGGAGCCGTCGCATGGGCCAGAACTGGAAGTACGTGCCATCGTCCCCCGCCGGCTCGAGGCCGGCCTCGCGCGCCCGCTCGGCTACCCACACGGTCGCGCGCATCTCGTCGAGCGTGCCGGCCTCGCGGCCGCGCATGGAGTCGCCGGCGAGCGCGAAGAGATCGCGCCGGAGATCGCTCTCCGTGATGGCGGCGAGCGCCGGGGGCGCGTAGGGATCGGCGACGCGCGTGACTGCGGCGCCGTCGCCCGCGTCGTCGCCGCTCGCACTGGTGCCGCCGCGCCCGGCCAGCCCGGCCCCCGGGTGGACCGTGCAGGCAGCGAGTGCGGAGGCGACGGCGAGCGCGGCCAGGGTCGCGACCGCGTGGGTGCGGCGCACGAGCCCCGGGCGCGTGGGCGCCAAGTGCGCGGGGAGCATGCGCGGCGCGCGCGGCGTGGGGGCCCCCCCCCGCGGGGAAAATCGCATCAGATCAGCCATTGGCCATCATCCTCGTAATGCCACGGGAATCGAGCTCGCGCATCGGCCCGGTCGCCGCGCGTGCGCTGCCGGCGTACCACGAGCGTGCCGCATCTCGTACGCGGAGCGTGCCCGCGTCTACTACGCGCCCTGGCGCGTCGGCGTTCGCGGGCCCACCCGCATGTATCTCACGTCCGTCGCGCGCCATGCGTCTGCCGCACACTCGTCGCTCACCACGCCGCCCGCGCGCCATGCCGCGCCGTCACCACAGACTTGATCCCGCCGCGCACGTTGAAGTCGCCCACCACCTCCAACCAGCGCGGATCGCAGGCGGCCACGAGGTCGTCGAGGATGCGGTTCACCGCGCGCTCGTAGAAGATGCCGTCGTTCCGGAAGCTCCAGAGGTAGAGCTTGAGGCCCTTGAGCTCGAGGCAGCGCTCGCCTGGCACGTACGCGATGCGGATAGTGCCGAAGTCGGGCGCGCCGCCCTGCAGGAGCGCGAGCTCCGCGGCGTCGCTCTCGATCCCGCCAAGCGGGCAGAGCGAGGTGAACTCCGGGCACTCCATGCGGATCTCGTAGTCGCGCGCGGCGTACGGGTTCGGGAAGGTCTCGAGGAGCTGTGGGTTGGGCATGCGTGCGTGAGGGAAGTCGGAAGGGAGTCGATGAATAGAGGGGTGTCGCCAATGGCGCTGTCAAGAAAGAGTAGCCGGATGACATTCCTAGCAGGCCGGGACCGGTGGTACGAGGAGTTCGTGCCCGTCGCGGATCGCCTGTACGACGAGCATCTGGAAACCCTGAAGCGCGAGGGATTGATCTGATGGCCGGACACCGGAAGTTCAGCGAGCTGCGCGAGCGGATGCCGCCGGAGCGGCGTGCGAGGAACCGGGCGGCGACCGGGCGGCTCCTCGCCGAGTTGCCGCTCGAGGGGCTGCGCAAGGCGCGCGAGTTGACGCAGGTGACGATGGCAGAGCTCCTAGAGACCTCGCAGGGGGAAGTCTCCAAGATCGAGCACCGCGCCGACATGTACGTGAGCACGCTCCGGTGCTACGTCGAGGCGATGGGGGGCGAGCTGGAGATCATCGCGCGCTTCCCGGACGGCGCCGTGCGGATCAGCCAGTTCAGCGAGCTCGCCGACGCCATGCGATAGCGCGTTCAGTGCGCTCGGTACGCTCCGTTCCCCGTACTCCCGGAGCGCGTCACCCCCATCACCGCTCCAGCATCTCGAGGAACTGGGGCAGCCCGTGGAAATGGTCCACGTGGTCAGGCGCCGAATTGCCGGCGAAGCCGAGCACGGTGAAGCGCCCCGCGCGTACCTCGCTCAGCTGCTGCATGCCGCCCGGTCCCCACGCGAGCACCGGCGTGCGTGTCAGCCCCAGAGCGCGGATCAGGTAGTCGGTCGTCTCCGTGGTACTCGCGAAGGTGCCAGGAAAGATCTCGGAGTGCGTGACGAGCATGCGCTTCTCCCCGCGCACGGCGAGCCGCGCGAAGCGGACGAACGGCTCGAGGCGCGCCGAGTCGAGCACGCCACCCTCGGCGAGAGGCGTGCGCTCGGGGACGTAGCTCACGTGGAGTCCGTCGAGCAGGATCACGCCATCCACCGCCGCCGCGGTGCCCGCGTTCCCGAGAATCGCGCGCACCGCGCCGTAGCCGGCGCTGAACGCGCTCAGGTACGTGCGCGCTACACGGACATCACGGGCATCGGGCCCCACACGCCGCCCGAGCTCCGCCGCCACCGCCACCGTGAGTCGCGTGAAGAGTGCCCCGTCGGCGAACGGCGCCTCGTAGCGCGATGAGCCGGCCCCCAGGTTCACCACCGCCACCACGCACGCACTCGTCGCCCCGTACGCGGCGCGCGACGGCACGAACGCCGCGCCGAGGAAGTGCACAACTAGCGTGATGTCACCGCCGGCAGTGATCGCACCGAGCGTGCGCTCCGGCACGTACACCTCCACCGGCCTGGGGAGCAGCGAGTCGAGCGTGAAGCGCAGTCCGGGTACCGGCTCGGCCGGCACGCGACCGTGCGCGCGGGTGAAGTCCGCCATCGGCGACGGGTTCTGCGCGGCGGGCGCGGGTGCCGGGCGGCGCTCGCTCGCGGATGCAGCAGGTGGGGGCACTACGGGCGCCGGCCGTGTTGCGGCGCACGCGGGGAGCAGGAAAAGTGTCGCGAGGAGCGCGACATCCGGACGACGGACGGGTCGTGCGATGCGTCGCACCACCCGCCGCATCACCCCGCGCACGGGGGCGCCGGCGCCACCACGCCGCGGCAGTCGCCGAAGCCGATTCGCGCGTACCCATCGCGCTCGCAGGCGCCGCGCATGATCACCTCATCGCCATCCTGCAGGAAGCGCCGCTCCTCCCCACCGGGCAGCGCGAGCGGCTCGGCGCCGCGCCACGTGAGCTCGAGCAGGCAGCCGCGCGCATCCTTCCCCTCGCCAGACACCGTGCCGCTCGCGATGAGGTCGCCTGGGCACAGGTTGCAGCCGTTGCTCGCGTGGTGTGTGAGCATCTGCCCCATCGTCCAGTACATGCCCACGAAGCGCGCGCGGCTCAGCCGCACCGGCGCGAGCCCGGCCTCGCGCATGCGCGCCGAGCGCAGAAAGACTTCGAGCGATATGTCAACGCCGCCACGCGCACGGTCGCCCGGCGCATCGAGATACGGCAGCGGACGTGGATCGTCACCCGGCCGCTCGAGCGCGGGCACGCGGAATGGCGCAAGCGCCTCGAGCGTCACCACCCACGGGGAGATCGTCGTCGCGAAGCTCTTCGCCAGGAAGGGGCCGAGCGGCTGGTACTCCCACGTCTGGATGTCGCGCGCGGACCAGTCGTTCACGAGGCACAGACCGAAGATGTGCTCCTCCGCCCGCTCCATCGCCACGGGCTCGCCGAGCGCGTTGCCCGGTCCCACGAAGGCGCCTACCTCGCTCTCGTAGTCGAGCAGCCGGCTCGCCCCGAACGTTGGCGCCGCGGCAGCCGCATCCTTGAGCTGCCCGCACGGCCTGCGCACCGCGCTCCCACTCGGCACGATGGACGAGGCACGGCCGTGATAGCCGATGGGGACGTACTTGTAGTTGGGGAGGAGGGGATTGTCCGGGCGGAACATGCTCCCCACGTTCGTCGCGTGGTGTACCGACGCGTAGAAGTCCGTGTAGTCTCCCACCTGTGCAGGGAGGCCGAGCTCGGTCTCCGCCATCGGCGCGAGTAGCTCGGTGCCGAGCCGCTTGTACTGCTCGTATCCCACGCCGTCCACACGCAGGAGCGAGCTCACCTGCTCGCGCAGTGCGCGCCACGCAGGGCGACCGAGCGCCATGAGCGGGTTGAGCGAGGGCCCGTCACATGCCCGCGCCGCCTCCGCCGCGCGCCCATCGAGGAGCCCCTCGCGCACGCAGGTGCGGACGTCGAGGATGTGCTCGCCGATCGCCACACCGGCGCGCGGCGCCTCATCACTCGCCACGCGGCGGAAGATGCCGAAGGGGAGGTTCTGGATGGGGAAGTCGCCGCCGTCCGCGCGCGCGGACTCCACCCACGTCTCGAGCGATGGGTCGAGCGTATCGTCCAGTGCGTCGCTCATGTCGTCCATGTCGCTCACGACGCGAGCGCTCCAGACACGCCCTGCGCGGCCGCGGCGTAGAGCGAGCGCATCTCGTCCACCGGCTCGCGGAACGAGCACGACCCGAACGAGATCGCGAACTTCCGCCGCACCTGCGCAAGCCGTTCGACACCCACGCGCTCCCCGCGCCACGACACGCCGTCATCATCGAAGCGGAAGGCCTCGGGCGACCGCTCGCCGAGCACGCGCTCGGCGTCGCCCGCGTGCATGCCGTCGTACACGAACGCCGCGGCGACGAACACGTTGAGGAAGCCGTACATCGTCCCCCGCTCGCACCCCTCCTCGTAGCTGAGCGGGTACTCGGCGCGCACGGGGTGGTGAAGCCCGGCCGTCGCCTTGAAGGGGACGTTCGCGTCCGCGCACACTCGGAGGAATCGCGCGAGGTGTTCAGGATCGGGAAAGAGGTCGGGCGTCACGCCGCCGGTGCGCACCTTCCCGCGCACCCCCGCGTCCGCGATCGCCGCGATGAGCTCGCGCGGGTCGGCGGCGATCGGGATCTCGACGTAGATGTCCACCCCCGCCGGCAGCTCGCGCGCCGCGCGCTCGACGTCGGCCGCACGCGACGCCTTGAGCTCCACGGCATCAATGACCGCCGCGCCCGGGTCGCCAGCCGCATCGCCGGTCGCATTGAGCGCATGGCGCTCGTTGAACCGCGCAATCCGCTCAGCGTCCGCGGCGACCTCCGCTCCGGCGAGCGCACTCAGGCGCCAGGGGTCGCGGTCGCCGCCGCGCGGGAAGCGGTCGCGCACCGCGGTCTCCATCTCCGCGAGTCGCGCGACGGGCACGATGAAGCGGCCGAGCGTGGGGGCGTCCGGCCCGCGGCGGTAGAGATCGTAATCGCGGACGGCGGCGGCCATGTCGAGCGTGGCCGGCGGGAAGAGCCCGGCGTAGTCCACGAGGCCGGCGAGCAGAGTGGAGATGGAACGCATGAGCGACCGTAGGGGCGAAGGGCGCGGGAGGCGCGAAAGCTACAGCGTCGAGCGCCGCTCACACAGCGCGTGACGGCGGCGCCGCTCGATCGTCAGTGGGGTAGGTGCCCGCATCACGACCGTTCCACCCACTGAATGTCGGGCTGGACGGTTACCGTACCGACGGTTACACTAGGGCAGCCAGTGCTCTCTGTGCTGGCTGTTGCCGCCGCGAGAACGGCGTGGCGGCTCTGCCCCCCGGCGTAAGCCGGGGGGCTCTTACTTTGTGGCATGCAGTGGACGGGAGACAGGCCCGGTGGACCCGGGTACGCGACATCAGCTGAATGTCAGCTATCGCGCAGGTAGCGCGACATCTCCTCGAGGAGGCGGCGCTCGTCGGGGTTCAGGCTGCCGAGCCCCTGGCGGGAGATCTTGTCGAGGACATCGTTGAGCGCGTCCGTCTTCGCCTTCCCGACCTTCTTGGCGACGGCGGGGGTGATGGAGCGCTTGGCGGTGAGGGCGTTGCTGCGGGCCACCACCTCGTCCACCTCGGGCCCGCGCTCGCGCGGGCGCGGGTGGGAGCGCGGGATGGCGCGCGGCGTCTCGTCGGGAACGTCGGGAATCTGGGACATCCGCTGGCGGAGCCGGTCGATGCTCGGCGTGCTCGACGTCCACTGGAGGTAGAGCCAGCCGGTCGCGAAGCCACCCAGGTGCGCGAAGTACGCCGTGCCGCCGCCAGCCCCGCCGACGCTCGCGATCCCCGCCACCAGATCCATCGCGGCGAAGAAGACGACGAGCCACTTCATCTTCATGGGGACGAAGAAGAAGAGGAGCACCTCGTCGTCCGGCCAGCGCATGGCGTAGGCGAGCATCACGCCGAAGAGGGCGGCCGAGGCGCCGACGAGGGAGCCGCTGCGTACGAGCATCACGTGCGCGAGCCAGCCGCCGAGCCCGCACAACAGGTAGTAGCGGACGAACGCCCCCGGGCTCCACGCGCGCTCGACGCGCGGACCGAACAGCCAGAGCCCGTACATGTTCATCGCCAGGTGCCAGACCCCGGCGTGCACGAACATGTACGTGATCACCGTCCATGGCCGCTCGGTGATGTTCCGCAGCTCGAAGCCGAGCGCGCCGGCCATGGGGTCGTGCCCCATGATGGTGAGTTGCAGGAAGAAGATCACGACGTTTGTCGCGATCAGCCACTGCACGGCCGGAGTGATGCGCGGAGAATCCCGCTCGTCGGTGATCTGGAACGACATGCGCCCTGCTACGGTGAACGGCGGTAAACAGCCCACTCCTATAACACGACCCTCGGCGCTCGGTTCCGGGCAGGGCGCAGGGGCTCGTACTGCCAACAAGTCTTGTGCCGGGAGCGGAACGCGAACAGCGGGGAACAGCTCTCCAGGCGGGAGCGACACTCCCTTCGGGAGCGACACTCCCTTGGGGGGCCCCCCCCAATGGACGAAGCTACGCCGGACCCGTCAGCGAGCAGCATCGCTTCATTCCCCGCGAATCCGGATTCCCGCGTCTCAGGCTCCGCGCCCGACCGCCAATGCCACGATCCGCTCGCAGAGCGCCGGGAAGCTCAGCCCGTGCGCGAGCGCGCCCTGTGGGAGGAGGCTCAGCTCCGTCATCCCCGGCAGGGTGTTCGCCTCCAGACAGTGGAAGCGGCCCTCCGGCGACATCCGGAAGTCGATGCGCGCGTACCCACGCAGCTTGAGCGCGCGGAAGGCGGCCAGCGCATGCCCATGGATCTCGAGCGTCTTCTCGGCGGAGAGATCGGCCGGAAACTCCTCCTCCGCCATCCCCTTCGTGTACTTGCACTCGTAGTCGTAGATCTCGTGCTTGGACTTGATCTCGCCCACCGGCAGCGGAATGTCGCCAAGCACGCTCACCGTCAGCTCGCGCCCGGGGATGAAGCGCTCGATCATCACCTCGTCATCGTACCGGAACGCCTCGGCCACCGCATCCTCGAGCGCACCGGCCTCGCGCACCAGGGAGAGCCCCACCGTCGAGCCCTGCTTCGACGGCTTCACCACCACCGGGAAGCCAAGCGTCGCGGCCACCTGCGCTTGCGTGGCGGGCGCCATCACCCAGTCCGCGGTGGGAACGCCAGCCGCGCGGAAGAGCGTCTTCGAGAGATCCTTGTCCATGGCGAGCGCACTCGCCAGATGGCCGCTCCCCGTGTAGGTCGCCCCCACCATGTCGAGCATCGCCTGGAGCGTGCCGTCCTCCCCTTCGCCGCCATGGAGCGCGAGGAAGAGGACGTCGGCCTCGCGGATCTCGCGAAGCTCGCCGAGCGTGGGGAGCAGCGACTCGCGCGACATCCCGTGCAGCGCCTCGAGCGATGGCGGCGCCGTGCCGACGACCCCGCTCGCGCGCATCGCCCGCTCCGCGTCGGCGCCGATCACGCCGCGCGCCGGGTCGAGCGCGGTCACCTCGTGCCCCGTGGAGCGCAGGGCCTCCGCGATGCGCAGCCCGGACGCCAGCGACACGTCGCGCTCCGCCGACGTCCCACCCATGAGAACGGTGATCTTCATCGGGCGAAGGATGGGGCCTCCCTGCGCGCGCGGCAAGCAAGCCGCGAGCACGTTGCGAGGGAGCCGCGAGGGAGCCGCGAGGAAGCACCGAGCGAGCGGCGAGTCGCGCCGCGCGTGCGGCACGTGTAAGCTTGGTGCATGATGCGAATGGGACGGCCGGGGCGGCCGGGGCGAGGGAGGCGGCCGTCGTGGGGGGGTTGGAACGCGGTCGTCGCGCTCCGCCTGCTCCTCCTCATGGGACTCGCCGGGTGTGTGACGCAGGAGACGGCGGAGAAGGGGCTGCGCGCACTGCAGGCCGGCGGTCCGCGTCCCGACGTGCTGCCGCAGATGCTCAACGACACGCTCCCCTTCCGCTACCCGCAGGACCTGTACGCCCGCAAGGTGCAGGGGAACGTCACCCTCCGCGTGTTCATCGACTCCGCCGGCGCCATCCGCTCCGACTCTACGCGCGTCGAGGAGTCGTCCGGCTACCCGGCACTCGATTCGGCGGCGGTGAAGGGCTCGGAGGATCTCCGCTTCCTCCCCGCGCAGTCCGCGGGGCACCCGATCCCGGTCTCCATCCTGCTCCCGGTCTACTTCCGCCACCCCGACGGCGCGCCGCTGCCGGGGGACTCGGTGCTACGGAAGACCGGGCGCGGATAGACCCTCGCCCCACCCGTTCCGCACGCGTCACTTCGCGCCACGTCGCGCCACGTCACGAACCCGAGCCGTCCCCTCATGCCCTTCCCCGCCGCTCCCCCCCGCTACGCTCGTCCCCTCGACAGCGTGCTCGACACCGTCGGGTGGACGCCGCTCATCCGGCTTGGCCGCGTGACGCGCGGGATCAGGACGCCGGTGTACGCGAAGGCGGAGTTCTTCAACCCCGGCGGGTCGGTGAAGGACCGCATCGGGCTGCCGATCATCGAGCGGGCAGAGCGCGAGGGGCGGCTCAAGCCCGGCGGCACGATCGTGGAAGGGACGAGCGGCAACACCGGCGTGGGGCTCGCCATCGCGGCGGCGCTCAAGGGCTACAAGTGCATCTTCACCATGCCAGACAAGATGTCGCAGGAGAAGGTGCGCCTCCTCAAGGCGTTCGGCGCGGACGTCATCATCACGCCGACGGCGGTGCCGCCCGACCACCCGGACTCCTACGTGATGATGGCGAAGCGCATCGCGGCGGAGACACCGAACGCCGTCCTTGCCGATCAGTTCTACAACGACGCGAACCCCGAGGCGCACTACGATACCACAGGCCCCGAGCTCTGGGAGCAGACGGAAGGACGGATCACGCACTTCGTCCTCTCCGCCGGTACCGGCGGCACGGTGACTGGCGCGGGGCGCTACCTCAAGGAGAAGAACCCGAAGCTCAAGATCGTCTGCGGCGACCCGGTCGGCTCCATCCTCGCCACGTACTGGCGCACGAAGGGCGCGGAGAAGCCCGAGGGCGTGCCGTACAAGGTCGAGGGGATCGGGCAGGACAAGCTCCCGGGGACGCTCGATCTGAGCCTCGTGGACGACTACCGCACGGTGAGCGACAAGGAGTCGTTCGCGATGGCGCGGCGGCTCACGCGCGAGGAAGGGCTCTTCGTCGGCGGCTCGTCGGGGCTCATCGCGCACGTCGCGCTCCAGGTGGCGCGCGAGGTCAACGACCCCG
This sequence comes from Gemmatimonadaceae bacterium, assembly GCA_037720885.1. GTDB lineage: Bacteria > Gemmatimonadota > Gemmatimonadetes > Gemmatimonadales > Gemmatimonadaceae > JACMME01. Next base: position 22,807 of record JBBJNN010000044.1, on the reverse strand, counting down.
AGGCGCTCATCGTCACCATCCTCTGTGACACGGGAGAGCGCTACCTCAGCAAGCTGTACAACGATGAATGGATGCGCGAGAACCAGATGATGGACGCCGAGCGTGTGACGATCGGCCACATCATGTCGCACAAGAATGGGGACGCGCCGGCGGTGGTGAGCGTGGCGCCCGCGACGATCGTGCGGCAGGCGCTCCGCCTCATGAGCCTCCACGACGTGTCGCAGCTCCCGGTGATGGATGGCGAGAGCTGCGTGGGCTCGGTGAGCGACTGGTCCCTCTCGGCCAAGAGCCTGGAGAACACCAAGCTCCTCGACGCGACGGTGAGCGATGTGATGGAGCCTCCCTTCCCTATCGTGGACGGCGTGCAGTCGGTGGACTCGATCGTCAAGCTGCTCTCGAAGGCGAGCCCCGCCGTCCTCGTTCGCACGAACGGGAAGGTCGGCGGGATCGTGACGCGGTCGGACGTGCTGAGTTACGTGATGGCAAAATAGCAGCAGGGCTCATCCTCGCCGCCGCTTCGCCAGCCAGTCCAGGAACACCTCGAGCGCACCCGCGTCGTACGCACCGCCCTCGCCGCGGAAGGCGGACCGGGGCGACGGGTAGGCGAAGAAGTTGTGATCCACTCTCGGCACGACTACTACCTCCGCCAGGCCGGCGCGGCGCGCGTTCACGATCTCGGCGATCCACTCGTGCTCGTCCGCGGGCATGATCCAGTCGTACTCGCCGCGCACGACGAGCACCGGCACCTCGATCCGCGCCCACGCACCCTCCCACCCCGCGCGCTCTGCCTCCTGGTGGAAGCGGATGGGGCGGCCGTACTGCTGCCGGCCCGCTGAATCCGCGCCCAGCATGCGCCGCCACGCGGCGGCGAGCCGCGGCCGCTCCGCGATGATCGCGGGGGGAGCGCGCCCCTCGACCAGGTAGAGGGCGTGAAAGAGCGCGTGCCAACCGATGACGCGGCCGATGCTGTCCGGCGCGACGCCCCGCAAGGTGAGCACCCGCCGGTCGAGCGCGATCATGTGCTCGGCCCATGTCTTCCCCGTCGTCCCCCACACGAGGACGCCGCGGACGTTCCCCCCCGCCGCGACGAGCGGGGCCATCGTGCCGCCCATGCTCGCCCCGAAGACGAAGATGCTGTCCGGGTCCACGTGCGGCGACCGCCGCAGCGCCGCGAGCGCGGCGCGATGCCCGGCGAGCTCCTCGTCGTAGCCGAGCGCGCTACACGCGGGGCCGCCGCTCCCACTGATGCCGGCCTTCTCCGCGCGCGCGACGACGACGCCCGACTGTGCGACGAGCCCGCGAAGGGTGCGCGCCCAACCATCGCCCTCCGCGGCCGGCAGGGCGACGGGGTCGCACGAGAGCCACTGGATGAAGAGAACGGCCGGGAGCCGGCGCGTCACGCCCTCCGGCTTCGTGAGAATCGTCCGCAGCCGGTAGCCTCCCGACTCGACCCATCCACATTCCGTCACCACACCCCGGATGGGCGGCTCGCACGCGCCGGGCGCCACCGCCTGCCCGCTCGCGACGGCAGCAGAGGCAGCGTGCGCGGCGAACGCCAGTGCGACCAGTGCGAGCGTCGTGACCATCGCGAGGGCGCGCGTCGTGCTCGATGGGTGGACGGTCTGCCGCATCTCACCTCCTCTCGTAGCGCTTCACGGGGAGCTGGATCTCGGTGACGAAACGGGGCAGCTCGTCGGTGAGGAACGCCGCCGGCAGCCGCAGCGCCTCGACGTTGTCGGCGGCGAAGCGCAGGTATACCTCGCGCGGCTTGCCGGCGGGGCGCCAGCCGTTGGCGCCGCCCCAGAGCAGGAGCACGCGGATCACCTCACCCGTGCGCTCGTAGCCTCCGGTGTACGCCGCACACGCCATCGTCGCCGCGCCGGCCACCTCGCCGACCGCCACGCGCTCGCTCCCCGGGATCGCGCGCGTCACCGGCACCGCCACCTGCACGTCGAGGTCCGTCTCGCGGTACTCAGCGTCGTGGAACACGGTGAGCGGGCTCGCGGCCGACCGCGCCCCGTGTCGCGCGACGTAGGCTTCCACCTCGTCGAACATGTCCGCGATGGGAGCACCAAGGGATGGCACTGTCCGGCGCAGCGATGCCATCAGGCGCGGGGGCACCTCGCGGACGATCACGTCGTAGGGCGCGAGCTGCTCACCCCGCTCGAGCGCGCGAAGCCTCGCCTCGACTTCGGCGAGACGCGCGCGATCCATCCGCAGCTTGAGCGCGAGCTCTCCGCGGCGCAGCTTGAGCACGCCGCGCAGCTCGGCCGGGGAGAGATCGTCCCGCAGCAGCGCCGCGATCTGCTCCAGCGAGAAGCCCAGTCCCCGCAGCGCGACGATCCGGTTGAGCCGCGGGAGCTGGTCCGCCGAGTAGTAGCGGTAGCCGCTGCCGGCATCGACGCGGGCCGGCGTGAGCAGCCCCGTCTCGTCGTAGTGACGCAGCATCCGGATAGACACCCGGCTCAGCTTGGAGAAATCCCCGATCCGGAACATCCTGCCTCCCTCCGCACCGTTGGATCCGGACACCATACACTCTCACACCGTGTGAGGGTCAAGGGCGGGTAGCGGGTGGCAGTGGCGTGTGGCGAACAACGAGCGCCTATACCTTGGGGGCCCCCCCCCGAACAGCACGATCGCGGTGGAACGGTGACGGG
>JBBJNN010000044.1:0-20140 GCA_037720885.1 Gemmatimonadaceae bacterium | reverse complement strand
CCCCCCCGCGACCCGTGTCATCGCGTCCCGCTCTCCACATACCTTGACATCCTACAACAGCGCCCGCACCTTGCCCCGGCCGGCTGTCGAACGTCTAGGCATCATCCACACCTATCATGGCCGAGTCGAGAGACGACCTGAGGGCCGACCTTCTCCAGGGGACGCTCGACCTCCTCATCCTGCGCACGCTGTCGCTCGGCCCCCGCCACGGGTGGGGGATCTCGAAGCGCATCGGGGAGATGTCCCGCGACGTGCTGCGCGTGAACCAGGGCTCCCTCTACCCCGCGCTCTACCGCCTCGAGGACCGCGGCTGGCTCTCTGGTAAATGGGGCGTCTCGCCGGAGGGACGGCGCGCGAAGTTCTACTCGCTCACGGCGTCCGGCCGCGCGCAGCTCGCGCGGGAGACCGACGACTGGCGTACCTTCTCCCTGGCGGTCAGCCACGTGCTCCAGGGCGGCTAGCCCTCCGAACCCGAAGCTGGCCGACACGCTGACGCGCGTGATGCGGACCGTGGGCGAGCCCGTTCTGTAAGGGCTCACGCCACGCGGCATCCAGATCGAGTGCATGCACACTGACCCCATCCATGCGGCTAACCGCGCGGCCTGGAACGTCGCCGCCGGCGCGTACGAGGCCGAGGTCGAGCGTGACGTCGCCCGCCTCCGCGCTGGGGAGCTGAGCCTGCGCGCACCCGAGCTCCCCGCACTGCGCGAGCTCGCGCCCCGATGCCGCCGCGTGATCCACCTCCAGTGCTCGCATGGGCAGGACGCGCTCTCGCTCTGGCGCCTCGGCGCCGCCGAAGTCGTGGGGGTGGACATCAGCGAGGCAATGCTCGCCCAGGCACGCCGCAAGTCGGACCTGCTCGGCGCGCCCGCGACGTGGGTACGGAGCGACGTCGTGCACACGCCGCAGGGGCTGGACGGGTCGGCCGACCTCGTCTACACCGGCTGCGGCGCCCTCCCGTGGATGATGGACATCGACGCCTGGGCCGCCGTCGTCGCGCGGCTGCTGGCGCCCGCTGGCCGACTCTTCGTCCACGAGGGGCACCCGCTCACGTGGGTGTGGGAGCCGAACGCTCCCGAGTACCGCCTCCGCGAGGACGGCAGCGGCTACTTTGCGCGCGAGCCGCGCGTAGACCGGGTCTTCCCCGCATCCGCCATCGAGCAGCTGACGCCGGACGGCGAGGCGCGGTGTGAAGCAGTCGAGCGCCAGTGGACCCTCGGCCAGGTCGTCACCAGCCTCGTTCGCGCGGGGCTCGCGGTGGAATGGCTCGAGGAGCACCCGGAGCACTTCTGGGGGCAATTCCCGAATGTCCCCCCGGAGGCCGCCGCCAGGCTCCCGCATACCTACTCCCTGCTGATGCGGAAGAGCGGCTGAACGGCCCGGCCGCCAGGGCGTGGTGTGGCAGGGGTGTGGCATTGGACTGCGGGATGCGACGGAACATGGCAAGCGCGGAACGATGTGTTACGCGCTGTTACACGGCGGCGCGGCAGTCGTCATCCAGCCGCACCCCGCGACGCCGGGGGCATTCCCACAGACCAGGAGCAGCAGATGCGCCGCATGCGCCCCCTGACCGCCGTGCTCGCCGTCGTCCTCGCCCTGCCGGCGTGCGGCGACCTCACGACTCCCACTGGCGGGCCAGGGATCGAGCGGCCGAATCTCGCGCTGTCCACTCCCAACGACAGCCTGGCCGCGGCGAACTCCGGTCCACAGCTCCTCGTCTGCCCGACCGTGGAGGATCACGTCGAGCGGGCCCTCGTGGGTCCGCTGGGTGGAACGCTGGGCGTCCGCGGGACCTCGATCAGCATCCCGCCGGGCGCGGTACCGGAGCCGACGCTATTCGAGATCGCGGTGCCGGCGTCGCGCTTCATGGAGGTCGAGATTCACGCGGTAGCCTCGAGCTCCTACCTCTTCCGCCAGCCCGCGACGATCACGATCAACTACGCCCGATGCCCCGACGACGCGGCGCCGCCCGCGGCGGTCCTGCAGGGCGTCTACATTGACGGGGCCAAGCGGGTGCTGGAGACGATGCCTGGCAACGCCGACAAGGTGGCCAAGAAGATGAGCTTCCAAACGAATCACCTGTCCGGCTATGCGGTGGCGTACTAGTGATCTGGCGCCGCCGATGCTTTCGGTCAGGGATCATCTGGACGGCGGGTTCGCGTACGAACGCGCGGGGCTGACCACGAAGGCAATCGCGGCCTACGAGGCCGCGCTGGCGGCCGGCACCGGCCCGCGCGACGCCGCGGAAGCCTACCTTCGCCTCGCCCGCGTGCACCGCACCCGCAGCGAATGGGACGACGCCATCGGCAAGTCCCGCGAGGCGGTGCGCCTGGCCGAGGAAGGTGGCTCCGACGACCTCGCGGCCGAGGCGATGAACGTCGAGGTCGGCGTCTACCAGTTGCGGGGTGAGTTCGACGCCGGCGACGCGCTGGCTATCCGGGCGCTCGAGCGGGCGCGCGCGCCACGTGTCCGCGGCATCCTGCTGCAGAACCGCGCCGCAATGGCCGCCCAGCAGCGGCAGTTCGACGCGGCGACAGCGCTCTTCGCCGAGTCGGTCGCCGCGTTCCAGCAGGCGGGTTACGAGCTCGGGATGGCGGTCGCGCTGAACAACGCGTCGGCGGCGGCGCGCGACGCCGGCGACCCCGCGCGGTCGGCCGAGCTGGCGCGCCAGGCGGCGGCGCTCGCGCAGAAGCTCGACGCGCTGGACATTCTCCTGCTCGCCGTGCAGAACATGGCCCACGCGCTCGCGCTGCTTGGCCGGCACAACGAGGCCGAGGGGCACATCGGCGAGGCGCTCGGCCACTTTGCCGCCACCAAGAACGTCCTCCGCCAGGCGGAATGCCTGGAGATCATGGGGACGCTCAACCAGCTCCACCCCCAGGATCGCGGCGTGGCAGTCCGATGCTTCGAGCTCGCCCGCACGCTCGCCGACCGCGTCGGTGCCCGGCCGCTCTCCGAGCGGCTCGCGCACCGAATGACAGCGCTCGGCGCGGCGTAGCACCTCGGCTGCTGTCCTGTCGAGATAACTGGACAACTGGCGGAATCACGCCCCGATCAGGGATCCGTCCGTAACTCGATCACCGCCACCTGCGGCAGCGCGCCCAGGCGGAATGGAATTCCCCAGAAGCCCGTGCCGGGGTGGATGTAGAGCGTCGAGCGGCCGCGCTCATACATGCCGAGTGCGTGCTCGAGGAAGGGCGACGCGAGGCTCCAGCCGAGTGCGGGGAGCGCGAGCTGGCCCCAGTGCGTGTGTCCGCTCAAGGTGAGCGCCACCCCGCGCGCCGCGAGCGCCGGCCAGAGCGCGGGGTTGTGGGCAAGCGCGACGACGAAGGTACCCGCCGGTACGCGCGCGAGCGCGGCGTCAACGTCCGGGCCCGCACCATCGCCGGAGTGGCGCCCCGCGGGGTCGCCCGTGCCCGCGATCGCGATCTGGTCGCCTTCGCGCTCCACGATCACCGCGCGGTTCACGAGCACCGTGAGCGGCAAGCGCTCGAGCGCCGCGCGCACCTTCGCCCATCCGGCGTACACATCGTGATTGCCGGGGACGACGTAGACGCCAAGCGGCGCGGCGAGGGCGCCGAACACGCCCGCGTAGATGGTGACGTCGCCGGCGTGGTCGTCAACCAGGTCGCCGGTGACGGCGATGAGATCCGGGTTCGCGCTCCGCACGGCATGCGCCACACGCGCCAGGTACGGGCGCGAGGAGTGCGGCCCCACGTGGAGGTCAGAGATCTGCGCGATGCGCAGGCCGTCGAAGCCCGGTGGCAGATCGGGGCTGCGAACGACGAGCTGCTTCACCACGAGCTGCCGCGAGCCTACCCACCCGGCAACGGCCGCGACGGCGAAGATCGCCGCCATGGCGTAGAGGGCGCCACGGCCCGCCACGCCCGCATTGCCCCACGGGAGCCCGGCGAGCGTGCCGGCGAGCCCCGCGATGGCGAGGAGCGGGAGCAGGAGCTGCACGTACCAGAAGGGCCGCATCACGAGCAGTCGGAACGCCGCCCCGGGTGACGAGCCGCGCCCTCGGCGCACCGCGAGGAAGAGCGCGAGCGGCGACGTGGTGAGCACGATCGCACCAGCGATCGCGAGCCATCCACCAGGCACCACGGGCGCGAGCAACGCACCGACGACACTCCACGACCCCACGATCCAGACGAGCAGAATCCGGAGGAACGCGCCGACGCGCGGTCGGTTCGGGCGCGCCGTCGTGCGCGGCGGAGTGGACGACGCGGGGGATGACGCGGGGGACGACGAGCGACCGGAGCCAGCGCGTCGTGGCGCGGCCCGCTTCAGCCCGTCAGGCATGCGGAGTGACCTCTACCCCCGCCGCCGCCTCCAGGAGTGAGACAACCTCCTCCAGCGTCGAGCGTCCACGATCGCGCGCGTACCACGCGCGGATCTTCGGGTAGCGCTCCTCCTTGGCGATGAGTGTCCCTTCCGTCATCACCCACTCCTGCAGCACGCTCGGCCGCGGCCCCCACGAGCCGCGCTCCACGTAATGAGCATCGAGCACCATCACGATCGGGATCGAGCGCGACCCGTTCGTGAGGTGCGTGTCCATGAGGTCGGGGTTCCGGTCGCGCTCGATGATGCGCAGATCGATGTTCGGCGCGCCCTCCGTCAGCCGCGCAAGCGCGGGGAGCGTATTCACCGAGTCGCCGCACCAGACCTCGCTGAGCACGAGCAGGTGCCACGCGCCGCCGAGCGCACGTACACGCGCCGCGTATTCCTCCGGGGCGCGGGCGAGCCGGTAGACCGCTCGCCACAGCGCTTCGTTCACCGCGCCGGTGATGGACTGATCGAAGGTCGGGGTAGCGAGGTAGCGGTCGCGCATCAGCGGGACTCGGCACTCGGCACTCGGCCCTGGGAGCTCGGCTCTACGGAAGTCAGTGTGGCCACGCGGAGTATAACGCTGCAGCCGGGTGCCGAGTGCCGAGTCCCGATGATGCGGCCGTCAGCCGCCTACCACCATGCGCGTGAAGGGGGGCACGTACGCCTGAAGGAAGACGAGCATGCCGACGAGCGCGGCAAGCACGATGCTGTGGAAGAAGACGTAGCGGAGGATCTCCGACTCGTGCCCGTACCAGCGCGTCGCGGTGCTGGCGACCACGATGCTCTGCGCGTCGATCATCTTCCCCATCACCCCGCCCGACGAGTTCGCCGCCGCCATCAGCGTCGGGTTGAGGCCCAACTGCTCGGCCGTGATCCGCTGGAGGCTCCCGAAGAGCACGTTCGACGAGGTGTCGGACCCGGTGAGCGCGACGCCGAGCCAGCCGAGCATGGCGCCGAAGAACGGGTAGAGCACACCCGTGCGGGCGAAGGCGAGGCCGAGGATGGCGTCGAGGCCGGAGTACCGTGTGGTGAAGCCGATGGCCATCATCGCGGCGATGGTGAGGAGCGAGCCGCGCACGAGGCGAAGCGTGCGCCCGTAGCTCCGCGCGAGCTCGCGCGGGCGGTACCCCATCGCGACCCCGGCAATGATCGCGGCGAGCAGGATCGCGGTGCCGGTCGCGGAGAGCCAGTTGAGCGCGAAGAGCGCGGGCTCCGCCTGCGCCGCGGCGACGACGGGTGGGGTGCGCTGCACGGCGTGGTGCAGCCCCGGCACCGGGAAGGAGAAGGTGGAGATGCCGTTGAGCGCCGTCTTCACCGCGGGCAGCCCCCAGAGGAAGACGAGCGCGCTCAGGATGAGCCAGGGGAGCGCCGGGTGCGCGCGCGTGGTGCGGGGCGCGGAGGAAGGATGACGCTCTGCCGACTCGCCCGGATGATCCCTTTCAGCGGGGGGTCCACTCGGCGCTGATTCGATGGGTGACGCGACCGTCTGATGTTGCGAGGGCGGCGTTCCGCCCGCGTCGTTCGCGTCGGCCATCCACACCCCGCCCGCGGGCCGCCACACCTTGAGGAACGCTGCCAGGCACACCATCGACGCGACCGCCGCCGTCACGTCCACCAGCCACGGCCCGTGGAGGTTGGAGACGAGGAACTGCGGGACGGCGAACGAGACGCCGGCGACAAGGAGCGCGGGCCATACCTCCAGCATCCCGCGCCACCCCGCGTAGGCGCACACCAACCAGAAGGGCACGATCACCGAGAAGATCGGGAGCTGTCGCCCCACCGTCGCGCTCAGGTCGCCGAGGTCGAGCCCCGTCACCCCCTGGAGGGCGATGATCGGTGTCCCCATCGCGCCAAAGGCGACGGGCGCGGTGTTGGCGATGAGCGAGAGCCCGGAGGCCTGGAGCGGCGAGAAGCCCAGCCCCATGAGGAGCGCGGCGGTGATCGCCACCGGCGTGCCGAAACCCGCCGCGCCCTCGAAGAACGCGCCGAAGGAGAACGCGATGAGCAGGAGTTGCAGGCGCCGGTCGCGCGTGATCGTCGTGATGCTCCCCTGCAGCGCCGCGAACAGCCCGCGCTCCTGCGTGAGCTGGTAGAGGAAGATCACGTTCAACACGATCCACCCGATCGGGAAGAGACCGTAGGCCGCGCCATACAGGGCGCTCGCCGCCGCCGCGCCGGCCGGCATCCCGAGCACGAGCACGGCGACGGCGAGCGCCGCGGCGAGCCCGGCGAGTGCCGCGACGTGCGCCTTGAGCCGCAGCACCGCGAGCCCGCCGAGCAGCACGACGATGGGGAGTGCCGCGACCACGGTGGAGAGCGCGTGGTTGGCGAGCGGATCGTAGGTCTGGGGCCACATGGAGGAGGAGGGGCGAGGGCGGCGGGGAAGGATCGATGCGGGTCGCGGCAGGAAGGTGATACGGGTTCACCGGTTCGCGGCGATCCTGCTGTTCGGGGGGGGCCCCCCAAGCTGGACTTTGGCCCTTTCAGGCGACGTAGCATAACGCTTCGGTCAGGCGGGCGAGGAGGGCGTGGGGAATTATGGGGCGGTCACGCTCGCGGGCGGGGGGCCGGAAACGCTGCCGGTGGCCGACGTGCCGCCGCCAGATGTGGCACCGTACGGCGGCGAGGGCGTCACTGAAGGTGGGCGCCGGTTTGCGATACCAGGCCGCCTGACGGGTCGGGAGTGTGCCACCGCGCACGAGCTGGTGGGCCAAGAGGGTGACCACGGAGAAGAGCGCGAGCAGGATCGGGGTCGTGCGCGCAATCGCGCGCTCGGACCATTGGCGCTGCGTCTCAAGCCCGAGGTGGCGGCGCGCTTCCGCGAAGGTGACCTCGACCTGCCAGCGGCGCACGAAGTACTGCACCATCGCGTCCGGCGTGAGCCTCGGGTCGGTCGAGAGGAGTGCCTGCGGGGCGAAATGGCCGGCTGGGTCCCGCACCAACACCCAACGCAGGGGCACGACCGGCAGCCCCTTGCGCGTCCAGACGGCCGTACCCGTGGCGAGGTCCAGCGCCCGCGTCGCGCCACCGTACCACCCCACGACCGTCGTGCGCTCCCAGTGGGTCGCGCTGTCGGCCAGCACGTGCTTGAGCGTGGGGCGCCGCGCCCCGACCTTCGGCGAGCGGCCTCGGCTGTGCGGCGCGCGTGGGGGAGCCGGCGCCGCGAGGGCGGCGTTCAGCTGCAGGCACAGAATGCACGTCATCGTGGGCGCGAGCGCCGCGAGGAGCTCGAGGGCGGCGAAGCTCATGTCGGCGACCACGACAAGCGGGCGCCCCGGCGCGATCACGGTGAGCCAGCGCTGCGTCTGGCGCAGGAGCTGGCGCGCCCGTTCGGTGAGGCGCTTGTGCCGGCGGCCTTGCGCGTGCTCGTAGCGCTCACTGGGGGCGAGGGTGGTGAGGAATGGCAGGGCCCAGACGCGGCCCGCCCACGGAATCGGTGCCAGGAGCATCACGCTGAGCCAGCGCAGCCCACTCGCTTTCACGACCTGCGCCCGGCTGGAGCGCACCGGATCGCGGTAGATCCCCAGCGCCGCGATGCGCCGGCCGCGTCGACGCTCCAGCGTGTCATCGAGCCCGATGACGATCGGCCCGGCGGGCACGAAGGCGCGCACCAGGAGCCCGAGCAGGCGGCGGCTCGCGTGGCGACTCGACCACGCGGCGCGACTCAGTACGCGGTGGTACGTGCCGAAGCGCCGCGTCTGCGCGCGGCCCAAGATGCGGAGCACGCTCGCGACGGTGCGCACCCCAGGGGCGAGGATCGCCCCGACCAACAACGCCCGCGCGCGGCGCCACGTGCGCCGCTGGCGGAAGGAGACGGCGAAGGCTACGATAACCGCAGCGAAGCGGGTCGGCAGGCGCGACATGGCGACTATCTCCTGGCGAGGAGGGAAGCCTGTTCAACCTGCCACCCGCTTCGCCTCGTGTCACCTCCCCAGAGCGCCAAACGGCCAAAGTCCAGCCAAGGTAGCGGACGCTCAATTTGTCGTGCCGCGCCCCTCTCGCCCCTCCCGCCACACGAGGTCCCCCGTTACCTCGCCCACCGTACGGCATCCGCACAGCGCCATGGCGAGGTCGAACTCGTCGCGCAGGACCTCGAGCACGCGGGCGACGCCACTCTCGCCACCGAGGGCGAGGCCCCACAACACCGGCCGGCCGACGAGGACGGCGCGGGCGCCGAGCGCGAGCGCCTTCACCACGTCCGTCCCCCGCCGCACCCCGCCGTCCACCAGCACCTCGGCCCGTCCGGCGAGGGCGTCGGCGACCTCGGGGAGCGCGCGGATCGTGGCGACCGCCGTGTCGAGCTGGCGGCCGCCGTGGTTGGAGACGATGACACCCGCGGCACCGTGGTCCACGGCGCGTACGGCGTCGTCGCCACGGACGATCCCCTTGAGGAGCACCGGGAGCCGTGTGACCGAGCGCAGCCAGTCCACGTCCGCCCAGGTGAGCGCGGGGCTCAGCAGCCGCGCGGCGTGCGCGGCAAGCCCCGAATCGCTCGGCGCATCGGGGAACTGCTGCAACCCACCGGGCATCGTGTGGGCGATCGCCACCTCGGGTGGAAGCTGGAAGCGATTTCGGACGTCGCGCTCGCGGCGGCCGAGGAGCGGCGTATCCACCGTGAGCACGAGCGCCTCGCACCCGGCCGCTTCCGTGCGCTCCACCAGCGCGCGCGTCATCCCGCGGTCCTGGAACACGTAGAGCTGGAACCAGAGCGGCGCGGCGGTGGCCGAGCGCACCTCCTCCACGGGCGTGGTGGAGAGCGTGCTGAGGATCATCCCCCACCCGGCGGCGCCGGCTGCGCGCGCCACCGCGCGCTCGCCCTCCGCGTGCGCCATGCGCTGGAACGCCATGGGCGCGACCAGGATGGGCAGCGTGACCGGAGCGCCGAGCACGGTCGTCGAGAGATCGCGGCGGCTGACGTCGGTGAGGACGCGCGGGCGGAGCGCAATGCGGTCGTACGCGAGGCGATTCTCGCGGAGCGTGATCTCGTCGTGCGCGCCGCTCGCGTAGTAGCCGAACACCATCTCCGGGAGCCGCCCGCGCGCGGCCGCCTCGAAGTCGAACAGGTTGACGGGATGAAGCTCGGCATCCCCCTCGCCCGGCGAGGGCGCAGGCTCCGGCGTGGCGTCCAGCGCGGCGCGTACCGTCACGCGCGTGGGGTCAACGTTCATGCGCACACCACGGGGGCTACCTCTTGATGATCTCGTTCAGCCCGTCGATTACCTGCGCGAGCCCCTCCTCGGCCAGTAGCTTCTCCTCCCGCGGATCCAGCTTCACGCATTCGCGCGCCAAGCGCGTGCCGGCCAAGCGATCGAGCGTCTCGGCGAGCGCGATCTCGAGTGCCTGACTTCGGTTGCGGAATCGGTCGCCGGCGATCAAGTCGTCGAGGCGACCGAGCAAGGCCGTGTCCAGCGTGACGGCGATCTTGGAGTTTGGCATGGCCACACCTCTAGGCGTGCCAACATATCATACTCAGCGTGGTCACAAGCGAACGACCGGTCACCTCAGCGTGAGCCGAGTGGCGAGTGGCGCACCAGCCTCCCGCCGACTCGCCCACGGACCATCGCTACGGAATCACACGCGGTCAGGAGGATCGCGCGCTTGCGGGCGGCGTCAGCCCGAAGAGCCCGAACAGCTCGTCCGCGCTCAGCCGTTCCTTCAGGACTATCGATACGTCGTCCACCAGGTCGTCGAATAGCATCTGCTTCTCGCGCAGGAGCGCGTCGATCCGCTCTTCGATCGTTCCTTCGACCGTGTACGCATAGACGTGCACGGGGACCGTTTGGCCAAGCCGGTGCGTCCGATCCTCGGCCTGGCGCTCGACCGCGGGATTCCACCAGCGATCGAAGTGGAACACGTACGAGGCGTCCTGCAGGTTCAGGCCTTGTCCGCCAGCGCGGAGCGAGAGTACGAGTACTTTATGCTCCGGCTGCTCCTTGAACACCCGGATGCGTGCGTCTCGCTCCGCGGGCGTAAGGTCACCCGTGTACAGCAGCGGCCGCGACGCTCGTAGTTCGGTCTCGATGGCGCGCGCCCCGTACTTGCCGTCGGTGAACTGGGAGAAGACGAGCGCGCGATGCCCTTCGGCCTCGAGGGTGCTCAGCCGCTCGCGGAGGTCATCGAGCTTTACGGATCGGCCCGTCATCGGGCAGAAATTGCAGATCTGCTTCAGCCTGATGATGAGCTCGAGAACGTTTTCGATCCGGACGGCCGCGCCGGTTTCCCGCAGGTGGACCACGCCGTCACGTTCCGCGCGCTCGTAGCTCTCGCGCTGCGGCCCCTCGAGTGGCAGCACGATCCGGGTGACTGTCTTGGGCGGGAGCTGTGGTAGCACGTCTGCCTTCCTACGGCGGAGCTGGAGACTCCGGTGCCGCTCGAGGAGTGCAGGCCCGGCGCCGAGCCGTGGTGGAGTCTCGCCGTCCGCGAGCGGCACGACCGCCTCCAGCAGCGAGGCCAGATCATCCAGGCCGTTCTCGAGGGGCGTACCGGTCAACACCCACGCCCGCCGACGACGGAGCTGCTTGCACTTGCGGCTGACCTCCGTGTCCCGGTTCTTGAGCTTTTGCGCCTCGTCGAGAATCAGGACGTCCCACACCCGGCGCCTCGGCGGTGATCGGGGGTTCTCGGTGTAATCCGAGCGGAGTGTCTCGTAGCTCGTCAGGTGGACGTGCGCAGGGGTGTTCCACTGCCAGCTCCGGTCGGTAGCCGGCCCCCGCACCGTCGAGACAGTCAACTCCGGCGCCCAGTGCCGCAGCTCCCTCCGCCACTGACTGACCAGGCTGGCCGGGACGACGAGTAGTGCAGACTCGGCGCGGTGCTCGCGGACGAGAATCCGGAGCGCCGCGATGGCCTGAATCGTTTTGCCGAGTCCCATGTCATCAGCGAGCAGGAGCGCGTCACGCGAGAGGAGCGCATTGATACCGGTGACCTGATAGTCGAATAGCGGCGCCGGCCATGCCAGCGGCTCGAGCGCGGCGCGCAGGAGAGCGGCGGGCGGCTGGAGGACGCGGGCGAGGCGACGCGCGAGCCCTGCCTCGCCCGCGGCAGGTGGGCGCGTGTCGCTGGCAGAGTCTGCGGCGTGGCGCTGATGTGGCGGCTGACGCGGTGGGCGGCTCGTCGCCGCGTGCGGATGCGGTCGCAGCCCACCCAGCGCGACGCTGCCACCATCAACGCCCGATCGTGGTGCGCCGCCCGCGCTGAGATTGATCGCGATCGCGAGCGGCGCCGCGACGTCCAGCGAACGCGGCGTCGGCGGGTCCGTCACCGACGCTGCAGCGCTGCTGCATCGCCGAGCACGAACGAGGTCATGGCGCTGCCTGGGCGCGGGCGCCGTAGACCTCGCGGAGCCCGGCGGACGCCCGCTCGAACGGCTCGAGCAGAAGCTCGTGGGCGCGTAACTCGCGCAGCAATTGCGCTTCGAGGGAGTCCTCCGCGGGTATCGCGGGGATCCAGGACAGGTCAGCCGCCATGTCGCCTGATCGACCCTCCGGTCCGGCGCCCACCGGTGCCGCACCCGACGTCGGCGCGGGATCGCCGGCTCGCACAACGCGACACACCGGAACGGAGAGTCGAACATCCCGCGAGAACAGCGAGTCACCCACCTCGCCCGCGAGACAGAGGATGAGCCGCGGGAGCTTGGGGCAGAGCGAGAGGAGCGATATGGCAAGCTGTCGTGCCGCGTACTGCTCGACGTCGTCCCGCCGCCACAGGAATGGGTGGGGCGTCTCGATGCGGTTGTACGTGAACTCGATCGGCTCGCCGCGCGCGTTGATCAGGAACAACGCGCCCAGGTATCCCGGCACGAGCGGCGCCGGATCAACCTTGAAGTAGCCCGCAGCGCCGAGCGCATCGAGGTCGCTGGCCTCGCGATACGGGATCGGCATGGACTACTCGGGGCGCTCTTCCGGCTCTTCTTCGGACGGAACCTGTAGGTTCGGATCCTCGGTGTAGTCGAGTTTTACGTCGTCTTGCACGATGTCGGGGTCGTACGCGGGATCGAGGCGCTTCAGGTCCCACTCGGTGATCCATCCTTTCACGAACTGGCGCATCCGCGTGCTACTCAGCCGCTCCACCGATCGCACCGGCGGTGGCTGCCAACCATATGCTTCGCCGTGGATCGCTCGGACGCGGTCGTAGGTCTGGTCGATTACGTCATTGGCGGGCTGCTTCAGCGACACACCCTCCCGTTGGATGATACGCATGCCCTGTTCGGCCTGGCTCGCCAGTAGGAGCTCCGCCCCAGCTCCCTTCGCCCTCAGCTTCCCGGGCACCTTCTCCAGATCCTCCTTGTCCTCCAGGATCGCGCCGCGAAAGTCGTCGGTGATGGCGAGGACGGCAGTCAGTCCGCTGAAACGCGATCCCTCCAGCTTCCCCATCCAGCGGGCGAGTTCGGCGTAGGACTTCGCTCGCTGCGTGAGCGAATAGCGCGCGACCAGCTCGACCTCGTCGATGAGCAGCACCCATCCGGCGTAGCCTGCCGCACGGATCAGCCGGGCCGCGAACTTGAACCGCTGGAGCGCCAGCTCCCTGACCGGGACCTGGTCGATCCGGTACGTCACGGTCTCGCCGTAGGCCTTCAGATACTTCTTGATCTCACCGACGCCGATCTGCTCGCCCGACCAGAAGCGGATGATGCGGTTCCGCAGCTCCGGGTCGTTCTGCATGCGCTGGTAGAGGAAGAGCATCGCCGCGAACCGCGGGTTGAGCTCGGAGCCCGGATGGTGCACCCAGTCGTACAAGTCGAGGTAGGCAGAGCCGCCGAAGTTCAACTGCATCGCGATCTCGGTCAGCGCGGCGCCCCGCTTCCGCGGCACGACCGCCGCCTCGATCGCGGCCCGATACAACTTGACCGGGTCGTGGAGCGGCGTCTCCTTGCTGATGACGGCCTTGCTGCAGATGAAGTTCTGCTCCAGTGCCAGGTGCTGGAGATACTCGAACAGATGCGACTTCCCCGACCCGAACCCTCCCTGCACCAGCATCCCTGGCATCGAGCCTGCATCGCCACCTTGCGCTACGCCGGAGAGCTGCCGCCTGAACTGTTCCTCGATCTCCGGTTGTGCGCACCCCAGTGCAAGCACCGCGTCACGATTGGGGACGCCCGCCCGAAGCGCCTCGATCGCCCGCCGCTGCGCGATCCCGCCACCGGCGTTCATCGCGGCGCCTCCGCCGCGGCCGCCGGCCGCCACGGAGTCGAGGCATGGGACGACAGCCGGATCAGCGAGGCCAGCGGGTTCTGCCGGCGGCGGTCGCGCACCTCGTCCGCGATGCGTAACCGGAGGGCGTCGTAGCGATTCAGGCCACGACGCTCATCGGTCAGGAACTCTGGCGCGGCGACCACGGCGATCAGACAGCACTCGAGCTCGTCCGCTCCGTCAATGAACTGGCGAAGCACCTCGTACGCATCCATCACCGCGGGGGTACTGTAGTACAGCCCGTCGCCCACTTCCTTGAACCGTCGTTCCGCCGCGTAGCGGGAGATGTCCAGCGCCAGGACGAGGCCGCTCCTGCCATTCACCTTGAGCCAGTGGGTGAGCGAGAACAGCATGTGCCGCGCATTGTGGCGGCCCACCTTCTGGACGATCGGTGCCTGTTTGACCGCCGACACGAGCCGGAGCTCGCCCCGCAGCCACTCCTTCACGGCGGTGGTCAGGAACGAGCTCACGCCCTCGGGATCGAGCTGCGCCATGCACAGCCGGATCATCGCGATGCGAAACTCCTGGCTCATCTGGTAATCGCGAAAGATCGCGTTCTCCAGCCAGGTGTTGAGGTCCTTGCGCAGCAACATCTCCTGCCGGTCGTTCAGCGACGCGATCTGCCCGAGGTTGAACTCGGTGCGGTCCGCCGGGAGGAGGTACCCGTTCTCAACGAGAACGCGCGAGACGAACGAACGTGCGAGATCATCCCACTCCACTTGCCGCGCGACCTCGTGGAAGAGGTGATCGATCATGTGGATCTTGGTCTTCGCCGCGTCCACCGCGGCGAAGAGAAATCCCTCCTCTTCGGCCACCCGGTGGAGTCCGCTCCGCACCTCGATCTGCGTCGCCTCGTCGGGCGCGACCGCGAACTTCACGGCCGCTCCGCCCCCGCTGATGAAGCCCCGGAGATACTCCACGCGGAGCATCTCGAGCCACTCCTCAGGCATCACGTCAATCGCCGACATCGCCGAGATCTGCTACGCGTTCGCGAACGCGATGCCGTAATACTTCTTCTCGCGGCCGTCCTGCGTGATCACGGTGATGGTTTTCCCCTGCGATCTCGTCCCCGAGCTGGCGGGCCAACTGACCTTCACCCCTCGTCGTGTCACGGATACGCCGCTCTTGTCGAGCAAGTAGACATCCCGCGCGAACTCCTGCCGCGAATACTCCTTGGCTTGCCCCGGCAGGAGCGTCAGCAGCTCGTAGATCTCCACGAGCGGGATGATGGTGCCGCTTCCATCGCCGTCGCGCTTGCCCGCCTTGACCGCCGTGGCGTACGCCGACCACAAGGACTCGAGGAAGGCCTCCGGCCGGAACCGGACCGGCTTGTTCTGCAGCGCTTTCAGGTGACCGACCAGGACTGACGGGCGGAGACGTCGCTCGCGGGTCTTGTCGATCAGGACGGCCTGGTCATTGGGGAGGACGCGGATCAGGTGCGGGTAGCAATACAGACGCTCATCTTCCTCGAAGATCTTCACGTCCATCTGCTTGGCGGTCTGCAGGATCTCCTGCGGGAAATCGGCGCCGGACAAGTATGTCCCCACGTCGAAGTCCCACCCCTGTTTCGCATTCGCGAATTGTTGCGCCAGTGCACTGATCGTCTGCTCCGCGGTCTCGAGCGCTTTTTGCAGCTCGCGGAGGTCACCGGTGTGCGCCGCAGCGCGAAATCGCTTGAGAGCGCGCACCGCGGCGTTCGCCGCCTTGAGTGCCGCCTCCGCGTCGGCGTCCGTCCGAGTAAGCGCCTGTTCCAGACTACTGGGGCGATCGACCGCCATCGTCTCTCCATCTCGAGGAATAGCGCCTGAAGGCGGAGTCAGGTTATCGCCGGGCCCATTTGGCCGTCAAGAGCGGCTCCGGTCGACGCGCCTGCAGCGGAGACGACGAGTACCTGCCGTGCCCAAGCTGCCGCCGACTGGAGCGGTGGGAGTGCGGGAGCGATCTGAACATCGCGCCGAGGAGAGCGTAAGATGATGATGGGCGGCTCGCGAATCGTGGGCGCGGCCTCCAGCGGACCGAGTGCAGTCAGCCCATGCAGGTAGCAGATGTCAGTCGCCCGGCCTCGGAGGCTCGCCATGAACCGACTCCTCGTCAGCGCCCCGTTCTTCTTCGCCCTCCTCGGTGCCCGGGGCTCGTGCGCGCGCAGCACCAGCGGGCCCGAGCTGGCCGGCGACTGGGGCGGCGAGCACATCGGCCTCGTGGTCAGCACGCGCGGTGCAACGGTCGAGTACGACTGCGCCCACGGCACCATTGACGAGCCGCTCGCGCCCGACGGCCGCGGGCGGTTCGAGGCGCGCGGCACCCACACCCGCGAGCACGGCGGCCCGGTCCGCGAGGGAGAGGCGGCTGACACGCATCCGGCCCGCTACGAGGGAGTGGTTCAGGGGCCGGCGATGGCGCTCACGGTGACGCTCACCGACACGGTTCGGGCGATCGGTACCTACACGCTGACGTGCGGCGACTTGCCGCACGTCTTCAAGTGCCTGTAGGGCCGACGCACTCGCCCCACCTCACTCCCCCATCGAGGAGCACTCATGGCCAACACCACCATGCGCGCCATCGTCGCCTATCCCAAGGAGCCCGGGCGGGTCGAGATGATCGACGTCGAGCGCCCCGCGCTCCCCGCCGGTCACGTGATGATCGCCATGCGCGATGTCGGCACCGACGCGACCGACCGCGAGGTGATCGCGGCCGAGCATGGCGGGAGTGCGCCGGACGGGGGCGACTATCTCATCCTCGGGCACGAGTCCATCGGACAGATCGCCGAGGTGGGTGAGGGCGTGACGGGACTCAACGTGGGCGACTGGGTCGTCGCCACCGTGCGGCGCCCCGATGGCTGCCCCAACTGCCGGCGCGGGGAGAGCGACATGTGCCTCTGGGGGGGCTACGTGGAGCGCGGCATCATCGGCGCGCACGGCTACCTCACGGAGTACGTGATCGAGAAGCCGGAGTTCCTCGTCACGCTCCCCCCGCACCTCAGCCGCGTGGGTGCGCTCCTCGAGCCGATCTCGATCAACGTGAAGGCGATCGGCCAGGCGTGGTCCATCCAGCGACGCATGCTCTGGGAGCCCAAGACCGCGCTCATCTTCGGGCTCGGCTCCATCGGGATCCTGGCGGGGATGATGCTCCGGCAGCGGGGGATCGCCGCCTACCTCTACTCGCGCTCCCCGGCCGACTCGCCCAAGGCGCGCCTGCTGCGCGACGTCGGCATCACCTACATCGCCACCAGCGACGTGCCGGACATCGCCGCGCTCGGCGACCACATCGGGCGCATTGACTTCATGCTCGAGGCGACGGGCGCGGCACCGGTGGCAGCGAAGGCGATGGGGATCGTGCAGCCGAACGCCGTGCTCTGCCTCCTCAGCGTCACCGGCGGGAGCGCCCGGGAGGAGGTGGACATCGCGGCGGTGAACAAGCATCTCGTGCTCGGGAACGGCGTCATCTTCGGCTCGGTGAACTCGAACGCCGGCCACTTCCGCGAGGCGGTCCAGGTCCTGGATGGTTTCGAGAAGACGTGGCCCGGATTCGCCGAGCGACTGATCTCGCGGCGCGTGCCGCTCGACCGGTTCCGCGAGGGGCTCGAGGACCGCGACGAGGACATCAAGGTCCTGTTCGAGGTGAGCGCGGCGGAGTAGATCACGATACCCGCTCCGGCCGCCCGGCTCCGTTCGGCGGGCGCCGACGAGTGCTACCAGCGGAGAGTTCGATGTCCAACCGGCATGAATGGAATTGCCGTGCAAGGCAGGGGTGAACTCTTCCGCCGCCGGGTGGCGGCGCCTCGTTCTGCTCACGAGGCGACATCCGTCTCGACGAGCAGAGTCCGTCGTGTCCGCTGAGACGCTGGGGCCTCCGACGGAGGCGACGGCGGCCGAGCTCCCCCGGCGCGAGCCGCCCGCGAGTCGGATCGAGTGGCTGATCGACAACGCGGTCGCCTACGACGAGCTGTTGCGCGCGATCGGTCGCGCCCGGCGGTCCGTATGGATCTCGCAGCTGGCGTTCGACCCGGACTGCATGGTGTACCGGTCGCATGCGCGCGGAGCGCCGGACGACGAGCCGGATGACGACCGGCTGCTCGTCGCCGCGCTGGTGGCGGCGTCCACCGCGCGCGCGGTGGACGTCCGCGTCCTCCTGAACGCGAGCCTCCTCCTCGACACCGCGAAGCCGCTCCGCGCGTTCCTCGCGCGATCGGGCGCGGCGCGCATCCGGGTGCGGGGCATCAGCCGCTTCCCACACCTCCTCCACGCGAAGATACTCATCGTCGATGAGCACGAGGCCTTCCTCCTGGGCTCGCCGTTCGTCAACGGCTACTGGGACGACGCGCGTCACCAGCCCGTGGATGAGCGCCGCCCGGCGCGGGAGCTTGGCGGTCGCCCGCTGCATGATGTGTCCGCGCGGATCACCGGCCCGGCGGTGGGCGACCTCGGTGCCATCTTCGCCGAGCTGTGGAACGACGTCTCGGCGGGACCAACCGGGTCAACCGGACGGGCGAGGGACGACGAGCTCCGGTATCGCCCGCGTCCGGCTCTGGCGCGCGGCGACGACGACGCGATCCAGATCGTGCGCACGGCGCCGCGCCGAACGCTGCCGCGGCAACGGGAAGGCCACACCGGGATTCTCGCCGCCATCGAGGCCGGCATCGCCGGCGCACGCTCGCTCATCTACATCGAGCATCAGTACCTCAGCGCCGGCCCCGTCATCGCCGCGCTTACCCGGGCGCTCCAGCACGCGCCCGCGCTCGAGGTGGTGATCGTCCTCAACCAGAACCCGGATGTCACGGCGTACCGTGGCTGGCAGAACGTACGCCTGCGCGAGGCCGGGCTGCTCGATCACCCGCGCGTGGGCCTCTTCGCGCTCTGGAGCGCAGAGCCCTCCGTCGCGCGCGGCGGGCCGTGGGCCGTGAATCAGGTGTTCGTGCACAGCAAGGTCCTGACGGTGGATGACGGGTGGGCCACCGTGGGCAGCGCGAACCTGGACGGCGTGTCGCTGCACTCCTACGGCCACGACTTCGCGGGGCGCATCGGCCGTCGCGTCTTCCGCCACGTCCGCAACTTCGATGTCAATGCGGTGATCCGCGCGGACCAGGGCGCCCTGGTGGAGACGGTGCGCGAGCTGCGCGTACGTCTCTGGTGCGAGCACCTTGGCCTGCGGCCGGACGCCCTGGCCGCGCGACCCGAGCAGGGGTGGTTGGCGCTCTGGCGCGAGTGCGCCGCGCGCAACGTGAGTACGCTCGACAACGGCGCGCGCAATGCGAGCGCACTCGACGGCGGCCACACATGCTCGGCCCCCGCCCCACCGCTCTCCGGCTTCGTGCTGCCGTACAGCACGCACCCAACGCCGGCGGCGCAACTGGCGGACGTCGGCGTGCGGGTTGACCCTCGGCGGCTCGACGTGCGCTTCAACCCCGGCTGGCTGGAGGTACACTGCAGCCCGAACTGGGTCCGGAACATGTTCGCGTGAGCGGTTCCGCGTGAGCGCACCGTCCGAGCGCGGCCCGGGCGGCGCAGTAAATCTCGCGCTGCGCGTGGACGCGGCCTTCCGTGCGTTCGTGGGCGACCCGCGCTTCCCCTGTCTCGCGGGCAAGGGGACCGTGCAGGGGGGTGGCTACCGGCTCGGCGTGTACGGCGCGCTCGGCGAGCGGGATGAGCCGGCGGCAAGGTGGGACCCCGCGGTGAGCGCGGACCCGGCGGACCCGCACTTCGCCTTCAGCTTCGCGGGGTGCGCGATGTTCGTCATCGGCCTACACCCCGGGAGCTCGCGCCTCGCGCGCCGCTTCCGCTGGCCAGCACTGGTTTTCAGCCCGCGCGCGCAGTTCGAGCGGCTCCGCGCCGAGGGCCGGTTCGAGCGGCTGCGGGCGGCGGTGCGCGAGCGGGAGATCGTGCTGCAGGGGAGCCTCAATCCCAACCTCGCGGACTTCGGGGATCGCTCCGAGGCCCGGCAGTACTCCGGCCGCGAGACGGAGCCGGAGTGGCACTGTCCCTTTCACCGGCGAGGGCCATGACGGTGCTCCGACGCGTGCACCTCGCGCCCCAGACGGGGGCGGCCTTCACCGTCCGCCGCGGCGAGCTGCTCCGGATCGTTGACCCCGAGGGGGAGCAGGTGTCCGACCTCACGTCCTTCGCCTTCCCCGACGTCGGCGAGTGGTTGTCGTCGGGTCGCACGATCGACTACGCGAACACGATCTACGTGACGACGGGACACACGCTCTACTCCAACCGCAGTCGCCCGATGTGGACGATCGTCGAGGACCGCGTGGGGCGACACGACTTCCTGCTCACGCCGTGCAGCGCCGAGATGTTCGCGATCCTCTACAAGACCACGGGTCACCACCCGAGCTGCTTCGACAACCTCGCGAGGCATCTGGCGCCGTTCGGGATCGCCCCCGACGCCATCCCCACGACGCTGAACGTCTTCATGAACGTGGAGGTGCTCCCCTCGGGTGAGCTGCGCGTCCTGCCGCCGCGCTCGCGCGCGGGCGACTATGTGCTCCTGCGGGCGGAGATGGACCTCGTCGCCGGCGTGACGGCGTGCTCGGCCGAGCTCTCGAACAACGGCCGCTTCAAGCCGATCGACGTCGAGATCCTGGAGGTGGACGAGCCGGCGCGTGCCGCGACCGCAGCACC
>JBBJNN010000043.1:0-39048 GCA_037720885.1 Gemmatimonadaceae bacterium | reverse complement strand
AGATGCGCGACGGGCGCCAGTGCCGGTGCCGCCGGCGTGCGCGGGAGCGCCGACGCGGTACGCGAGACGCCGGAGTAGAGCGCGGCCTCATCGAAGGCGCGCGTGAGAGCGCGCACGGTCTCGCGATCGGCCGCGGCGCCATCCAGCCAGTAGAGGTGCCGAGCCGGGGCCGGCACGCGCGCGACGGGCCCCTCGCGACGCGTGCTGTCCACGAGCACCAGGCGCGCGGTCGGTGTCGCGCTGTCGTAGCGCGCCTCCACATCGATGCTCCCGCGCCGCCAGCGGTCGGCCAGGCTGTCGCTGCCGCGGAGGGGGAGCGCCGCCTCCACCTCACGCCACCAGGGCGGCGTGGGCGCCGGAAGCGGGTCGAGCGCGAAGAGAAGTCCGCCCGCGCGCTCGCCGTGCCCGGCAGCCGCGAACTCCACCGCCGGATCGCGGCCGTTCAGCACGAGCACGAACCCCAGGCTGTCGTACGTGAAGCCGGAGAGGGCGCGCGCGGCCTCGGGCGCCCGCTCATCGCGCGAGGCGAGCACGGAGTCAACCGCCGCACCCCAGAGCGCGGCGCCGCGGGCGAGCAGCCGCGTGGCGGCCGAATCCCCGAAGAGCTGTGCGAGCGATGCGGGCTGCCCTGTTCGCAGGTCCACGACCCCGCGCCGCACGGCGTGCCACTCCTCGCCACCCGTGGCGCTCCCGTCCACGCGGTACTCGAACGACAGGTACGGACCGAAATGGTCGAGCACCTCCACCTCGCCACTCACGTCCACGTGGGCGTCGTCGCTCGCTTCCTCCTCCGGGCGCAGCGGCCGCTCGCGGGGGTGCTCCCGCGCATACCAGCGGGCGACCGATGCGATGGTCGTGTCGTCGAAGACGACGGCCGAGTCGCCGGCAATGAGGTCGCGACGGTAGAGGCGCTGTCCGACGAGGACCGCGTCGAAGTACGAGCGATCGTCGTCCGCGGCGTAGATCTCGTAGAAGCGCCCGTCATAGCGCGCGAGCTGGATGGGCGACCCGCGCACGCGCGGCACGTTCGCCACGCCACTTCGCACCCAGAACGCGGAGTCTCCGGCCAGCACCACGAACTCCGCCCGCGGCGTGCGGGCCGGTTCCGCCCGACAGGCGGCGAGGAGCATGGTGGCGACGAGGACGGCGCGGCGAGTGCGCATGGGCCGGAAATATAGCCTCGCCCGGTAGCGGAGGCGGGCTCGCTCTTCGCACCCCGGCGCCGCGGAGCGAGGTGGCGCGCGAGGTGCCCGCGAGCGGCGCTCGATCGTCTGCAACGCGACGGCACGGTACGCGCGCATGCGCTGGCGCACGACGTGTAGATTGCGAGCCGTTTCGCACCGTCCTCATCCGGAGATCCGAACCCCGATGTCCTCGCTCTACCGCACCATCGTCGCCGTCGTTGCCTCGGCTCGCGCTGGCCGCACCGTTTCTGCGCTCACCGTCTGCTGCATGCTTGCGCTCGCCGCCTGCCATGCCGGTGAGGCCGCGAAGAGCGCCGCCGGCGCGCGCGGCACCGACTCCGCCGCCCTCGCCAGCGATTCCGGTCGCGCTGGCGCCTCAGCCGCTGGGGCGAGCGCCGCGCCGGCTGGGCAAGCGCCTCCGGCCGCGCAGGGTGCGCTCACCGCATCGCCTGCCGTGCGTGGACTCTACGTGAACCGCTTCGCCGCGCAGAGCACGAAGCGGATGCGGAAGCTGATCGACGTGGCGGACCAGACGGAGATCAACGGGTTCGTGATCGACATGAAGGATGAGTTCGGGCTCAACTACGTGACGGCGAACGCGGACTTCGCGCGGAACGCCGGGACCATGGGCAAGGTCCGCGAGCTCAAGCCGCTCCTCGACACGCTCAAGGCGCACGACATCCTGGCGATCGCGCGCATCGTCGTCTTCAAGGATTCGGTGACCGCGCGCGTGCACCCGGAGTGGACGATCCGTCGCACGGACGGCGCGATCTGGCGCGACCACAAGGGGCTCGCATGGGTGAATCCGTACCACCGCGAGCTGTGGGACTACAACATCGGCGTGGCCGAGGAGCTGGTGAAGCTCGGCTTCGGCGAGGTGCAGTTCGATTACATCCGCTTCCCCGAGCCGTACAAGAGTCTCCCGCAGCAGGTCTTCCCCGAGCATCGCGACCAGTCGAAGCCCGACGCGATCGCCGAGTTCCTGCGCACGGCGAACATGCGGCTCGACAAGCTTGGCGTCCGGACGACGGCGGACATCTTCGGCCTGGTGACGACGGTGCGCGGGCCGCTCGAGGTGGGGCAGGAGTGGGAGAAGGTGGCGCCGGTGACGGACGTCCTCCTCCCGATGGTGTACCCGTCGCACTACCCGCGCGGCGCGTTCGGCGTCGCCCGCCCGAACGCGGATCCGTACAAGATCATTCTCGCCGCGATCTCCAAGGCGAACGAGCGCGACCGGAAGCTCGGCATCACCTCGGCGGAGCACGTGCGCCCGTGGCTGCAGGCGTTCACGCTCGGGCAGCCGGCCTACGGTCCGCAGCAGATCACCGAGCAGAAGCGCGCTGTCTATGACTCGGGGTACGATGGCTGGGTGCTCTGGCATCCGGGCTCACTCTACGAGCCCTTCCTCCCGGCGCTCGAGAAGACGCTGGTGTCGCGGAAAAAAGCGGTGGCGGCGAGCATGACGGGAGGGTGAGCAGGGGCAGGACAGCGCGTTCGACGAGGATACGGCTACGGCATTCACTACCTTTGGGGGCCCCCCCCCGAACAGCACGATCGCGGCTGAGCGGTGAATTGCCATCACCATTCCGCCGCGATCTGCATCGGTTCGTCGCGCCGTGCTATCGCGCCTGGTAGGCCCTCGCGCTCACGAGCTCAGCGACCCCCTCCAACAATCGCTCCACCTCCTCCTCCGTCGTGTAGCAGGCGCAGCCCGCCCGAACCAGACCGGTCTCCGCCTGGCCCATGCGCTCGGCCACCGTCGTCGCGTAGAAGTCGCCATGGGAGATGAAGACGCCGCGCGCGGCGAGCGCGCGCGATACGTCGATAGCGGGGATGCCATCCACCACGAAGCTCACCGTCGGCGTGCGCGGCGAGGTGCCGGGCGCAGGGCCGAAGAGACGCACCCGTGGGCCCAGTGCGCTCAGGCCCTCCCACAGTCGCGCGAAGAGCGCCGCGGAGCGGTGCTCGAGCGCGTCGAACGCCGCAGCGAGTCGCGCTCGGCGGTCGCCGAGGGTCGCGCCGACCGCGCCGGTCGCACCCGCCGCGTCGTCGCTCGCGGCGAGGGATGCGAGCCAATCCACCGCCGCGCCGGCGCCCACCATCCCCTCGTGGTTCTGGGTGCCGGTCTCCAGGCGCTCCGGCGCCTCGTCGGGGGCGGGGATGAGCTTCGGGACGTCGAGATCCTCGAGCAGATCGCGCCGGCCGTAGAGAATGCCGATGTGCGGCCCATAGAACTTGTAGGCCGAGCAGGCCAGCAGGTCGCACTCGGTGGCGCGCACGTCGGCGAGCGCGTGCGCCGCGAAGTGCACCGCATCCACGAACGCGAGCGCGCCAACCGCGTGCGCGGCGCGCGCCGCGCGGCGCACGTCGTTCACGGTGCCGAGCGCGTTCGACGCGGCCCCGATCGCGACGACGCGCGTGCGCGCGCCGATCTGGCGCTCGAGGTCATTCCAGTCGAGCAGGCCGGTTTCGGGGGTGAGCCGCACAGTGCGGATGGTGACGCCGCGCTCCTGCGCCAGCGCGGCCCACGGGGCGACGTTCGCGTGGTGATCGAGCTCCGTGACCACGATCTCGTCCCCCGGTCCGAGCCGCCGGCCGATGGCGCGGGCAACGTGAAATGTGAGCGTCGTCATGTTCGCGCCGAACGCAATTTCATCCGGCGCCGCGTTCACGTAATCGGCGAGCGCCCCGCGCGCCTCGAGGATAGCCGCGTCGGTCTCCTCGCTCGTGGGGTAGGCCCACGCCGTGTTCGCGTTGTGGTGGAGCAGGTAGTCCGTCATCGCGCTCACCACCGCTCGCGGCACCTGCGTTCCGCCCGGCCCGTCGAAGTACGCCACCGGCCGCCCGCCATGCCGCCGCTCGAGCGCCGGAAAGTGCGCACGGATCTCGTCCACCCCCGCAACACGGGCCAAGCCCGCTGCGCCCACCGCCTCACGCTGCGTCGTGCTCATACCGTGCTCCCCGGCTCCCGGCCGCTGATCTCCACGCCAGCCCACCCCTCCAGCACCCGCACCGCCTCCACGTGATCGGCCTCCTCGCCGAGCGCTCGGCGCGCCAGGCGAAAGAGCTCGGCCGTGAGCTGGAGCATGGGCGTCGGCACGCCCTGCTCCCGCGCGGCGCCGGCCGCGATCCCCACATCCTTCTCGAGGAGCGCCAGCCGGAAGGTGCGCGGGAAGGCGCGCGTCAGCACGCGCTCCGGAATCAGGTTCTGCGACGAGTTGCTCCGCCCGCTCGACGCGTTGATCACCTCCAGCGCGACCGCGGGCGAGATGCCCGCCTTCGCGAGCACCGCGAGCCCCTCGCCCGCGCTCCAGATGTGCACGGCGAGCAGCATCTGATTCACCGCCTTGACGGCGTCGCCGGCGCCCACCGCGCCACAGTGGACGATCCGGCTGCCGAACGCCGCAAGCACCGGGCGCACGCGCTCGAGCACGTCGGCGTCGCCGCCGCACATCACGGTGAGGGCGCCCTTCTCCGCACCGGCCACGCCGCCGCTCACCGGCGCGTCGAGAAAGGCGACTCCCTGCTCCGCCAGCCGCGCCGCGATCCGGCGCGACGTCTCCGGATCGCCGGAGGTGCAATCCACGAGCGTCGCCCCGCGCTCGAGGCCCGCGCGGAGCCCATCGCTCCCATCTCCCCTATCGAGCCCGTCGAGCAGCGACGCCACGTCCCCCGATGTCGGGAGGCAGGTGATGACGACCTCGGCGCCGCGCGCGGCGTCGGCCGGACTGCTCGCCAAGCGCGCGCCCTCGCGCTCGGCAAAGACGCGCGCCTTCTCCGCCGTCCGGTTCCAGACGGCGAGCTGGAACGGAGGCCGAGCGAGGTGGCGCGCCATCGGCTCACCGATGGCGCCGAGGCCGAGGAAGGCGACGTTGGGCATGGAGTGGTGATGGGACAGCGATGAGCCGGGCTACGTGACGGCGGCGGAAGTTCGCCGCATGTGGCAGGGGCGTCAACCGCGCCGATGCCGCGCGTCGCCACGCTGGCTTGACTTGAGCCGCGCCGCGCGCGGAATTGAGGCCGGCGCGCTCCCCATGCGCCGCGAACGCTAGGGCGAACGCTATGTCGGACATCCGTGGAGGGACCATGATCCTGCGCAGTCGATTCGGGCGCGCGTGCGCCGCGCTCGCGGTGCTCGCCGTTGCCGGGTGCAGCGACGGCGGGAGCGGACCAGAGGATGACTTTTCC
Source organism: Gemmatimonadaceae bacterium (assembly GCA_037720885.1). Lineage (GTDB taxonomy): Bacteria > Gemmatimonadota > Gemmatimonadetes > Gemmatimonadales > Gemmatimonadaceae > JACMME01. The sequence goes on along the minus strand of JBBJNN010000043.1, from coordinate 33,676 downwards.
GGGACGTACCTCCTTACCTCAGTGAACGGGCAGTTCCCTTTCACGGTCGCCGTCTCAGGGTTTCCCCCGCCCACCCAATTCAAGGTCGTCTCGGGGCACATGAGGATGGCCAGCCGTGGACGCGTCATCGACGTCGTCGATTATCAGAGCTTTCCCGGAACCGGAGCCCCGGGCGCACTGGCGCCCGACTCGGGCGCGTTCGCCTTCACGCGCTCGGGGAACCGCATCCTGATCCAGCGGCCTGGGGCGGTCCCCGCAGACAACTGGGTGGACACCGCGCTCATTGACCAGGGGCGCTTCATCAGCCTCACGCGGCGCCTGCGCGCCAATACGGGCCTCCGCCCGAGCGGGCGCTTCGTCGCGGTGTATGAGAAGCCATGATCGCGGAGGCTCACATCACCGAATAGGGCGCGCGCCGTGGCGCGCCGCGGCCGCCGTGCTCGTGTGCGCGGCGCTCCTCGCCGTCGGTGGCGCGCGGACCACCCCGGCGCAGGGGGGTGACACCACCGGAACGGTCCGCGGCGTGGTTGTGAGCCCGGCCGGCGATTCCCTCGCCGGCGCCGAGATACGGACGAACGGCGTGCGCCGCGCGACGACGGATGATCGCGGGCGGTTCACCGCCCGCAACCTCCCGCCGGGCCGGATCACGCTCCAGGTCCGCGCCTTCGGGTACCGCGACACGTCCCTCCCCGTGGACGTGCCGCGCGGCGGCACCGTCGCGGTGACCGTTCGCCTCGACGCGGTGGCCGTGGTGCTCCGTCCCGTCCGCACGGTCGCGGGACGCTCGGTGGAGCGCGAGCGCTTCGAGACGTCGCCGGACGTCGGCACGTTCGCCGTGTCGGGGAGCACCCTGTCGGCCGTGCCCGGACTCGGGGAAGCGGATGTGTTGCGCACGGTGCAGCTCCTGCCTGGCGTGCTGGCCCGCAACGACTTCGACGCCGGCTACAACGTGCGCGGCGGCGAATCCGACCAGAACCTCATCCTCCTCGACGGCATCCCGGTCTACAACCCGTTCCACCTGGGCGGCCTCTTCGGCACCTTCATCGACGACGCGGTCGAGCGCGTGGATCTCCTCGCCGGCGGCTTCAGCGCGGCGCACGGAGGGCGCCTGTCGAGCGTGCTCGACGTGACGAGCGCCGAGCAGGGGCAGCAGGGTGTCCATGGCTCGGTGGGGGTATCGCTGCTCTCGACGAGCCTCGCGCTTGGTGGCGCGCTGGGTGACGGGCGTACGACCTGGAACGTCGCCGCGCGGCGCACCTACGCGGACGCGCTGGCGCGCGCCGTCACCGACGACGAGCTCCCCTACCACTTCTACGACGCGCAACTCCACGTCGCCCGCGCCATGGGCGCCGGGGTGCTCTCGCTCACCGCGTACCACGGCCGCGACCTACTCTCGGGCGACTTCTTCAGCTCCGACGACTCGACCCGCGTCCGCAGCGGAGACATCGAGTTCGGCTGGGGGAACGACCTCGCCGGCCTCTCGTTCGAGCGCCCCATCCGCCGCCTGCTCGGTGACAGCGCGACGCTCGTGCAGCGCGCCTCGGTGTCGCGCTTCGGCACGGCGCTCGACATTGGCGCCGGATCGCTCGTCTTCGCCAACCGCGTGACCGACGTCCGCCTCGGCGGCTCGCTCACCTGGCACGGGGAGACGCACGCGCCGAGCGTGGGGTACGAGGTCGCGCGGCATCAGGTGCACTATGCGCTCAGCTCCGATGCGGCGACCGCGAACCTCTTCGCGCTCGGCCAGCGCCCCGTGGCCGCGGCACTGTACGCGGAGGACGTGTGGAAGCGGGGTGATCTTGTCGTGCGTCCCGGCGTCCGGGTAGAGCACGTGAGCGACGCGGCGTGGACGGGCGTCTCGCCGCGCCTCGCGCTCAAGTACTTCGTCACGCCCGACGTCGCCGTGACCGCTGCCGGCGGCCGGTACGCGCAGTGGATGCATGCGATCCGGAACGAGGATCTGCCCATCCGCATCTTCGACTTCTGGGTGGCGAGCGACCGCTACGTCCCGGTGTCTACCGCGACCGATGCGGTGCTCGGCACCGAGGCGTGGCTGTCGGCGCGGCGCTTCGTTCGCGTGGAGGCGTTCTGGAAGCGATACGGGCGGCTGACCGAGGCGGACTCCGCGGACGATCCGGACGTGCGAGGCGACGAGTTCCGCGCGGTGACGGGGCACTCGTACGGGCTCGATCTGCTCCTGCGGCAGGTGGAGACGGGTCCGTTGAGCGGGTGGGTCGCCTACTCGTTCGCGGTGAGCCGGCGGACGAAGGGTGGCGCCGACTACGCGCCGGCGCAGGACCGCCGCCACAACCTCAACATCGTGGCGACCTATCGGTCGGCCCGCCGCTATGTGTTCGGCGCGCGGTTCGGCCTGGGGACGGGTACGCCGTACACGCCGATCCTCTCCCAGCTCGTGCGGCGCACGTACGATCCACTCGGCAACGATTGGGTGGGGGGTGGCGGCGGCGACCCGCTCGTGGAAGCGGTGGGCGGCGCGCGGAACTCGCGCCGGTATCCCCTCTACCACCGGTTCGATCTCAGCGTCTCGCGCCCGTTCGTGAAGCGACGGGCGATCCTCACGCCCTTCCTGCAGGTCGTGAACGCGTACAACCGGAAGAACGTGTTCATCTACACGTTCGACTACGAGGCGAGCCCGCCGACGCGGGAGTCCGTCTCGCAGTTTCCGCTCCTCCCCTCGGTCGGGCTCAAGGTGGAGTTCTGATGCGCGCGTCGCGAGCTGGGCGAGCGGCGCTCCGGAGCGTGCAGGGCGCCGGGCTGGCCGCGCTCCTCGCCACGGCCGGGGCCAACGGCTGTGAGTTCGACGAGCAGACCGTTGCGCCCGGCGATGCGCGCCTGGCCGTGCACGCGGTGCTCAACCCCGGCGCGGGTGACCAGACGGTGCTGGTCGAGCGGACGCTCACGGGGAACGCCCAAATGGACGATGGGCTGCGCCCCGACCCGCTCGACCCGATCGTGAGCCGCCGCGGAGTACCGGTCTCCGGTGCGCGCGTGGTGGTGTACGGACCGTCCGGCGACTCGGCGGTCGCGGTCGAGGACCGTACGGTGCGCGCGGACCGAAAGGGGGCAGGCGTGTACCGCTTTCGCAACGCGGCGACGTCCCCGGGACCGGGCCCGTTCGCGGGCGCGTTCATCCCGATCCTGGCCGGTGCGCAGTACCGGCTGCGCGTGACGTCGCCGGAGGGCGACCTGGTGACCGGGGAGACGACCGTGCCGCAGGCGAGGCCGGTGGTCGTACCGATCCCGCAGCGCAACTTCAATCGCGACACCGACTCGCTCTTCCTCTTCTGGGAGCGGGTGCCGCTCGCCGAGCGGTACGAGCTCCGCTTCGACGCGCCGCACGGGGCGTTCGCGCTGTACGTGGACAGCCTCGAGTACCTGATCGCGGGCGGGGTGCGCGACCCATTCTCCGAGGGCTTCCCAGCCGTGTTCGTGCCGGGATTCACGGAGGCGGTGACGGTGGGAGCCGTTGACCGGAACTACTTCGACTACTACCGCTCGGCGAACGACCCATTCACCGGGCACGGGTTGATCAGCCACCTGGATGGCGGGTTCGGCTTCTTCGGGTCGTACGTGTTGCTGCGGGCCGGTGCGGTGCAGGTGACCGCGACCGTGGACGAGGCGATCGAGGGGACGTACGCGCGCGTCGTCGGCCCGTTCTCCCTGCCAGGCGGCCTGGTGCTCTACGTGGAGTCACACAGCGGCGTGCGCACGCAGATCACCGGGAACGCCGCCACCGGCAGCATCAGCCAGGCGCCGCCTGGTGTGATCGGCGTCCTCGATGGGCAGCTCCAGATCGTCCTCGCGCTCCTCGCCGGCCAGTCGATCGCCGATACCGTCGCGGTGCTGGACGGGCGCTTCGACGGCGCCTCGATCACCGGCACCGTCAGGGGGAGCGGCGCCCCGATCGAGTACCGCCAGATCCGGCGCGCCGGCCGGTGAGCGAGGCGAGCGAGGCGGGCGCGTGATCACGCGCCTCACGATTCCCGGCGCGACGAGCGTGCACGCCATCCGCGCGATCTACACGGCGCTCACGATCGTGGAGGGAATCACCGCACTCGACCTCGCGCTCGGCCGCGCGACCGTCACGCACGACGGCCGCGCGACGGAGGCCGCGTTGCGCGACGCGATCGCCACGGCCGGATACGAGGTGGGGGAGTGCGTGGAGGAGCGGAAGCGGCTGGTGTGACGGGCCGGCATCAAGAACGGAGGGGTGATGCCAGCCTACGGGTTGAACCAGTACGACGCCTTCACCAGGAACGTGTTGTTCGGGTGGAGCGTGAAGAGATCCGAGTAGTCGCGGCCGAGGTCGAAGCGCGCGGCGTCCGGGACGAAGCCGTCCCGACCCTGGCTCCACACGAAGAAGAGCGTCGAGCCCGGCCGGTACTCCCAGCGGACCACCGTGTTGCTCTGGAACTGCTTGAAGTTGAAGCCACCCGGGTCGCTGGCGGTCGCGTACGGGCGATACCGGTCCTCGTAGCGCCGGGCGCGAGGGTCGGCGAGCTCGCGCCAGTCGTCGTAGTCGCCGGTCGAGACGAACGGCTGCGCGTAGAACTGGAGGGAGAGCGTCGGCGTCGCGGTGAAGTTGATGCGTGAGGTGAGGCTCGTCGTCGTCTGCTCGAGCCGAGCGAAGGTGTAGTGCGTCGTGTCCGCGCCGATGTCGCCGAAGTTCCGGCGCCACTGGTTGTCGTTCACCGAGCGCCGGAAGCGGACCCCCAGGGACGCCGAGAAGCGGCTCGACGCGCGAAGCTGGACGCCCGGCTCGAGCCACCACCCGCCAGAGCGCCCCGCATCGCTGGTGAAGGCGCCGCCGAAGACGTTCGGCGTGACCGGCTTGCGCTGGTCGCCCTCGATGCCCGCCCACGCCTCGCCGCGCACCGACTGCCGCACGGCCGGCCCGCCGCGCGCTTCACGGTCGTCGTAGGTGGGGATGAAGCCAGCGCCGTTGACGCCGAAGTGCCCCCACACCTGGTTCCGGAACTGGATGTGCGAGTTCTGGTTCACGCCGACGTTCGTGGGAAGCCCGGCGGCGGTCCAGTTCTGCCAGTAATTGAAGTTGAAGAACGCCCGGTTGTAGAAGTGCGCCGGCGTGTTGAGCTGGACCGAGAACCAGTTGCGGAAGAGCTGGTCGTCGGCACGCGCCATGAAGCCGGCGTCGTTGATCTCGAAGCCGGGCGAGTAGCGCTGGTAGACGCTCTGGAAGCGCGTCGCCCCGCCGCCGAACTTTGAGATCGTCACCCGCTCCGCGTCCCCCGAGAGCGAGCGACGCCCGGCGTCGTACTGCACCGCGTCGTCGGGACGCTGGTAGGAGTGCGCGCAGGAGAATTCGGTGCACCGCTGCAGGAGCGCGATCGCCTGCTCCGACCCGCCCACTCGGCTCCCCGCGACGGTGGCCGAGAGCTCGTAGCGGTCGGCGAGGAAGCGGTGGCGGAAGTCGAGTCCGGCGGCGAACGCCTCACCCCGGAGGTAGTCGTCGCTCCGATCGTCGAGCTCGCGGCTCACCGCCGTCAGCATGGCGCCGATCGAGGTGCGCCCGCCGCCCAGGTCCTGCACCGCGCGAGCGACGAGGTAGTTCGCTCGCGGCTCGATCGTGCGGTCGTCGGGCCCGTTCTCGCGCTGGGTCACGGCGTCGAGCAGCCCGACGGAGAGGCCGCCGTTCAGCCGGCCGGTCACCTTCGCGGCGCCCAGGATCGTCGTGGCCGTCGCACTCCGCTCGTCGCCGAAGACGTCCAGGAGCTGCGGACTGCGCCCGATCCGGCGCGAGTAGAAAAGGCCGGTACAGTCGGTATCGACGTCGCCGCAGTCGGTCCGGAAGGAGAAGATCCCCGTCCCCTCGAGGAAGAACGGGCGCCGCTCATCGAGGAACGTCTCGAAGGTCGAGAGGTTGAGTACGGCGGGGTCTGCCTCGACCTGCCCGAAGTCCGGGTTGATCGTGGCGTCGAGCGTGAGGTTGGACGACAGGCCGTACTTCACGTCGGCGCCGCCGGTCACCGCTTGCCGGCGCTCGAAGCCGCCCGCGTCGGGGCGCGTGGCGTTCTTCGTCACGACGTAGGGGGTCACCTCGAGTCGCCGCGGTGATGGGACGCCGAGGATGCCGCCGACCTCGCCAGCCTGCGACACGTAGCCCTGCTGGTTACGCCGGTACAGCGGCCAGGAGATGCGCGCCCCCGTCCGCGCGACATCGCGCACGATCATGAGGCCGAAGGTGTGCTCGGCCTTGTCCGCGAAGCGGAGCTGGCTGAACGGGATGCGGAACTCGGCCACCCAGCCGAGCGAGTCCACGGCCGTGGCCACGTCCCACACCGCATCCCAGCTCGGATCCTCCACGCCATCGTTGTAGACGTAGAAGTCGCGCTTCACGCCGGCGGGATTCACCGCGAACTGGTACGCGGTCCGGCGGTCGTGATAGGAATCGATCACGAGGTTGAGCTGCTCCGAGGTCACGCGCACGTCGCGGCGCGCGAGGAGCGACACGATGGAATCGGGCGCGGGGTCGAACATCCGGACGAGGACGTAGAAGTTGTGGTCATCGTAGCCGACGCGCGCCTCCGTCCTGAACCGCGTCTCCGCTCCCTCGTTCGGCTCGTACTCCAGGAAGTGATCGATGACCTGTGCTCGCGCCCATACTGCGTCGTCGGTACGTCCGTCGAGCACCGGCGGCTGCGCGACGCGGAACGCCATTGCGCTGGTGGCCGACGCGCGTGCCTCCATCGTCGGCGCGCCGTCGGGGGCGATGCGCGCCACACCCGGCGTCGCTTCGCGCTTCCCCGCCGCGCCGACCTGCACGGGCGTGCCGGGCGGCTGCTGCGCAGCGGCGATGCAAGGGAGGTACGGTGCGGCGGCGAGGAGCAAAGCGGCGGCGAGGGGCGAGCGCGTGAGACACGAGCGCATGCGGGTGCTCCGTGGCGGGAAGTCGGTGCGCTGACGATGCGCTGTCGGCTCTGTCGGCAGCTCGTGGCCGCTGCCCGCCGAGCGTGGGCGCGGCTCCAGCGCATACGACAGAGCGAGCCGCGGGATGGTTTCGTCGCGTGCTCGCTCTGTCGCATCTCTGACGCGCCGCGGATGCCGCGCTTACGCGGCGCTTACATCACGGGCGCGGCGTGATCAGAAGTTGAACCAGTACGACGCCTTGATCAGGAACGTGTTGTCGGGGTGTGTCCCGAACAGGTCGCGCAGGTCACGCCCCGAGCGGAAGGTGCCGGGATTGAGGTCAAACTGGTCGCGCCCCTGGCTCCAGACGACGAAGAGCGTGGAGCCGGGCCGGTACTCCCACCGCGCGACGACGTTCGAGCGGAGCTGCTTGATGTTGAAGTCCGGATTGGCGATGGCGAGCTCCGGCGTCCCGTCGCCGTCGCGGTCCGCCGCGAAGTCAGCGCGCACGCGGTAGGTCCCCTCGAGCGCCTCCTTCTCCGCCGGCGTCAACACACGGAGCGTCGTGCCGAACGGGTCGTAGCGATCCTCGTACGACTCTGCCCTCGGCAGGTCGCCGAGCGCCTTGAAGCTGCCGTACTTCCCTGCCGCGACGAACGGCTGCCAGTACAGCTGGAACGAGAGCGTCGGGGTCGCGGCGACGTTCACGCGCGTGGTGATCGCGAGGAAGTCCTGGTCGAGGCGGCCGAAGGTATACTGCCTCGGCGCTCCGGCGATCGGCGAATTCCGCACGAACTGCGCGTCATTGATCGTGTGCGAGTAGTTCGGCCCCACACGGACGCCGAGGCGGCTCGACGCACGCACCTCGATCGCGGTCTGCACGCTCCAGCTGTGTGTGTTCCCCTCATCCGCCGAGCGCCAGCTCGTGTACGCGCTCGGGATGATGCGCTTCCGGTCGTCGCCCTCGGCTCCAAGCCACCCATTGAGCGACCGGGAGAGGCGGACGGCCGGCCCCCCGCGCGTGCAGTCCACGTCGCAGTACGTCGGGCCAACGTTGTTCGTCCCCAGCCCGCTCCACACGAACCAGTTATTCGTCAGTCGCATGTTGCCGTTGACGTTCGCGCCTGCCTCGGTGCGGAGCGGCCCGCCACTGAGCGCGTCCCGCGCCACGGTGTAGCTGAGCCACTGGTTGAAGTTCAGGTGCAGGCGCCGGTAGATGGAGCGCGGGCGCTGCCAGATGAGCGCGAACCACGCGCTCTGCGACTGCTGGTCGGTGCGCTGCAGGAAGCCGACGTCGTTGATCTCGAAGCCCGCGGAGAAGCGCGACAGCGACAGATTGAAGCGCGTGATCCCGCCGCCCACCTTGCCGATGTTGAGCTGCTCGGCGTCGCCGGAAAGGCGCGTACGCGTCGGGTCGAGCTCCAGCCGGTCGTCGGGGCGCTGGTAGATCGGAGTGCGCATACCCCGTCTGACAACTGCGCGCGCGGAAAGGTTGAGCGCCGGCTGACGCTCCGGTAACTTGACGCGCCCGCGGCGGGCCATTCCCGACACCACCAACGCGCGAGCGGCGACGAGCCGCTTGCGACCGTCGCGCGCCGGTCTCCTCCCGACGATCCCGATGATTCCACCGCCGCACGACGCCGATCGCCAGGTCGCCGCGCTGCTCGCCCCAGACATTCTGGCGCTCCTCGATGACTCGCCACGCGACGTGGCCGCCGAGACGGAGGAGCTCCATCCGGCGAATCTGGCGGATGTCGCGCAGGCGCTCCCGCGAGAGCGCGTGGCGGAGTTCCTCCGGGCGCTCCCGTCGGCGCGGGCGGCAGACGTCCTCGAGTACCTCGACGATGACCTGCGGACCGAGGTCCTCGAGGCGCTGACGACGGCGCAGGCGGCGGTGCTCGTGTCAGAGATGACGCCCGACGACCGCGCCGACGCCCTCGAGGAGCTGGAGGAGGGGCGTGCCGGCGAGATCCTCTCCGAGATCTCGACGGAGGCACGAGGCGAGACCGAGCGCCTCCTGGCCTATCCGCCGGATTCCGCGGGCGGCCTCATGACGACGGAGTTCGTCTCCGTCCCCGAGGACCTCACCGTCGAAGAAGCGCTGGGCCGCGTGCGGGCGGTCGCGCGTGCGGGGCGGCGCGAGGCGATGTACACCGTCTACGCCACGGACGGGGCGGGGCGCGTGCGGGGCGTGCTCTCCCTCCGCGAGCTCCTCGCCGCGCCGCAGGGCGCGCGCATCGCCGACATCTCGTGGTCCGACGTCGTGAGCGTTCCGCCGACGGCCGATCGCGAGGAGGTAGCGCGCCTCACGAGGAAGTACGACCTCGTCGCCGTTCCGGTGGTGGACGCGGGGGGACGCGTGCTCGGCGTCGTCACGGTGGACGACGTGATCGACGCGATCGTCGAGGAGCAGACGGAGGACATGCAGAAGCTCGGCGCGGTGGAGCCGCTCGAGCAGCCATACTTTCAGGCAAGCTTCTGGAGCATCGCGCGGAAGCGCGCCGGGTGGCTCGTCCTCCTGTTCGTCGCCGAGATGCTCACGGGCACGGCGATGCGGCACTACGAGGCGACGCTCTCCGGCGCCATCGTGCTCATGTTCTTCGTCCCGCTCATCATCAGCTCGGGCGGGAACTCGGGCTCCCAGTCGGCGACGCTCATCACGCGCGCGCTCGCGGTGGGCGACGTGGAGTTGCGCGACGCCGGGAGAGTGCTGCTGCGTGAGGGCGGGCAGGGGTTGGCGCTCGGTTCCTTCCTCGGCGCGATCGGATTCGCGCGTGCGCTGCTCTGGGGGAATGGGAGCGATGTCGCGACGATTGTCGGGATCACGCTGCTCGCCGTGGTGGTCACCGGCAGCATGGTCGGCGCCACACTCCCGCTGGTGCTGACCCGACTCGGCTTCGATCCCGCGATCGCGTCGTCACCCTTCGTGTCGTCGTTCGTGGACGTGGCGGGGATCATTATCTATTTCACGGTGGCGACGCACCTGCTGCGAGGCGGGTAGCGCATCGGGACTCGGCATTCGGGACTCGGCATTCGGGACTCGGCACCGGGTCGCGAGTGCGTCCCATACCTTGGGCAATAATATACTTGCCTCACCCAAGGTAGGGGGCCAGCTTTGATGCTCACTCAGGTGAGCGAGCGGGCGCCGTGGTCTGTGCCGGCGCCCGACTCTGCCGCGACCGTCGCGGTGTTCCAGGCTCACCGACTCGTGAGCCTTTGGGATATGCTAGCAGCGTACGGCAACCTGTTCGGGCTGATGCTCGGCATGGGCCACCACGTCAGGTTTTCTCTGGCGATGGCCGCAACCCTTAGCGGCGGCGCGGCGCCAATTGGCCAAGAGTTGTCGGCCAGCGTGCTTGATATGGTCGGCGCGTTCGCTCGCAACTACGCGCAAGCCGATTTGGATTCGTTGCCGCCCCTAATCGAACGGATGCAAAAGGCGCTTACTCCCGAGTGCCGGGTGGATCATGCGGCACGCATGGTAGACGACCTCCTTGAACGCACTCACGACCAGTTGGCCGCGCGGCACTTCCTGTACGTGGCGCCTAGTCTACTGCCGTATCACAACGCACCGCTGGTGGATCGGTGGGGCGATGTCCCAGACAAGTTCCCGTCTGCGGCCTTCGACATGGAGGAAGCGGGGAAGTGCCTGGCGCTCGGGAGACACACGGCCTCTGTATTCCACCTGATGCGAGTGCTTGAGGCGGGGCTGCGTGCGCTCGGCGCTTCCCTTGGTGATGCAAAGCTCGACGCGGACGCGAACCCGACGTGGGAGCGCATCCTTGCGCGCGGGAACGCAGAACTTCTAAAGACTGCCGACAAACGCTCTCCCGAGTGGAGGGCTAAACAGGACTTCTACGCCGAAGCACTCGCTAGTCTGCGCGCGGTCAAGACGGCGTGGCGAAACCCGACGATGCACGTCCGGGGCGTTTACGACGAAGAGCGGACGCTGGACATCTTCCAGGCGGTGCGCGGCCTCATGCGGCATCTCGCCACCGAACTACATGAGTAGGTCGGTGCCGCCGCTTCTACGCGCGCGTCAACGCAGATGCGAGCGTGTCCCGCTCCTCCCAGTCAATCACCCTGGAGAATTGCATCAGTTGCTTGCGAATGGGATCGGTCCACACGTCGGACGTGTTGTCGAGTACGGCGTACCGGTCGGGTGCGCCGGATCCGATCGCCGCGAGATCCGCAAACTTCTGCACCGTGAACGCGAGCTGCGCGGTTGCACCGGGGGCCGTGACCGCAGACAAGCTCTCGATGGCTGCAACTCCGCGTATGGACCTCACCACAATGTCGAACTCGTGCCGCGCGGCATTGCCGGGGAGCATCGCGTGGCGTCGCACCTCAAGCCCAGCCGTGCTCGTAACGATGAATTCTTCCACAAGATCGGAGAACGTGCTGACGAGGGTGCCTTTCGCAAGCAACGTGAGATCGGCTATACGCGTGACGACTTGTCCGAGGCGCGCAGCCGCCGAAAGGAGTCCTTCCGGTGTCAGAACGGACACTTCGAGGACACCATCGTCCAGATGGGCGCCACCGAGTTTAGTTGCAATCGCGATCAAGCGTTCGCGCACCGGACTGCGCAGCGGATCGAGTCCGCTCGTCTCAAGGAACCGGAACGCCTCTCCGAAGTCCGTGACGACGAAACCCGCGCTGCGTGCCTCGATGTACAACTCTATCGCCCCGCCATCCGGGTAGCGGAACGGGGTAGCGAGGCGCAGGAATCCTTCGTCCGCGCCGCACTCCCACCCGGCGAATGGGGCAGCGCGGATTGCGTCGGCCAACTCAACGCAGTTCATAGCGCGAGTTCCCCTTGGTCGATGGGACCGATGAACACGGCTTCAGAGCGAATGTTGCTCTCGGCCAGGAACTGGTCGAAAACGCCTTGAATCTGACGTGCCGTAATATCTGTTGGGTTATAGACCCACTGGTCGCGATCAGCGGTCGTCCATCGGTGCTTGTGTGGCGTCGGGACGCGCACGCCGTCGGGGTTTGGGTGCGACGGACCGCCGATATCAAGCCCCCGAATGCGGCAGTTAGCCCACACAAGGGTGTAACTCAGATTGCGGATCCTCGCGTTGTACGTCCCCACCAGCTTGATGCGCGCCTGCTCGTAGGTGTCTTCGAGTGCCGCTTCGGCCTTCCAGTTGAAAGGACCGGTGCGCCTCCAGCGGAACTCCCCGCGCACTACGGCGCCGTGGTGCAGGGCTGCCTCTACATCTGCCTCGGTCGGTATCACGCGAGCGCCCGAATATTAACCGAAAATGGGCTCAAAGTTCCATTAATGAGAGTTCGGGAAGCGCTATCTGTGCCGTCCCTTCTTCGGTGCCCGTTTCTTCGTCGGCAATTCAGACTTGGGCACGCGGATGATGCGCCGCGTCAGTTCGCGCATGCGCTCAAAAGCCGACGGCTCCGGCGCGTTATTCGGCGCCGGAGCCTTGATGTCCTGCTTCGTCATCCCTTCCTCTTGCCGCGCCGTTGCTGCGGCTTGTTGATGGCGTCACGTCGTAGCGGGCGCGAGATCCGCCCCGGTGAGATCACGGTACGTCACGCGGCGCCCTACGATATCGCGGACCACGGACACGAACCGCTGTCCATCGGTGTGCTCGCGCTCGTTGAACCGCCGCGCTTGTTCGTCCAGATAGCGGAAGAGATGGAAGGGCTCGACGGCCACGTACGTGCCCTTGATGCCGCGCTTGAGCAAGCTCCAGAAGTTCTCAAGGCCGTTCGTGTGGACGTTCCCGCGCACATACGCCTCAGCGTGGTCGATCACCTGATGCACGTACTCCCGATCAAGCCCGTAGTAGGCGCCCAAGGCATCGGTGAAGAGTTCGGCGCCCTTCTCGACGTGCTGGCGCACCTTCGGCTTCAACGTCTTGCCATCGTTCTTCTCGACCACGAACGTGCGGACGTCGCCGTGCCGCTCCAGGAGGCCCATCACGATGGGCTTGCCGATGCCGCCGCGGTTCTTGATACGCTCCCGACGCTTCCCGACGTGCATGTTGCGCGCTTTGCCGCCGATGAAGGTCTCATCGGCTTCCACTTCGCCGGAGAGCTTCTTGAACGTCCCGGTCTGCATGGCGAGCCGGATGCGGTGGAGCATGAACCAGCCGGTCTTTTGCGTCACGCCCAAGGCCCGCGCCAGCTCGTAGCTGCTAATCCCGTTCTTGCAATTGGCGAGCATCCAGAGCGCGGGGAGCCACTTGTCGAGGCCGATGGGCGAGTCCTCGAAGATGGTGCCGAGCTTGACGCTGAACTGCTTCTTACAGCCCTTGCACTTCCAGATGCGGCGCGTCGAGAGGAAGGACACGTCCCTCCCCTCGCACACCGGGCACGTCACGCCATCGGGCCAGCGGAGTGCGGCGACAAACTGGAGGCTCGCGTCCGGGGCCGCGAAGTAGCGAACCGCTTCGAGCAAGGTGTTCGGGGCGTGCATCTCATTCGGCATGCCCCAAATATAAAGGCATCATGCGGGTGAGTCAAGTATATTATTGCCATACCTTGGGGGGCCCCCCCCGAACAGCACGATCGCGGCGGAACGGTGAACTGTCATCACCATTCCGCCGCGATCCGCATCGGCCCGCCGCGCCACCCGAAGCGCGGAGTGCTGAGTGCTGAGTGCCTACACGATGAACGGATCCACGATCGCCAGCACCTGCGCGGCGGTGAGGGGCTCATCGAACGCAGCAGCGATGCCTTCGGGTAGGATCAGGAACTGCGGCAGGGTGGTGCGAACGAGGGCGACGAGGTCGATCCCGAGCTGCACCGTGTTCTCCTCGCCAGCGTACGTCATCTGGGTGCCGGGGATGTCGGTCTGGTTCCCCTGAATCCACGGCGTGACGCCGCGGAGCTTGCGCACCTCGGCCGCGTGGCGCGCTTCCACCGAATGGATCCGGAGCGCCGCGGTGAGGATCGCCTTGTTTGAGATCAGGTTCGGCGCCTGCCCCTTGTACGCGCGGACGCCTGTGTCCTCGAACGCCTGCGAGACCGCCTTGAAGATCTCGTAGTTGCTGAAGACCCCGACGAACGGCCCGTTCCCGGAGCCATTGCCGGCGGTGAAGTCGAACGTCGGCTTCGGTACCGCGGCATTGCCGAGCACGGAGAGCAGGAAGTTGACGTGCGCGTTCTCGTGCTTGCGGATCTGGTCGAAGATCTGGAAGTCGGCGGCCGGGATGAGCCCGGGCGCCGCCGCGCCGCGGTTGTAGAACTCCGCCTCGAGGTACTCGAGCGTGAGCGCGAAGTTGAGCACGGCGATGATGTTCGCCGGCAGGCCCCCTTGCGCGAAGGCGCCTTTCGCCATCGTGGCGAGCGCGAGCGGCATCGAAGCCCACGCGACCGTCGCGGCGGCGCCGGAGGTGAGTGCGGCCCCGCGCAGGAGCGCGTCGCGGCGCGTCATGCGCCCGGCGATCTCGGGGTCGATGGTGTCGAGAATAGTCTGGTTGTCCATGTGAGCGCGCTCTCCTAGAGGCCGATGATGGTGATCGAGTTCACGATGAACGGACCGGCCGCGGCGAGCACCTGCGGCGGCTCAAGAACGATGTCGAGGCCATTGGCGTCTACCACGTCGTCCCCGGCAAAGAAGCGGGTCTTCGGCGCGATGATGTCGCGGATGGTCGCTGCGTGACGCGCTTCGACCGACACGATCTTGCCAGCGGCCGTGAGGTAGTCGGGGTTCGAGAGGTACTTCGCCGCGCCGTTGTACGCGCCGACACCCGTATCCTCCAAGGCGCGCGCGGTCGCGAGAATGCTGTTGATGTCGTTGAAGTTCACGGAGCTGAAGTTCGGCGTCACGGCCGGGATCGCCGCGGAGCCGAGCGCCGCCTTCAGGAACTCACGGTGGACGACCTCGTGGTTCCGGATGCCCTCGAGGAAGAACTGCTCGGGGCGGCCTCTGCCGCGGATCGCGGCGATGACCATGATATAGAACGCCGCTTCGAGCTGCTCCAGCGCGTAGGCGAAGTTGAGAACGCCGATGTCGCTGCGGAAATCGAGCACGATCGCCGGCACTCCGCCATGGTTCTGCAACCCCGGCGTGATGGGCGCGAGCGGCGAGACGCGCTCGTCGGCGCAGGCGGCGAGCAACGCTGGCGCCGCGAGCGCCGCACCACCGAGTCCGGCGAGCCGGAAGAAATCTCGGCGCGATCCGGTAGCGCGGACGACGCTGTCAGCGTCGGCGCGCGATTCATGGGACATGATCCATTCCTCCTGCGCGCCGTGCGCGCGGGATCGGGGGGAGTTGTGGTACGCTCCGGGGCAGCCCCGGGCAACCACATGCCGCGCCTCCGGACGGTGAGGCGCCGATGTTGGTGCTGACGGTGTGTAGCACTCGGCATACCATGCCGCGGTGTGCTACACATGCACGGTCGGACACCCCGACGGCACTGCGACGTGTTTTGGCAGCGTTCACGCTCGCGCGTTGCCAGTCGCCGGGTGGCCCGTGCGAGGGCGATATACGCCGGCCCGCGCATGGTTGGATTCGTCGCAACTCCCGACTTATGGGCGCCGATGGGAGGCGATCGCCCACCGGCGTGCTGCACAGCGCGGCGAACGAAAGGCCCCGGGGCGAATCGCTCGCCGCCGGGGCCTCGCTCCTTCCAGGTGTCGCCGCCCTGCCCTTCCCGCCAGCCTCAGTCTCCCACTCCCACCGCTTCCTTCTCCAGGGTCACCCGCTTCGGGTCCACCCGTGTCGGCTGCGGCGGCCACTCGGGGAGCGGCACGATCCCGCGCTCCAGCCACGCATACTCCCCCTTGAGGACGTTCATCGCCACGCGATAGAGCGCAGCATCGTTCTCGCCGAAGAGGTTGCGGAAGTGATCCTCGATGCGGAGGCGCGCCTCGCGGCAGAAGAGATCGGCCAGGTCGAGCGCGTTCGGATCGCCCTTTCGCACCAGCATCTGCGCGCGCGTGCACGCCGCGGCCATCGCGAACAGCTCGGCCCCCACATCCACCGCGCGGAAGAGCACCATCTGCCGCCGCTCGAGCTTCGGCCCCAACCGCACCATCGCGTGGAAGATGGAGCGGCCGAGCTTCCGCGTCGTGCGCTCGATGTACCGAAGATGCGGCGCCAGTCGCCCGAACTCGGCATACGACTTGACCCCGCCCACCCAGCGCGACGCGTACCACCCGGGGTAGAACTTGGCCGAGCGGACGAGCGCGGCCATCTTCGCCTTGCGGTCAGCGTCGGGGTTCACGACGTCGAAGGCCGTGCGGAAGTGGTGGTCCACCGCCTCGCGCGCGATGAACAGGCGCATGATCTCCGAGGAGCCCTCGAAGATCAGGTTGATGCGGAAGTCGCGCATCGCGCGCTCCACGGAGATCGGCTGCTCGCCACGCCGCGCGAGCGACTCCGCCGTCTCGTAGCCGCGCCCGCCCCGGATCTGGAGCGTGTCGTCCACGATCCGCCAGCCGGCCTCGGTGTTGTACATCTTCGCGATCGCGGCCTCGAGCCGGATGTCGAACTCGCCCTTTTCCGCGAGCGCGCTCGACAGCTCGGCGATCGCCTCCATCGCGAACGTGTACGAGGCCATCTTGGCGATCTTCTGCGCGACCGCCTCGTGCTTCCCGATCGGTTGCCCCCACTGCACGCGCTCGTTGCTCCACCGGCGCACGATCTGGAGCATCGCCTTCGCCCCCGCGGCGGCGCTCGCCGGCAGCGTCAGCCGCCCGGTGTTCAGCGTGATGAGCGCGAGCTTGAGCCCCTTCCCCTCGCCCCACAGGATATTCTCACGCGGCACCCGCACGTTCGTGAAGCGGATCACCCCATTCTCGATCGCCTTGAGCCCCATGAAGCGGAGGCGGTGCACCACCTCCACACCCGGCGAATTAGCCTCGACGATGAAGGCCGTGATTTGCTTCTTCGGCTTGCCATTCCCCTCGCGCGCACCCGGCACCTGGATGTCCGGCGTGCGGGCCATCACCACCATGAGCTCTGCCCGCGTGCCGTTCGTGCACCAGAGCTTCTCGCCATTGATGATGAAGTGCTCGCCGTCCTCCGTCGGCGTCGCCGTCGTGCGCATGTTCGCCGGGTCGGAGCCCGCATCCGTCTCCGTCAGCGCGAACGCCGAGATGGCGCCCCGCGCAATGCGCGGGAAGAAGCGCTGCTTCTGCTCGTCCGTCCCGAAGAGCTTGAGCGGCTGCGGGACGCCGATCGACTGTGACGCGGAGAGGAGCGCCGTGAGCGAGCCGTCCTTGCTCGTCACCAGGGCGATCGCGCGGATGTAGCTGGTCTGCGAGAGCCCGAGCCCGCCGTACTCGCGCGGGACCTTGATCCCGAACGCGCCCATGTCGCGCAGTTCCTGCACGAGCGGCTCCGGGATCTCGCCGGTGCGATCGATCTCGTCGGCGTCCACCCGCTCCATGAACGCGCGTAGCTTGTCGAGGAACGGTTTGGCGCGCGCCTCCTCCTGCGGGTCGCTCTCGGGGTGCGGGTGGATCAGGTCGAAGCGGAAGCGCCCGAGAAAGAGCTCGCGCACGAACGACGGCTGCGTCCACTCGCTCTCACGCGCTGCCTCGGCGACGTCCCGAGCTTCCTTCTCCGTGGCGAGCGTCTGCGAGGAATCGGCCATGACGGATCTCGTGTGGGAAGGGGAGGCGGGCCCACAAGCCCGCTCGTTCGGCGGGGAGAGGCCCTGCCGACTGAACCGTACGTGCCAGGCGGAAGTTCGCCGAGCGTTGCCCGAATAGTACACCGCGGCGGCGAACGGTTACCAGGATACGGGATGGACGCGGCGGCGGGGCGCTGGGAAACAGGAAGGGGAGAGGACGCGTGCGAGAAATCGGACAGCTGATGCCTCACTCGCGCCTGGCTGGGTGTCCCGCCTGGCTCCGTCCGTCCCGCCAGATGAGCGTTGCCACGCCCCCCAGCGCGATCGCGGCGAACGAGAACCACTGGATCGCGTAGCTCCAGTGCGAGCCCTCGCTCAGCGCGGGGAGCGGAGCGCGCACGGGCACGCCACCTCGCCCGTCGCCACCCGCGCCGGTGGCGGCGCCGCCGTCCCCGGGTGCGACGCCGGGCAGGGAGACGTCTCCTCCACCCGAGTCGGCAACCATTACGACGTAATACGGTGCGATCGGGTACGGGAGCGTGCGCGCCAGCTCGGCCGCGTCGAGGCGCCGCCAAGCCCGGCGCTCCACCGCGAGACGCGGGTCGCCGGGTTGCGCGGCCGGGAATGACTCGACGTAGCCCGTCACACGCGCGTCCGCGCCCTCGCGCCAGCGCGTGAGATCCACGCTCGCCCCATTCGGCGAGTACACCCACCCCCGGCTCACGAGGACCGCGCGCCCCTCACCCGCCGGCCGCACGGGCGTGAGGATGTTGACCCCGGGCGCGCCCTGCCGCGTTCTCCCCGCGAGCACGATCTCGCGCTCGAAGTCCCAGACACCCTCCACCAGCACCCGGCGGTAGTGCGCGAGCGCCGTATCGGCGGGGAGCTCGGCGACCGCCACCGGCGCCGCGAGCATCCGCGCGCGCACCGCGGCGTTCAGCGACCGCCGTTCACCAAGGCGCTGCAACTGCCAGATGCCGAGCCGCACGCACCCCGCGGCGACGATGAGGGCGAGCACCCCCGCGACGATGTTCCGGCGTGACAGACGTGTCATGCGCGACATACGCGGACGCGCGCTCAGCCGTGCCCGCGCACGTGCTGGTCGTCGCGCTCGCTCCGGACCGTCGCGGCGCCGAGGAGCGCGGCCGCGGCCGGGGGGCAGGACGGCAGTGCGGTGGCGGCAGTACCGGGCATAGCGCGTGACATGCGTCGCGCTAGTCGGCCGCCGGCGCGTCGGCGTCCGCGGGGGCGACGAGATGCCGGAGGTAGCGCTCCGGCGCGTTGAGGAAGGCGCGTGTGAGGTTGACGTGCTCGAGCTCCCCGTACTCCACCGATGCGACCGGTGTCTGGTCGAAGGAGTAGATCCGCGCGCCGGGAAAGGCGAGGAGTATCGGCGAGTGCGTCGCGATGATGAACTGCGCATCGCGCCCCACCATCTCCTGGATCATCGCGATGAGCACGAGCTGGCTCTGCGGCGAGAGCGGGGCCTCCGGCTCGTCGAGCAGGTAGAGCCCGCCCGGCACGAAGCGATTCTGAAAGAGCTTGAGGAAGCTCTGGCCGTGCGAGTTCGCATCGAGGTCCACGCCGTAGCGACGTTCCATGTCGGCGATGGACGCGGCGACGGGTCCGCTCGCCAGCCCGCGCGCGAGTGGCGAGCGGTCGCGATACTCCTCCTCGATCTCGCCCAGGCGCCCGAGCAGCTCGGCGCGCAGCGTGGAGAGCCACTTGGTGAAGCCGAAGAAATCCTCGGCGCGCAGGAAAAAACCGCGCCGCGTGCGCAGCGTCCACACGAGCGTGAGATGCCCCGCGAGCGTTCGTTGCGCATGCAGGGTCGCATCGCGGTCGGCGCTCTCGCTCCCCACCGCGGGAAGGTTCGACGCGGCGGCGATCGCCTCGAGGATCGTGGACTTGCCGGAGCCGTTCTCGCCGACGAAGAACGTGACGGGCGTCGTGAACGCGATCTCCGAGAGCGAGCGAACGGCGGGCACGCTGAAGGGGAAGACGCGCTCGTCGCCGCGGCCACGGAAGCGGAGCGCGGTGAGGTGAACGGTGCCGCCTCGACGCCGCGCGTCCGTCGCCGTCGAGCGGCCGACGCTACGCGGGGCGCGGGCCAATGCGCCAGCGCGGGCGCGCCCGGGCCACGACGTCTCCCGCTTCGTCGCGGATCACCGCCTCCAGGTCGTGGTCGCGCGACACGGTCCAGTCGGGGACTCCACAGGCGCACTCCGCCGTCACCGTGCCGCGCGCCTTCTTGACGTACTCGATGGAGAACGCGGTGAGAATCCCGCGCGCCTCGCTGGGCAGGCCGTACGTCATGGCCAGCCCCGAGGCGAGCTCGCCCAGATTAGCGAGAGCGATCGCGTGGATCGACTGGAGGTGGTTCCGCACGCGCCGCCGGTCGCGCAGCTCCACGCGCGCGTAGCCGGCCCGCAGCTCCACCACGTGCGCGCCAATCGTCCCCGAGTACGGCGCCATGCGGCCCACGAAGAGGGAGAAGAGCGTCTTCCCGCCGGGCAGGCCCTGCAGGCGGTCCCACCCCGCGCGTACGGGGTTGGCCGGGCGCGCGCGCGGCGCGGCGCCGGCGGCCGGCGGGGCGCCCGCGCCCGATCGTGTCGTCGTGCTCATGTCGCCCTCAAAATAGCGAGATCTGCTCGGCCAGGTCCTCTGGCTCCACGGGCTGCTGGCCGAGCAGCCGCTGCAGCTCCCGCACGGACTCCGGGCTGTGACCGGAGAAGTGGTTGTTCACGTAGCCATAGACGCGCGTCACGCTCTTCGGGGACTGCGCGAGCGCTTCCGCCCACGCCTCGAGCTCGCGCGACCGGTCGTACTGGATTTTCGAATAGTCCACGACGTCCCGGTCCGGCCCCATCCACCGGACGTAGTGGAAATCGGCTGTGGGCTGCGCGACGAGACCGAGCATCACGGAGCGCGGGATCCAGCGCCCGTCGGAGAGCGCGAGCGCGATGCCGTGGTCGGCGAGGAGAGTGAGCACGGCGTCCGTGATCCACCGCCGCTGGCGGAATTCGACGGCGATGCGCACGTCGCGCGGCAGCGTGGGCAGGAAGGCCGCCAGTGCGTCCAGCTCCGTCGGCGCGAAGTCGGGGCCGAGCTGCACGAGCACGGGGCCAAGCTTGTCGCCGAGGGCGCGGATGCGGTCGAAGAAGAGCGCGGTCAGCTCCTCCGCGTCGCGGAGCTTGCGCTCGTGCGTGATCTCCTGCGGCAGCTTGAGCGAGAAGCGAAAGTGGGGGGGCGTCCGCTCCGCCCAGCCGAGCACGGTCTTCTCGGGCGGGATGGCGTAGAAGGTGGAATCCACCTCGACGGTGTCGAATGCGCGCGTGTAGGTCGCGAGGAAATCCGCCTGGCGGGTGCCGCTCGGGTAGAGCGCGCCCACCCACGCGTCGTAGTTCCAGCCCTGCGTGCCGAGGAGGATAGTGCGCGGTGGCGAAGTCATGGGAGGAATGGGGCGGCGCGTAGCGAATTTATCAAGGGCCTGCCCCGCGCTCCGTGATCGGTCCCGAACTTGCTTTGAACTGTGGCCCCAATCACTCCGTTCGACACGAGGAGGGACGCATGGACCGCACGGACAATCGCGACGATCGTGACGAGATCGCGCTCGACGACACCGCGCGCAGCGCGGGACGCAACCTAGACGACATGCGGCAGACGCTTGGCGCGAACAGCGTGCCGGAGGTGACGCGGTCGAAGTCCGACCCCGACGCCCCGGAGAAGGCCGTGGGAGCCGCCGTCGGTGGCGTGAGCGGCGCGGCGATGGGGGCCGGGATCGGGACGCTCGTCGCCGGCCCCATCGGCACCGCGATCGGCGCGCTCGCCGGTGCCGTTGGGGGCTGGTGGGCGGGGCACGGCACCACGGTCGCCACGGACTTGAAGGCGGACGACGACGAGTACTATCGCTCGCATTACGAGGCCGACGAGTCGCGCGCCGCGGACCGCGACTACCCGGCCGCCCGGCCGGCGTACCAGCTCGGCCACGTCGCACGCCACAACCCGGACTACACGGGGAAGGCGTTCGAGGAGATCGAGGACGATCTGCAGAAGGGCTGGACCACCGACCTGCGCACGAAGCACGGCGACTGGTCGGTCGCGCGCCGGCAGGCACAGGCCGCCTATTCGCGCAACCCGGACTTCCAGCGCGAGAGTGTATCCGAGCGCACCGTCATCAGCGCCTCCGAGCGCGCGCGTGACCGACTGGCCGGCGGCCGCGATGGGCTTCGGTCGGACGACACGCTGGGGTACTGAGCGGGAAGCGGGAAGCGAGTAGCGGGACGCTCTGATACAGGTCGCGGCGGAATGGTGATGCGAGATTACCGCTCCGCCGCGATCGTGTCGTTCGGGGGGGGCCCCCCAAGGTATAGGCCCTCGTTCCTCGTTCCCCGCTCCCCGCGCTACCGGTACGTCTCGAAGAACCCCGTCCCCTCCCCCGCGACCACCGCGCCGCCGATTCGCCCTCTGACGCGGGCGATTCCCTTCATCTGGATGAAGTACGGCCGCGCGAGGGCCCGCGCCGCGCTCTGGTCGCCGCGCTCGTCCGCCTTCACGGTGCCCACATCCCCCGTGACGCGCGTGTCCGTGCCGATCGCATCTTCCACATCGAGCTCCAGACGGAGCGTGTCGTCGCCGCGGACGGCCGCCATCACGGCGCGTGCCGGCACGCGCACAGCGCGACCGCCGACCACGATCGTGCGCGCATCGTCGTACCGGATCTCGCGCGGCCGGAAGTGAGCACGGAAGCCGAGCGAGTCCACGACGAAGAGAAAGAACGGCGGCACCGAGGCCAAGCTGTCTGGCGGCTGCACTCGGCCGTAGAGAATCGTCAGCGCGCCCGCGCGCGCCGCGCCCCACTCCCACGTCACCCCGCGCCAGACACCCCAGTTGTGATCGTGGTACGCCTGAGCGCCGTCGTAGCGCTCGCACCGGCCGCTCACGCAGAGCGTTCCGGTCGCATCGGCGCGGAGCGCGGCCACCGCGTACCCGGAGGTGAAGGCGCCGCTCGCGAGCGCCGCGCCAGGGAAGTAGGCGCGCGGCGCTGGCGTCACGATCAGATCGAGCGTGAGCTCGGCACTGCCTCCCTCCTCGCGCGTGCGCGCCCGCACGGCATAGCGCCCGTCGTCGAGCAGCGTGACCCGTGAATCGCCAACGGCGAGATCGGGGCTCGTCGTCGAGAACGCGATGTCTCGCGGCTCGGCGATCGTGCTGAACTTCCGCGTCCGCCCGCCCTGCTCCCGCACGCTCACCAGCACCTGCGCGCCCCACCGGCCGTTCGGGACATCGCCGCCGAGGATGAACGAGATGAACGCCCACCGGCGGTGGTCGTGGGAGAGAACATTGAAGTAGTGCCACTCGCCCCAGCTCTCGCGGTTCTCGACGTCGGTCGGCGTGTGGTGGAAATGATCAACCTCGCCATATAGCTCGCGCGGCGACGGCGTCATCCACGCGCGGTCGCCGTCGTCGTCGGTCCACGCCCCTAGCGCGAGCGGCGCGGCGGCCCCGACCCCCGCCGTGCGCGACGGGATCTCCCCCGTCGCCCGGACCGCGTACTCGGCGCCTCCCGCGCGTGCGGGCCGAAGGTACAGCAGCTTCCCTTCCACCTGCGGCGCGGCGGCCGCCACGACGTCGGCGAATCGCGGTGCGGCGAGCAGCTGACGGTAGACGAAGCGCGCCTGATCGATCGAGAAGTAGAGGCCTCCGACGCCGCCCGTCTTCATCACCTCGACATCGAGCCCCTCGGGGAGCACGGTGATCGAGCCGCCGCCGACGAGCTTCTCGTCGCGCGCCTGCGAGAGCAGCGCCTCGCCGATGGCAAGGAGCACGATCATCACCCCCACGCCGAGGCCGTAGCCGAGGAGCAGGAGGGCCGAGCGCCAGGGCTGGTAGACGAGGTTGCGGACCGCGAGCCGCGCGATCACGGCGATGCCTCGTCTTGCACGACCACCCCGTCGCGCATGTGTACCACGCGCCGCGCCGCGCGCGCCAGCTGCTCGTCGTGGGTCACGACCACGAGCGTCGTCCCATCGCCGTGCAGGCGGTCGAACAGCGCGATGATGTCCGCACCCGTCCGCGCATCGAGCTCGCCTGTGGGCTCGTCGGCCAGCACGAGCGCCGGCCGGTTGGCGAGCGCGCGCGCGAGCGCCACGCGCTGCTGCTCGCCCCCGCTCAGCTGTGGTGGGCGATGGCGCGCCCGCCCCTCGAGCTCCACGTAGCGCAAGAGCTCGAGCGCGCGTTGCCCTCGTTCCGCCTTGGGCACCCCGGCCTCCGCCATCGGCAGCTCCACGTTCTCCCGCGCACTCAGCATCGGCATGAGGTAGAAGCGTTGGAAGACGAAGCCGATGTTGCGCAACCGGAACGCCGTCGCGCGCGCATCGTTCCACGCATCGACGCGCTGGCCGGCCAGCGTCACCGTGCCGGCAGTCGGTTGGTCGATCGCACCGAGCAGGTTGAGAAGCGTGGACTTGCCACAGCCCGACGGCCCGACGATCGCCAGGTACTCTCCGCGCGCAATGTCGAGCGACACGCCGCGCACGGCGTGCACCGCCTCACCCTCGAGCGGGTAGTCCCGCCGCACATCGCGCAGGGAGGCGATGGTGTCGGGACTCACGCGACCGCCTCCTCGCGCAACGTCCGCGCGATCGGGAGCGACGCCGCGCGCCACGCCGGGTACGCGCCCGCCGCGATCCCGCTCGCCACGAGCAGGCCGAGCGAGGTCCACGCCGCCCGCGGCTGGAAGAGGAAGAAGTCGATCGCCGTCGGCAGTCCCGGGAAGCTCGAGAGGATGGTGTTGAGATACCGCGCCGTGACCAATCCCAGCCCCAGCCCGATCGCCGCCCCCACCACACTGATCGCCACGCCCTCGGCCACGATCTGCTCCACCACGTGCCATCGCGACACGCCGATCGCGCGCATCACAGCAATCTCCCCCACGCGCTCGTTCACGCTCACGGTGACGAGCATCGTCACCAGGAGGAAGCCGAGCCCCAGGCTCACCGCGCCCAGAATGTACGAGAGCTGCCGGAAATAGCTCAAGCGCTGGTCCACCGTCTCCAGCGCGCGCGCCGTCGAGATCGCGTCCACCTTCGGGACTGCGCGCGCGATCCAGCGTCCCACGCTGTCCGGGTCTGCGCCGCCCCGCGTCCGCACCATGAGGAGCGACACCCGATCGGCACCCGCCTCCCCGGTCATCGCCTGGAGCGTCGCCAGCGAGAGGGCGATCGCCGGCTGGCCGGTCGAGAGGTAAACAAAGCGCGCGCGCCCGACCACCACGAGGCGCCGCTCGCCGGCGAAGGTCATGAGTTGCGGATTGTAGCCCGTCGCGACCGAGAGCGTGTCTCCGGCTGCGGCTCCAGCCGCACGGAGAAAGTCGTCGTTCGCGACGAACGCATCCGGGGCCGTCGGATCCCTGCCGGCCACGAGCTCGTAGTCGCCCTGCACCGCCGGCACGAGCCCGAGCGCGAACGCGGTGACCGCGGAATCCCCGCCCCGGATGGGCACGTGCGCCGACGCGCCGAGCACGGGGCTCACCGCCTCGATGTCGGGATTGCCGCGCAGGGTGGCGACGATGGCGCTGGCGCCGGCGATCGTCGCTTCGGTATCGAAGGGGAGCGTCCCGCGCGGCGCCAGCCGGAGCTGGAATCCCCGGCTCACGAGGAGCTGGCGGAAGCTCTCGCGCAGCCCGGTCGAGAGCATCACCATGTCGAGAAGCATCGCCGACGCGATGGCCACGCCGAACACGGCGAGCAGCGTGCGCGACCGGTGGCGGCGGAGCGAGGCGGCGGCGAGCGCGAGACGCATGGGGTGCGAGCGAGGTGCGAGCGAGGTGCGAGCGTTGTGCGGGCGGCGACGCCGCGCTCAGCGCCCGAGCAGCGCGAGCGGCGGCGTGCGCACGAGCCGCAACGCCGCGAGCGCGCCGGCCGCCACGCCGAGCACGACGGAGAGCGACACGGCGAGGATCACGATGTCGGAGGTGACGATCGAGAAGCGGAGTGGCGTACGGTAGAGCGCCTGGTAGTACGCGTTCACGCCCGCCGATACGACGAAACCGATCCCGACGCCTGCCGCGCTCCCGACCGTGGCGATGAGGGCGGCCTCGAGCACCACGGAGCGCAACACCGACGCACGCGAGATCCCCATGAGCCGGAGCGCCGCGACGTCTCGGCGGCGCTCGTCCACTTTGAGGAGGAGCACGCAGAGGAGAAAGATCGCGCTCGCCACGATGGTGATGACGCCGATGGCGCGGTGGAACCGGCTGACGACACGAAAGGTCTCGGAGGTCTCGACGGCAATGTCGCGCGAACGGTGCGCGCGGAAGCCGAACGCCGCCGCGTTGATCTGCCGGAGCGCTCGCGCGGTGGCGGCCTCGCCCCGCGTGGCGACGGCGAAACGGTCGACCCGATCCCCGTAGCTGATGAGCGCCTGGAGGTGATCGAGATGGAGGCGCACGCGTGGCTCGCTCCGCGCCACCTCGCTCGGGTCGGCCCGGCGCCGGACGATGGCCGCGACGCGCGCGGTGTCGCCCGCTGCGGCACCCGGCGCGGCGGCGAGCACGACGAGGTCGCCCACGCGGAGCCGGGCATCCGCGGCGAGGCGCTCGTCGATCGCGATCGTGCGCTGGGGCCGTGGCGGCGGCTGGGCGTATGCCGCGCGCGCCGCGCCGCCGCCGAGCGTCAGAAGGGGGAGCAGGAAAAGGCCCACGCGCTCCGCGAGCCTGCGTGGGCTAAAACACTCGCGCGCCGTTCGCGCGCCACGGGTGGAGGAAATTAGGTCGCCCGTTCCTTCGCCAACCACGCTTTGGTGTTGCTCAGCTCCTCCCGCGATTCGCCGAGTGTGTACGACGGCTCCGTGAACGACTTGAGCCCGCGCACGATGAGCCACGCGCCGAGCGCGAGCTCGACCGCTCCGGTGACGAGGGCGCCGACCCAGACGTTGCCGTTCGCCACCCGCCCGATCCCCGCGGTGAGGGCAATGGTGAGCGACACGAGCGCGATCACCCCGATCCCGAAGGCCAGCGCGAGCCACATCACCCCGCGCGCGCCCACGCGGAGGTTCTCCCCTACCTCGAGCTTGGCGAGGCGGAACTCATCGCTCACGAGCCGCCTGCTGTCGTCCTTCAGCCGGCCGACGAGATCGCCGATCGTAGTGTCCGCGTCCACCGCGCTCCCCCCTTTCGCCGCACCACCGCGCCACACGTCCGCCACGCCGCATCCACAAGAACGGCGCGCCAGACCATCGCCTGGCGCGCCGTCGCATGGGCGCAAATACTGTTCCCCCGCCGCCCCGCCCCGCTACTCCTCCGCCTCCACCCCGACGACCGCCGCCAACGCCGGCCCGATCGCGCACTCGCGCCCGCCCACCCGCAGGCGGATCGGCCCGCCGAACGGCGCCCGATCCAGCAGCTTCACCCGCGCGCCCGGTACGAGGCCCAGCTCGCCAAGGTAACGGAGGCGCGCCGCATCATCATCGCTCACCCGCACCACCCGCGCCCACCGCCTCGGCTCCAGTTCGACCAGCGCGCTGTGGTCGCGGTCGTCGATCTCCCCCTCGCGCGTGGGGATCGGCGCGCCATGCGGGTCCACCGCCGGCTCGCCCACCGCCGCCGCCATGCGATCGATCAGCTCCTCGCTCGCCGCGTGCTCCAGCCGCTCCGCCTCGTCGTGCACGCGATCCCATGCATAGCCGAGCGCGCGTGTGAGATACGCCTCGATCACGCGATGGCGGCGGAGCGTCCGGAGCGCCACACGCCGCCCGTCGTCCGTGAGCCGCACTCCGTGGTAGCGCTCGTGCGCCACCAGCCCCTGCTCGGCCAGCCGCCGGATCATGCCGCTCACGCTCGCCGGCGCGATCGCCAACCGCTGCGCGATGTCTGTGGTGGCCGCGGCACCCGCGCCCCGCTCGATCTCGTAGATCGCCTTGAGGTAGTCCTCTACCGGGGCGGTGTACGCCTCCGGCGCACGCAGGGCCGTCACGGGCGCGGGCGGGCGGCGATCACTGCGCGGTCGGACGCGCGCCACCGGCGTCCGGCACGCCAGGTACGGCGGGCTTCGCCGTCGGCGTGCCGCGGACGAGGAGCACTGGGACCATCGAGCGGTGGCGCACGGAATCGGCGACGCTCCCGTGAATCAGATCCCCTAGGAACCTGTGGCCATGCGTGGACATCGCGATCAGGTCGCACCCCTCGCGGTCCGCGGCGGCGGTGATCTCGGCCGCCGGGTCGCCGCCGGCGAGCACGGACTCCACGTCGAACCCCTCGGCCGAGAGCTCCGCGGCCACGCGCTCGATGTACTCGCGGTCATGCTGCATCTCCTCGGACTCGCGGAGGTGGAGCTGGTGGACGTTCCGCGCGGCCCAGCCGTCGGCCACGTGGATCACGACGAGCGATGAACGGCACAGGCGCGCCAGCTCGCGGACGTGCGCGAGGATGGTATCGTCGTATGCGGTGTGCTCGAGCGGGACCAGGATGCGCCGGTACATGGTCAGCCCATCCACCCGGAGAAGGTCTGGACGAGGAGCCAGGCATTGAGCGACGCGATGATCAGCGTCACGAGGTAGGCGAGCCCCTTGAGCCAGATGGGATTCACGAACTCACCCATCTTAACGCGATCGGACGTGAAGCGCACGAGCGGGAAGACAGCGAACGAGAGCTGCAGGCTGAGGATCACCTGGGAGAGAACGAGGAGCTTCGCCGTTCCGCTCGCACCGTACAGAATGGCGACGATGGCGGCGGGAATGATCGCGATCATCCGCGTGATGAGCCGCCGGAGCCACGGACGGATGCGGATGTTGAGGAACCCCTCCATCACGATCTGGCCGGCGAGCGTGCCGGTGATCGTGGAGTTCTGCCCCGAGGCAAGGAGCGCGAGCGCGAAGACGATGCTCGCGCCGCCGCCGAGGAGCGGCGTCAGGAGCTTGTAGGCGTCCTGGATCTCGGCGACCCCCGTGAGGCCCGAGCGGTGGAAGGTCGCCGCGGCGACGATCAGGATGGCCGCGTTGATGAAGAGCGCGAACGAGAGGGCGACGGTCGAGTCGATGAACGCGAACTTCACGGCCTCGCGCTTCCCCTCGGGGCTCTGCTCGTACTGCCTCGTCTGCACGATGGACGAATGCAGATAGAGGTTGTGCGGCATCACGGTCGCACCGAGGATGCCCATCGCGATGTAGAGCATCGCCGGGTTGCTGATGATCTCCGTGCTCGGCACGAACCCGCGCATGATCCCGCCCAGGTCGGGACGCGAGGCGATGATCTCGTAGAGGAAGCAGAGCCCCGTCGTGGCCACGAGCGTGATGACGAGCGCTTCGAGCAGCCGGAATCCCTTGTTCTGGAGGTAGAGCACGATGAGCACGTCGAGCGCGGTGATCGCCACGCCCCATGCGAGCGGGATCCCGAAGAGGAGGTTGAGCGCGATCGCGGTGCCGATCACCTCCGCCAGATCGCAGGCCGCGATCGCGAGCTCGCAGATGACCCAGAGCGCGAAGCCCGTCGGCCGCGAGTAGTGATCGCGACACGCCTGCGCGAGGTCGCGTCCGGTGACGATCCCCAGCTTCGACGCGAGCCCCTGCAGGAGCACCGCCATCAGGTTGGAGATGAGGATGACGGAGAGCAGGGAGTAGCCGAACGCGGAGCCGCCGGCGAGGTCGGTGGCCCAGTTGCCCGGGTCCATGTAGCCGACGGCGACGAGGTAGCCCGGACCGGCGAACGCCAGGAGCTTCCGCCACCAGCCCCCCCCGGAAACGGGAACGGTGCGGTAGACCTCCGCGAGGCTCGGCGTGACGCGTGCGCGCCGCCAGCCTGGCCCGCGCGCGTCGGGCGCGTCGGCAGGTGGCTCATCGCGGCGGTTAATGGGGGGAGCGGTCATACTTTCGATTACAGGAAACCAGTATTCTACGTGGGCGACAACAGGATTTAGGATATCCTAAATCACACGCACGCCATGCGCAAGAGTGAACGCCTCGATCAGAGCGTGTCACGGCGCGACCGCGCGCACGATCCGCGCGATCTGCGCCCGGTGTAGCAGATCGTGCCCCGCCAGCAGGGTGACGATCGTCCGAATACTCTCCGGTCCGCGCTCCTCGTGCAGGCCCGTGCGCTCCAGCTCGGCGTCGCCGAGCGCGCGGAAGAGGCGAAGATTCCGCGCGCGGATCACCCGGAGCTCGGCGAGCGCGTCGGCGACGGGCGCGTCGTGATAGCGGAGCGTCGAGGCCCAGCGATCTCGGTCGTAGCGCTCCATCACGAAGCCGTCGTGCGTCAGGATCATCCGCACCCGGTAGGCGTAGACGAGGTCGTTGTCGGTGAGGTGCTGGATCACCTGCAGCACGGACCACTTGCCCTCGCGCTCCGGGCGCCGCAGTGCTTCGTCCGACAGCCCGAGGGTGGCCGCCTCGAGTGATGGCGCCAGCGCGGCCATCACAGCGAACGGATCCGCGTCGCCGAGGAAGGCGAGGAGCGTCGCGGCGTACGGCGCCTGCGGCGAAGATGTCACGAGGCCTCGCGAGGGGAGAGGGGGGTCGGATGCGCGCGGGCTACAGCAGCCGCTCCAGAAACTGCCGCAGGATCCGCTCCGTGAGGCCCCAGATGGTATGCTCTCGGAAGCCAAAGCTCTGGACGCGCCGCGGCCCGCCGGTGAGCTCGAGCTCTACCTCGCGCGACGCGTCCGGATCGCGTAGCGCGGCAACTGGCACCCAGAACGCGCTCTCTACCTCAAGACTCGGCGCCAGCTTGGCCGTGCCCGCGAGGACGAAGACAAAGGGCGCAATGACGATGGGCGGAAGGACCGGCGTGCGCGGGTGCAGCTCGTCGAGGGAGCCGAGGACGCG
Source organism: Gemmatimonadaceae bacterium (assembly GCA_037720885.1). Classification (GTDB taxonomy): domain Bacteria; phylum Gemmatimonadota; class Gemmatimonadetes; order Gemmatimonadales; family Gemmatimonadaceae; genus JACMME01. Next base: position 3,422 of record JBBJNN010000043.1, on the reverse strand, counting down.
GCCGTTCGCCGCGAGGTCCACCGCGGTCTCCTCCCACGTCTCGCGGATGGCCGTCGCCTCGAGCGTCGCATCACCCGGCTCGTGGCGCCCGCCCGGCAGCGCCACGTGCCCGCTCCAGGGGTCGCCCTCGAAGGTCGCGCGCTTGATCATCAGGAGCGCGAGCTCGCTGTCATCGCTCACCCGGAGAATGAGCGCGACCGCCGCGCGCCGCTGCGGGGCGGGGAGCGCCAGCCGTGCCCCCGGCCGCTCGGCGAGCGCCCGCGCCAGGCGCGCGATGTCCGGGTGCGCGAGCACCCGGTCCAGCGCGCTCACCCTGGTGGGGGAAGATGCGTTCGGAAGAACCCGACGGTCATCGCCACCGCGCGCTCCAGGCGCGCGGGTGGCGGGGCACGGAGCGGGTGCGTCGCATCGAGCGTGTGGCCGGCGCCGCCGATCGGCGAGAGTCGCGCGACGCCGGCGGCCGCCGCCCGGTGTAGGCGCTCCGCATCCTCGAGGGGTACGGTGTCGTCCGCCGTGCCGTGGATGATGAGCCACGGCGCGCGCACGCTCGCGGCGGCGGCGAGGATGTCGAGCTCGCTCGCACCGAGCCGCTCGATCTCGTCGAGGGTGCGGAGCCCGAGCTGGAGCACCTGGCCCGTGCGCGCGTTGACCACGTCGATGTGCCCCTGCTCGCGCCACCGCGTGACGTCGGCCGGCGTCCATCGCGCGACGGTGGAGATGGCGGCCCACGTTACCAGCGCGCCGACGCTGCTCGTGCCCTGCGCGGGGCGCGCTGCGTGCAGCACCGCCATCCCCCCACCGCGCGAGTGCCCGAACAGTCCGTAGCGCTCGGGCAGCCAGCCGCGGCGCCCGGCCTCGCGCTCCACGAGTGCCAAATCTTCCAGCTCGCGGGTGAAGGAGTTGTTCCGGAACGCGTCCGCCTCCGTGAACGACTCACCATCCGCGCCCACGCCGCTCCCCGAGAAATCGAAGGTGATCGCGCGCAGCCCGCTCCGCGCCAGCTCTTCCGCGAGGTAGGGAAAGAACCCCCACCGAGAGAAGCCCTTGAACCCGTGACAGACGATCACCGCGCCACGAAGCGGATCGGGATGCCACACCTCGCCACGGATGGCGAGACCATGCTCGTTCGTGAGCTCGAAGCGCTCGCGACGGAGCGGCGTGCGAAGGGGGGTCGGAAGGGACGTCACCCCTGATCCACCTCGCCGCCGGCGTTTGCCCATCCCATGATGCCCCCGGACATCGAGGCGACATCTGGGTAGCCCATCTTCTCCATGGTGTCGGCGGCGAGTGCGGAGCGGTTGCCGCGCGCGCAGTACACGATCACCGTGCGGTCGCGCGGCACCTGCCCGGCCACCTTGTCGCCGACGTCGCCGAGCGGCACCCACGTCGCGCCGGGGATGCGGAAGAGATTCCATTCCTGCGGCTCGCGCACATCGAGGAACACGACATCCCCGCCGCCGCGCCGCATGGCCAGCGCCTGCTCGGGAGTCACTTCCTTGATGTGTGTCTTGGCCTCGGCGACCTGTTCCTCGTACGTCTTCTGTCCCTCCACGATGGTAGCCCTCCTGGGTCAGGCGGCGGGTGATGCGGGCGCCGTCGCGAGCACGGCGAGGTAGCAGGCATCGGCGTCGAGCTCGGCCTCAGCGCCGAGCGGGAGCGTCCACTGATCGTCAATGTGACCGATGGGCGCGCCGGCGATGCACGGCACTCGGAGCGCATCAGCGGTCTCGGCGAGCACCTCGTCGAGCGGGAGCGCGGCCGGCGGCTCATCGTCGGCGCCGCGCTCGGTGAATGCGCCAAAGATGATGCCCCGGACGCCCGCAAGGGAGCCCGAGAGCCGGAGCTGGCGCAGCATACGGTCGATCCGGTAGACCGGCTCGTTCACGTCCTCGAGCACCAGCAGGGCGCCGTCGAGCCGCGCGGCATCCGGCGTGCCGACGAGCGCGGCGACGAGCGCGAGGTTTCCGCCGGCGAGCACGCCGCGCGCGCGGCCGGCACGGAGCGTGCGAGCGCCGGGCGCGGCGCCGCATGGATCGGCGGCCACTCCCTCACCGCGGTTGCTGCACACGGCGCGCGCGAGCGACCGGCGCGTGAACGCCGAGAGGTTGGCGCGTGCGGTGGGACCGTGGTAGGAGATGATGCCGCAGCGCGCGGCGATCGCGAGGTGGAGCGCCGTGATGTCGGAGTAGCCGATGACGACCTTCGGCCGCCGCGCGAGCGCCCCGACGTCGAGCGCGTGGAGGATGCGCATGGTGCCGTAGCCGCCCCGGAGGCACCAGACGCCATCGATCGAGCGGTCGGCGAGCGCGGCATTGAGGTCGCGTGCACGCTCGGCATCCGAGCCGGCGAGGTAGCCGCGCCGCGCGAGTGCATGGGAGCCAATGAACGGCTCCCATCCGAACGCGCGGGCATTGTCCCCGGCGCGTGCAAGCTCCGTTGCGTCGCGCAGTGGGCCGGCCGGCGCGATGAGCGCCACACGCGCGCCGGGCCCGAGGCGTGGCGGTGTGCGGAGCGGCCGGGCGGGATCAGCGTGCACGGTGCGGCGAGCGGATGCGCTGCCGAGTCCGCCGCGTGATGCGCTCGCGCTCGATGCGCTCGCGTGCGGTTCGTGCGACGTGCGTACGCATGGATGAGGGTTGCGGAACGTATGGTCGCTCAAACGATGGGTCAACCGGCGCGTATTGTGACATATGGCATGTGCGTTGCGGACTTGCTGGGCCCCTGCGGTCAGGGCCAGCTGGCGCGATCACGGGCAATCGCGCGTGGTGCGCGAGGCTGGTGAGGCCGCGGCGATGCAGGTGAAGCCACTTCACTTCGGGAGGGTACGTCGATGGCGGATCGAGATCGCAGCCAGGGCGGGTACGGCGGGACGAGCGACGAGTCCGAGGGTGGGATGAGCGCGAGTGGTGGTGGCTCGAGCGGTGGTGGGTCGTCCGGCGGCTCGTCTGGTGGCGGGATGGGTGGCTCCGGCGGCGGGAAGAGTGGCGGGTCGTCCGGTGGTAGCGGTGGCGGTATGGGTGGTGGTGGCTCATCCGGCGGCTCGTCTGGCGGGAGCGGCGGCGGCATGGGCGGTGGTGGCTCGTCCGGCGGCTCCGGCGGCTCCGGCGGCTCGTCCGGCGGCTCGTCCGGCGGCTCGTCCGGCGGCTCGTCCGGTGGCTCGTCCGGTGGTGGGATGGGCGGTGGCGGGAAGAGCGGCGGCTCGTCGGGCGGATCTGGCGGCTCCGGCGGTGGGATGGGTGGCGGTGGATCGAGCGGTGGCTCGGGCGGCTCATCTGGTGGCGGGATGGGTGGCAGTGGATCGTCGGGTGGCTCGGGCGGCTCCGGCGGGAAGAGCGGCGGCGGCATGGGCGGCGGTGGATCGTCCGGCGGCTCGTCCGGCGGTAGCGGTGGCGGCATGGGCGGCGGTGGATCGTCCGGTGGTT
>JBBJNN010000158.1:0-9207 GCA_037720885.1 Gemmatimonadaceae bacterium | reverse complement strand
CCGAGTACGACGCGGCGCGGGGGCGCGTGGTGCGCGGCTACGGGATCATCCAGCCCCGCGTCGGCGTGTCGCTCCCCAGCGCGTACCGCTCGCGCTTCGCCGCGCTCCACTCGGGCCATCCGGGCGTGGACCCCTACACCACGGCGGTCTCCGACGCCTACCAGGACCTCTATGGCGAGGGGAGCTTCACCGGGAAGGGGATCTACGACGTCGCCGCGTTCGAGGAGGCGACGCACGGCCGCTTCCCGGAGAACACGCTCCTCTCGCACGACCTGATCGAGGGGAGCTACGCGCGCGCGGGGCTCGCCACGGACATCGAGGTCTACGACGACTACCCCACGCGCTACCTCACCTTCGCGCGCCGCAAGCACCGCTGGATCCGCGGCGACTGGCAGCTCCTGCGCTGGCTCACGGGGCGCGTGCCGGGTCCGGACGGGCCGGAGCCCAACCGCCTCTCGCTGCTCTCGCGGTGGAAGATCTTCGACAACCTCCGCCGTAGCACCGTAGAGCTCGCGCAGCTCGCCTTCCTCGTGGCGGGGTGGACGGTGCTCCCCGGCTCGCCCATACGCTGGACGGCGCTCGGCCTCCTGGCGGTGGCGGCGCCCTGGGTGCTCGCGCTCCTCCTCGCGGTCGCCCGGCCGCCGCTCGACAAGTCGTGGCGCGCGTATTACACGGCGGTGGGCCGGGATGCGGCCACGAGTGCGCAGCAGGTCGCGCTGACAGTCGTCTTTCTCCCACACCAGGCGTGGGTGTCGGCGGACGCGATCGCGCGCACACTCTGGCGGCTCCTCGTCTCGCGGCGCGGGCTCCTCGAGTGGCAGACGGCGTCGCAGGCGGAGCGCAGCGCACCGAACGCCGCGCGCGATACCTGGCGACGCATGCGTCCCGCGGTGGGCATGGCCCTTGGCGTTCTCGCGGTCGTCGCCGGGGCCGCGCTGCTCCCCTCGCTGCTCCCAGCGGTCGCGCGCGGGAGCGGTGGCCCGGCCGAGGCCGGCCGGTTGTGGCAGCTCGCGGCGGCGGTCGCTCCGCTCGTGCTCCTCTGGATGGCGGCGCCGGCGGTGGCGCATGCGCTGAGCGCCCCCGCGGTGCCGCGCGAGCGGCGCATGGACCCGGCGCGCCAGGCCGCGGCGATGCGCTACGCGCTCTTCCACTGGCGGTTCTTCGACCGGTTCGTCTCCGCCGGGACGAACTGGCTCGCGCCAGACAACTTCCAGGAAGATCCGGCCCCGGTCGTCGCGATGCGCACCTCGCCGACGAACATCGGCCTGCAGCTCCTCGCGACGGTGAGCGCGTGCGATCTGGGGATGATCACCGCGGAGCGCGCGGCCGAGCGGCTCGAGCTCGCGTTCCGCTCGCTGGAGCGGATGCGGCGCTGCCACGGCCACTTCTATAACTGGTACGATCTGCACGACCTGCGCGTCCTGGAGCCGGCCTATGTCTCGACGGTGGATAGCGGCAACCTGGCCGGCCATCTGATTGCCGTGCGGCAGGCGTGCGTTGCGCTCCCCGACGCCCCGATCTTCGATGCCGGCGCGTGGCTCCCGATCGAGGCAGCGCTCGGCGCCGCGGCCGAGCGAGTGGGCGATGCGGAGACGCGGGCGACGCGACCACTTCGGGCCGCGCGCGCCGTGCTCGCCCGCGCCGACCGCGCGACGCTGCCGGGCGAGGTACTCGATGCGGTGATGGCGCCGCTCAGCGAGGCGGCAGGCGCGCTGGCGGGCGATGCCTCGGCCGGGAGCGCGGCCGATTGGGTCGCGTGGGCGCTCGCGCTCGTGACCGAGCGCCGGCGCGTGCTCGCGGGTGTGACGCCACGGGTCGCGACCGGGCGCGGCGGCCAGCCCGTCGCGCGCTACCCGACGCTTCGCGAGCTCGCCGCGTCACCCGATGCCCGGGCATCCGCCACGATGCCGGCCGCGGCGGCGCTCGTCGCCCGGCTCGAGGCGCTCGCCGAGCGCGCCGTGGCCTACGTGATGGAGATGGACTTCGGCTTCCTCTTCGAGCGCGAGCGCGAGCTGTTCGCCATCGGGTACCGCGAGGACACGCACACGCTCGATCCCTCCCTCTACGACCTGCTCGCGTCGGAGGCGCGGCTCGCGAGCTTCGTCGCCATCGCGAAGGCCGACGTGCCGGCCGAGCACTGGTTCCGGCTGGGACGGACGCTCACGCGCGCCGGCGGTGAGACGGCGCTCGTGTCGTGGAGCGGCAGCATGTTCGAGTACCTGATGCCACTGCTCGTCATGCGCTCGCTCCCGGCCACGCTGCTCGACCAGACGCACGAGAGCGCCGTGCGCCGCCAGATCAGTTATGGCGCCGAGCGTGAGGTGCCGTGGGGAGTGAGCGAGAGCGCCTACAACCTGCGCGACCGCGCCTTCACGTATCAGTACCGCGCCTTCGGCGTCCCCGACCTCGCGCTCAAGCGTGGACTCGGGCGCGACCTCGTGGTCGCCCCGTACGCCTCCGCGCTCGCCACCCTCGTGACGCCGAGGCGCGCACTCGGCAACCTCGCCGCGCTCGAGCGGCTCGGCGCGCTCGGTCCGTACGGGTTCCGCGACGCGCTCGACTACACACGCCCGAGCCCCGACGCCGCGTTCGCGCTCGTCGGCACCTACATGGCGCACCATGTGGGCATGAGCCTCGTCGCGCTCACCAACGCGCTCACCGATCAGCTCTGGCAGCGGCGCTTCCACGCCGATCCGATGGTGAAGGCCGCGGAGCTCCTGCTTTACGAGCGCATCCCGCGTCGCCTCGTGCTGCAGGACCCGCAGGACGCGGAAGCGGATGAGTCGCTGCCCGACCCGGACCTCGAGCGGCCGGCCGTCCGCGAGATCGCCACGCCTGACACGCCGCAGCCCCACGTCGCGCTCCTGGGCCACCTGCCGTACACGATCATGGTGAGCCATGCCGGCGGCGGGTACAGCCGTACCGACCGCATCGCGGTCACGCGGTGGCGCGCCGATGGCACGCGCGACCACACGGGCCAGTTCTGCTACGTCCGGGATGTCGGCATCGGGCGCGTCTGGTCTGCGGCGCACCAGCCGGTATGCGCGCCGGCGGATTCGTACCACGCGCTCCTCGCGACCGACCGCGTGACCTTCCACCGCGTGGACGGCGACATCGAGACGCGCACGGAGATCGCCGTCGTGCCCGAAGACTCGGCGGAGGTGCGGCGCGTGACGGTCACGAACAACAGCGTTGGCGTGCGCGAGCTCGAGCTGACGAGCTATGGCGAGGTGGTGCTCGCGCCTCCGGATGCCGACCGCGCGCACCCGGCGTTCTCCAACCTGTTCGTGGAGACCGAGTGGCACGCCTGGTGTGAGGCAATCACCGCCACCCGGCGCCCGCGCTCGGCGAAGGAAGCACCGGTGTGGGCGGTACACGTGGTCGCCGCGGGGCCGGAGCGCGTGGGCCCGGTGACGTGCGAGACGGACCGCGCGCGCTTCGTCGGGCGCGGACGCTCGACGCGCGATCCCGCCGCGATGGATGCCGACGGCGCGCTCGGGATGCACACCGGCGCGGTGCTCGACCCGGTGTTCGCCCTCCGCGTCCGCGTGCGGCTCGCGCGCGGGCAGTCGGCGTCCGTGGCGTTCACGACGCTCGTCGCGGCGACGCGGGAGCGAGCCTTCGGGCTCGCCGACCGGTACCACGACCCGCGCGCCGCACAGCGGGCGCTCGACCTCGCGTGGACCTCCGCGCAGGTCGAGCTGCGCGAGCTTCGTGTCACCCCCGCCGAGGCCACGGTGTTCCAGGAGATGGCGAGCCACCTCTTCTACGCCGACGTCACGCTCCGGGCGCCACAGGAGGAGCTGCTCCGCAACCGGGGCGGGCAGCCGCGGCTCTGGGCGCAGGGCATCTCGGGCGACTGGCCGATCCTTCTCGCGACGATCGAATCGGCGGACGGGCTGCCGACTCTCCGCCAGCTCCTGGCCGCGCACCAGTACTGGCGCCGTCGCGGGATGATGGTGGATCTCGTCGTCCTGAACGAGCACCCACACTCCTACCCGCAGGAGTTGAACGACGCGATCATCGCGACGGTCTTCACGTCGAGCGCGGCAGGGCTGACCGACCAGCCCGGCGGTGTGTTCCTCCGCCGGCGCGAGCTGATCGAGGCCGACGACGTGCTCATGCTCCGCGCGACGGCGCGCGTCCACATCCCCTGCGACGGACGCTCGCTGGGCCGCATCGTCGCCGCCGCGCGCGCTGCCGGCGCCGCGGGAGCGCCTGGCCCGGAGGACGTGGACAGGGACGACGTATCGCCCGTGCTGCGCGCATCCGGCCGCAGCACGCCGCCGGTCCTGCGGGTCGTGCGGCGGATCCTGGAGTCGGCGCTCCCCGATGGCATAGCGCGCTCCGCGCCGCGTGACGGTCCGACCCGCGATGGCGGGATGCGCGATGGCGGGATGCGCCACGATGACAATGGGTATGGCGGTCTGACGCCCGAGGGCGACTACGAGATCCGCCTGCGCGCCGGCCGCGTGCCGCCGGCGCCCTGGGCGAACGTCGTCGCCAACCCGCGCGGGGGCTTCGTCGTCACCGAGCGCGGCGGCGGCTTCACCTGGGCGCAGAACTCCTACTTCTATCGCCTCACGCCGTGGCACAATGATCCGGTGAGCGACCCGGTGGGCGAGGCGCTCTACCTCCGCGACGAGGAGAGCGGGGCGCTCTGGAGCGCGACCCCGGCGCCCGTGGAGCGTGACACCCCGTTCGTGGTGCGCCACGGCGCGGGCCAGTCCACCTTCGAGCACGAGGAGAGCGGCATCGCCGCGCACCTCACGCTCGCCGTCGCACCGGAGGAGGCGGTGCGCATCTCGCTGCTCCGCCTCACGAACCGCGGCCCGCGCGCGCGCCGGCTCACCCTCACCGCGTACGCGGAGTGGACGCTCGGCGTCGAGCGCGAGCACACGCAGCATCGCGTGCTCACCACCTTCGACGCCGAGCGCAGCGCCATACTCGCGTGGAACACCTTCGAGCCGCAGTTCGCGGGGCAGGTCGCATTCTATGCGATGAGCGAGCCGGTGACCGCGCACACCGCCGACCGGCGCGCCTTCCTCGGGCGGAACGGTACGACGTCTGACCCGGTAGCGCTCCGCGAGCATGGCTTCGGGTCGGGCGGTGGCGCCACGGGCGCGGGCCTCGACCCATGCGCGGCGCTCCAGTGCGCCCTGACGCTCGCGCCGGGCGAATCGCGCGAGATTTCCATAGTGCTCGGCGCCGCGGACGGCGACGCGGCGGCCCGGCGGCTCGCGGCCGAGTACCGCGACGTCGGGCGCGCCGCGAGGGCCGTCGAGCGGAGTGTGGGGGCGTGGGAGAAGCGCCTCGCCGTGGTGCGCGTGCGCACGCCCGTGCCAAGCTTCGATGCGATGGTGAACCGCTGGGCACTCTACCAGGCGCTCGCTTGCCGGATGTGGGCACGGTCCGGGCTGTACCAGTCGAGTGGCGCGTATGGCTTCCGCGACCAGCTCCAGGACACGATGGCGTTCGTGTACGCGGAGCCCGGAGTCGCGCGCGAGCACCTCCTGCGCGCGGCGGGGCGGCAATTTGTGGAGGGCGACGTGCAGCACTGGTGGCACCCACAGAGTGGGCGCGGCGTACGTACCCGCTTCTCCGACGACATGGCCTGGCTGCCGTACGTGGTGGACCATTACGTTCGCGTCACCGGAGATGTGCGTGTGCTGGATGAGACGGTCCCCTTCATCACGATGCGCGAGCTCGCGCCGCACGAGCACGAGGTGTACGACCTGCCACAGCCGGCCGCCGAGGGTGGCACCCTGTACGAGCACTGCGCGCGCGCGCTGCGGCGGGCGTGCACGGAGGGTGCGCACGGCCTGCCGCTCATCGGGATCGGGGACTGGAACGACGGGATGAGCCGCGTGGGGATCGAGGGGCGCGGGGAGAGCGTGTGGCTCGCGTGGTTCCTGGCCGCGACGCTGCGCGACTTCGCCGCGCACGCCGAGGCGCGCGGTGAGATCGTGCAGGCGGAGGAGTGGCGGAGCCGAGCGAGTGCCTACGGCGCGGCGGTTGACGCGGGTGCGTGGGACGGCGCCTGGTACCGCCGCGCCTACTTCGACGACGGCACGCCGCTTGGCTCTGCCACGAGCGATGAATGCCGCATCGATTCGATCGCGCAGAGCTGGAGCGTGATCTCCGGCGCGGGCGCGCCGGAGCGGCGCGAGCAGGCGATGCGCTCGCTCGAGGAGCACCTCGTGCGCGATGACGCGCGGCTCCTCATGCTCCTCACGCCACCCTTCGACCGGACGGCGAACGATCCCGGCTACATCAAGGGCTACCTGCCCGGCGTGCGCGAGAACGGCGCGCAGTACACCCACGCCGCACTGTGGGTGGTATTCGCCACCGCGCTACGCGGCGACGCCGACCGGGCGTTCCAGCTCTTCCAGATGATCAACCCGCTCACGCACGCGCGCACGCCGGAAGATGTGGAGACGTACAAGGTGGAGCCGTACGTCGTCGCCGCCGATGTGTACACCGCGCCCGGACAGATGGGCCGCGGCGGCTGGACGTGGTACACGGGCTCGGCGAGCTGGATGTATCGCGCGGGGCTCGAGGCCATCCTCGGCTTCACGAAGCGGGGCGACACGCTCGTGATCGCGCCGCGCGTGCCGGGCGACTGGCCCGAGTACGCGATCGAGTACCGCTTCGGGCGGAGCGTGTACGCGATCACCGTCCGCGAGCCCGGCGCCGTGCGGCGGTTCGGCGCGCGGGTGCGCGTGGATGGCCGGCTGCTCGAGGGCGAGGTGATCCCGCTCGTGGATGATGGCGCGCGGCGCGAGGTGGTGGTGGAGCCGCGGGGAGCCGGCGAGGTGGAGCGGGGCGCTCCCGAGGAGGTGGCGTGAGCACCTTCTCCCCCGACGACCTCACCCGCGGTCTGGAGCTGACGCCCGACCAGCTCGCCGAGCTGCGGGCGATCGGCACCATGTACCAGCGGGAACGCTACGCGCTGGCGCAGCGCGAGCCGGGCGACGTGGGCGCCCCGCCCGACGCGCTCATGGCCACGGTCATCTGGCGCGTGCGCGCCATGCTCCGCGACGAGCAGCGCCCCGCCTTCGACCGGAACGTGGAAGCCTGGCGGACGGGCGGCGACATCGGCCCGGCGCGGCATGGCGGCCCCCGGGGCTGATCGGCCGCCTGGCCACGCATGAGCTACGCCGCGAAGGAGCTCTTCTATACGCTGCAGGGCGAGGGCGCGCAGGCCGGCCGGGCGGCTGTGTTCTGCCGCTTCGCCGGGTGCAACCTGTGGACGGGGCGCGAGACCGATCGCGCGCACGCGGTCTGCCAGTTCTGCGACACGGATTTCGTCGGCACGGATGGCGCGGGTGGCGGGCGCTTCGCTACCGCCGCGTCGCTCGCGCGCGCCGTCGCCGGCGCCTGGCCCGCGGCGTCGGATGCGACTGCGGGCGCGGCGGCGGATGTGAAGGCGCGGCGCTTCGTGGTCTGCACCGGCGGCGAGCCACTGCTCCAGCTCGACGCCGCGCTCGTCGAGGCGTTGCACGCCGAGGGGTTCGAGATCGCGGTGGAGACGAACGGCACCCAACAGCCGCCGCCGGGGCTCGACTGGATCTGCGTGAGCCCCAAGGCTGGCGCGGAGCTCGTGCTGCGCGGGGGCGATGAGCTCAAGCTCGTGTACCCGCAGGCGGGCGCGGAGCCGGAGCGCTTCGAGGGGCTCGGGTTCCGCCACTTCTTCCTGCAGCCCATGGATGGACCGGACCGCGAGCGTAATACCGCGCTCGCGGTCCGCTACTGTCTCGCGCACCCCCGCTGGCGCCTGAGCCTGCAGACGCACAAGATCGTCGGCATTCCCTGAGAAACTGTGCGGTAACGCCGCGTTGTCAGTATAGGGGTGTCGCCCAGAATTAGGTTCGGCTGACGGGCGACGGCCTGGCGCCGGCGGCCCCGCGCCGTAACTTCGCTTCTCGGTGACTCGGGGGCGCGCGCCATGACGACGGACCTGCGGGAGCACCTCCAGACAACCCTCGGTAGCGCCTACACCCTGGAGCGTGAGCTCGGGGGCGGCGGCATGTCACGCGTCTTCGTCGCCACCGAGACGGCGCTCGGCCGCCGCGTCGTCGTCAAGGTGCTCCCGCCGGACCTCTCGGGCGCCGTGAGCGCCGAGCGCTTCCGCCGCGAGGTCCAGCTCGCCGCGAGCCTCCGGCACCCGCACGTGGTGCCCGTGTTCAGCGCGGGCGAGGCGGGCGGGCTGCTCTACTACACCATGCCCTTCGTGGCGGGCGAGTCGCTCCGCGAGCGCCTCCAGCGCGAGGGCGAGCTCCCGGTCGCCGACACCATGCGGGTCCTGCACGAGGTCGCCGACGCCTTGGCCCACGCGCACCGGCGGGGCGTGGTGCACCGCGACCTCAAGCCGGAGAACATCCTGCTCGAGGAAGGCCACGCCGCCGTCGCTGACCTCGGGATCGCCAAGGCGCTGCGCGCCGCCACGGAGGGAACCGATGGCGGCGAGTCCGGCCCGCTAACTGGCACGGGGCTCTCACTCGGCACCCCCGGGTACATGGCGCCCGAGCAGGCGGCGGGCGACGCCGTGGACCACCGCGCCGACCTCTACGCGCTGGGGGTGGTCGCCTACGAGATGCTGGCCGGCGAGCCCCCGTTCCGGCGGTACTCGGCGCAGGCGCTCCTCGCCGCCCACATGGCCGACGCGCCTGAGCCCGTATCGAAGCGGCGGCCCAGCGTGCCACCGGCGCTGGCCGCGCTCGTCATGCGCTGCCTGGCGAAGCGCCCCGCCGACCGGCCGCAGTCGGCGCACGAGGTTCTGCGCGCACTCGACGCGGTCCCGACGCCGGGCGGCGGGACGCACGAGTCGCTGCCCGGCACGCCTCCCGGGAACGTCGGGAGGTCGCACCGGAGGCGGTGGCCGGCGCTCGCCGCGGCGGCCGTGCTCGCGGCCTTGGGCGTCGGCGGATACGCCCTGTGGCGCGGGAGCGCGGCGTCGGGTGCCCAGGGCGAGGCGGGGGCTACTCGCGGAGGCGCGGACGCCGCCCCCAGCCCGGTCGCGATTCGCACGGTGGCCGTGCTGCCGTTCGTCAACACTGGCGGCACCGCAAGCGACGACTACTTCAGCGACGGCCTGACCGACGAGCTGGCCCACGCCCTCGCGCGCCTCCCGGGACTCCGGCTTGCCGGTCGCACGTCGAGCTACGCGTTCAAGGGGAAGGCCGTCGCGGCCCAGGAGATCGGCCG
>JBBJNN010000042.1:0-39911 GCA_037720885.1 Gemmatimonadaceae bacterium | reverse complement strand
CACCGTGTCGAGCCGCATCCCCGTCGCGCGGGCAAGCTGCTCGTCGGCCGACAGCAGCGCGACCGTCCACCCCACGCACCGCCGGCGCGCGACGTTGCCGAGTTGCGCGTACAGGTTGCGCAGCCGGTCGCGCTCGCCGACGCGCACGCCGTATGGCGGGTTTGTCACCAGCCAGCCCGGCGTAGGCCCCGGCTCGATTCCGGAGAGCGAGCGCACGCTCAACTCCACGTCCGCCGCCACGCCTGCCCGTTCGGCGTTCGACACCGCGGCCGCGATCGCGCCCGCGTCGCGGTCAGACCCTGCGATCCGCGCCGGCGCCGCATGGAGCGCGCGGCCGCGCGCGTCCCCCGCCCGTGCGCGCCACCGCCGTGCGTCGAACTCGGGCCACCCGGCGAAGGCGAACGCCGGCGGGGAGCCGTCGGAACGGTCGCGAAGCAGGCCGGGCGCGATCCTGCGCGCCATCAGCACCGCTTCGATCACGATCGTCCCCGCGCCGCACATCGGGTCGAGGAGCGGCGCCGCGGTGTCCCACCCGCTCGCCATCAGGAGCCCCGCGGCGAGCGTCTCGCGCATCGGCGCCTTGGCCGTCGCGAGCCGGTAGCCACGCAGGTGGAGAAGATCGCCGGACGAATCCACGCTCAAGGTGCACACGTCCCGCAGGAACCGCACGATGACGAGCGGGGTCGCCGCGCCGCCCGCGTCATCCTCCCCCTCCGCCTCGTCGGGCGCGGCGGCGCGCGCCTCGACCGCGCCCCCGATCCGCGCTTCGATCGCTTCCGCCACGCGCTCGGCGACCGCGCCGGTATGATAGAGCCGCGATTTCTTGCAGGTGACGCGGAGCTGCAGGGGCGCGCCCGGCGTCAGGAATCGCTCCCATGGCTGCTGGCGCGCCCGACGCTCCAGCTCACCGAGTGCGCGGGCGTTGAACTCGCCTACTCGCGCGATCACGCGACTCGCCGTGCGGAGCCAGAGATTGGCGCGGTACACGTCCTCGATCGTGCCGGAGAACGAGGCACCGCCCGGCTCCACCCGCGCCTCGATGCCGAGCGCGCGCAGCTCCGCCGCGGCGAGCGGCTCCAGCCCTGGCGCCGTCGCGGCGAACAGCGAGAGTGCGCCGCCGCGCGCGGCGCGCGGCGGCTCGTCCTGGCTCACCGGGCAGGGGGGCGCGACTGTACCGCCGGAGGACGCGGCGCCACACGCGGCCGCCGGCGCGGAGGCGGCGCATCCGGTTTCCGTTCCCACTCGAGCACCCGCGCGAACGCCGTGGTGTCGTCCGCATACTTCCCCGCGAACTTCTGGAGCGTGGCGGTGGACGCCGTGATCAGAAAGTTCCCGTCCTCGAACTCGTGCGAGAGGAGAAACTGCTTCGTGGACAGCATACGCTGCAGCCATGGCCGGTCCAACGCCGCCACACGCACGCGATCGTTCGCGATCCAGACGCGACCGAACGTGTGGCCGGCGATACGGTGCCGCTCGACGAGCGTGTCCGCACCCGCGCGTACATGCGGGGACAGATCGAAGAAAAAGGTCTGCCCGAGCTTCACCAGCCGCGCCTCAAGCTCGACCGTGTCGCGCTTCACGACGCGCGTCAGGAGATATGCATCGTCACCGTAACGATTCACGCTCCACATCGGCGCGGTCTTATCGCCTCCGGCTTCCACCCACGTACCGATCAACCGCCGGTCCACGGTGAGATCGAGTTCGGTATAGAGAGGATGGAGCGACGGCGTGCAGCCGCTGACGGCGACGAGGGCGAGCGCCGCACCCAGCGCCGCGCGCACCGGCCCGCTAGCCATCGCCCACACGGATGACCCGGCGCGCGGACTTCGCGACTCTTGCCGGCTTCGCGACCTTCGCCGGCTCGTCGATGCTCCGCCAGAGGTACCAGCTCGCGACGGTCGCGTACGGGCTCCACCGCACGCCCACTTCCGCGACCTGCTTCGACGTCGGCATCGCGCGCATCCCATAGGCGAGCATGATCGCCTTCCGGATGCCGAGATCGAGATCGGGGAGCACGTCCGGCCGACCGAGCCGGAACATCAGGAACATCTGCGCGGTCCACCGCCCCACACCCCTCACACCGGTGAGCGCGCCCATGATCTCGTCGTCGCCAAGCTCGTGGAGCGAATCGATCGGCAGCGCACCCGACGCGACGCGTTCCGCCAGGTCGCGCAGGTAGCCGATCTTCTGCCGCGATAGTCCCACAGACCGCAAGGTCTCCAACGGCGTCGCCAGTACCTCGGCCGGCGTCGGGGGGCGGTCGCCGTACAGCCCGTGGAACCGGCCATGAATGGTCCCCGCGGCCTTCCCGGAGAGCTGCTGGTAGATGATGGCGCGCGCGACCGCGTCGAAGTGTGTGCCGACCGCGCGCGCCTCGAGCCGGCACGGACCCACGCGCTCGATCACCCGCGCGAGCGCGGGATCGGCACGCTTGAGATGGACGATCGCCTTGCGATGCATGGGCGGAAATATAAGTGCCCAGTCACCCTGCACGCCCGAACCGATCGGCCGCGAACTGGTCGAGCTCTCGGAGCGCGTCCGGCAGATCCTCGCGGCCGAAGCCAAGGCGGAAGTGCTCGCCCTCGTGGCCGAAGAGCGAGCCCGGCGCAATGAGCACTCCTGTCTGCTCCACGAGCTCGGCCGCGAACAGTTCGATGCCGCCGCCAGCCGTGAGCCGTGGAAACGCGACGCTCCCCGCGCGCGGGCGCGTCCACGCAAACGCGTGCGCCCACCGGTCGAAGAAGTCGTCGAGCAGCGGGAGATTGCGCGCGATGATGCCGTGGCTCCGCGCCAGTACCCGCTCCTTCGCCCGGAGCGCGATGAGCGCGAGCACCTCGCTCGGCGCCGAGTTGCAGATCGTCGTGTAATCCTTGAGCGCCGCCGCACGGCTGAGCACCTCGGCATCCCTCGTCGCGATCCACCCCACGCGCAAGCCGGCGAGGGCGTAGGCCTTCGACATGACGCCGATGCTGATCGCGTGCTCGTACAGGTCGCAGGCGGCAGGCAGGCGATCCGACTCGCGGTACTCGAGCCCGCGATAGACCTCGTCGGAGACGAGACGGCAGCCGGCGTAGCGAGCCATCTCTGCCAGCGCGCGGAACGTCTCGGCGCTCGGCAGGGTGCCGGTCGGATTGTGCGGGAAGTTGACGACGATGAGCCGGGTCGTGGGCCGCAGCAACCGCTGCAGCGCATCGAGCTCGAGCGCCCAGCCGGTGTCCTCGCTCAGTCTGAGGAAGTCGACGTCCGCCCCCGTCGCTCGCGCCACCTCGTGCAGTGATTGGTACGCCGGCCAGGTGACGACGGCGTGGTCGCCCGGCCCCAGCAGCGCGTGCATGAGGACGAAGATCGCCTCTTCCGCGCCGGCGAAGGTCAGCGTCTCAACGGGCGTGATGCGCTCGTAGAGCCGCGCGATCTCCGCGCGGAGGAGTGGGTGGCCCGCGGACTCCGTGTAGCCAAGCCGGAGCCCGCGCCAGAGCGTGGCGCACTCGTCGTCGGCCAGGGTCAGGATGTCCGCCAGCGCATACCCCTCCACGTCGGATGCGCAGAGGAGATGCCGCGCGCTGAACTCCCAGCGCGCGAAGTAGCGCTCGAGCGCGAACGGCGAGAGTCGGATGGTCGGACCCTCGCGCTACGGCGCGTTGCCCCGCCGCTCCGGCTCGCGCTCCGCGCGACCCGTGTCCCACGAACGGCTCGGGGCATCGAGGTCCGCCGCCTCGCCGGGCGCGTCCGCTTCACCCGCACTCGCTCCCGCATGGAGCGACACTTCCCGCTCGCTCGCGCCACCGGCTGGAATCCACAGCGCGAACGTGCTCCCCTCCCCGATGACGCTCTCGGCTTCGATGTCCCCACCCAGGAGCCGCGCCAGGTGGAGCGCGACACTCAAGGCCGGGCCGCCGCTGTCCGCCGTTTGCCGGGCCGAGTGCTCCGCTCGCCAGAACGGTTCGAAGACATGCGCGAGATCGGAGCCGGCCATGCCGCCGCCGGTATCGCGCACCACGAAGTGCGCGCGGCCGTCCGCGACCGACACGCGCAACGCGACCTCGCCGCGCTCGGTAGTCCCCACGGCATGCTCCAGCAGGGATAGCAGTGCCTGCCGGAGCTTGATCTCGTCGGTGCGGATGGCCGCCCCCTCCTCGGGCACTTCGACCCGCAGCGCGATTCCCTTCGCCTGCGCCGACGTCGTCACCTGCGCGACGGCCTCACGCGCCAACCCCGCGACGCGCACCGGCGCCGATCGTGCACTCTCGCGCCCGGGCTCGGCGCGCGCGACGGAGAGCGCCTCGCCGACCGCCACCATCCACCGCGCGCGCTCGGCACTCGTCGCCTCGGCGCGCGCGGTCTG
The DNA here is from genome assembly GCA_037720885.1 of Gemmatimonadaceae bacterium. Lineage (GTDB taxonomy): Bacteria > Gemmatimonadota > Gemmatimonadetes > Gemmatimonadales > Gemmatimonadaceae > JACMME01. Next base: position 35,569 of record JBBJNN010000042.1, on the reverse strand, counting down.
CTCCGACTCTCGAAGCCGTGCGCGCACGAGCCCTTGCGCGCACTGCGCCACGACTGATTGCATGAAGGCGCGGTCCTCGGCACTCACTCGCCGAGTCCCGGTGAACTCGAATCCGAGCGCGCCCAGTATCTCGCCACCCGCCTCGAGCGGGAGTGCCGCCCACGCCGCCTCATCCGCGAACGACTCCGCCACGACGAAGCCGGGATAGCGCGCGACCCACTCCATCATCGATTCCAGAAATACGGGCTTGCCGGTCCGCACGGCCTCGGCGAGCGGCAACGGTGCGCTGACCGGGAAGCGGCGGTATGCATCCAGGAACTCGCGCGAGTAGCCGACACTGTGCGACAGCTCCAGCTCCCCACCGCCTTCGACCAGCAGCGCGAGGACGCCCGTCCGGCCCCCGACGGCATGGGTCGCCTGGCGTACGATCACGGTGGAGGCAGCGTCCGGCATGAGCGCGTCAGACAGTGCCGACGTCACCGCGTTGAGCCGCGCCATCCGCTCCACCCCACGCTCGGCAGACCACCGCGCACGCTGCTCGGCCTCGTAGAGGCGTGCATTGTCTACCGCCGTCGCCACGCGTGACGCGAGCTCGATCGCGAGGGCGAGATCATCCGCGCCGTAGCGCCGGCCCGATTCCGTGACCGCGAATACCATGAGACCCAGAACCCAGCCCCGCACCGCGAGCGGCACGCACATGTACGAGCGAAGTCCGAGCTGCCGGAGCGCGCTCAACTGGTCGGCATCCTGGGCGAGCGCCTCGAGAAAGATATCCGTCACCGTGGGCTGCAGCACGGCGCGCGCGCTCCGCAGCGGCTGCGTCGCGCCGGCGGGGCTGCGCGGATCGAGCAGCGAGCGCTCACCAAGCTCGCGCGCCAGCGTTTCCTTGGCGGGCACCACGTGCGCGACCGCGAGCTGCTCGATCTCGACCGTCTCGCCGCCAGCAGGCGTGCGACGCTCGCGACGCGGACCGCTGCGCCCATCGTCCACGATGCTGATCGTGCAGAGATCGCCGAGGTCCGGGACGGCGAGACGAGTCGCGGCGTCGAGCGTCGTCTCGTAATCGAGCGACGACGAGAGCACGGCGCCGGCGCGCGTGAGCAGGCGCAGCGCGTCGTCGCTCCACTCGGGCGCGCCGGAGTCTCGGGGCACAGGACGACCAGCGGCGTCGCTCATGGGAAGGTGCGACTACGCGTTATGGTAGGAGTAATGCGACGTGGAGAGCGCGAGAACGGGCGGCGGGAGCCGAGTCTCACGATCGTGACCCGGCTCACGAATACTAGAAATGTGGCCCGGCAGGAACAAGTGCCGGCCACCATCACATCGCGTTAAACCTCGCTAACGAACGGATGCCCTCGACCCGTGCCTGGGGACGGGTGGCCAGCCGAGTGCGGGCCGTGCTACGCGTTCGGCACGCCCGCGTCGAACAGCATCTCCTCGGCGTCGCCAAGCGTCAGCTCGATCACCCCGAGCACCGACGCCGGACCGGCGATGTGGCCGCACCGCGCGACCGCGCGCCGCGCGCGCAGGAGCGCGGAGTGCGCTGTCCGCGCATCGTGCCGGCCGAGCGCGGCGCCGAGCGCGGCGAGGCAGTCGCCGAGCGCGATGCCGGCGGCGCGGTTTGCGAGGGAGGGGGCGAGCCGCACGGTCGCGTCGTCGAGTGTCGCGGCGAGCGCGGAGATCACCTCCGGTGTGGCGACGAGCGCGAGGGCGGCGCGCGGTGCGGCGGGCGCGGGGAGGGGCGCAAGTGCGTGAGCGGTCACGGCGGCGTTCTCCTGGTATCGGATTGATGATCCGGCGAACGGGGAACGAGCCGCCCGGGCTCTCGCGGGAGATGACGAATGCCCGGCGCGGCCGCCCCCTTCATCGCAGGGACGACCGCACCGGGCATTCGTAAACGGCGCGCTGCGCTCCGCGCTACGCGCGGGGGTGATTCTCCTTGCCGCCGGGCACCTGGAATTGCTCGCGATCGTGGTGGTGGCGCTGGATGTCCTTGCTCAGGCGCGTCTTCTCGGAGTTCTTTTCTCCCTCGTCGTGCTGCTCGCGCCCCTCGAACAGACGATGCTCGCCCTCGTCGGCATGCGTGGGATCGCCGGCCGCGTCGTCGCCCGGGCCGCCCGACTTCGCGCGCGAGGAGTGGATCTGCTCCTGAAAGCGCGCGTGCGTCTTGTCGCCGTGCTGGCCCTCGGCCTTCCGCACTGCGCCCTGTTGCTTCCCGTCATTCTCCTTGTTCTTCCCCATTCGGTATGCCTCCCTGTGATGCCGAGCTGATCCCCGGATCGAGTTCCGCGCCCACGCTGGCGCGGGGCATAGCAGCGCGCAATCCACATGCCGCAAGCGAATGGCGCCGGACTGCGACCGCCGGACGTCAGCGTCCGGTAATCGAGTGCCGCCGACGCTTGCGCGACAGCAGGCGGATTTCTACTCTGAGCATGCTGTTCATCCCTCCGCGAGGCCTTCCCATGCTCCACATGCGTTCCCGCACAGTCATTCCCTCCGCTCTCCTGGCGCTCCTCGCCGCAGGCACCACGCCGGCGCAGGGGAACGGGTCGGGCGCCTTCATCGTCCGCCTCGGCACCGATACCGTCTATGCCGAGCGCTTCACGCGTAGCGCACGCGACATTCAGGTCGAGCAGGTGATCCGTCGGCCGGAGACGTCGCTGCGGCACACGCACATCGCGCTCTCCCCCTCCGGGCAGGTAACTGAGGTGACGTACATGCTCCACCGGATCGGTGCCGCGCCCGACGCGCCGCTCCTCGGGAGCACCACGCTCACCTTCGCGGGCGACAGCGTGCGGATCGCAGTGAAGCGCGGTGACTCCACGCTGGCGCCGCGCACGATCGCAGCGCCCGCGGGCGCCATTCCCGCGCTTCCGAACTCGTACCTCGCCTACGAGATGGCGGCCATGCGCCTCCGCGCCGCGAAGCGCGATTCCGTCGACGTCGTCTTCGTCGGCGTCGGCAACCAGCCGCCGTCGCGGATCGTGGCGAGGAAGCACGGTGCGGACTCCGTGCTCTTCGTGACGCCCGGGCAGGGCACGCTGCGCGCGCGGGTGGACCGCGAGGGCCGCCTCCTGTCGTTGCGCGTGCCCGATTACACGGTGCGCGTCGCCGTCGAGCGCGTGCGCACGGTAGACATCGAGGCGCTCGCCCGCAGCTGGTCGGGAACGCGGCTTGGCATCCTCTCGCCGCCCGATTCCGTCATCGCGACCGTGGGCGGCGCGAACATCGCGCTCAACTACTCGAAGCCCTCGCGGCGCGGGCGGACGGTGTTCGGCGGCGAGCTGGTGCCGTGGAACGTGGTCTGGCGCGTCGGCGCGAACGCGGCCACGACGCTCAGGACGGATCGTGACCTCGTCATTTCCGGTACACCGGTGCCCGCCGGAACGTACACGCTCTGGATGTTGCCGACGCCCTCCGGGACGAAGCTCATCATCAACAAACAGACGCTCGACGCGAACGGCCGCCCGCTCTGGGGAACCATGTACGACCAGTCGCAGGATCTCGCGCGCGTGGACGTCGCGACGACCAAGCTCGCGGCGCCCGCCGAACAGTTCACGGTCAGTGTGGATCCGGCCGGCGCCGGCGGCACCATCCGCATGGTGTGGGACACGACGCAGATGACCGTGCCGTTCACGGTGAAGTAGGGACTCGGGACTCGGCATTAGGGACTCGGCTGCGGGTTCACCCCCCGCGCGTCCAAGCCTGATTCTCCTGGCAGTGCCGAGCGCCGGGCGCCGAGCGCCGAGTCCCGATGACTACCCCGCCAGGCACCTCAGCCACACCCGCCGCACCTCACTTGCCCCCCGCGCGCTCGGCTCGATGATCGAATGGCGCCAGTACCAGCGGTCGGCGCTGGCGGCGGTGACACCATGGCCGAAGAAGTGCGCGCGGATGTCCGCCACGCACGCGCCCTCGACCTCTGCCGTCGCGACGCGGAGCTGCAGGTTGTAGTCGGCGAGCCAGCCCGCCGCCTCGTCGAGGGGTCGGCCGTCGCCGAGGTCGTTCGTACCGTCGGATGGATCGTAGACGTTCGTGGCGAGAATGCTCGAGTTGGGCCGGCGTGCCTTCACGTCGCGCAGCATGCGCCGCAAGCGCGACGCGATCCCCGCCACCAAGTTGCGCGGAGCCGGATTGCGGTGGAGCGCGGCGAGCAGGTCGTTCCCGCCCACGGAGAGCGTGAGGAGGGTGGGTTCCTCGCTCGGCTCGATCCGTGGGATCTGGTGCGCCCGCACGTCCTCCGTCGTCGCCCCGTCGGTCGCGAGATTGTCAATCTCGCCATCTGTCGGGCTGCCGAGGTCGTGCTCGTCCCGGAACGCAATTCCGGGGTGGAGCGACGCGAGGTCACGCCCCGCGAATTCCGGCCACATCGCATCATCGTTGCGATAGAGGAGCGACGCCGCACCGAGCTCGCGGCGGAGCGCGCCGGGAACAACCCAGTCACGCGCGCCGGCGACGTCGAGCGCGGGGTAGAGTCCGATCGAGATGCTGTCGCCGAGGGCGATGTAGCGCGCGAAGTGCATGGACCGGAGACCGGGAGCAGCTGACGCGGACGGCTAGCGGGCCGGGGCGGCCGCCAACCCATGTCCTCCAGCAGGCGCGGTGACCACGCTGTCGCCGAAGCCCGCGATCAGCGGCCGTCCCTTGGCGATGGCCGCCCTCACCGATGGGAGTGCGAGCGACGCTTTGTGACTCGCCTCGCTGTCCCACACCTCGGTGATCCAGATCGCGCTCGCGTCAGCCGGATCCCGCGCGACCACGTAGCTCAGGCAGCCAGGCATGCCCGCGACGCCCTCGAGCAGGACGGCGATCAGCGCGTCACGCTGGCCCTCCACCGCGGTCATCTTGCCGATCAAACCGTACATTGCTTGTGCCCTCGTCAATGCCACGGGTGCGGCGGTGATGGCCGCGCCCGTGGTCGCCATGCAGCCCAGGAGGCCAAGGGCGGCCGCACCCACCGCGCCGGCCACGAAGTCGCGTCGCTCGATGTTCATCCGGACACGATATGCGGCGTGAGTCTGATCGCCAAGGGATCAGTGGACGTCGCCAGGGAGCCATGCTGGCGTTGTCATCCCGCAGGATCGTGAGCGCCAGCGACTTCTCCTGCCCAAGCCGTTTCTAATCCACCCGGAGTACCGCGGCCGGACTTCGGTGCAGCGCACGCACGGTCGGCAGGAGGGTCGCCAGAACCGCCACTGCGAGCAGCAGGGCGAGCACGCCCGCGATGACCGCCGGATCGCTCGGCGACGTCTGGAAGAGGAGCGGGCCTACCCACCGTCGGACGCTGAGTGCCGCAACCGCGCCCACCGCGAGACCGGCGCAGACCGGCGCAGACCGCGCGGAGCCCACTGCCTGCGACGACGGCGAGCACATCACGCGCGCGAGCGCCGAGCGCCAGGCGGACGGCGATCTCGGTGGAGCGCTGCGCTGCGGCGAAGGCCACCACGCCGTAGAGCCCGACCACCGCGATGAGAAGCGCCACCGCGCCGAAGAGCGAGAACATCGTCGCGGCCAGTCGCCAGGGCCGAATTTCCGGGTCAATGATGTCGCGCACTCGTGTGACGCGGACGAGCGGGATGTCGGATCGCAGGCTCTGGATCGCATCGCGCACTGCCGATGCGCTTGACGTGGGGTCGCCGGTGGATCGCACGTACATCGCCCGCGGCCGCCCCAGGCCGAGTACGCCGGTGCGCTGCGTCAGCGGCACGTAGATGGCCAGCGCACCGCGGTTCAGGATGCTGCGCTTCCAGAACCCGCCGAGTACACCGACCACGGTCACGCACTCCCCGCCTCGATCATTCCCCCGCAGCGGGAGGACGACGCATCGGCCGAGTGGCTCCTCGCGACCGAACAGAAATCTGGCCAACGGCGCACTGAGGATCGTGACGCGAGGCGCGCCGCGGACGTCGGTCGCCGCGAAATCGCGCCCGCGGAGCGACGTCGCGCCAATGGTGCGGAAGAAGCCGCTGTCTACCCCTACTTCCATGGGCGCTTCCGTCGCGCCGCAGGCCCAGATGCATGCCGTATCTATCTCGATCCTGTGGATGGAGACGGCGCGACCACCCCCGTGAACGTCGGCGGCCGCGAGCGCCGCCCGCGTCACCCCCGGCACCGCCCGCACGCGCTCCAGCATCGCCTCGTAGATCGTCGTGATCGCGGCCTCTGGCATCGTCAAGCGGTCGAGGTCGAACCGCGCCACCAGGGTATGGTCGACGTCGATGCCCAGGTCGAGCCCCTCCACCCGGCGCAGGCTCTGCGCGAACAGTCCTGCGCCAACGAGCAGCAACGTGCAAAGGGCGGCCTGTGCGCCGAGTAGTGCCGAGCGCACACGAGATGTGCGCCCGCCGCCGGTGGCCTGTCCGGCGCGGAGCGCCGTCGTGAGGTCGGGCGCAGTGCTCTGGATGAGGGGTGCGAGGCTCACTAGCATGCCCGTTCCGAGCGCGACGGCCGCGGTGAATGCGAGCAGGCGAACATCAATGAAGCCGTTGGCGGAGCTCGCCACCGCACCCTCTCTCGCGCCGGCGAGATCGCCGACGAAGAGGCGTTGAAGCAGGCGACCACCCAGCGCGGCCAGGCCGAGCGCCCCGGCGCCGCCCAGACCGGCGAGCAGCCCTGCCTCGGCCAGAAGCTGCCGCGCGAGCCGCCCGCACCCGGCACCGAGCGCGAGCCGCACGGCGATCTCGCGTCGGCGCGCGAAGGCGCGACCCAGGAGCAGGTTAGCGACGTTCGCGCAGGCGATGAGCAGCACGAGCGCCGAGACGCCGCCCAACCAGAGCGCCACCTTCACCTCGCGCGGTGCGTCGGGGCCGCGCCCCCGGATCACCGAGGCGGCCACCACGCGTCCCGCCCAATCCCGTACCCCCTCCAGCTCGAGCTCCCGGCGCCAGGCAGCCTGTGCCTGCTCTGCGGCCACCGTGCGCGACACGCCGGGGCGCAGCCGCCCGACCACCGTGAGCCAGGCGGAGTTTCGGTCCGCGAGGTTAATGAACTGGAATTCCGCGTCGACCGTCACCGTGATCGGCAGCCAGACGTCGGGCGGCTCGGCTTCCGCGCCCCGGAAGCCCGACGGCGCAACGCCGACGACGGTGTACACCACGCGTCCGAGCCGGAGCGCACGTCCCACGACGCCCGGATCGCCCGCGAACTGCCGCCGCCAGAAGCCCTCGCTCAGCACCGCGAGCGGCGGCCCGCCCGTGGTCTGACCGGTGGGGAAGCCATCCGCGGGGGAGAAGAAGCGGCCGAGCACCGGCTGCACGCCGAACAAGGGAAAGAACGTCGCCGAGACAATCGCCGCGCGAACCTCGACGGCCTCGGCACCCTCGCCGAGTTGGAGCGACCTTCCCGTGACCGCGGCGAGCGCCTCGAACGCCGTGAGCTCGCGCTGAAAGTCGAGGAAGGTTGGGTAGTGCACGCTGCCGCCGACGCGGCTGCCGCCGGCCCCGTCGGGTGAGACGGCGATGAGCCGTGCCACGCGGCCGGGCTCGCGCACGTGCGGCGGGGCGCGGAGGAGGAGCCGGTCGATGGCGCCGGCCATCGTCGCGTTGGCGCCGATCCCGACAGCGAGCGTGACGACGATGAGCGCCGCCACGCCGGGCGAGCGGCGGAAGTGGCGCAGCGCGTAGCCGAGATCCTGGCCCAGATCGCCGAGCCATCGGGAGAGCCGCGGGCCGGCGCTCTCGTGTACGATAAAGAATCTGCGCCGCTCGTTCATCTCTCACCCCCGCGCGCACGCCGGGGCAGCCGCGCCGGCGACGATGCGTAGGGAAGCGGTCCGTGCATTTACCGGCGGCGAGCATCATCGCAAGCGTCGGACGTCATGACCGCCCATGCATCGTAATCGTACTCGTGGAACCGGGCCACCCGGCCAAGGTACCCATTTCACCCGCCTCCCGCCGCGTTGCGGGCCGAGGCAGGGGATCACGCACCGCGGAGGACAGATGACGTCATGCAGGTCGCGGCGCGGGCCGACGCGCGAGAGCGGGGAGGCCGCGAGAAGGCGGAGCGTCGTTCATGCCGCGTTCGCGATCGCCGTCGTGTTCACGGTGTCGCTGACGTCGTCGCCCGCCCGCGCGCAGTGCCGTACCTGCCCCCCCGCCAGTGAGCCGGTGGGGCCGGAGACCCGTCATTCACGATGGCGCGGAGACCTCACCGTCGCGGCAGCGAACGTCGCGCTCGGCGGGGCGACGGCCGCACTCTTTCAGGCGGTACGCGGTCGGCCGATCCGCGGCGCGTTGGCAAGGGGCGCGCTTGGCGGGGGCGTGACCTACTTCGGCAAGCGCGTCGCGGTGTCCCGCTTCGACGGTGCCGGGTTTCTCGGGCGCGAGATCGCGGCGGTTGGCGGCTCGGTCGTGCGCAACGCCGCCGAGGGCAGCCCGGCGCTTGGCCGGCTGATGTTTCCCGTCGGCGTGGCTCGCCTGTACCTCGAGCATCCAGCGCCCCGGGACACGCTCCGGCGCTGGCGCGCCCGGCTCAAGCTGGATCTCGCGGGTGTCGTCGTCACGGCGTACTCCGCGGCGCACTCGAAGCTCCGGTTCGACGCAGCGAGTAGCCTGTCCACGGGCGCGCCGGTGTTCCGCGCGCGTAGCGACTTCCAGCCGGACGAGTGGCGAGGCGCGCAGATGGGCGGCGTGATCTGGGTGCGAGGCAGCGCAGATAGAGGGGGCGCGATCAATGAGCGCCTGTATGCCGACCCGCGGCCTCACGCGGTGTTGGCGCACGAGCTCGTGCATGTGTTGCAGCGTGATTTCAGTGCCGCTGCGTGGACCGTGCCCGCCGAAGGATGGCTGCTGGCGCGGGCAGGGGCCGGCGGTGTCGGCCGTTACGTTGACCTCGGACTCGACGTGGCCCTACAGGCGCTCCTCAATCAGGTGGTAGTGTACGAGATGCGACCGTGGGAGCACGAAGCGAGGTGGCTGACGTCCGGACGCCGTGACTACTAGGCACTCAGGTCGCACAGGCCCGGCTAGGACCCGCCCTGCGACGTGACGCACCTGCGCCGCGGTGTCCTGCGGGTTCGCGGGTTGCTGCCTGCTCCCTATCTTTTCCTTAACTCCCCCCAGTGGCCCCACCGGCTTCCGCAGCAGCCACTCCGAGTGTCCGCGGACGATGTAGTCCCTGAGCTCCGCGCAGTACGGGTCTGGTTCGCACCGCGGCAATCAGTCCGCGCGCTCAGGCCTCACCGTTGACCTGGCGCGAGGCGGGATGCACGCTACTCGTCAGTGGGTGGCGCGGGGCGCGCGCAGCGGTTATCGTGCGGTCGCAGCAACCAGCGGCGGCGGTCCGCCGGCGCGGTGTCGGATCGCAATCCGATCGTGTCATCCTTCATGACCGTGCGCCTCCTGCGCCTCCTGCTCCTCTTACTCCCGCCGCTGCTGGGCGCGTGCGACTCGGCCACCGGGCCGAGCCTCCCGCCCGGCGCGGAGCGCTTCGTGCCGCCGGCCGTGTACCGGCAGTGGTGGGCCCTAACGCAGGCGTGCTCCCGTCGCTCGGAGAGCGTCGACGTGGTGAGCTGGTACGTGGTGCCGGGGGCGGAGACCATCCTCCTGGACGACGGCAGCCCGGTGCACGGCCGGTGGGACTCGCAGGGGAACCGGATCGTACTGGCCGGCGGCTCGTGGCTGTATGGGGACCTCGTGCGCCACGAGATGCTTCACGCGCTGCTCCGCACCGGCGACCACCCGCGCGCCCAGTTCCTCGGCCGGTGCGCCGGCGTCGTCGCGTGCGTCGAGCGGTGCATCGCCGATGGCGGGCCGCCGCCGCCCGCCGACCCGGCAGCCGTCCCGGCGGACCCGAGCGCGCTCGAGATCGGTGTGGAGGCCACGCCTGAAGCGCCGAGCTCGGGCCAGAACGGCGGTCATTTCGTAATGGTCGTCACCGCCCGCAACCCCTCGTCGCAGTCCCTCCTCATCGTGCAGCTCCCGCCGTCGGGCGACGCGGGGCCCAGCGCGAGCTTCAGTTACCGGATCGTCGGCGAGGGCGGCGGCGGCTGGTATTACGCGGTGCGGGCTGATGTACCTGAGGTGACGCGCTTCGTCGCGGGCGAGACCAAGCGCTTCGTCTTCGACCTCCGGATCGGGGCGGGGGAATCCCGGTACGACCTGCGGCCGGGGACCTACCGGTTCGAGGGCGCGTACGGCGACGTCTGGGCGCCCAATCCACCGACCGTCACCATCGCACCCTAGGAGACTGCGCGGAGGATCGCGCCTTCGTCGAGCCCACCATCACGAACCGCGGGAGGCTGTCCTCCATCAGGAATTGCGTGCGCGCGGCAGCGCGTTCGGGACTCGATGGTGGCTGTTCGACTCCGGCGTGCTCTCGACGCGCGGCCATCTCGTCCACCGATATCGCGTTAGAAGTTGCTCCTACGCGGCCCAACACCTAGCAGGGTGCGGAAAAACCAGTAATTGACGATGGTGTCTTGGCGGAGCGATGTGTATTGTGTCGCACCCCTCGGACGTGGAGCATGCGATGCGTGGTCGAGAGACGGCCCAAGTCCCGCTGGTCAGCTACGTCTCGCTCGAGGCGCGCCTTCCGGCCGACCACCCGCTGCGCGCGACGAAGGCCTTGGTGGCGTCGCCCAAGTGTCGGCAACACAACGTGTTAAGGCGTTCTAACAATAGAGCGAGGCGTCTTTCAGCTGGGCGACGCATCTCGCGAAGCCGCTCACCCTGCGCTGCTTTCTCCTGCTCCCTGCTGCCTGCTCCCTCCTCCCCGCGCCTTCCCGAAATCGACCAACGGCCCCACCGTCTTCCGCAGCAGCCACTCCGAGTGCCCGCGGACCAAGTAATCCCGGAGCTCTCCCACCGCCTCGTAGCCCAGCCGCTCGTACAGCGCCCGCGCGCGGTGGTTGAACGACGACACGCAGAGGAAGACGTTCGGTGAATCGCGGAGGATGCGCTCCTCGGCGAACGTGATCAGGTGGCTCCCCAGGCCTCGCGATCGCCAATCCTCGCGGAGTGCCACGGTCTGCAGGTAACCCGCGAACGCGCCCTTCATCTGGATGATGACGAAGCCGGCGACGGCATCCCGCTCCTCGTCGCACGCCGCGACGTACACCTCGCGTTCGGGATCGCGCACGATGGCGAGCGACTGGTCGACCGTGCGACCAAGCGTGATCCAGGGCTCCGAGGTCGCCATGATCTCGGCGCACGCGCGCGCCTCGCCGTCGCCCGCGATGCGGCGGATGATGATCGCGCGGTCGGCAACGTGCAGCGTGACTCGCAACTTCATGAGACTCCTCCCCTCCCCCGCGTACGGCGACACACACAATATTCGTTACGGCCCCAGCGCGGCGCGAGCCGGTGCAGACACACGCTTCCCGCCGCGCATGGTCGCGCCACGATCATCATGTCATCCCGAGCACCGGCTACGATGCAGACGAAGTCCTTCTCCGCTGCCACACTCGCGCTTCTCCTCGTCGCGCCCGCGCTGGCCCCCGCGCAAGCGCCGCCGCCGCAAGCCCCGATCCGCGGCTTCCCCGCCGACGCGCTCGCCGCGCAGGCTCGTCGCGAGGCGACGGTCAAGGCAGTCCCGAGCGCCGACTCCCTACGCGCGCGCATGCGGCTCCTCAGCGAGGACCCGCACGAGGCGGGCACCGACCGGTCGCGCAAGGTGGCCGAGCTGATCCTCGCGCGCTTCCGGAGCGTCGGGCTCACCGCCCAGATCGAGCGGTTCGAGGCGCTCATGCCGCGCCCTACGGTGCGCACGCTGGAGATGGTGTCGCCCGAGCGCTTCACCGCCGCGCTCAAGGAGTCGCCGGCCGCCGGGGACAAGGACTCGAACGACCGTGACCAGCTCCCGACTTACAACGCCTTCTCGCCGGACGGCGATGTCACCGCCGAGCTCGTGTTCGTGAACTACGGTCTCCCCGAGGACTATCGCATCCTCGATTCGCTCGGCGTCAGCGTCCGCGGCAAGATCGTGATCGCCAAGTACGGGCGCTCGTGGCGCGGGATCAAGCCCAAGCTTGCCGCCGAGCACGGAGCCGTCGGCTGCCTCATCTACTCGGACCCGAAGGACGACGGCTACTTCGTGGACGACGTGTACCCCAAGGGGCCAATGCGGCCGGGCGCCGGCGTGCAGCGCGGGAGCGTGATGGACATGCCGACCTACCCCGGCGATCCGCTCTCGCCGGGCTGGGCGTCGGAGGCGGGCGCCCGCAAGCTGGCGATGAGCGATGTCAAGACGATCGAGCCGATCCCCGTGCTCCCGATCGGCTACGACGACGCGCTCCCACTCCTCCGCAACCTCGGCGGCCCCGTCGCGCCGGAAGCGTGGCGCGGTGCGCTCCCCCTCACCTATCACATCGGCTCGGGCCCGGCGCGCGTGCACCTCGCGCTCAAGTTCGACTGGCAGACGCGCCCGCTCTACAACGTGATCGCGCGCATTCCCGGCGCGCAGTCACCGGAGCAGATGATCATCTATGGTAACCACCACGATGCGTGGGTGAACGGCGCGAACGACCCGATCTCCGGAATGGTCGCCCTCGAGGAAACGGCGCGCGGACTCGGCGCCCTCCTCAAGAGCGGATGGCGCCCCGCCCGCACGATCATCCTCGCCGCCTGGGACGGCGAGGAGTGGGGACTCCTCGGCTCCACCGAGTGGGCGGAGAAGCATGCGGCGGAGCTCAAGGCCGGCGCCGTCGCCTACCTCAACTCCGACACGAACGATCGCGGCTGGCTCTCGGTGGCCGGCTCGCACTCGCTCGAGCGCTTCATGCAGGAGGTCGCGCGCGACGTCCGCGATCCCAAGAGCGGCACGAGCGTGCTGGACGCGCTCGCCGCCCGCCGCCGCGCCACCCAGCGCGAGGCAGCCCCCGTCGCCGCCGCACCGCCAGCGCCCCGCCCGGTACCCGCGACGCGCGACGACTCGGTCGCGCAACGCGAGATGGCGCGCATTCGCGGCGAGACCCGGCCGCCGAGCGCGGGCGAGGCCGGGAGACCCGCGGTCGCCACAGCGGCCGACACGTCGTTTACCATCGACGCGCTCGGCTCGGGCTCCGACTATACCGCGTTCATCGACCACCTCGGCGTGGCGTCGCTCAACATCTCCTACGGCGGCGACTCGCACGACGGGATGTACCACTCGATCCACGATACCTACGACTTCTACCGCCGTTTCCTCGACACCTCATTCGTGTATGGTGTGGCTGAAGCGCAGACCACTGGCACCACGATCCTGCGTCTCGCCGATGCCCCCGTACTTCCCTACGAGTTCACGAGCGTCGTCCGCACGTATCGCAAGTACGTGGACGAGATCGAGAAGGGCGCGAAGAAGAATGACACCACGAAGGCGCTCGACCTCGCGGCAGTGCGTGCCGCGCTCGATCGGCTGGCGGACGCCGCCGGCCGCTACGAATCGGCGCTCGCTCCCCTCGCCACGATGCCGGCCGCCGCGCTCCGCGCACGCTCGGCGCGACTCACGCCGCTCAACGCGCGCCTGCTGCGCACGGAGCGCGCGCTCAGCGACACCGCGGGCCTCCCGGGCCGCGACTGGTTCCGGCACCTGATCTACGCGCCGGGCTACTACACCGGCTACGGCGTCAAGACGATGCCAGGTATTCGCGAAGCGGTCGAGGACAAGCCGAACCTCCAGATGGCGCAGCGCGAGACCGCGCGCGTCGCCGCGGCGCTCGACCGCCTCGCGACGGACGTGCGGGCGGCGGCGGACGCGCTGACGGCGGCGCTGAGGTAGAGCATCGGGACTCGGCGCTGCGTCCTTATTCCACCGTCTTCCTGAACCGCGTGACGCTCAGGACGATGATCGCCACGGCGAAGACGGCGAGCGTGAGGGCGTCGCTCCAGAGCGCCTCGAGGCCGACGCCCTTGAGCAGGACGCCCCGCACCACGCGCAGGAAGTAGGTGAGCGGCAGCGCGGCGCCGACCCATTGCGCGGGGGCGGGCATCGCCTCGCGCGGGAACATGAAGCCGGACAGCAGGATGTTCGGCAGGATCAGGAAGAAGCCGAGCTGCATCGCCTGCACCTGCGTCCGTGCCAGCGTCGAGACGAAAAGGCCGAGCCCGAGGCTGGCGATGATGAACGCGAGGGAGATCGCGTAGAGCTGCACGATGCTCCCGCGAACGGGAATATCGAATAGGAGCTTTCCCAGCCCGAGCACCACGGTCATCTGCACGTAGCCGACCAGTACGAAGGGCAGAATCTTGCCCAGCATGAGGCTCGTCTTGCCGATGGGCGTGACGATGAGCTGCTCCAGCGTCCCCCGCTCCCGCTCGCGCACGAGCGCCATGCTGGTGATGAGGATGAGCGTGATGGAAAGGATCACCCCGACGATCCCCGGCACGATGAAGACCGCGCTCCGGAGCGCCGGATTGTACCAGGGGCGCACGCGTACATCGAGCCGGGGCACTCCCCGCACGCCCGCCGCTTCGGCCAGCGCGGCCGAGCGAACCGCCGCGGCCAGCGACGCGCCTGAGATGGCGGCCGAGGACGCCATCGGGTCGGCCGCGTCCACCACGACCTGCGCCTGCGCGCCGCGGCCGCGCTTGAGATCCCGCGCGAACCCGGGCGGGACGATCACGGCCGCGCGCACGCGTCCGCTCTCGACCTGGTCGGCGAGCTCGGCGCGGCTCCGCACGGCGCCCACGACCGCGAAGTTGCCGGTGTTCGCGAGCACCGCGATGAGCGCGCGGCTCTCGGACGAGCGGGACTCGTCGAGGACGACGGTCGGAAGGTTCCGCACCTCCGTCCGGATCGCGTAGCCGAAGAGCACGAGCTGCACCGCCGGGAACACCGTCATCATCGCGAGCGTGACCCGGTCGCGCCGCATCTGCACGAACTCCTTCCACAGCATCGGCCAGAAGGCCGACGCACGAACTCGCGCGAACATGCCAGTCGCGTCGCCGCTCACGCCGCCGCGTCCTCGTCGCGGCGCTGCAGCTCGATGAATACGTCCTCGATCGTCGGCTGGCCAAACTGCGCGGTCACTTCCGCCGCCGTACCGACCGCGATGAGCCGTCCGCGCGACATGAAGGCGAGCCGCCCGCAGCGCGCCGCCTCGTCCATGTAGTGCGTGGTCACGAGGATCGTGGTGCCAGCGCTGGCCAGGTCGTGGATGATCGCCCAGAACTGGCGGCGCGCCGCCGGGTCCACCCCGGCCGTCGGCTCGTCGAGAAAGAGCATCCGCGGCCGGTGCGACGTGGCGCACGCCAGCGCGAGGCGCTGCTTCCAGCCGCCGCTCAGTGTGCCGGCGAGCTGCGAGGCACGCGGCACGAGCGCGAGGTCCGCGAGCTGTTCGCTCACGCGCTCGGCGCGCTCCTTCCCCCGCAGGCCGTAGACCCCGGCATAGAAGCGCAGATTCTCGGCGACCGTCAGGTCCTCGTACAGGCCGAACTTCTGCGACATGTAGCCGATGTCGCGCCGGATCGCGTCGGCTTCCGTCCGGATGTCGAGACCGACGACCGTGCCCTCGCCGCCGGTCGGCTCGATCAGCCCGCAGAGCATGCGGATCGTCGTCGTCTTGCCGGAGCCGTTCGGCCCGAGGAGCCCGAACACTTCGCCGCGCGACACCGTGAGGTCGAGCCCCTCGACCGCGGCACGCGCCCCGAACACCTTCCGGAGCCCGACCGTACGGACGGCCAGGTCGGCCACGCGGGACTCGGCACTCGGCACTAGGGACTCGCCTGTGGAGGCCGAGTGCCGAGTGCCGAGTGCCGCGTCCCGATGACTACCGTCGCGGGCAGGCCCGGCTTGAGCACGCCGGTCGAGTCCTGCAGCTCGACCTTCACGCCGAAAAGCAGGTCCTCGCGCTCGCGCTCCGTCAGTGCCACACGCGGCGTGAATTCGGCGCGGTCGCTGATCGCGACGACGCGGCCGGCGAAGCGGATGGCCGGCGCGCCGGCGAGTGTCGCGGAGGCCGCCGAGCCGACGCGGACGCGCGGCAGATCGCGCGCGGCGACGTAGACGCGCACCCAGGGGCGCGCGAGATCGCCCACCGTCACAGCCGGCGTGCCGGCCGCGAGCATCTCGCCCGGCTCCACGTAGCGGCCGAGGATCGTGCCGGCGGAGGGAGCGAGCAGCACGAGATCGCCCTGCGTGGCGAGCGCCCCCGCGAGCGCGGCGCGCGCGCTCGCCACCTCCGCCCGCGCGGCGCTCACGCGCTGATCGCGCGCGCCCTCGCGCACGAGCGCCGCGCCGGCGCGGGCCGCATCGCGGCGCGCGGTGGCGGATCGGGCGGCGCTCGTCGCGGCATCGAGCGTCTGCTGGCTGACCACGGCGTTCGCGGCCAAAGTCGTCATGCGTTGCAGGTCGCGCTCCGTGCGTGTCGCCTCCGCTTCCGCGGCGTGGACATCCGCATCCGCGCGCGCGACCTCGGCCGGCCGCGCGCCCACCTGGAGGTCGCGCAGTGACGCTTCCACCAGCGCCACGCGCGAGCGCCGCCCCTCGATGTCCGCTGGTAGCGCGGCCTGCGCGAGCGCGACCAGCGTGTCGCCGCGCTCCACGCGATCCCCCTCCTGCACCCACACCCGAACCACACGCGCCGGCGCGGCTGGCCCGACATCCGTCTCCGCAACTTCCACCGTCCCGGTGCCACCGGGGGCATCGTCTGTGGAACGGTTGCACGCGGCTGCGGCGGCGGCTGTTGTCGTGATCGCCATCGCGACGCGGAATACCCTGGTTGCCCTCATCGACGTCGCGCCCCCGGGCGCGGAGGCTTCGCGGTCGGCGCCGACTCCGCCCGCGTCGCACGCGTCGTGCGTGTCGTGGCGCGGTCTCGTGACGACGGCGGACGCCTGCCGGCCGCCGGAGGCGTCGCAAGCGCGGCGAGCGCGAAGTCCGCTGCGTGCACGCCGAATGCGGCGATGACGTCGTCCGGAAGACCGTTCTTCCCGTGGCCGAGCAGGAGGCTCACCGCCGGACGCGCGATGAACAGATAGACCACCTGCGCGATCGTGGAGATGGCGGCGAACTCGGGATGCACATCGCGGCGGAAGACGCCGGCGTGCTGGCCCTCTTCGATCACCTCGCACACGCGCTTGAACAGCGCGCCCACCGCGAGGACGATCTGCTCCTCGGCGTGCTCGGCCTCGTGGTCCACGAGCTCGCGGACGATGAGCTTGGGCAGGTGCGGCCGCGCCTGGAGGAACCGGACCTGCGCCTCGACGAGGCCGCGGATCGCCTGTTCGGGCGATGCGCTCCTGCCCATCTCGCGGAGCCCCTCGCTCGCGAGCGCGCCCATCAGCCGACGGAGCATCTCGCGGTAGAGTGTTTCCTTGTCGGCAAAGTAGTAGTAGAGGAGCGCGGAGTTCACGCCGGCGGCCGCGCCGATCTGCTTGATCGTGGTCGCGCGGAACCCCGTGCGCGCGAAAAGCTGCTCGGCGGCATCGAGGATGGCATCGCGGGACCCGGAGTCGGCAGGCACGAGTGATAATTAATTGATCAATTAAGACCCGTCAAGCGCCGTCGGCGTCGTGCGGCTAGTGCTGGGAGGGCTCCCCGACCTTGGGGGCCCCCCCAATGAACGAAGGTACGCCGGGCGCGCCGGCGGGCATCACCGAACCGTCGCCGGCCGCACCCTTCCCGTGCGCGGCTGATTCCTGCTCCCCGAGTGCCGCGTGCCGAGCGCCGAGTGCCGAGTGCGGCTACCCCAGCGTCGCCTCGAGCTGAATATCCACGTTCCCCTTGAGCGCCTGCGACACGGGGCAGCCCGCTTTCGTGCCCTCGGCGATCTTCTGAAAGGTCGCGTCGTCGAGATTGGGCACCGTGGCGCGCACGGTGAGCTTCATCGTCGTGATCTTGAACCCGTCTCCCACTTTCTCTACGGTGCACGCGGCCTGCGTCTCGACGCGGGTCGGCGGCGTCCCGTTCTTCTCCAACCCGCCGCTCAGCGCCATGCTGAAGCACGCCGCCTCGGCGGCGGCCAGCAGTTCCTCGGGGTTGGAGCCGACCGTTCCTTCCTCGAAGCGCGACCCGAACGAATACTGCGCCCCGAGCCCCGTCTGCCCCTTGAAGCTCCCCTTCCCACCCTTCAGCCCACCCTCCCAAACCGCGCTCGCGTTCCTCGTCGGCATCTCGCTGTCTCCTGTGGTCGTGATCCATTGTCCCGCGCCCGACGCTCAAATTGCGGGGCGACTCGACATCGCGCGAGAGGAGCTCAACCGCCAAGCTCGGCGCGGACTGCGCGAGCGCATTCTTCGGCACAGAGGTGGATCGTACGCTGAACGTCGTCCTCGGACAGTGGGACGAGTATTCGGAGAGGCAGAGCAGCCACGATCGCTCGGTTCGACCCACGGGCGATGGCTTGTGCGATGTGCGGGATCCCGAGGCCTGGGTCCACTTCCATCACATCGCGCACGAGCGCACGGAAACGTTCGGTTGCGCCGGATGGGTCTCCCACAGTGTCGGCAACGCCCGCCGGCCGGCGCAGGATCACGTGTAGGTCAACGTAATCCCGAGGCTCGAACCGGTCGCAGATGGCGTGCAGCTTCCCCGCGCAGAGGTCGCGATACGACGCTATACGTACCCCTTCGACCGTGAGCTCGGTGGGCTCCAGCAGGAAGGTCGAGCTACGGGCGATGTCGACCATGACGACCGTCGCATCGCCCGGCGTCGCCGAGTGCACTGCGAGCCGCGCGTAGCCCTGGTTGGGCGCGCCGATCAGGTCGGCGGGGAGATCCGCCGCACGAATGTGCGCGCGAAGCTGCCGGGTGAAATCGAGCGCGTTCAGATCCAGGTTGCCGAAGAAGTCGAGGTCGGCAGACTCGCGATGATGGAGGTGGTAGGCCGCGAGCGCGGTACCGCCTTCCAGGCGAAGCCCCACGTCGCCGTAGCGTGCGTGCGCCTCCGCGACGAGCTCCAGGAGGCGGACGTGTAACGAAGTGACGACGCGGCGGTCGGCGGCGCGGGGCAACGGTCAGCCCGCGCGCACGGCGGGTGCGTCACCCGGCACGAGCGTTCCCGGCTCGCCGACGACGAGCCGCCAGAACCAGCGACTGTGCTCGGGTATCGGGAGCGCATCGAGCCGCTGCTGGATCAGCTCCAGCGTGACGAGGCGCCGGATGTCCTCCATCGTCCCGCGGGTGAGAATGCGACCGAGCACGAAGTCGTTCTCGACGTCGAGGGTCGCGTGTGGGGCGAGGTCCCAGAAGAGGTAGGGAAAGTCGCCGTACTGGTAGGCGGGCGCCCGGGCACGTTCTCCGTCGTCGGCCATCGTTTTGCGCCCGGCCCTATCGCCCAGCCGGGGCGGCCGGCCATGCGTACGTTGCCGCCTTCACCGCCTCGTACGAGGCGTCGAGCCGGGGCTCGAGTAACAGGATAGCCGCGATACGTCGCGCAATGCTCCCGACTTCCCGCGCCTCGTCCACCGACAGCGGGCGGCCGAGCAGAGCGAGCTCACGGTAGCTCAGCCACTTCTTGATCACCTGGTAGCCGCCGAGCATATACTCCCACACGCGACGCGGGACGTTCCGCCAGTAGGCGACCTCGTTGAGGTAGACGTCGTACGTGGTCGCGCCGAGGTGCGCGAGCGCCTGTTCAGAGGAGAGCCCGAGCGCGGCGGCGCCGTCGGCGATCGCGGCGCGCTCCTCCGGCGTGTACTCGCGCTCGATGGCCTTCCCCCTCCCCGGCATGGTGATCCCGCCCTTCCCGGCCACGCCCCACCGTGCGGTGAGCGCAAGGTCGTCCGCCGATTCACCGAGCCGTCCGCCACCGACCCGCGAGATGCCGCCGACGAATCGCAGCTCGGGACGCAGCTTCCCGCCGGTCACGCCGATGATCTCGCGCTCGGTATCGAGGAGCGAAGCGAGCTCACCGCCCAGGATTGTTGACTGTCGAAGCGAGTCTGAGTTCGCAGGCAACGGAATTCGCGCCCAGTCTTGGTCAAGCGCAGCAACGTTTTCCCGCTCGTACAGAGACGAATGCGTGACCGCAATCGAATGGTGGAATAGAGCGGAGGCGTCGGCACCGAGCGCGCGCAAGTACTCGGCGCTCGCATCACTGAGATTGGGCTGCACTGCCTTCCCGGCCGGCAACGCCTGCTCGTCACCGTCCTGCGAGAATAGTGTCAAACTGGTTCCGGAGGATCGGACGAGTAGCGGAATGCACGTAGTTCCAGACTCGACTAAGTGAAGCGATCCGACGGGTCGAATGACTTGAGGGCGTGTCCAGCCGCGCCGTGCACGCTGCTGTGTGGCGATCCACACGTTCCCTTCAAAGATCTGCGCTACATACTCCTCTCGCTTTCGGTCCAGCAGATCCGTCTCGGGCTCCCAGTACAGCCAGCGCGTGTCGAACGGGCGGTAACAGTATCTCACGACATTAGTCCGGAGTAATCCGCGGCCCGCCAAATACCGTCGCACCGCGACCGCATCGAAGCGTTTCCCGCTCGTCATAGCGTTCGGCATCCGCTCGAATATTTCCGTGTCACCGATGCGCGGATCAAAGTACGCCGTCATGCGCCGCACGAGTTCCGCCTCGTCAATATCGACCAGCACATCGTCACGTGCCGTGTACATCCCAGGAAACGCAGCCCCGAACAGGTCAATCAGTCGAGGCCAGGCGTAGTATGCTTCGCCGAGGGCGCCTTCGGCGTACGGGTAGCCGAGTTCGACGCTCGGCCGGTGGAGCCGATATGGACGGTGCGAATTGGACTCGATCGACGCGAGCAAGTCGCGGATCTTGGTCCTGCCCCAAAAATCTCGGATGCCGACTCCGTCGGCTCCCAGATGTGCCTGCCTTCGCGCGAGCGTGATGATAGCGGTCCCAACCTGAATCCCTTCCCGGTTGCGCTCGGTTGAGAACACGCTCGGATCAGGGTCTCCCTCCGGAGTGAGCTTGCCGGTTCGAAATTTGTCGCCGTGCAAATCGTCGAGCCGAATGTAATCAAACGCGTTCAGGTACCGCTCGCGCATTCCTGTGAACGATTGACCTTCGATCCATGAAGAGTTCGAGATGAAGCAGACGATGCCACGACCGCTGACCTCCGAAATCCGTCGCTCCGCCATCCGAAAGAAGCGAACGTAGAGATCATTCAGCCCTCGTCCTTCCGGCTGTGGACCTCGTAGCGCACGCCGATACGCGCTCGATAGGTCTCGCTCCTCCTTCACCGCCACCCCCGCGAATCCGTTGTACGGCGGATTCCCAAGAATGACCAGGATCGGCGCGTCCTGCTTCACGCGGTCGGCCGCGTCGCGCTCGGCCTCGAGCTCGGGGAAGATGAGGTGCTGCTTCGGGTGCGTCGTCGGCTCCCAGCCGGTGAGCGCGTTCGTGAGGTAGACACCCGCGCGCTCGTGCCGGGTCTCGTAGACGCGCTGCCCACCCCTCGCCCCGGCGAGCGGCGCGCCGAGTTTCTGGAGCAGGAGTCCGAGCTGCAGGTGCGCCACCACGAAGGGCGCGGGGAGAATCTCGAACCCGAACACGCGCTCCATCGCCGCGCGCTTGAGGTCCGTGCCGTGGAGCGCGTCGGCGCCCTGCTCGCGGAGCGTCTCGTCAATGCGCTTGAGCACCTCCACGAGGTAGGCGCCCGTGCCGCAGCACGGGTCGAGCACGTGGACGCGCGGGTCGGCAAGCCCGGCCGCGACGCCCAACTCCTCGCGGAGCACCGTGTCCACGCGCGCCACCATGTAGCGCACGATCTCGTACGGCGTGTACCAGACGCCGAGCTCCTTCCGCAGCTCCGGGTCGAACGCCTCGAGAAAGGGCTCGTAGAAGTACTGCACCGCCTGGTCCTCGTCGAACCGCGAGAAGAACGCCGCCCGGTCCACGCGATCGAGCACCGCGCCCGTCCAATCCAGCGTCTCGGCGATCCCGAGCGGCCCGAGCTTCGACGGCGTGGCGATCTGCTCGAACAGCGCGCGGATCATCGGGACGTGGAGCGACCACGCCGCGTCCTTCCAGTCGAAGGTCGCGTCCTCGTCCGCGGGTGTCTGCCGCCGGCTCCACAGCACCCAGGCGGAGAAGACGCCGTAGAACAGCGTCTGCACGAGCGTGGAGCGAAAGAAGTGGTCGCCGCGCTCCCCCTCGAAGGTGAGGCCGAGCGATGCTTCGAGCGCCCGGCGGACGGCCGCGAGCGCCGGTAGCTCCTTCGCGCCCTCGATCCGCGCCTTCGCGTCGCGCGCGTAGGAGGCCAGGAACCAGGCGACATCCTTGGGCTCCGAGAGCGGCGCCTCGTAGAGCATCACGCGCGTGAGGTAGTCGGCCAGGCGCTCACCATGCGCGTCCGCCGCCAAGCGCGGGTCTGCCGCCACGTGCCAGAACGAGCGCTCGTCGGCGGCGAGCGAGTAGCGCTCGAGGAGCGCCGCCTTCCCGTCACGGTCGCGACCGACGAGGAGGAAGTCGCGGTAGTTGGTGACGAGCACCTGCCCGTAGCGCGCGAGATAGCCGGCAACCTGCCGGCTTCGCGCGACCGCGATGACGTCGTCCTTGGTGGACTTGACCTCGATCACGCCGCGCGCCGGGATCTGTCCCTCGGGCAGCGCGTCGCCGCGGCGCCCGAACTGGTCGGGCGTGAACAATCCGCCGTCGGGGATGCCAGCGCCGCGGTTCTGGATGTTGATGACGCAGCGAACCTTCGGCTTCAGCGACTTGCCGATGACGTTGAACAGCGCTTCCAGCGCGCCATAGTACGACGTCTCGGGCACCGCCGAGCCCGTCGCGCGAATGTCGCGCAGATCGCGGATGTAGGTCTCGACTGGATTCATTAGGGTAGGATGCGGTATCGAGCCGGGTGAAAAACAGGTGGGAAGACCTCGCCAGGCTCGGCCGGCGCGCGTCGCTTGACGCCATCCCCGTCGCGACGTTTCATCCTACCATGAACGACATCGAGTCCCAACCTCTGCCGCCCTCCGTGGAGCGCGTCCTCAAACTGTTCCGCTCGCTCCCGCGAGAGGAGAAGATGCAGGCGCTCGTGCAGTACTCCAGGAAGCTCGAGCCGCTCCCCGACCGCTTCAAGGAACTCGACCGCGCCGAGTTCACGGTTCCCGAGTGCCAGACGCGCGTGGACATCTTCCCCGAGATGCACGACGGGAAGCTCCACTTCTACGCCGACCTCAACGCGCGCCAGTCGCCGACGATCGCGGCCTTCCTCGCGATCCTCTTCGCCGCAGTCAACGAGCAGCCGCCGACCACCATGCTCGCCATCCCGGGAGATTTCGCCCGCATCGTGATGGAGAACATTGGCCTCGGCGCTCGCGAGGCCGGGCTCAACGCGATGATCACACGCCTCAAACGCCACGCCGCGAGGGCGGAAAGCGCGGCGGCATAGCACCGTGACTCGGCACTCGGCTCCGAAGCCGAGTCCCTAATGCCGAGTGCCGAGTCCCAAACTCACCCCAATCTCCCGGTTCAATGCCTCACGTCACGATCACCATCCGCAACAACGGCCCATACCGCGTCGAGCTGGCCGAGGGCGCCGAGGTGGCGCTCGTGGATCACGAGGGAAAGCCGGTCGCCATGCCTGGGCCCAAATTCTCCCTCTGCCGCTGCGGGGCGTCGAGCAAGAAGCCGTTCTGCGACGGGACGCACAGCAAGATCGGATTCCAGGGCGCGGCCGCCGCTGCGCAGGCATACGACGCCGCGGGAGGCGCCACAGGTGGCGCGGCCACCGGCGTTGCGAGCGGGGTTGCCGGCGGTTCGACCGCTGGAGCCCCGGGCGTCACTGCTCCCGCTGGCGGCGCCACGCCACCGACAGGTGACGCCACGCCAACCACGGGCGGCACCGCCGCTCCCTGATCGCGGGCGAGCGAGGTGAGCGGCGGCCCCGGCGCGATGCACGCGCCGGCGAGTGAGGCGGAGCTCGACGACGCACTCTCGTTCCCCACCGACCTCGTCATCGATACGTTCGAGCGCGCTCCGGGCGACGTCATCGTCCTCGGTGCCGGTGGGAAGATGGGTCCGACGCTTGCCCGCATGGCCCACGCGGCGGCACGCCGCCTCGGCGACGGCCGGCGGGTCATCGCCGTCTCGCGCTTCGGCTCGGACGGCGCGGCGTCGGCGCTCGAGCGCGTGGGCGTCGAGACCGTGCGCTGCGATCTGCTCGACCGCTCGGCCGTCGCGCGACTTCCGGGCGTGCCAAACGTGATCTTCATGGCCGGCCAGAAGTTCGGTACCACCGGCGCGCCTTCCGTGACGTGGGCGATGAACACGATCGTTCCGGCCATCTGCGCCGAACGCTACGCCGGATCGCGCATCGTGGCGTTCTCCACCGGCAACGTGTACCCGCTCACGCCGGCCGGCGATGGCGGAAGCCGGGAGACCGATGCGCTCGCGCCGGTCGGCGAGTACGCGCAGTCGTGCGTGGGGCGCGAGCGCGTGCTCGAGCACTACGCCCTCACGCGCGGCGCCCGCGTCGCCATCGTTCGGCTCAACTACGCCATCGATCTCCGCTACGGCGTGCTCTCCGACATCGCGCTGAAGGTCTGGCGCGGCGAGCCGGTGGACGTGACGATGGGATACGTGAACGTGATCTGGCAGGGCGATGCGAACGCCCGCGCGCTCGCCTGCCTCCCGCTCGCCGCGAGCCCTTCCGTCGCCATCAACGTCGCTGGCCGCGAGACGCTCCGCGTCCGCGAGCTCGCCGAGCGACTGGGCGCGCTACTCGGGAAACCGCCCGCGATCGTGGGCGAGGAGTCCGACGACGCCCTTCTGTCAAACTCCGCGAAGTCCGCGTCACTCTTCGGCGAGCCGGACGTGCGCGTGGAGCAGATGCTGGAGTGGACTGCGGCGTGGGTTCGCGCCGGCGGCCGGCTGCTCGGCAAGCCCACGCACTTCGACGCGCGCGACGGCGCGTTCTGAGCGGCGCAGCCAAGGTGGAGCTCGCCGTGCTCCGCGCCCGCCTCCTCGGCGGTCTCGTCATCCCGGCGCACCCACTCGCGCTTGGCCCTGACCGGAAGCTGGATGAGCGCGCGCAGCGAGGGCTCACGCGCTACTACCTCGCCGCCGGAGCGGGCGGGGTCGCCGTAGGCGTGCACACCACGCAGTTCGCCATCCGCGACCCACGGCACGGGCTCTATGAGCCCGTGCTCGCGCTGGCATCGGAGACGGCGTCATCGGGACTCGGCACTCGGGACTCGGCGTTGTTGAGGGAGTCCGCCTCGGCCACACGGAGCGTGAAGCCACCGCCGAGTGCCGAGTCCCGAGTGCCGAGTCCCGTGATCAAGATCGCCGGTCTCGTCGGCCGTACGGAGCAGGCGCTCAGCGAGGCCCGTATCGCGCTCGACCTCGGCTATCACGCCGGCCTGCTCAGCCTCGGCGTCTGGCGCGACGCGCCCGAGGGCGAGCTGCTCGCGCACTGCCGGGAGGTGGCGGCGGCTATCCCGCTCTTCGGCTTCTACCTCCAGCCCGCGGTGGGAGGACGCGCGCTCGGCTATGCGTTCTGGCGCGAGTTCGCCGAGATACCGAATGTGGTCGCGATCAAGATCGCGCCATTCGACCGGTATGCGACGCTGGATGTCATGCGCGCGGTAAGTGAATCCGGCCGCCGCGACGTCGCGCTCTACACGGGGAACGACGACGCCATCGTCGCCGATCTCATCACGCCGTTCCCGGCGGCCGCGGGCGAGGAGCCGCGATGGATCGCCGGCGGGCTCCTCGGGCACTGGGCGGTGTGGACACGCGCGGCGGTGGGGATCGCGGAGCGCGCGCGGCGCGAGCGGGTGAGTAACGTGGTGAGCGCCGAGTTGTTGGGCGATGGCGCGGCGGTGACGGAGATGAACGCCGCGCTGTTCGACGTGCGGCACGGCTTCGCCGGCTGCATCGCCGGGATCCACGAGGTGCTACGCCGGCAGGGCCTCATCCGCGGCACCTGGTGCCTCGACCCGAGCGAGGCGTTATCGCCGGGCCAGAGCGAGGAGCTGGACCGCGTGATCGCTCGCTACCCGCACCTCACGGACGACGAGTTCGTCGCGGCAGGGCGGGACGAGTGGATGCGATAACGATTCTAGCGAACGAAGCGGAACAGAGGAGGCCGACGTGCAACCAGTCCGGACATCCTTCGTCATCGGCTCGGCGTGCGCACTGATCGCTTGTAGCGGCTCGTCCGACTCGTCCACCCGCCCGGGCGCGTGGAGCGCGCGCGGCGCTCCCGACGCCGCGGCAGGAGATGCCGTCCGCGCTCCTCGGCGGCCGCATCTACACGCCCGGCGGAATCGACGCGGATCGCAGCGCCGAGGTGCGGATGGACGTGTACGATCCCGCCACCGATCGCTGGACGCCGGCGCCGCCACTGCCGGAGGCGCGACACCACTTCGGCATCGCGGTCGCCGGCGGGAAGCTCTACGTGATCGGCGGCTACCAACCCGGCCCGCTCCCGTGGGCGCCCTCCGACGCCGTGTTCGAGTTCGACCCGGCGACGCAGGCTTGGACGCGCAAGGCCCCGATGCCGGCCCCGCGCGCGGCGCACGTGTCGGTGGAGCTCGGGGGGCGTATCTACTCCATCGGCGGCGTGAGCGGCGGGGGCGCCGTCCCCACCACCGAAGTGTTCGACCCGGCCGCGAACTCGTGGGCCGCGCGCGCGCCAATGCCGACGGCGCGCGAGCACCTCACCGCGGCGGTGATCGGAGAGCGCATTCTCGTGGTAGGTGGACGGACGAACCGCAACCTCGCCGCGCTCGAGGCATACACGCCGAGCACGAACCTGTGGTCGGAACTCCGGGAGATGCCGACCGCGCGGGGTGGATTGACCGCCGCCGCGCTCGGCGGGAGGCTCCTCGTGTTCGGCGGCGAGTCGCCTGGCGTCTTCTCGGCGACCGAGGAGTACGACCCGACCACCAACGCGTGGCGGCGCATGGCCGACATGCTTACCCCGCGCCATGGAATGGGCGCCGTCGCCGCCGGCAACACCATCTACGTGATCGGGGGTGGCTCGCGAGAGGGTTTCGGCGCGTCCGCCGCCAACGAAGCGTTCGCCATTCCGTAGTCGCCGCTCGCCCGCCCGCTCGGCGCTATCGCGGGAGTAGCGTCGCGTGCCAGGAGCGCGCGGCCTCCGTCTCGAAGCGCTCGCG
This sequence comes from Gemmatimonadaceae bacterium, assembly GCA_037720885.1. Taxonomy (GTDB): domain Bacteria; phylum Gemmatimonadota; class Gemmatimonadetes; order Gemmatimonadales; family Gemmatimonadaceae; genus JACMME01. The sequence continues at coordinate 8,618 of JBBJNN010000042.1, read as the reverse complement.
GAGCTCGCCGAGCCCGGTGACGCTCGTGTCGAACACCCGGGTGTCGGCGCCCACGCGGCCGGCGGTCGCGAGGTCGGCGAACTCGTCTCGCGACGCGGCAGCGACCTGGCCGTCCGGTTCGCGGTAGAACACACGCCCGCCGGCCACGAGGCTTGCGCCAATCACCGGTTCGAGCGCTCGCAGGGAGCGAAAGAGTCCATCGATGGAGCAGCCGCTCGCCGCGGGACCATCCACGCCGATCACGAGGAAGCGGTCGTCGCGCCAATCACGCGAGGCGGTGAGCGGCTCGCCGTGCGCGTGCCATCCGGCGAGATAGCGATCCACCTCGCCGAGCAGGCGATCGGCCTGCGGACGAGCGAGCGGACGGTCGCTCGCGAAAACCCAAACGCGCGCAGCGTCGGAGAGCTGATCGAAGGGAATGGTCGGCATGGTCGAAAGCTAGCCTCGTCGCGCTGCGGGAGGCAGGAAGCGTTTGGACCGTCCACGCTCTCATATTAGAATTCGAGTTATAATTTCGACCCTCCCCTTTCACTCCCGAATAACGATCCAATGACCCACAAGCTCAAGATTCGGGCGGTCGGCAGCTCACTCGGTACCATATTCCCGAAGGCGATGCTCGAACGCATGCATCTCAATAAGGGTGACGAGCTGTTCGCCGTGGAGACGGAAGAAGGAATTCTTCTCACTCCGCACGATCCGGATTTCGAAGCGGCGATGGCCGCGTTTGTGGTCGGTCGCAAGAAGTATCGCAACGCGCTCCGGAAGCTGGCCGAGTAGCTCGTGCGTGACGATCCGTCCGAGCCGCGCTGGCTCTCGAGACGCGCGGCCGACGCCATGCATGCCCAGCTCATCCGCGAGCACGGGGGCAGGCACGGGGTGCGGGACGACGGGCTCATCGACTCGGCGCTCGCCCGGCCACACAACAGGTGGGCGCATGGCGACGACGATGATCTCGCCGCGCTGGCGGCCACGCTCGGCTACGGACTCGCCAAGAATCACGGCTATGTCGACGGTAACAAGCGGATCGCGTTCATGGCGTTGTTCGTATTCCTCCACATGAACGGGTTGCTACTCGCCGCCCCCGAACCGGACGCCGTCGTGATCATGACCGAGGTTGCCGCGGGGGAATGCACGGAGCGACATTTGGCGGACTGGATTCGTCGGCACACGACGCCGATAGCGTAGCCCGCCGCGGATTCCACCTTCCTCTGTCCCTCCGATCATGAACGCCCCGCTCCCCTACGATCGCCGCGCCTTCATGGGCTACTTCGCTTCTGTCGGACTCGGCTCGACGCTCCTGCCCGGCGTGCTCTGGGGGCGCGTCGCCGGCGGCGAGGAGATCACGGTGGCGAGCATCGCGGCCGCCGAGGAGGTGGCCGGTGTCACGTTCGACGAGGAGGAGCGTGCGGCGATGCTCGATGGGCTCAAGCGCCAGGCAGCGCAGCTCGACGCCCTGCACAAGTTCCCGCTGCCGAACGACGTCGCGCCGGCGATCATCTTCAATCCGCTGCCACCTGGCGTGACGCCCACGCCCGCACGCGGGGAGAGACAACCGGCCGTGCGAAGCCGCGTAGCGCCGCGCACCGCGCCTCGGGATCTCGACGAGCTCGCGTTCCTGCCCGTGACCGAGTTGTCGGCACTCGTGCGCGCGCGGAAGGTCACGGCCGCGCAGCTCACCGATATGTACCTCGCGCGCATCAAGAAGTACGATCCGGTGCTCAAGGCCGTCATCACCGTGACCGAGGATCGCGCGCGCCGGCAGGCGAAGATGCTCGACGACGAGCTCGCGCGCGGCAGGTATCGCGGACCGCTCCACGGCATACCCTGGGGCGCGAAGGATCTCCTGGCGGCGAGGGGCTACCCCACGACCTGGGGCGCCGGACCGTACCGGACGCAGGTGATCGATGCCGACGCGACCGTCGTCGAGCGCCTCGACGCCGCGGGCGCCGTGCTCATCGCCAAGCTGACACTCGGTGAGCTGGCGCAGGGCGACGTCTGGTTCGGCAACGGGCCTACCGACGCCGGCCCGCAGGAGACGACGCGCAAGGGGCAGCGCACGCGGAACCCCTGGAACCTCGAGCAGGGCTCGAGCGGCTCCTCCGCCGGTCCCGCCTCGGCCACCGCCGCGGGACTTGTCGGCTTCAGCATCGGGAGCGAGACGCTCGGCTCGATCTCCTCGCCGGCCACGCGCGTGGGCGTCACCGGGCTCCGCCCCACGTTCGGGCGCGTGCCGCGCACCGGCGCCATGGCGCTGTCGTGGACGATGGACAAGCTCGGACCACTCTGCCGGAGCGTCGAAGACTGCGCGCTCGTGCTCGATGCCATCTATGGACCGGACGGGCGCGACCTGACGGTCATTGACGCGGCCTATCGCTGGGACGCGACGCTCAAGCCGCAGTCGCTCCGGGTAGGCTACGTGAAGTCGGCGTTCGACCTCCCGGCCACGGACCCGGCCAACGAGCGGCGCCAACAGCACGCCACCAAACCGTTCGACGACGCAGCGCTCGACGTCCTGCGGAAGCTTGGCGTCACGCTGATTCCCGTGGAGCTGCCCGATCTGCCGTACGACGCCATGCGCATCGTGCTCACGGCCGAAGCGGCGGCGGCGTTCGACGAGCTGACGCGCTCGAACCGCGACAAGGAGCTCGTACAACAGGGGCGCGGGGACTGGGCGAATACCTTCCGGACGGCGCGCTTCATTCCGGCGGTGGACTACGTGAACGCGAACCGCGCGCGCTCGGTCGCGATCGCCAAGTGGGCGGAGGTGATGAAGTCGGTGGACGTGATCGTGTCGCCGACGAACGCCTCGGGGCTGAGCCAGCTCGTGGCGACGAACCTGACGGGGCACCCGTCGGTGATTCTCCCGCACGGATTCCGCGCCGACGGCACTCCCGTGTCGCTCACCTTCCTGGGCGGGCTATTCGAGGAGGGGAAGCTGCTCGCCGTCGCCCACGCCTACCAGCAGGCGACCGACTTCCACCTCAAGCATCCGGTGGTGAAGGTGTAGGGAGCGCCCGGCCTGCCCGAACCCGGCGCTTAACGCCCGGTCCGGTCAGTCGTCAACCCCGTGGAGCAGCTGGAGCAGGCGCGCAGACCTGCTCCATCCTGTTCCAGGCGCAACGATCTCGTTTCGCCTCTTCTCCTCCACCGGGCCACTCCTATGAGCCGCACCCGTCAGCCCCTCGTCGCCGCGTCAGCCTTGCTGCTGGCCATCGCGGCCTGCTCGAACGACAGTACCGCGCCCTCCACCAGCGACCAGGAGAGCGCCGACGTCGCCGCCGTGGTCGGCGACGCCACGGCGGAGGACGTCTCGCTTCTCATCACGCACGAGGGGCTGTTCGGCCAGGTCTCCTCCGACGCGCGACGCACCGGGCCGTGGCAGGGTAACTGCCCGTACGACGCCGCCAGCACCCGCTTCATCTGCCCGACGAATTCGCGCGAGGGCCTCACGGTATCCCGGAGCTACCAGCTTCGCGACGCGAGCGGCCAGCCCCAGTCCGCCTACAGCGCCACGACCACCGCGTCGGCGAACTTCGTCGCCACCCTCGCCGCCTCCGTCGCGCGTGACAACTTCACCGCGACGTACAGCCGTCAGCGCAACATCACAGTCAGTGGCTTGGCGGGTGCCGAAACCCAGCACATCATCAACGGCAGCGGCTCGACGTCCAACTCGCGCAGCCGCCACACCGATGCCGGCGCCGCGCGTAGCTACTCGATGTCGTCGAGCATGACGATTGTCGATCTCGTGATCCCCGTCCCGCGGGCCGCCGATTCGTGGCCGCTGTCGGGCGCGATCACGCATCAGGTTGCCGCGTCGCGCGACCGCGCGCAGGGCGACCCGCAGTCGCGGACGCGTACCGCGACCGTGACGTTCAACGGAACACAGTTCGTCCCGCTCGTGGTCGGCGACCGTACGTTCACGCTCGACCTCGCGACGGGGAAGCGCGCGGCGAACGACTGAGCCGGGATGCTCGGTTGGGCGCGCTCAGTCGCGCGCGCTCAACTCCGCCCGTAGTGCCCCCTCGAGCAGCGGCTGGCCAAAGTGGAAGCCCGCCTGCTCGAGGGCGCGTGGCCGAGCGCGTTGGCTGGCCAGCAGCACGTCATCGGTCATCTCACCGAAGAGCAGGCGCAGCGCGAAGCGCGGCGCGGAGGCGATCGTCGGCCGGTGCAGTGCGTGACCGAGTGCCTCGGTGAAGGCAGCGTTCGTCACCGGGTGTGGCGACACCGCGTTGTACGGGCCGTGAAGAGAGTCCGTCGCAAGCGCGAACTGCGCGGCCGCCACCCAGTCGCCGAGCGCGATCCAGCTCGACCACTGCTTCCCATCGCCGAGCGTCGCGCCGGCTCCGAGCTTGAAGGGCGGAAGCATCCTGGCCAGCGCGCCTCCGCTCGTACCGAGCACCACGCCCGTGCGCGGATGGACGACACGCACGCCGGCGGAGCGCGCCGGCTCGGCAGCAGCTTCCCATGCCTGCACCACCTCGGCCAGGAAGCCGGAACCGGGCCGGCTCCGCTCGTCGAGCTCCTCGTCGCCGCGGTCGCCGTAGATTCCCATTGCCGATCCGCTGATGAACACGGTCGGGCGCCGATCGAGGGTGGCGATGGCCCGGGCCAGTTGGCCCGTGGACTCGACCCGGCTCGCGCGGATCGCGACCTTCACGGAGTCGTTCCACCGCTGGTCGATTGGCTCGCCGGCGAGGTGGACGACCGCATCGCACCCTTCGATGGCGCGCGGGTCGAGCGCGGCGACAGCCGGATCCCAGACTACATCCTCGGCGCCGGCTCGAGCCGGAGAGCGGACGATTCGTACCACACGATGACCGCCCGCGCGCAGCGCACGCTCGAGCGCGCGTCCGAGGAAGCCCGTCGCCCCGGTGATCGCGACCCGCCGGTTGGTCCCCGCGCCCGACGCGCGCGCGTCGCCCGAACGGTCCATACATACCTCGCGGTTACGGTGGTGGCGCTCTACGACCCGCCGGTCGATCGAATTGTCGCGCGCGCGCCATCGCGCTCCCCGCTCCGCATCGCGCGGATCCGTTCGCCGATCCAGGCCGGCAGCAGCAGGTCATCGGCGATCGCCGCGATCGCTTCGGCCTCGCGCCACGCCACGGCCAAACGCGCCAGCTCGCCGCCAAGTGCCCGCCGCTCGTGCATCTCCTGCACCGCCATCTCGAGCGCGAGCGACTGATCCGCGCCGAGCGCGCCGAATGGCGCCGCCGGCTGCCGCGCAGACGCCTCGACGTATGGCTCGGCGCCTCCCGCCCGCTCGATGTCGGCCACCGCCCGAGCGACCTGCGCATCCGGTGCGCCGGCGCTGTTCACCCGCGCGAGCAGGAGGCCCGCGACACGCACCGCATCGCCGCCATGGAAGAGCCGCGCGCCTCCCTCGTGCGGTACTCGTAGCGTTCCACCACCAGGCGCGAGCGCCACACCCTCGAGGTGCTCGGCGCGGAGGGTGAGCGCGCGGTCGCTACCAACCGGAACGCGCGCGACCACACCGAAGCGACCTCGCGCGAGGTGCGCGTAGTATGTGGCGTAGAGCGCGGCGATGGGGAGCATCGCGCCCGCACCCGCGCCCACCCACAGCGCGCCGAAGGCGACTGCGCCAGCGCGGAAGGCGAGCATCGAGCGGCGGTGTCGCCGGTGCATCTCCCGCCCATAGCGCCATCCGGCGAGCTCGGGAAGCGACGCCGCGCCGACGCGGACAAGCTCCGTTCCCTCGTCGCATCGCGCGAGCCCCACGTCCCTCGTGGATGTTCGTTCGTGCGCCGAACGGAAGAGGCGCTCGCAGTCCTCGACGGCTTCCCAGCGCTCCTCGAGCGGCGAGAGGTTCCAGCGTCCGCACGCGGCGCACACCGCCCAGAGACGTCCCTTCTCCACGTCGAACGCGAGCCGCCGGCCCACGGGAAAGCGCTCGACCACCGCGTTCGCGCCGAGCGGCGCGTGGCAGAAGAGACAGGTGGCGTACATGCCGGAAGATAACGAGCAGCGGGCGAGCGCCAGGTACAACCCTTTTCCGGTGACCGTTGTCTCACGTGAAGAAGCGGGTGCGCTGACCGCGCCGCGCGGCGCGCACCGAAAACAGAATCTTCGCGGTCGAACCAGCCGTACAGATGCACAGGTTCCAGATGAGAGTGATGAGACCAGCCATGATCAATCCCGCTCGCTTCTCCGGTTTCGGCCCCACGGTCGGCTCGGCGTGTGATGCGGTCGAGTCCTTGCTCGACCGCGGCGAGCTGCGCGCTGTCGGTCTCGAGCGTGTCGAGCGACTCTGCGGCAACGTCGGGTACATCGACTTCCGCGCCTTCGCCGACGTCGCACGCGCCGCTCCGACGGTCGCCGTCGTGCTGGATCTGCTCGGCGACACGGACGCGCTGATCATCGATCTCCGTCGAAATCGTGGCGGCGACCGCGCGACCGCCGCCCTGCTGTCGAGCTTCCTCTTCGACACGGAGCCGGTGCATCTCGACGCGGTGTTCTGGAGCGCCGACCGCCGCTCGCGTGGGCTGCGCGCGGTGCCACGCGTACCGGGCGCGCGCTACGTGGGGCGGGAGGTGTACGTGCTCGTTGGCGCGCAGACCTCGCCGGCAGCGGCCGAGCTGGCGCGGACGCTCCGCGAGCTGGATCGCGCGACGGTCGTGGGCGAGGCACCACGCGCCGCCGCGCCGCGCGCGACCGATTCCGCGATCGTGGATCGCTGCGTCCCCGAGCTGCTGGCCATGCACGTCGCGCACCTCGAGGCGCTACGGCACCTGGCCCGGAGCGCGCCCGGCGAGGCGGTAGAGGAGGAGATCCTGCGCTCGATCAAGTACGTGCAGCACGAGCTGCGGAGCTCCGCGGTCGCCGGGAGTAGCAGGCAGATCTCGTAGCCTCACCAGCGGCGCGAGAGTCCGGCCCCGAGGAAGTAGCGCGAGCGTCCGTCCAGCCCTCGTCCCGCACGCGCGTCGAGCTGCGTGTCGTCGCTCAGCCGGAACGTCAGCCCGCCGTTCGCGTATCCGCTGTACGGCGCTCGCGCGGCCTCCCGATTGAAGGCGAAGTACTCGAGGTAGCTCCCCACCCGCTCGGACAGCGTGTACCCTACCGTCGCGCTGCCATAGAGCTGGGTGAAGCGCGAGCCCCCATCGCTCGCGTAGCTCACCCCGGCGTTGGAGCCGAGCGAAAGACGCTCGGATAGCTGCCAGGCCGCGAGCAGCGTGGCCGCCGGCTGCAGCTTGCGCTCGCGGTACTCGCGCGCGCCGGTCGGGAGCGTGACGCCGAGCACCAGCGCGAGTGAGGGGCTGGCCGCGCGCGCACTATCGGCGCGGGCGAGCATGACCTTCGCGCCGACAGTCGCGCCGTCGATTCCCGACGTGCGCTCGCCGGCCGCTTCGGACACCACGTACGAGCCCGGCTCGGCGCGTACCTCGACGCCGGCGCTCACGGGAATCCGCACGAGCAACTCACCGGCGGTATGCTCGCGCGCCCGGCCAGACTTCGCAAAGGTATAGCCGCCCTCGACCTGCACCATCCCTGAGGGCACCACCTCGGCGCTCTCCGTGAAGTCCGGTCGGTCCGTGACGATGGGTGCGGGCGCCACCCGCGCGCTGGCGCAGGCCGTGGTCAGGTTCGCGGCAGTGAGCGCGATGGTCCGCCTGATGAGCGAAAGCAAGGTCACCTGAAGGGATCGCGGGTGTTACCGCTGGGGATCAGCGGCTCTGTTCCGAGATGCCGACGCAGGGTGCGATGTGGACGAAGCGAAGGAAAGTCACGTCGGGTGAACGCAACGTGATTTAGAACCGACCCGGCGGCCGAGCCATCTCTAGCGATGCCGTAATATTATTTTAGGGTAAACTAAATCGCAAGTTCGCTGTTATGCGACCTGACGCCATTCTGTCCCCCAACTCCCGCACGGACGCGATCTCCCGTTAACACTCGACCGCCCCGCCGCATCATCATGGCAGACACCATCGTGCACACCGGGACGCGAAGCTCCTGTGCCCACGCGAAGGGGATGACGCATCATGCACACGCTTCTGCAGGACATCCGCGGCGCACTACGCGTCCTGCGGTCCTCGCGCGGGTTCGCGCTCGTCGCCGTTCTCTCCCTCGCGCTCGGAATCGCCGCGGCCACGACCGTCTTCAGCCTGGTCAACGCGGTGCTGCTGCGCCCTCTGCCGTGGGCCGATCCGGATCGGCTCCTGGTTATCCGCTCGGACAATCCGACCAGGCAGGTGGAGGGAGCGGGGCTCTCACTCCTCCACGTCGCGGACATCGCAGATGGTGCGCGCGGTCTCGCCAGCGTAGCAGTGGTCAGCGAGCAGGGATTCAACCTCGCGGGGAGCGAAGCGCCGCGGCAGGTGAGCGGCACCGTGGTGTCGGCCGCGCTCTTCCCGGTGCTCGGCGTGCGACCGGCGCGCGGACGCGGCTTCCTGCCGAGCGACGACCAGGACGGCAGCGAGCGTGTCGTCGTCCTCGGGCACACCCTCTGGCAGCGTGAGCTCGCCGGAGACCACGCAGCAATCGGGCGTGCTGTCCGGATCAATGGCGAGCCGCACACCGTGATCGGCGTCATGCCGCCCGACTTCGCGTTCCCGGAGCGATCCGAGCTCTGGGTACCGCTCGGAGGGCACGCGGGTGAGCGA